>NZ_NFHD01000026.1 GCF_002159185.1 Gemmiger sp. An87
CTGCCTGCACGGGCTGCTTCATCCGGCCATCTATCTGAATCCGGCGGCGCTGCAAAGCCCCGACCGGCTGGAGTTTGTGCTGGCCCACGAAACCACCCATTACCGCCACAGGGACCATATCTGGGGCGCGCTGCGCTGCCTTGTGCTGGCGGCGTACTGGTTCGACCCGCTGGTCTGGTGGGCGGCGGCGGTCTCCAAGCGGGACTGTGAGCTGGCCTGTGACGAGGCGGTCACCCTGTCCATGGAAGAAGCCCGGCGGCGGGACTACGGCCGCTGCCTGGTGCAGCTGATTCCCCGGCGCGCACCGGGCACCGCGCTGCTGGCCGCCACCTCCATGAGCGGCACCGCCCATTCCATGCAGCAGCGCTTAAAGGCCATTGTCACCGCGAAAAAGCCCCGGCGGGCGGCCATCGCCCTGACCCTGGCGGGCACGGTGCTGCTCACCGCCTGCACCTTCACCGGGGCGGTGGGAAAAACCATCGCCAGTGCGGATGAGCTGATCGGCGAGGGGGAAACCGTGCGCCGCCGGGTGAGCTGGCAGCAGGAGAGCGGCACCCAGGAGATCATCCTGGTGCAGGCCAGCGCGGCCCCCGAGGGCGAGACCTTGCAGGATGGCCAGGGCTGGTTCAAGCTCTATTACTGGAACAGCAGCCGGGAAAACACCGCCGAAAACACCCTGTACTACGAGGGGCGGCTGTCCTACCGGTACCCCATTCAGGTGATGGCGCTGAATCCGGACGGCAGCGTGAGCGATTACGACCGCCCCACCGCCGACGACACCGTGCAGCTGCTGAATGTGTACCTCTACCAGCCGGATGCCAGCTACAGCCGGTACGACTGGCAGGACGGCATGCTCTCGGATCTGGCGCTGAAGGTCTCCGCGCCCGGCCCGCTGGCGGACGGGGAAGACCCCTCCATGCAGGATACGATGCTGGAGCAGCTGGCGTGCAGCCTGCGCCCGGTGGAGGGCGGTATCCAGTTTACCCTCCCCGCGGCCGGGGAATGGACCGGCGCGGACTGGCGGCTGGGTCTCTACCGGATGGACGGTGAAGCCATCACCCGGGACCTGCCGGAGGCCTTCACCAGTCAGGACTGGCAGCCGGGCCAGAGCTATCTTGTGCCCACCAGCTGCCTGGCTGACGGCCCCGTCGCCCTCATGGCCTGGCTGGCCGATGTGCCGGGCGGCGATGTGCTGGCCGAGAATGCCTCCATCGCGGTGTATGACCCCTTCGCAATGGCCACGAACATCTACGAGGGCGCATACGCCCACATCACCGGGCAGACCAGAAGCGAGGAGGAGCGTCTGCGCATGCTCCCGGACTTCCAGCGGGAGGAAACCGCCCGCCGGCAGGCGCTGGAGCAGCTGTGGGCCAGTTGCACCTGGCAGGACGGCAGCCTCACCTTCACCATCCCGGAGGGGCTTTCCCCCGAGAATGAGGAGCTGCGCGTCTACTGGACCGAGCCCGGCATCGGGATGCTCAACACCACGGACTGGGATGACTACGGCATCAGCATGACGCTGAACCGCAATGGCGGCAGCTCCACCCTGGCCATTGATGAGCAGGGCCTGCTTGCCGGTCAGACCTGGCAGCCGGGCGATACCATCACCGTGAACGGCACAGGACGGGGCGACAGGAGCCAGCCGGTGCTCGCGCTGCGGGACAAGGCCAGCCGACTGGAGCAGCAGATCCGCCTGCCCGCTTCGGCCCAGCCGCTGCCCGCCGCCACCCCCGAACCCACCGACCCGGGCAGCGCCGCCCCCCAGGCGAATTATGAGATCTACAACGTGGAACCGGCGCAGACCGAGGAATTCCAGCAGCGGCTGGACGCACTGGTGGAGAATCTCCAGTACAGCCAGGGCGGTCCCCTCACCGTGACCATTCCCGAAACCGCCGAATCCGGCGAGTGGGAGCTGCGCCTGCTGCGCTACAACGAGAGCCGGGGCAGCTGGACCGTTGTCTCCGCCAGTCTGCCGGATGCCTTCGTGAGCCAGGGCTGGCAGCCCGGCCAGCAGGCAACAGTGGATGCCGAAACCATGTCCGGGTCCGATTGGAAGATGGAGGCAAAGAACACCGTGCTGGGCGGCTGGGCGCAGTTCCGGCTGGGTTCGGCCGATGCAGCGCCCACCCCCACCCCCATCAGCCCGGAGGATGAACAGCAGGAGCTGGTCCAAAAGGTGGAGGAGGAGCTGGCAAAGCAAAACCAGCTGGACCAGCAGACACAGGCGCGGGCGGATGAGGCTGAGCGCCAGTATGAGGCCTGGGTGAACAGTCAGGCCGCGCTCAGCCCCACGCCCACCCCCATGCCCATCGACTCGCTGGGCGGCGAGGGCTACCCGGAGGGCCGGGTGCGCTCCCGGGGCACGCTGGAGCTGGACGGCCGCACCCAGGAGCTGGTGACGATGCAGATTCAGCCCCCCGAGGGGGTGAGTCTGGCCGAGGGCGAAGTGTATCTGAATCTCTACTACCGGGACAGCCAGGCCCCCAACCCGGAGTTCGGCCTGGCCTTCACCGGGAAGGTGAGCCAGTACCAGACCTTCACCATCGATTACCGGGACGCAACCGGTCAGCTGGTGACCCATTCCAGCCCGGAAAACGCGGCGTCCATGGAGCTGGAGCTCTGCCTGGGCAGCGAGCCGAAGGGCAGCACCTCCGGCAAATGGCGGCGCTACACGGTGGATGAAATCGGCATCACCGTCAGCGCGGCCTGAGCGAGCCCGTGCTGCGCGAACCCCAAGCTTATAACGGCCACACCGGCCAAAGGGTGCTGATGGTTTCATCGGCACCCTTTTTTGTGCCGGTGCGCTTTGACAGCCGCTTTGCCTCGTGCTATAAACAGTATGAAACCATCATCCGTGGACCGGCCTGCGCCTTCACGGAAAAACGAGAGGAGTTTTTCACTATGCAGTACCGCAAAATGGGAAATACTGGTGTGGAGGTTTCCGCGCTGGGCTTTGGCTGCATGCGCATGCCGGTTCTGGAAGGGCAGCCCGACAACTGCATCGACGAGGCCCGGGCCATCGGCATGATCCGCCACGCCATCGACAGCGGCGTGAACTACATCGACACCGCCTATTTCTATCACCACGAGGCCAGCGAGCCGCTGGTGGGCAAGGCCCTGCGGGACGGCTACCGGGAAAAGGTCAACCTGGCCACCAAAATGCCGGTGTTCTCGGTGGAAAAGGAGGAGGACTTTGACTTCTTCCTCAACAACCAGCTGGAGCGTTTGCAGACCGACCACATCGACTTTTACCTGATGCACGCCCTCAGCCTGGACAGCTGGAAAAACAAGGTGCTGAAATTCGACCTGCTCACCAAGACCCAGAAGGCCCGCGCGGAAGGGAAGATTCGCTATCTGGGCTTTTCCTTCCACGACAACGAGGCCGCCTTTCTGGAAATTCTGAACGGCTTTGACGAGTGGGATTTCTGCCAGATCCAGATGAACTACATCGACGTGGAAAACCAGGCCACCCTGCGCGGGCTGGAAGCAGCCCACAAAAAGGGTCTGGGCGTGGTCATCATGGAGCCGCTGCTGGGCGGCAAGCTGGCAAACCTGAGCCCGCAGGTGAAAAACACCCTGGATGCCGGCCGCACCCCGGTGGAGTGGGCGCTGGACTTCTTGTGGAACCGGCCGGAGGTGTCGGTGGTGCTCAGCGGCATGGGCAGCGAAGAGATGGTGGAGCAGAACCTGGAATACGCCTCCCGGTCCTCCGTCGGCATGCTGGATGCGGCCCAGCTGGAAATGCTGGCTGGTACCCGCAGCGTCTACCAGAAGATGGCGCTGGTGCCCTGCACCGGCTGCGCCTACTGCATGCCCTGCCCCTTCGGCCTGGACATCCCCGGCATCTACGAGATCTACAACCAGACCGTGAACGACTCCCGCCAGGTGACCGTGAAAAAATACGATTCCCTGGCAAAGCAGGCCGACGCCTGCCGGGCCTGCCGCAAGTGCGAGGGGATCTGCCCGCAGCACATTGAATCCAGCACCCTGATGCCGGTCATCCACGAAAAGATTGCTAAAATGAAGGCCGAGCTGGAAAAGAAATAACCCGGTTTTGCCCAAAACAAAAGCGAAGCGTGTTTGCGCTTCGCTTTTTTGCTGTGGGGCCGGTCAGTTCTCCGGCCTTTTGAGGCGGCGGGGGCGGCGCGGGGCCAGAAAGTCCACGGCGGCGGCTGGGTCAAAGGGGCGGCTGGTCTGCTGGAGCCAGGCGGGCATCCGGTACTTCTGCGCCTGGGCAGTGGGGGCCGCATCTTCCCAGCGGCGGTGGGTCAGCCAGCGGGCCGGGTGGGGGATATACCGCCCGCCGCTTTCCTTCCAGGGGGCGCTTTCGCATTGGACGGTCAAAGCGGCCAGCATGGTGTTTACCAGTTCCTGACTGGGCCGCAGCGCCTTCCAGGCCAGCAGAGCGGCCCGCTTGTCCGCCTTGCGGGGATAGGCCTGCCAGAACCGCTCAAAGCCAGCCGTTGTATCGGCTGAAAGCTGTTCGGGCTTCGGCTCTGCTTTCGGTGTGGCGTTCCCCAATTTCTCAGAGGAGAGAGAAGGCGCACGCCCGCCGCAGGCGGTGTATGTGTGTTGGGTATCTTCTTGGATATCTTTTTGGGTATCTTTTATCGCTCTTTCGGATTCATCACTTGAATGTTGCGGATTCGTTTGTTGCAAGTGACGATTTTGAAACATGGAAGCAGCGGATTCGCTGATTGCATACCACAGGGTGCGGTCAAAGGCGAAACGGCCGAACCGCCCCTCCAGCAAAGCACCCTGGCGGACAAGACTTTTCAGCAGACGGCGGATTTGGGGCACGCTCCAGAAGGAAAAATGCTCCGCCAGCCGGGGGGCGCTGGCGTACATCCAGCAGCGGCCCTCTTTCCGGCAGTCCGGGTTCGACTGATTTTTCTCGCACCAGAACCGGATGTGATCCAAGAGAATTGCCTCCTCCACCCCGTACCGGGCGGCGATTTCGGTATCAAAGGAATAACGCATATGTGACCCTCCTTTTCGCTCAGAGATAAACCGGGGAAAACAAAAACCGCCCCCGGCGCGCCTGTTTTAAAAACAGCGCGCACCGGATGACGGTTTGCAAAAAAGGCGGGGTCAATGAATGACCTCGCCTGATCTTCTCAGTATACAGAATAGCACGGGATGAACCGGGCTTGCCAAGGGTCAAACACTGAAAAAATCCGGGCTTTTCAAGGGTCAAATGGCGGAAAAATCCGGGCTTTTCGCGGTGGGGAGGAGAGGACACAAAAAAGCCCCGCGCGGCGTTTGGGCCAGCGCGGGGCGAGAGGGATAAAATTATTTTGCGGGGGTGGGCTCCTCCGGCTTCGGGGCGCTGCCCCGGGCCGAGAATTCGCAGCCGCACCAGTCCTGCCGGTAGAGGCCGTACTGGGCCGAAAGCTCCAGGCTGCGCTTGTGGCCCTCCTTGCGCTTGAACTCGTTGGGCAGGTGGCGCACGCCGTATTTTTCTTCCAGCTCCCGGCCGATGGCGTTGATCTTCTCCGCGTCCTTGCGGGGGCTGATCGAGAGGGTGGAGCAGAACCAGTCAAAGCCATGCGCGGCGGCGTATTGGGCCGCGTGCTCCATCCGCAGCCGGTAGCACACGGTACAGCGGCCGCCCCGCTCGGGCTCCGATTCCAGCCCGGCCACGGCGGTGTAAAACTCGCTCTGGTCGTAGCCCTCCTCCACCAGGGTGATGCCCGGCAGGTTCGCCTGCTTCACAAACTGGTGCAATTCGTCCGCCCGGCGGCGGTACTCGGATGCGGGCCAGATGTTCGGGTTATAATATAAAATAGTAATATCAAAAAAGCCGCACAGCATCTCCAGCACGGCGCTGGAGCAGGGGGCGCAGCAGGCGTGCAGCAAAAGGCGAGGGCGGCTTTCGCCCAGGCTCAGCAGCACCTGTTCCATCATTTTGGGGTAGTTAGGGCGGTTTGCCATAGGGATAAATCTCCTTTGTGCGGGCCTTTTGGGGAAACGGCCCTTCGGCGCTATTGTATCACGTTTTGCGCCGCCGCGCCAGAGCGGCCCCGCGTTTCACGGTTTTCGCAGAATGTTTATAGGCCTATCACGATTTATCCACAATTTGCCTGTAAGATAATAAGCGTAGACCGAAGGAAAGACAATCGTCTTTCAAAACCCGGTATTACTGCTGCGGCAGGGCGGCCAGGGCCGAATTGCTGCCCGCTGCGCACTTACACTGGAGCCCGGCGATGCGAGGCATTGCAGTGCCGAGCCGGGCCCAGACAACCATCTCCGTTTTCCTCTGTAAAGGAAAGCTTCCTTATAATCGCTGTTGCAAAGCCAGCCCGGCAGAAATGCCGGGCTGGCTTTGCGTTTTACGGTAAAATCTGCTACAATAGCCTATATGTCTGGAACGAATCAAGATAGAAAGTGAGATCTGTTTACATGACCAAGGAAAAGATTGCCCGCATCAACGAGCTGGCAAAAAAATCCCGCACCGAGGAGGGCCTCACCGAGGCTGAAAAGGCCGAGCAGGCCGCCCTGCGCCGGGAGTACATCGACGAGATGAAGCAGAGCCTGCGCAGCCAGCTGGACAATGCCGACTACATCGACGACAAGGGCGTGCGCCGCCCGGTGTCCGACCTGAAAAAAACGAAGAACTGATAAAACAGCCGGCGTTTTCTTGTGCCACACCGGCTAAACAGGCGGTATCCCGCAAAAAGCCCGTACAACCACTGGTCAACGGGCTTTTGCTATGCTATAATAAAGCGGTGAATCGAATAATCCGGTTCGGTTCGCCCAAAGAGAGGAAGGATTCAACGTGACCAAAGCCCTGATCCGGCTTTTTGTGAAAAACCATGAGAACACCCGCGACCCCGCCGTGCGCGGCGCTTACGGCCGTATGGCCGGTGTGGTGGGCATCTGCTGCAACCTGCTTCTGTTCGCGGGCAAGTTCATCGCGGGCACCGTGTTCGGCAGCATCGCCATTGCGGCGGACGCCATCAACAACCTGTCCGACGCGTCCTCCAACATTGTGAGCCTGATCGGCTTCAAGCTGGCGGAGAAGCCCGCCGACGAGGGCCACCCCTACGGCCACGCCCGGTTTGAATATCTGGCGGGTTTGGCGGTGGCGGTGATGGTGCTGGTCATCGGCGTGGAGTTGGCCAAGAACAGTCTGGACAAAATTCTGCATCCCACCCCGGTGGTGTTCAGCTGGCTGTCGGTGGCGGTGCTGGCGGCGTCCATCCTGGTGAAGCTGTGGATGGCGGTGTTCAACACTCACATCGGCAAGCTGATCGATTCCTCCACCCTGCAGGCCACCGCGGCGGACAGCCGCAACGACGTGCTCAGCACCGGCGCGGTGCTGCTGGCTACCCTGATCAGCCGGTTCACCCCGTTGGAGCTGGACGGCTGGATGGGCCTTGCTGTGGCGGTGTTCATTCTGTACAGCGGCGCGGGCCTGATCAAGGAGACGCTGGACCCCCTGCTGGGTCAGGCGCCGGACGAGGCGCTGGTACACTACATCCACGACAAGGTGATGAGCTACCCGGGCGTGCTGGGTACCCATGACCTGATGGTGCACGACTACGGCCCCGGCCGTCAGTTCGCCAGCGTGCATGTGGAGATGGCCGCCGAGGGCGACGTGATGGAAAACCACGATGTGATCGACAACATCGAGCGGGACTTCTGGGACAACGACCACCTGCATGTGGTCATCCACTTTGACCCCATCATCACCAGCGATGAAAAGGTGAACGACGCCCGCCACTGGCTGGGCGAGCTGGTGAAGGACATCGACCCGGCGCTGACCATCCACGACCTGCGCATGGTGGCGGGCCCCACCCACACCAACCTGATCTTCGACTGCGTGACCCCCGCGGGCTTCGAGATGGACGAGGCCGACCTGAAGCAGGCCATCAAGCAGGCGGTGCGCAGCCGCCGCCCGGATTATTTCTGCGTCATCACGGTGGAGAGCGGCTACGCCTCCATCCCCCATTAAAAGCCGGTGTGGAACAAGAAAACGACGCCGACTGGGTATATTTTATAAAGGAAAGAAGCGATTTGGCATGGAATTCCGTTATTCAAACAAGGTCAAACAGATGAAGCCCAGCATCATCCGCGAGCTGCTCAAGCAGATGAGCGACCCGCAGCTGATCAGCTTTGCGGGCGGCAACCCGGCGGCGGACAGCTTCCCCGCGGACACCATCCGCAAATTCAGCGACGAGCTGCTGGCCACCGACCCGGTGGGCATGCTGCAGTATTCCGTCACCGAGGGCTACGCCCCCCTGCGCAAAGCCGCCCGGGACTACGCCAACCGCCAGTGGCCGGTGGTGAGTGATGCGGACGACCTGATCATCACCAGCGGCAGCCAGCAGATCATCGAGTTCATGACAAAGCTGCTGTGCAACGAGGGCGATGTGATCGCGGTGGAGGAGCCCGCATTTCTGGGCGCCTACAATTCCATGCGCAGCTTCGGCGCACGGCTGGCCGGTGTGCCTCTCGAGGCGGACGGCGTGAACCTGGAGGCTTTGGAACAGGTCTTCCGGGACCAGCAGCCCAAGTTCTTCTACTGCATCCCCAACTTCCAGAACCCCACCGGCTACACCACCAGTCTGGAAAAGCGCAAGGCCATCTGCGAGCTGGCGGTGCGCTACGGCGTGCCGGTGCTGGAGGATGACCCCTACGGCGCGCTGCGCATCTCCGGCGAAGCGATTCCGCCCATCAAGCACTTCGACACCACCGGCGCGGTGGTGTATGCCGGGTCCTTCAGCAAGGTGCTCTGCCCGGGCATGCGCCTGGCCTTCTGCGCCGGGCAGCCGGATCTGATCGGCAAGATGGTGGTGGCAAAGCAGGGCAGCGACGTGCACACCAACGTGTGGGCCCAGCGGGTCTGCGAGCGCATCCTGACCCAGACCGACATGGACGCCCATTTGGCCCGCCTGCAGGACATCTACCGGGACAAGGCCAATTACATGATGGCCGAAATGGACGAAAAACTGGCCGGCCGGATGACCTACATCAAGCCCGAGGGCGGTATGTTTATCTGGGCCACCCTGCCCGAAGCGGTGGATACGGACGCCTTTGTGAAAAAGTGCCTGGAGAATAAGCTGGCGGTGGTGCCGGGCAGCGCCTTCTATACCACCGACGCGCCCTGCCGCAGCGTGCGGCTGAACTTCTCCACCCCCACCAAGGAGCAGATCGCCCAGGGCGTGGAGATCATGGACAAGGTTCTGCGGGAGCTGGGCGCGTAACGCGCTTTCCCCGATTCCCCCAAAACGAGAGAAAGAGAGGACAAGCCGATGGAAAAGATCAAGATGACCACCCCCCTGGTGGAGATGGACGGCGACGAGATGACCCGCGTGCTGTGGCAGTGGATCAAGGAGGAGCTGCTGTGCCCCTTTGTGGAGCTGAACACCGAATATTACGACCTGGGCCTGCCCAACCGGGACGCCACCGGCGACCAGGTGACCATGGACGCGGCTCTGGCCAACAAGAAGTACGGCGTGTCGGTGAAGTGCGCCACCATCACCCCCAACGCCCAGCGCATGACCGAGTATGACCTGCACGAGATGTGGAAGAGCCCCAACGGCACCATCCGCGCCGTGCTGGACGGCACCGTGTTCCGCGCGCCCATCCTGCTGGACTGCATCAAGCCGGTGGTCAAGACCTGGAAAAAGCCCATCACCATCGCCCGTCATGCCTACGGCGACGTGTACAAGGGCACCGAGTTCCGCATCCCCGGCCCCGGCAAGGCCGAGCTGGTGTTCACCGGCGAGGACGGCACCGAGCTGCGCCAGACCATCTATGACTTCGAGTGCGCAGGCGTTCTGCAGGGCACCTATAATAAGGACAGCTCCATCGCCAGCTTTGCCCGCAGCTGCTTCAACTACGCATTGTCCACCAAACAGGACCTGTGGTTCTCCACCAAGGATACCATCAGCAAGAAATACGACCACACCTTCAAGGACATCTTTGCCGAGATCTACGAGAAGGAGTATAAAGAGCAGTTCGAGGCCGCGGGCATCGAATACTTCTACACCCTGATCGACGACGCGGTGGCCCGCGTGGTGCGCAGCGAGGGCGGCTTCATCTGGGCCTGCAAGAACTACGACGGCGACGTGATGAGCGACATGGTCTCCACCGCCTTCGGCAGCCTGGCCATGATGACCAGCGTGCTGGTAAGCCCGGACGGCAACTACGAGTACGAGGCCGCCCACGGCACCGTGACCCGCCACTACTACCGCTACCTGAAGGGCGAGAGCACCTCCACCAACCCCATGGCCACCATCTTCGCCTGGACCGGCGCGCTGGCAAAGCGGGGCGAGCTGGACGGCAACGAGGCTCTGGTGAAGTTCGCCCAGACCCTGGAAGCCGCCTGCCTGGACACTCTGGCCAGCGGCGTGATGACCAAGGACCTGTGCGGCCTGGCCGAGGGCGTGGAAACCAAGCCCGTGGACAGCCTGGAGTTCATCCGCGCCATCCGCGCCAACCTGGAAGCCAAGCTGGCCTGAGCGCAGGTTTAAACGAGTAAGAAAAGAACCGCCCCGGCGGCCGAAGAGTTCGGCTGCCGGGGCGGTTTTGCGTGTAACGGTCAAATGCTGTTCTCCAGCCGGGTAAGAGCCTGGGCGAACACCGGGTGGTCCAGCAGGGGGTGGTATTTTTCCTCCTTGTGGATTTCATCCAGCAGCAGGCGGCGCAGCTCCCGGTGGCTGGCCTGGGCGCTTTCCGGGTGCTTGGCGGTCACGCCCGGGGCGAAGATGTCCGCCCGGGGGAAGGCGGGCGGGCCGGTGAGCACCTCCACATACCGGGCAAAGCAGGCGGCGGCTTCGTCCGGCTTTTTCTCTTGCAGGCATAGCTCCATGGCAAGGCCCGCGCTCATGTCCGGGAAATCGAAGGCCCGGGCCAGCGCCCCGTAGGCCTCGCACACCGCCCGCTGGCGCTCAGCTTCCGGCAGCAGCTTCGGGTTCATCATCGTGGCCAGCAGGCTCTGGGCCTGGCTGATCAGCTTGTACAGCTGCTTCTGGATGGTTTCCAGCGCCTTGACGGGCTGGCCGGTTTTCAGATAATACTGGGCCCAGGCCCCGGTGGGGTCGCCCACCCGCTCGGGCAGCTGGCGCAGCAGCGCCGCGCCGGTTTCCGCATCGCCGTCCGTGAGCTCCAACACCGCCAGCCCGAGGGTGGCGGTCTGCCAGTAGGCGGCGTTGCCGCTTTCGCGCACCTGCTCCAGCAACTGGCGCTTGCGGGCCCGCCAGCGGGTGCGCACCTTCTCGCCCGCCGCGGGGAAGAACATGGTCAGCGCGTCGTAGCTGGCCACCGCGTTGTATTGCAGGGCTGTGCAGCCCGGGTACTGGTACAGCAGTGCCTCCAATTTCTGTTCGGCGGCCTGCCAGCCGTCCGGCTGCTGGCCCAGGGCGGTTTCCAGCAGCTGATTGATCTGCCGCACCACCTCCTCGTCGCTCAACGTCTCCTCAAATTGCAGCAGCGCGTCCACGCTGGTGCCCAGCGCCCGGGCCAGCGGGCAGAGCAGGGTGATGTCCGGGTAGGAGGTGTCGGTCTCCCACTTGCTCACCGCCGGGGCGCTTACCCCCAGCCGGGCCGCCAGCTGCTCCTGGGTCAGGCCCTTTTCCTTGCGGCGGGCCGCAATGGCCGCGCCGATCTTCATCCGGTTCAGTTCCATGGTGTGCTCCTTGTTTGGGTTAAATAGGTAGATGTGCGCCGCGCTTCTTCTGCTTTTATTGTAGTGCATCCCGCCCGCCGCCACAAGCGACGGGTGGTTACGCGCCGGGCAGGTTTTTCTGCCCGCTGGTTACAAAAACGCCCCGGCAGCCGTTTTTGGCCGCCGGGGCGTTTGTCTCTTTCAAAAATCTCAGGCCTGCTTCGGTTTTACCAGCAGGGTGTCCGCCATGGTGAACACGTCGGGCACGCCCTTGTAGGCGCACCACTGGGGCATTTTGGCGTAGCGGTGGGCCACCAGCCGGAAGCAGCGCAGCGTCTCGTTCACCGGGAAGACAAAATCCTGCCGGGCAATCTCCCGCGCACAGGGGGCGCAGGGCAGGTGCAGAGTGTCCTTTCGGGTCAGGTGCTCCGGGTCCGGCCCGGTGAACAGCTCGATGTACTCCGGGAAGACGATGCCGGACCGGTGGTGGGACAAAAAGCCCAGCCCGATACTCTCGACCTCGGTTTCCTCCGGCAGCAGGCCGGTCACGTCCAGATTTTCCAGCGTGCCCAGCCACTGGCCGCAGAGGTAATCGCAGCTGCCCCGCCGGGGGTCCAGCAGGCCCTGAATGCCGCCCGCCGAGAACACCGTCCGGGGGTCAAAGCGGGTGGGGCTTTGCAGCCCCATTTCGGTGAGAACGAACTGGTAGTGGGCGCACACCGGCTCGCTCACCCGGCCGTCCGCCAGGAAGAGCCGGGCGCAGAGGGTGGTATCCTTTTGCAGGGGGATGGGCCCGGTGTATACCGGGGAATGCTCGTCGGGCAGGGTGCCGTCGGTGGTGTAGCGCAGAACGCCCTCCTGCCGGGCGGTCAGGGTGATGCTGGCCTGGGTGCCAACCGGGAATACCCGTTCGGGCGGGTCCAGCCGGGGCATGAAGGGCGGCACGGCTCCGCTTTCCGTCCACTGGGTTTGCACGCTGTCCAGCGGCGCGGGGTCTGCCAGATACTGAGCGGTGAACATGGATTCGGTGAGGGGAGCGTCCGCCAGCAGCAGGCAGATTTTGCTCGCCTCCGGGGCGATGCGCACCCCGTCCGCCCCGGCCCGGGTCAGGGTGCCGGTCTCCACCGTGAAGCGGTAGGCAAAGCCCTCGTGCATCATCTCAACGCACCGGCCCTCGGCGGCGCGGAACACCGGCAGCCGGTCGAAGACCAGGTCGGATTCGCCTTCCAGAATGAGCCGGTCCGGCAGCATGGAAAAGCGGGCCAGCAGCGCGCCGGTTGCCGGGTCAGTCAGCTCGGCCCGGGCCTCGGTCTCGCTTTCGGCATAAAAGCGGATGCGGCCCTCCGGCTCGGCGCCGTCCGCACCCAACAGCCGGATGAAGGGCCGGGGGTCGTCCTGCCCGGCCCAAAGCTGGGGGAAGAGCAGGGGCAGCGCGTCGAAGGTGCTCTTGGCGTTTGTCATGGCATGCCGGCGGTAGCGGGAGAGGTATTCATCCCGGTAGAGGAAGAAGTCCCGCACCCGCAGACGGCCCTCTTCGCCCAGAAAGCCCACCCGGTAGCAGCAGGAGGCGTACCACTGGGCGCTCAGGTTGTGGGCGGTGTTCCAGTCGCGGGAGGCCTGCCAGGTCATGGGCGGGGTGATGCGGTATTTTTTGCAAAACCACTCGCCGCTGGCCGCCATGGTCTCCACCCGGGCCAGGCCCTCTTTGGCCAGACGCTCCACCAGATTCAGCTGGGGCAGCAGGCCGGGGCCGATGTTCTCCCACAAAAAGTTGTTCTCCTGGCCCACCTGGGCGTAGCCGATGCCCAGCGAGTCCTCCCTGGTGATGGTGTCGAACATCCAGCTGATCCACTGCTCGTCCCGGCCGGTGAGCCAGGCGGGCTCCAGGGTGAACACCATGCCGTATAAATCCGGGCGCAGGTTCTGTTCAAAGTTGTAGATGAGGTCCGGCCCCAGCAGACGGAACACCGGCACCGGCAGCTGGTTCGCCGGGTTCTGGGCGGGCAGGTTCTCGTTCCGGCGGCTGGGGAAGTAGACCCCGTTGGGCCAGCCGCCCCACAGGGTAAAGCCGTCGGTGCCGATCTGGTCCCGGCAGGTGGCTGCGGCGGTGATGCCGTATCGTTCGGCGGCGTATTCCAAAGTCACGGTGTCCAGCACCCAGGAGCCGATGCTTTTGGGGTAGCGGCCAAAGACGGAAAAGAAGGTGTCCATGTAGGCGTCCACCAGGCGCTTGCGCTCCTCCGGCTCGTAGCCGATGCAGTAGGCGCTGTTCACCCGCTCGTCGAACTCCTCGGTCACCTGGCCGCGAAAGCGCACCCCGGCCTTTTCGCACAGCTCCCGGGTGATCTCCCACCAGGCGGAAATTTCGTCCTGGGGGGCGGTCTCCTCCCGCAGCAGCTTCTGGTAGCGGGGGTCGGTGAGCGCGTCGTATTTCAGCGCGTAGGTGGCGGGCAGGCCGTACTGCCGTACCAGCTGAATCTGCTTGCGGATGGTGTCGAAGTCGTCCTGAATGAAGCGGCTGGGCTCCTCGTGGGACTTGCGGATGAAGTTGTAGATGTTGATGATGGCTGTTTTTTTCATAGCGTCCTCCCCCCGGCCGCCGGGCGGCGCGGAGTTTTTTTCGGGCCGTGTCCGCCGCGGTGGGGGCGGGCTGTGGGCCAATCCAACAATACCATATCACACCCGGCGGCGCTTTGCCAGATGCGATTGGAGGACAGGCGCAAAAAAGCCCCGGACCCGGAGAACCCGGGTCTGGGGCGAAGGGTCAGCGGGGCTGGCGCAGCATCCGGCGCAGAGCCAGCAGCGCCGCGAACAGCACCGCCGCCACCGGCCAGATGATCCAGGTTCGGGCCCACTGGCCGGTGTAAAAGCTCACCGCCAGATAGATGGCAGTGGTTAGGCACCAGTAGAAGCCGGCGAAGGGATCGTTGCGCCGGTTCTCCGCCTTGTGCTCCCGGGAGTAGTCGCCTTCCTCCAGCAGCTTTTCGTAGGTCTCCCAGAGGCAGGCCACCCGGATGATGATGTACACGCCCACGGCAATGAGGGTCAGCAGCAGGCAGACCGCGAACACGCAGGCCAGCTCGGATTCCAGCGCCATGCAGAAGAACAGCGGCACCACGCTCAGGATGCACAGCACGATGCCCACCACCAGGCCCGAATGATAGGTGGGGGCGAAGGCTTCCCGCTTGGTCTCCACGATGCCCGCCACGCCGTATTCCAGGGCGATGGGCTCCTTTTCCAGAAATTCATACCGCTCCAGCTGGATGCCGCTGGGCAGCAGGATGGCCACGCCCGCCGCCACGATCACGAACAGAAACAGCAGGCCGATGGCGGCGGCCACGTCCTCGCTGAGGGCGAGCCGCCCGTGCTCTGCCATACCGGCAATGGCCACCAGCGGCACCGGCGACAGGATGAACAGCGCCACCGCCAGCGCAATGAATTTGTGGCAGCGCTCGCTCAGGTCCATATAGGTGTTGGCATCCTCCAGCGAGATGGGCCGGGGCGCGGGGCCTTCCTCCAGGATGGGGGCGGCGCAGCCCTCCTCCTCGGCGGCGTTGTCCTTTAATAAATAATCGGTGCTCACCCCGAACAGCTCGCTCATCTTTAAAATCTTATCCAGGTCCGGCATGGATGCCATGGACTCCCACTTGGATACCGACTGCCGGGACACGCCCAGCTGGACCGCCAGCTCCTCCTGGGACCAGCCCTGGGCCTTGCGCAGCTTCATGATTTTTTCCGCTAAGATCATATTCCCACAACTCCTTCTCACGGGTTCTGCTTTGTTGCTCTCATTGTAGCAGAAGCGCCGGTTACCCGCCACCCAGTTTGCTGTTCAATTTGTCAACCGGCGGTTGCACCGGGGGGAAATCGGCTGTGCAGGCCCGCCCTCCGGGCAAAAATAAGCCGCCCGGCCCCCTTTTTTAACAGGGACCGGGCGGCTTTGCGGTTTGGAGGCATCTTTAAAAATGCCGTATGAGAAAGAAGGAATAGAACAAAAAAGAATGGAAAAACAGATGGGAAGGGGAAACCTCAGCGGATGTCCTTCCAGTTGGTCACGTGGTTTTCCCAGATGTAGCTGTAGTTCTTCGCCAGCTCGCGGGCGGTCATGGGCTTTTGGTCGGTGAGCAGCTCCACGTCATCCGAGGCAACGTCCATCAGGCCCTCGGCGATGCTGCCCTCGTTGGTCACCATGTCGTTGCCGCACCAGGGCACCGGGGACCGGGAATAGTCGCCGGTGGCGGTGCGGGGGATGTGCATGGAGTCCAGATAGGCGAAGAACTCCTCGTGGCTCACCGGGCAGTATTCGATCTCCTGGCCGGAGAGCTCGCTGATCAGGGCCACAATGTCCCGCTGGGCAATGGACTCGCTGCCGCAGATCTTGTAGGTGCGGTTGTCCTCGCCGCGGCCCAGCAGCAGGGCGGCGGCCACCCGGGCCACGTCGTCCTTGGGGATGAAGGTGGCCTTGCCCTCGCCGGCGGTGGTGTACCACTTGTTGCCGCTCATCAGCGCCAGCATCACCGAGGTGGTCAGGTAGTTTTCCAGATACAGGTTATCCTGCATGAAGTTGTAGGCCACGCCGGTCTCCTCGTGGCGCTGGCGGATGTAGGCCTCGGTGGCGGTGTGGTCGGGGGTCACATACACGTGGGCGTAGGCGGGGTCGCTGGCGCCCAGAAAGGAGGTGTAGGTGATGTGCTTCACGCCCGCGGCAATGGCCGCGTCCACCACGTTCTTATGCTGGCGCACTCGAATTTCGCCGATGGTCACGGCGGAGACGATGAAGATGCGGTCGCCGCCCGCAAAGGCGGTTTTCATCTCCTCCGGGTCATCGTAGTTTGCCTGGCATACCTTCACGCCCAGGCTCTCCCAGCGGGCCTTCTTCTCCGGGTCCAGCCGGTCCAGGAAGGGGCAGGTGAAGGTGAGGTCGGTGGGGGCTACCTTTTGCAGCATGAGCTCGGCGGTGCGGCCGCCCAGCTTTCCGTCGCAGCCGGTCACAATGTAATGCATAAAATTTCTCCTTTTCTGTAAGGGTGAAAATGGCTTGTTCTGGCCCGGCTTTCGGCCGCAGAGGGCGGGAAAACCGGGTGGATTGTTTTCTTTATAACAGCTTTCGGAGTTTGCCGCCAGATGCAGTTTTTTCGCTGTGTCCTTACAAAAAAGCGAAGCTGTCAGTCTGTTTCACGGCCCGGCGTTTCTGTAAGGACAGGGATGGAATTTTGACCGGCAAAAAAACGGCGCGCACCGGGGAAAATTTCCTTGGGTGCGCGCCGCTTTGGCGTTTTGTTTTGATTGGTTACATCTCTTCCAGCGGCTCGGCCAGCTGGCGCAGCAGAATCCGTTCCAGCTGGGCGGAAAGCCGGGCGGCGTCCAGCTCGCGGCGGCCGCCGTAGTCCAGCAGCACTCCGGTGAGCGCCCGGGAATTGTAATCCAGAAAGACCTCCCGGTCCGGCTGGTTCACCGCGAAGTTTGGCCGGAAGCGTTCCAGCAGCCCGTTCAGAAAGGCTCGCACGCAGGCGGTGAGGGCGTCGGTAAAGCGCTGCCGCCGGTGGGAACAGAGCAGCTTGTTCAGCACGTCGAACTGCCCGGCGGTGTGGGCGATCAGCAGCTCCAGCCCGCAGCGAAGCTGGGGCAGCTCCAGGCTCTTGCGCAGCAGCTGCTCGGTCTCGCGGCGGACGGACCACTCCATCACGTCGTTGATGTCCTGAAAATGGTAATAAAAGGTCTGGCGGGAGATGTGGCACTCCTCGATCAGAGCGGTCACGGTGATCTTGTCCACATTGCCCCGGCGCACCAGCTCCTTGAATTGGCCGGAGATCACCAGCTTCATGTCGATGGGCATAACGGGATACCTCGCAGGGATCAAAAACGATTGGGTGAATTATTTCCCATTATACCAAAAAAACAGCCGGGGAACAATTTGAATTGCCCCGGCTGCGGTAAAATTACCGGCCCAGCGTGTCCAGCTCCCGCTGGATCAGCTCATTGGCGATGGTGAAGGCCTCGATGCGCCGCTTTGCCAGCGTGAGCTGGGATTTGTAGCGGGCCGGGTCTTCCTTTGCTTCAAAGGTCTTCACCGTCTGGCGAAGCTTGTGCAGGGTGGAGTCGATCTGGCGCTTTGCCTCGGCCAGCTCTTCGCGGGTGTAGTCCATGGGGTGTCCTTTCTGAAATCATCACATCTGGCCCTTCCAGACCCGGGCCAGAATGTCCTTTAATACCAGCAGCGCGTCGGTGGTGTTGTAGCCGTATTCCACCTGCAGCTGGGTGAGCATCTCCCGCAGCTGGGGGGCGTAGTCCTGGATACGCACCGTTTTATGATAGGTGGCCAGCACCGGGTATTTCTTGCTCCAGACCTTGTTCCAGTCGATCTTGGCCTGGGCCTCCTCGCTCACGCTGTCGATCATCTCCCGGGCCTGCTGCTCGTCAAAATCGTATTCCACCAGCTCATCCAGCGTGATGTGGTACAAAACGGCCAGCCGCTTGGACTGGCGGATGTCCGGCAATGTTTCTCCGGTCTCCCACTTGGAGATGGTCTGGCGGGAAACACCCAGCTTTCCGGCCACATCCTCCTGGGAAAGGCCACTCTTTTTGCGGGCGTGATACAAACCGCTTGCAAAGCTCATGGGTAAAACCTCCTGTTGGCTTGTGTATTCTGCCCTTTCAGTATACCGCCAGCCGCGCCAAAAGGCCACCAACCAAACCTGCCGCTTCCGCCCGGTTTGTTAACATCACTTGATGAGGGCAAACCGGTAGGCCTCTTCGGTCCAGTCCAGCAGCTCGGCGTCCACCTCTTTTGGGGTCGTGAGCAGGATGTGGTGGGTCCAGCGGTTGGGGTAGGGCTCGGTGGCCACCGCCACCCGGGGGGACTCTTTATGATAGGAAAGCCCCAGGCTCACCAGCAGGTATTCCTCCGGCCAGCCCTTCACCTTGCGCCAGGGCAGCGACACCGCCGCGAACACATACCGGTTGCGCAGCGAGATCTGGGTGCGGCTCACCTTGGCGGTGAAGGCAAGGCCCCGGTCCGCAAGGCCTTGGCAAAACGCCTCGTAGATGGGCAGCATCCGGGGCATGGAGTCAAAAAACAGCAGCTCGTCGTCGGTCATGGTTGCACACCTGCCTTTTTTCTTTATTATATCCCCGGCGGGCGGGGCGGGGCAACGGTCAGCGGTGCAGGTCCCGCCCGGCGGTCAGCGCCCGGCGGCGCAGATACAGCTTGCAGAAGCCAAACGCGCCCACGGCGGCCAGCGCCAGGTTCAGCCAGCTGAGCTGGTGCAGGTTGCTGTTGGCCAGATTGGCAAGGCCGGGCAAAAGATTCGCCGCCATGATCACGCCGCAGAGGGCCAGCACGCCGTCCAGATGGCGCAGCACGCCCTCCAGATCCGAGAAGATCTCAAAGGGCTGGCCGTCCGATTTCTTTTTCAGGTAGATCCAGTTCAGGCAGCGGCCCACCACCTGGATGCCGGTCTCCTCCAGAAAGGCCAGGTAATCCGGGTCGGCCTTGCGCAGCAGCTGCAGCTGGTACTGGTACTCGTCCGGCTCGCCCTGCTCGAATTCATACACAAAGAACCCCGCCCGACACAGCTGCCAGCCCTGGCGGCTCATCTCGTTCAGCCAGGCGATCTCCTTTTCAAAGTTCCAGATAAAAAACGTGCGGTGGATGATCTTTTTCATACCGGATTCCCTCCTGTGACCTGTTCGCCGTTTTTCACCAGCTCACGCAGCCGGGCCAGCTCGTTTTCCACGGCGGCGCGGCCCGCGGCGGTGATGCGGTATTCCTTCTTCCGGCTGCCCGGGGTGCAGGGCAGCGCTTCAATCCAGCCCTTGTCCTGCAGGGTGTTCAGCGCGCCGTATAAGGTGCCCGCCGCCAGCCGTACCCGCCCGCCGGAAAATTCCTCGGCCTTCTGCATGATGCCGTAGCCGTGCAGCGGCTGATACAGCGAAAGCAGAATGTAATAAAAGGCCTCGGTCAGCGCGATGTGTTCGTTCATCTGCGGCCCTCCTTTTCACTTGCTCGGAAAGCGTTATATCGTCTTCCGATATAACTATATCAGGTGCCGATATACTTGTCAAGCGGCCGGGTGCCCGGCGGCAGGGTTGAAAGGGGGAGGTTTGCGACAAAAATCTATGGCGGAAAGGGTAGGAAAAATAAATTAGCACTCTAAGTGGTAGAGCGCTAACAATTAACAAAATGTTCATAAATCAACCGATTTTATGTCACAAACCGGCGGTAGAATATAGTTGTCAAAAGGGAACGGGAGCCAAGGGCAAGGATCCTTGGAAGCCGACCCGGACAATTCCGATTGACAAAGCGGTGCAGCCCCCGCGTACCATGCGCACCGCTTTACAATAAAAATCCATTTCAAATGGCGCGGAGCAAAGGAGCAATTTATGTTTGGTATGATTCCGTTTGGCCGTGAAGAAAACAGTTTGTTCAACTATCTGGATAACATGGAGCGCAGCCTGTTCACCGGTTTCGGCGATATGAGCCAGTTCCGCTGCGACATTCAGGATAAGGGCGATTCCTACCTGATGGAGGCGGAGCTGCCCGGCTTCAATAAGGAGGACATCGCCATCGACCTGAACGGTGACAACCTGATGATCACCGCCCGCCACAACTCCGAGAGCGGCGAGAAGGACGACAAGGGCAACTACGTGCGCCGTGAACGGAAGTTCGGTTCCTTCAGCCGGAGCTTCGACGTGAGCGGCATCGACACCACCGCCATCAAGGCTGCCTACAACAACGGCATTCTGGAGCTGACCCTGCCCAAGAAGGGCGAAGTCACCCCCGCCTCCCGCAGCATCCAGATCGAGGGCTAAGCGCAGAGCAGAGCCCCCGCGGCAAAAAAACAGAAAAGTGCCCCGGCCAGCAGTCCGCTGGCCGGGGCACTTTTTTTGTATGTTTGAGCAGGATGACGCATCCGGCGGGCGGAATTCCCGCCCGGCGTGCTGGAAAAATTCCTATTGACCTGCTATGATGGAGACAGAAAAAGGAGGGCGACGGAATGAGTCTGGCAAAACGAATCGCAGCCTGCCGCAAGCAGGCGGGGCTTTCGCAGGAAAAGCTGGCCGAGCGCATGGGCGTGAGCCGGCAGACGATCTCCCGCTGGGAGACCGGGGAGGCGCGGCCGGATCTGGAAAAATTCGAACAGCTGTGCGGCGTCTTTTCGGTCAGCGCCGACGCCCTGCTGTTCGGCGCTCAAAGCCCGGCGCAGCCGGACGGCCGGGAGCAGTCCCGGCGGGCAAAGGCACATTTTCGCATGGCGGCGGCAGTGGTGCTGGCGGCGGCAGGCGTGCTGCTGGTGGTGGCGGCGCTGCTGTTTGCTCTGATCGAAAGCCAGCAGCCCTATCAGACCTGGTATACGGTACTGGGGCCGTACGCCAGCCATCTGTTCTGCACCTGGCGAGTGTGGCTGCTGATGCTGGGCATCGGAATGGCCGGGGCAGGTGGAGTGTGCATCGCGCGGGAATACCGGCGGCTGTAACAGCGTTACAGCTCCCACACCGCCGGGCAGGTGCTGGACACCGCCACCGCGCCCGCGCCCAGTGCGTCGATCACATCCTGCTTGTCGGCAATCAGGCCGCTGGCGATGAGCGGCGCGTTCAGCTCGTGGCTTAAGCGGGCGATGAGCTTGGGCATCAGGCCGGGCAGAATTTCGATGAAGTCCGCCCACTGGCTGCCGCCGCTTTTGCGCAGGCTTTGCAGGGCCATGTTGTCCAACAAAAAGGTGCGGTACACGCCTGCAAGCCCCAGGGCCTTGGCCCGCCGCACCAGCGCCGCCTTGGTGCTGATGACCCCGTCCGCCTCGGTGGCCCCGACCAGATATTCCACCGCCGCCTCCCGGGCGGAAAGGCCGTCCAGCAGGTCCACGTCCACAAAGACGGTCTTGCCCGCCTCCTTCAGCCGCCGGACGATGTCCGGGATGCTCACCACCGAGCCGTACAAAACAAACACCACCGGCTTCGGGTTTTGAAGGCAGCGGGAAAGGCCCTCCTCGTCCTTGATGGCGATGATGATGGGGTTTTCCTCCAGCAGAGCGGGCAGCGGGGTGATCATGGGGCATCCTCTTTTCGTTTGTGATGATACCTATTATAGCACTCCGCCGCCGGGCCCCACAACGCTTTGTGCGCATGGCACAAAAAGCAGGGAATATTTTTTGCGGGTCTGCCCATTGCGCCCCGGCGGCAGCAGTCTCTATAATAATAGTATGACCAAGAAGCGCGGCCACGGTGCCGCCAGAAAAATGCCCGGGGCTTTCGGCAGGCTCCGGCCTGTGCAAGAGTGAAGAGCAGCAGAACAAACGCCATGACGGTGTATTTCTGCTGCTCTTTTTTATTTGGGCGCTGCCACGGCCTTCACGCCTGACGGCTCAGGCGGCGTATCGCACCAAAATTTTCCGTGGAATTTTCCCAAAATGCTCGCGGGGCCTCCAAGGATTGCCTGCGCTTTTTGGTTCATTCCGCAAAAAATTTTCCGGCGCGCTCCACCACCTGGAAGGCCGTGTCACCGCCCAGTTGGGCGTGCCTGCCCCGAAATTCAGCAATCAAAAAGAGGTGCATGATGACAAAGCAAAGAAAATGGTTCAAACGAATCGGGCTGGCGCTGCTGGCGCTCGTGCTGGCTCTGGTGCTGGCGGTGGGGGGCTATGTGCTCTACCTGCAAACCGGCTATTACCGAATTCCGGACGGGGAGGTTCTGGCAGTGGAAAATCCCCAGGCCGGGCAGCTGGCCCCCGGGCAGGACTACACCGCCCTGACCTACAACATCGGCTTCGGGGCCTACGGGCCGGACTACAGCTTCTTCATGGACACCGGCACCATGGCGGACGGCACCCCGGTGCAGGGCCGCTGGGGCAAGGCCAAAAGCAAGGATGCGGTGCTGGCCAACACCCAGGGCGCGCTGGAGACCATCGCTGCCCAGAACGCGGACTTTCTACTGCTGCAGGAGGTGGACGTGGACGCCCACCGCAGCTACCAGGTGGACCAGCGGGCCATGCTGCGGGACGGCCTGCCCGGCTACGGCGCGGTGTTCGCCTCCAACTTCCACACCCGGTACCTGTTCTATCCCTTCCACGACCCCCACGGCGCAGTGGACGCGGGCCTGCTCACCTTCAGCCGGTATTCGGTGAGCGAGGCGGTGCGCCGCAGCTACCCGGTGGACGAGAGCTTCTTTGTGAAATTCACCGACCTGGACCGCTGCTTTGCCCAGCTGCGCATCCCGGTGGAGGGCGGGGGAGAGCTGGTGCTCATCAACAGCCACATGTCCGCCTACGACGAGGGAGGCACCGTGCGGGCCCGCCAGCTGGAAATGCTCTGCGGCGTGATGCGTGAGGAATACGAAAAGGGTAATTACGTCATCGTGGGCGGCGACTTCAACCACGCCCTGGGCGAGGGGATGGCCGAGGCCTTTGAAAGCGGCCAGCAGCTGCCGGGCTGGGTGGCCCAGCTCACCGACGCGGACCTGCCCGAGGGCTTTTCCCTCCAGCGGGCGGAAAACCAGTACCAGACCCCCACCTGCCGCACCGCGGACATTCCCTGGGAGCAGGGGGTCAACTATACCACCGTGCTGGACGGGTTTATCGTCTCGGACAACATCACCGCCACGGCGGAACATATCGACACCAATTTTGCTTACAGCGACCACAACCCGGTGAAGCTCACCTTCCGGCTGGGTCAGGCTGCGGAATAAAAGGAGGAAACAGTTATGGTAGATGTGGCAATCATCGGCTGCGGCGTGACCGGCGCGGCGGTGGCATACCACCTGGCGAAAAAGCAGGTCAGCGTGCTGATTCTGGAAGCGGAAAACGATGTGTCCATGGGTACCACCAAGGCCAACAGCGCCATTTTGCACGCGGGCTACGACCCGGAGCCCGGCACCGCCATGGCCCGGCTGAACGTGCGGGGCAGCGCAATGGCAAAGGAAATCTGCGCCGCGCTGGATGTGCCCTACAAGCAGATTGGCAGCTTTGTGGTGGCCTTCGGCCCCGAGCAGGAGAAGACCCTGCGGCGGCTTTATGAAAACGGCACCGCCAACGGGGTGCCAGGGCTGGAGATTTTAAGCGGCGAAACCGCCCGGGAGCTGGAGCCGAACCTCTCGCCGGAGATCACCGCCGCCCTGCACGCGCCCAGCGCGGCCATCGTGAGCCCCTGGGAGTTCGCGCTGGCCATGGCGGAAAACGCGGTGGAAAACGGGGCTGACCTGCACTTGGAAACCCGGGTCACCGGCCTTGCCCCCATCGAGGGCGGCTGGAAGATCGAGACCACCAAGGGCGACTTTGAAGCCCGCTTTGTGGTGAACGCCGCCGGTGTGGACGCGGGCAAAGTGCACGCGCTGGCCGCGCCGGAGAATTTTGTCACGAAACCCTGCCGGGGCGAGTATTACCTGCTGGACAAATCCGCCGGCAGCACCGTGGGCCGGGTCATCTTCCAGTGCCCCACCGCCGCGGGCAAGGGCGTGCTGGTGGCCCCCACGGTACACGGCAATCTGATCGTCGGCCCCAACGCCCAGGACATTGCGGATTCCGCCGACACCGCCACCACCGCCCAGGGCCTTGCCCAGGTGGCCCAGAGTGCACGGAAAAGCGTGCCCGGCGTGGACCTTTCCGCCTGCATCCGCAACTTTGCGGGCATCCGAGCCAACACCGACCGGCCGGATTTCGTCATCCAGTGGGCGGCCCCCGGTATGCTGGACCTGGCGGGCATGAAAAGCCCGGGCCTTTCCGCCGCTGCCGCGGTGGGTGAGGAGGCCGTGGCCCTGCTCGAGCGGGCGGGCCTTGTTCTGACGGAGAAACCGAACCCGGTGACCAGACGCACCCGGATTCGCTTCAAGGAACTGACCGGCGAGGAAAAAGCGGAGATCATCGCCCGGGAGCCCAGCTACGGCCGGGTCATCTGCCGGTGTGAGACCGTGACCGAGGGCGAGATCATCGCCGCCTGCCATACGGCCATCCCGCCCCGCAGCATCGACGGGGTCAAGCGCCGGGTGGGCGCGGGCATGGGCCGCTGCCAGGGCGGCTTCTGCGGGCCGCGGGTCATGGAGATTTTAAGCCGGGAGCTGGGCAAGAGCCCGCTGGACATCCCGCAGGAGGGGGCGGCGAGCATCCTGCTCACCGGCCGGACAAAACAGGCACAGGCAAAGGGGGACAAAACCGTATGACAGACCGGCAGGAATATGATGTAATTGTGGTGGGCGGCGGCCCGGCGGGCCTTGCAGCCGCCCTGAGCGCCCGGGAAAACGGCGCGGAGCAGGTGCTGATTCTGGAGCGGGACGAGGAGCTGGGCGGTATTCTGAACCAGTGCATCCACAACGGCTTCGGCCTGCACCATTTTAAAGAGGAGCTCACCGGCCCGGAATACGCCGGGCGGTTCATCCAGCAGCTGGAGGGCACCGGCATCGAAGTGATGCTGGGGGCCATGGTGCTGGAGGTAAACGCCCAGGCCCACACCGTGCAGGCCATCAGCAAAACGCTGGGCTACCGGCTGCTGCGGGGCAAGAGCATCCTGCTGGCCATGGGCTGCCGGGAGCGCACAAGGGGCGCCATCGGCATCCCCGGCACCCGCCCGGCGGGCGTGTTCACTGCGGGTGCGGCCCAGCGGTATGTGAACATGGAAGGCTACATGGTGGGCAAGCGGGTGCTGATCCTGGGCAGCGGCGACATCGGCCTCATCATGGCCCGCCGCATGACGCTGGAGGGCGCCAAGGTGCTGGCCTGCGTGGAGGTCATGCCCTATTCCGGCGGCCTGATGCGCAACATCGTCCAGTGCCTGCAGGACTACGATATCCCCCTGTATCTCTCCCACACCATCATCGACATCCAGGGCAAGGACCGGGTGGAGCGGGCCGTGGTGGCAAAGGTGGACGAAAACCGCCGCCCCATCCCCGGCACCGAGATGGTCTTTGACTGCGACACCATCCTCTTGAGTGTGGGACTGATTCCGGAAAATGAGCTCACCAGCGGCGCGGGCATCACTCTGGACCCCCGCACCAAGGGGCCGGTGGTGTTTGAAAACATGGAGACCAGTGCCCCCGGCGTGTTCGCCTGCGGCAACGTGGTGCATGTGCACGATCTGGTGGACTTCGTCACCGCCGAGAGCCAGCGGGCCGGAGCCGCCGCCGCCCGGTATGCGAAGGGGCAGACAAACCACGGCCCGGCGGTGGAGATTCAAAATGGCGTGGGCGTGGGCTACACCGTGCCCCAGAAATACCGCCCGGCGGCGGTGGACAAAAAGCTGGAGATCTTCTTCCGGGTGCGCCGGGTGTACGGCAATTCGGCGGTGGTGGTCACCAGCGAGGGCCAGCCGCTGGCCCGCTTCAAGCGGGAGCATCTGGCCCCCGGTGAGATGGAGCACATCACCCTGCCCGCCGCCCTGCTGGCAAAGGCAAAGGGCGGGCTGCAGGTGGCAGTAGAGGAGGAACAGGCATGAAGGAACTGATCTGCATTGTGTGCCCCAAGGGCTGCCGTCTGCACGTGGACGAGAACGATGGGTACAAAGTGACGGGAAATACCTGCCCACGGGGCGAAGAATATGGTAAAATAGAACTAACAAACCCCACCCGCACCATCACCAGCACGGTGGCCGTGCGGGGTGCGGCCCATCCCCGCTGCCCGGTGAAGAGCACCAAGCCCATTCCCAAGGGACTGATTTTTGAGGCCATGCAAACGCTGGATGGCCTGGAGCTGACCGCGCCGGTGGCCCTTGGCCAGGTGGCGGTGGCCAACGTGTGCGGCACCGGGGCGGACTTTGTGACCACCCGCGCGCTGGAGGCCCAGGGCGCGGCAAAGGAGGAAATGCAATGAGCAGCCGGTACATCCTTGCCCTGGACCAGGGAACCACCAGCAGCCGGGCGATTCTGTTCGATGAGGAGCAGAACATCCTGGAAATGACCCAGCGGGAGTTTGAGCAGATCTACCCCAAAGAGGGCTGGGTGGAGCACGACGCCATGGAGATCTGGTCCAGCCAGTACAGCGTGATGATGGAGGTGGTGGCAAAAAGCGGGGTGGACCCGGCGGCCATCGCGGGCATCGGCATCACCAACCAGCGGGAGACCACCATCCTGTGGGAAAAGGAGACCGGCCGCCCCATCTATAACGCCATCGTGTGGCAGTGCCGCCGCACCGCCCCCATCATTGACGCGCTGGTGGCAAAGGGCTACGGCGAGACCATCCGCAAAAAGACCGGCCTTGTGCCGGATGCCTACTTCTCCGCCAGCAAGATCAAGTGGATTCTGGACCAGGTGCCCGGCAGCCGGGAACGGGCCGCCAAGGGCGAAATCCTGTTCGGCACCGTGGACACCTGGCTGGTCTGGAAGCTCACCGGCGGCAAGGCCCACGTGACCGACCGCACCAACGCCTCCCGCACCATGCTGTATAACATTGATACGCTGGACTGGGACGACGAGCTGCTGGAGCTGTTGGACATTCCCCGGGCCATGCTGCCCACCGTCTGCTCCTCCAGTGAGATCTACGGCTATACCACCATCGGCCCGGTGCAGGTGCCGGTGGCGGGCATCGCGGGCGACCAGCAGGCCGCCCTCTTCGGGCAGGGGTGCTTTGAGGCCGGGCAGGCCAAAAACACCTACGGCACCGGCTGCTTTTTGCTCATGAATACCGGCGAAACCCGCCACCAGAGCGAAAACGGCCTGCTCACCACCATCGCGGCCACCGTGAAGGGCCAGCCGGTGCAGTATGCGCTGGAGGGCAGCGTGTTCGTGGGCGGCGCGGTCATCCAGTGGCTGCGGGACGAGATGCGATTCTTCACCGAAAGCCGGGATGCGGAGTACTACGCCCAGAAGGTGCAGGACACCGGCGGCGTGTATCTGGTGCCCGCCTTCACGGGCCTCGGCGCGCCCCACTGGGATATGTATGCCCGGGGCTGCATTGTGGGCATCACCCGGGGCACCAAGCGGGAGCACATCATCCGGGCGGCACAGGAGTCCATCGCCTATCAGTCGGCGGATTTAGTGGCTGCCATGGAGAAGGACACCGGCATCCCCCTGAGTGTACTCAAGGTGGACGGCGGCGCCTCCCGGGACCGCTTTTTGATGCAGTTCCAGGCGGATATTCTGAACAAGGCGGTGCGCCGCCCCATGATTCGGGAGACCACCGCCCTGGGCGCGGCCTACCTGGCCGGTCTGGCGGTGGGCGTCTGGAAGGACACCGACGAGATCAGCCGCCTGTGGAGCTGCGATGTGGACTTCGCCCCCGACATGGCCGAGGACAAGCGCGCCCGGCTGCTGGCAGGCTGGCACAAGGCCGTGGGCCGGAGCCTTGACTGGGCAAGGCCGGAGGAATAACCGGAAGAAAAAACACAAAAATCCCCGAGGGAATTTCCCTCGGGGATTTTTGCTGTTATGGGAAAGTTAAAATCAGGCTTACAGGTCATCCACCAGCGCGGTGCTCTTGGCGTAGGCGGTGCTTTTGGCCTCGAAGAAATCGGTCTTCACCATGTTGGCGTTGGAATACTGGCTCACCCAGCTCATGGAGGCGGGTTCGGTCTGGTTGTCTTCAAAGAGGGGCCCGAACCCGAGGCCGGTCCAGCGCAGATTGCCCAGATAACGGATGTAGTCGGTGACCATCTGCTTGGTCAGGCCGGGAATGGCGTCACCGATCACGTAATGGCCCCAGGCGATTTCCTGCCGCACGCCCTCCTCCAGCATCTCCTTTAAGACCTGCACGTTCTCGGGGCTGAACAGCTCCGGCTCCTCCTTCTGCAATTCCAAGAGAATATTTCGGAACAGCCACAGGTGGGTGTTCTCGTCCCGGTTGATGTAGCGGATCTCCTGGGCCGAGCCGGGCATCTTGCCGTTGCGGGCCAGGTTGTAGAAGAACATGAAGCCGCTGTAAAAGTAGATGCCCTCCAGAATGTAGTTGGCCATCATCACTTTCAGCAGGGTGAAGGGGTCCTTGTGCTGCTGGAACTCGTTGTACAGATCGCCGATGAAGGTGTTCCGGCGCAGCAGGTGCTCGTCGGTCTTCCACTGGTAGAGGATGTCGTTGCGCTCCACCGGGCTGCAGATGCTGTCCAGCATATAGCTGTAGCTCTGGCTGTGCACGCACTCCTGAAACGCCTGGATGGACAGGCACAGATTCACCTCGTTGGCGGTGATGTATTCCCCGATGTTGGGCAGGTTGGCGGTCTGGATGGAGTCCAGAAAGACCAGAAAGCTGAGGATTTTATCGTAGGCGGTGCGCTCGGCGGCGGACAGGTTCGGGTAATCCTTGGTGTCCTGGGCCAGGTTGATCTCCTCAGGAATCCAGAAGTTGTTCATGGCCTGGCGGTACCAGTCGCTCACCCAGGCGTAGCGCATGTTGTTGAAGTCGTTCAGGTTGGTGGTATTGCCCCCGATCATCCGCCGCAGGCGCACGTCGGTGTCACCGCCCGGGTTGAAGAGGGGCTTTTTGATCAGCTGAGTCATGGTTCACACTCCTTCAGAATGGGCCGGGGGTCAGGAAGAGCAGCTCTCGCACTCTTCCACTTCCAGCGATTTGCTGCGGATGTAGTAGATGGTCTTTACGCCCTGTTCCCAGGCCAGCAGGTACAGGTTCAGCACCTGGCGCAGGGTGTAGTCGTTGGTGATGTACAGGTTCATGCTCTGGGCCTGGTCGATGTGCCGCCCGCGTACGCCCGCCGCCCGCACGCTCCAGCTCTGGTCGATCTGGTGGGCGTTCTTGTAATACCAGTAGGTGCGGGGGCCAAGCTCGGGGGCCACCCGGGGCAGCATGCTGCCCTTTTTCTCCTCCAGGAAGAAGCGCTTCATCACCGGGTCCACGCCCGCGGTGGTGCCGGCCAGAATGCTGGTAGAGCTGGTGGGGGCCACGGCCAGCAGATAGGCGTTGCGCATGCCCTGCTTTGCCACGGTGGCGGCCAGCTGCCGCCATTCGGGGCTTGTGTAGCCGCGCTTTGCAAAATACGCGCCGGTCTGCCAGTCGCTGCCCTCGAAGGCGGAGTAGCTGCCTTTTTCGGCGGCGATGGCGCTGCTGGCGGCGATGGCTGCCTTGTTGATGGTCTCGAACACCTCGTCCGCGAAGGCCAGGTGCTCCTCGCTCTCCCACCGGATGCCCGCCTTGGCCAGCATGTGGTGGTAGCCGCTCACGCCCAGGCCGATGCTCCGGTACTTCCGGTTGGTGAGCTTGGCGTAGGGCAGGGGATAGAAGTTCAGGTCGATCACGTTGTCCAGCGCCCGCACCGCGGTGGCCACCACCTGGCTCATGTAGGCCTTGTTGGTCACCGGCAGGTTGCCCAGAGACAGGCTGGCCAGATTGCAGACCACGAACTCGCCGGGGCGGGTGGTGGTGACCACCACCGGGTCGCCCTGCTCGGTGGAGATTTCGGTGCTTACCGTCTCGATGGGGGCCATGTTCTGGGCGATCTCGGTGCAGAGGTTGGAGCAGTAGATCATGCCCTTGTGGCCGTTGGGGTTGGCCCGGTTCACCGCGTCCCGGTTGAAGGTGAAGGGGGTGCCGGTCTCCACCGCGCTTTTCAGAATCAGCCGCACCAGCTCCTTCACGGTGACGGTGCGCTTCTGGATGCGGGGGTCGGCCACGCAGTCCCGGTAGCGGGTCTCCCACTCCTCGCCCCAGTAATCCTCCAGGCAGTAGCCCTTCACCGTCTCGATCTGGTGGGGGCACATCAGGTGCCAGGGGGCGTCCAGATTTTCTTTTGCCAGCTTCCAGAACAGGTCCGGGTAGCACACCGCCGGGAATACGTCGTGGGCCTTCATCCGGTCGTCGCCGTTGTTGGTGCGCAGCTGCAGAAACTCCGGCAGGTCCTTGTGCCAGGCGTCCAGATACACCGCAACCGCGCCCTGGCGCACGCCCAGCTGGTCCACCGCCACCGCGGTGTCGTTTACAAGGCGAATCCAGCGGATCACGCCGCCGGCCGCGCCCTCAAAGCCCCGGATGCTGCCGCCCGCGGCCCGCACCTTGCCGAAGTAAAGACCCATGCCGCCGCCGAACTTGCTCACCTGGGCGAAGTTGTCCACGCTGCGGTAGATGCCCTCCAGGCTGTCCGGCACGGTGTCGATGAAGCAGCTGGACAGCTGGTGGTAGGGCTTGCGGGCATTGGACAGGGTGGGGGTGGCCATGGTCACCTCCATCCGGCTGAGCATGTCGTAGAACTTTTTCACCCAGCCCAGCCGGTCGGTTTTCTCCTCCATGGCAAGGTGCAGCGCGATGCCCAGGAACATCTCCTGGGGCGTTTCCAGCGCCACGTGCTGACGGGTGTGGATCACATACCGCTTGAGCAGCAGGTCCAGACCGGAATAGGTGAACAGCTTGTCCCGCTCGGGACAGAGGAAGGCCGCAGCCTCGCCGATCTCGGCCCGGGAATAGTGCTCCAGAATGTAGTTGCCGTAGAGGCCCTCGTCGGTCAGATAGCGCAGCTTGTCATAAAGGGTATGAATGCCCCGGCGGGAAAGCTCGCTCTCCAGCCGCAGCGAAAACGAGAGGTTCAGCAGCCGCGCCGCGATGAATTCCCATTTGGGTGCCTCGGGGCTGGTCAGCTCCACCGCCGCCTTGGTCAGAGCGGCCAGCAGCTCGGCGGTGTCCATCTCCGGCTTTGCAAAGCCCGCGAACCGGGCCGCCAGCGCGGTGAGGGGATAAACCAGCTGGTCAAAGTCCTTCTGGATGCCCACCAGGCACTCCTCCAGACCGGGCGCGTTCACCTGCGCCGCAATGGTCTGGCGGGCAGCCCGCAGCTCAGCGTGGCGGGAACGGTAAAGAATGTAGCTTTTGGCGGCCTCAAAGTGGCCCTGCTCCATCAGCGCCCGCTCCACCTGGTCCTGAATCTGCTCCACCGTGACCAGTTCGCCGGTCAGCCGCTCGGTCACCGCGTCCAGCAGCCCGGCCAGCTGTTCCACGCTGGGCGCCTGGCCCACGCTGGCAAAGGATTTTTCCATGGCGGCAAGAATCTTGCCCCCGTCGAAGGCCTCGGCCTGGCCGCTGCGCTTTTGAATCTGCATGGTGTTTCCTCCCGTGAATCGTTTTCAATGCGGAATCTATTATACACCACATCTAGCATCCGGTTCAATGCGCAAAACCCATATCTGGTGTGTGAATTATACTGAAATAGTGTACAAAATAGAGAAAATGCAACCAAGAGAAACGCCGGGCGGGATGACAAGCTGCCCCATGTTCTGTTAGAATAAAGAAAACAAAACAAGGGGAGGGAAAACGCCCATGAAGCCCAGTGTCGGAGTATGGCCCTGTTTGAACCGGGATGCCATCAAGGCCATCGCCATGGCCACCATGCTTTTGAACCACATTGCAAACGCGCTGCTCTCGCCGAAAAATCCCTGGTTTGAGCCGCTGGTGGACATCGGCTACTTCACCGCGGTGACCATGTGCTATTTTCTGGCCGAGGGCTACGGGTACACCCATGATCGCAAGGCCTACGCGCTGCGGCTGCTGGTGTTCGCCCTCATCGCCCAGATCCCCTACCAGCTGGCGCTGGGCTTTTTCCAGCTGAACATGCTGTTCACCCTGCTGGTCTGCTTCGGCATCGTGCATGTGTGGGTGAGCTGGGGCGCGGACAAGGGGCCTCAGAAGGCGCTGGCGGTGCTGGGCCTGGTTTTCGCCAGCCTGTTCATGGACTGGGCAATCCTGGCCCCTGTGTTCACCCTGATGTTTGCGTCCTGGCGGTACGGCGATACCCCAGCCTGCGGCACCCGGTCGGGGCTGGCGAGGCTCTTTGTGGGGGACGCGCTGATCTTTTTCTTTTTGAACCTGCAGGAGGAGTGGACGGTGCAGGCGATGCTGCAGGCCGCGGCAAGCACGCTGGGCATTCTGGCGGCGGGCGCGGTGATCCTGCTGTTTTATAACGGCAGGCGGGCGGAGCATGGCCGAACCTTCTGGAAGTGGTTTTTCTATCTGTTCTACCCGGCCCACCTGGCGGTGCTGGCGGTCATCAAACTGGTTTTCTTACAATAAGAAAGAAAAAGACAAAAGGCTCTGCCTGTGGGTTTTCCACAGGCAGAGCCTTTTTGTGTTGAAAATCAAACGAAAAAAATCAGCCGTTTGCGCCCAGGGTCTTCACGTCGTCGTTGTCCGCGAAGGCCACGGCGGCAAAGCCCTGATTTTCCAGCGCGCCGAACTGCTTGCCCAGCTTCTTGGCCTGGGGCAGCACGGTCACGGTGTAGCCCTCCCGCAGGGTGGCCGCCTTGGCCAGCACTTGGGCGAAGTCCGCGTCGGGCAGGTAGAGCAGGGCCATCTTGGGCTTCTGGGCCGGAATGGCGAAGCCCTGCTCGGCCAGAATGCCGCAGATGCGCTCGAAGCCGATGGAGAAGCCCACCGCGGGCACCTGCTGGCCGATGAACTTGCCGATCATGTTGTCGTAGCGGCCGCCGCCTGCCACCGCGCCGCTGAAGGCCGCGCAGGTGACCTCGAACACCATGCCGGTGTAGTAGCCCTGGCCGCGCACCAGGCTGGGGCAGTAGGCAATTTTATACTTGCCGCCGGCCAGAGTTTCCACGGTGGCGATCACCTTGCCCAGGTTCTCGGCCAGAGTCTTGTCCTCGCACAGAGCGCCGATGGCCTCCAGGCTGAACTCGCCCTTGGCCAGGAAATCGCTCAGGGCGGCAACGGCCTCGGCGGGGCACTCCTTCTCGGTCAGCTCCTTGGCCACGCCCTCGGCGCCGATCTTGTCCAGCTTGTCGAAGGTGATGCACACGCTGTCCAGACTTTCGGGAGCAAAGCCCATGCTGGTCAGCATGCCGCGCAGCAGCCGTCGGTCGTTGATGTTCACGGTGAAGTCGTCAAAGCCGATGTTCAAAAGAGCCCGGGCGGTCACGTCGATCAGCTCGATCTCCGCGTTGCAGGAGCCGTCGCCCAGAATATCGATGTCGCACTGGACGAACTCCCGCATCCGGCCCTTCTGGGGCCGCTCGGCGCGGAACACCCGGTCGGTCTGGATGACCTTGAAGGGGCTGGGCAGCTTGTCCTTGTTGGCGGCGTAGTAGCGGGAGAGGGGCAGGGTCAGGTCGTACCGCAGGCCCATGTCGGACAGGTCCTTCTCGTTGCCGGAGGCGATGGCAGAAGCCAGCTTGTCGCCCCGCTTGAGCACCTTGAAGATCAGATTCAGGTTGTCGCCGCCGTCGCTCTTATCCAGGTTCTCCATGTCCTCCAGCATGGGGGTGGAGATGCGCTCGAAGCCGCTGGCGCGGTAGGTTTCCAGAATACGGCCCTGCACATAGTCGCGCAGTGCCTGTTCGGCGGGCAGGTAGTCCTTCATGCCCTTCAGCGGATTGGTTTTCATTGATGTTCCTCCCACATTTTATATTTTAACAGAATAAAGCACTTTTATCTTCTAATGATAGCCCGGCGGGCCGGTATTTGTCAACAAAAAGGGGGTACACTAAGTCAAAAAAGCATGGGAGGAAAACGAACAATGGGGCAGTTTGTGAAAAAACACCCTTTCGTGATTCTGGCGGCGGGGGCGGCCATCCAGCTGCTGGCGGGCATCCCCACCGCCTGGGGCGTGTTCCAGGAGCCGGTGCGGGCGGAATACGGCTTTGAGGAGGAGACCGCCAGCTTTGTGCTCAGCTGGCTGGTGGCGGCCTTCGGCGCGGGCGGGGTGGCCGGGGGCTTTTTGCAGGACAGGCTCGGCCCCCGCTTCGCCGCCCTTCTGGGCAGCGCCGGGCTCTGTGCCGGGTTTGTGGCGGCGGGCTTTGTGCCCGGGGAAATGCCCTGGCTCTTTTATCTGGCCTTCAGCGCCCCGGTGGGGGCGGGCTGCGCCTTTTTGTACCCGGCGGTGATGGGCTGCGCCCAGAAATGGTACGCACAGAAAAAGGGCCTTGCCACCGGGGTGATCGGCGTGGCGGTGGGGCTTTCCGGCGCGGCGCTCACGGTGCTGGTGAAGTGGTTCACCGGGCTCTGGGGCATCCGGGGCTGCTTCTGGGCGCTGGGTGCGCTGCTGGGCCTTGTGTGCGGCGGGGCAAGTCTTCTTTTGCAGAACCCGGAAAAAAAGCCCGCAGCCCAAAACCAGCAGGGCATGACCCCGGGTGAAATGCTGCGCACCTCCGCCTACTGGTGGATCACCGCCTCGGTGGCGCTGGCCACCCCGGCGGTGCTGCTGTTCAGCCCCCGTATTCTGGACCTGGCCCGGCAGAGCGGCCTGCCGGAAACCGCCGCGGCCTGGATGGTGGCGGTGGGCGCGGCGGGGTCGGCGGCCGGGCGGCTGAGCCTTGCCGCGGCGGGGGATAAGCTGGGCCGACGGGCGGTGCTGGTCGCCGCCTTCGGGGCGCTGGCCGCCCTTTCCGCCGGGTTTGCCTTTGCGAAAGAATGGCTCTTTCTGGCGGTTTACGCCGGGCTGTGCTTTTTCTATGCCGGTCAGGCGGCGGTGCTGCCCAGCCTCTGCACCGAGCGGTTCGGCCTGGCCCACACCGGGGTCAACTACGGCCTGCTGGCTCTGGGCATGGCGGCGGGCAGCCTGGGCTTTCCCTTCGCGGCAAAGGCCTTTGGGCTGGACACCGGGCGGCACTGGCTGGCGGTGGGGGCGGCGCTGGCCGGGGCCTTCTGCCTGTGGAGACTGGGCCCGGCGAAAAAGAAGAAAACCGCCGGTTGACAGCCCCTCGCCCGGGATGCTATGGTGAAGGTAACCGGGCGGGCCCGGCGCGAGGGTCCGCCGCATTATAATTGTAAAGGAGCGATTCCCCATGGCAAAACTGGATGGTAAGGCGGCACTGATCACCGGCGCGGCGGCCGGACTGGGCGAGGGCATTGCCACCGCCTACGCAAAATACGGCGCGAAGATGGTACTGGTGGACCTGGACCCCCGCGTGGAAGAGACCGCCCAGCGGCTGCGCAAGGAGTACGGCAGCCAGATCATCACCGTGGTGGCCAACGTGGCCGACCGGGCCCAGATGGATGAGGCGGCCAAGAAGGGCGCGGGGCCTTCGGCGCCATCGACATCGCCTGCTGCAACGCGGGCGTCTGCCGCCTGGTCCCCTTTGAGGAGATGGACGACGCCACCCGGGATTTCCACATCGACGTGAACATCAAGGGCGTGTGGAACACCTGCAAGGCGGTCATCCCCTATATGCTGAAGCAGGGCGGCGGCAGCATCGTGATCGCCTCTTCCGTCACCGGCGACATCGTGGCCGACGCGGGCGAGGCCGCCTACGCCATGACCAAGGCCGCGCTGGTGGGCCTGACCAAGTGCCTGGCGGTGGAGTACGCCGGGCGCAACATCCGGGTGAACTGCTCCCAGCTGGGCTATGCCCGCACCCCCATGGTGGAAAAAATGGCGGTGGAATCCAACCCCGAAAACCCGGAAGCCGCCATTGCGGCCATCGCGGCGGGCGTGCCCATGCGCCGGCTGGCAAAGCCCATCGAGGTGGGCGAGCTGTTTGCCTTCCTGGGCAGCGATGAGTCCAGCTATCTGACCGGCAGCCAGATCGTGATCGACGGCGGCAGCACCCTGCCCGAGACCATGAGCATCGGCACCAACTGACCGGAAAAAACAAAAAAGGGCCGTGCACCGTATCCTCACGGTGCGCGGCCTTTGCGTTTGATTCGTGCTGCTTAGCCCTTGGTGTCGCCGAACAGGTTGAAGCGGTAGAGCTTGGCCTCGTCCTCAGGCTCGGAGCACTCGAACTTGGCCTCGGCGATCTGGCCGCCCTGGATCAGAGCGGTGAAGCCGATGATCTGGCACAGCTTGCTCTTCAGGTTCAGCCGGTCGCCCTCGGGGGTGATCATGTAAACGTCGCCCTTGCAGGAGGCCAGCATCTCGCTGAAATCACGAACATTGAAATTATGAAGACTGATACGATCCATAAAACGGATTCCTCACTTTCCCTTGTGCGGGCCCCGGCGCATCCCATGCACCGGCCCGCCAGATCTGGCATTTGCCAATATTTTCTCCCGCGCACAGGCCTTGCTGCCCGTGCACCTATACTATAGCACTGCATTTGTGCATATGCAACAATGAAATTGCAATTCCTTTGTACGAAATGACGATTTAATTCGCACAAAAATCCAGTGCCGCCCCAAAACAGGCAGGCCGGTGCAATTTTTTGGCCGAACAAAATGGAAAAACGCCTTGCAAAACCATCCGCCCCTATTTATAATGAAAAGGTAGATGTTGTGAAATCCGCAACAAGCTTACAAAGAGAGCAAAGGAGAGTACTATTATGACCTATTCTCATGAAGTAGAGCGTATGTGTCCTCTGACCAAAGGCCCCCATCACGGCCCCGCCCCCATCCCGGAGGAGGGCGCCTGGGTTAAGGCCTATGAGATCAAGGATATTTCCGGCCTGACCCACGGTGTGGGCTGGTGCGCCCCTCAGCAGGGCACCTGCAAGCTGACTCTGAACGTTAAGAACGGCGTGATCGAGGAAGCTCTGGTCGAGACCATCGGCTGCTCCGGCATGACCCATTCCGCCGCTATGGCCGGCGAGATCCTGCCCGGCAAGACCATCCTGGAAGCCCTGAACACCGACCTGGTGTGCGACGCCATCAACGTGGCCATGCGCGAGCTGTTCCTGCAGATCGTTTACGGCCGCAGCCAGACTGCCTTCAGCGAGGGCGGCCTGCCCATCGGCGCCGGCCTGGAGGACCTGGGCAAGGGTCTGCGCAGCATGACCGGCACCATCTTCTCCACCAAGGCCAAGGGCGTTCGTTACCTGGAGCTGACCGAGGGCTACATCCTGAAGACCGCTCTGGATGAGAACAACGAGGTCATCGGTTATCAGTTCGTCCGTCTGGGCAAGATGCTGGAAGCCATCCGCCACGGCGAGGACCCCAAGACCGCGTTCGAGAAGAACATTGGCACCTACGGCCGGTTCGATGGCGCTGCCAAGTACATCGACCCCCGCGAAGAATAAGAGAGGAGGAGAAACATTATGGCTACTTTTGAATCTATGGATCGCCGCATGCCCAAGATCGAGGCATGCCTGAAGGCCAACGGCCTGGAATCCCTGGACGCTTGCCGTGAGATGCTCCTCGCCAAGGGCATCGACTGCGACGCTATTGTTAAGGGCGTTCAGCCCATCTGCTTTGAGAACGCCGTTTGGGCTTACACCCTGGGCACCGCCATCGCTGTGAAGCGTGGCCTGAAGAACGCCGCCGAGTGCGCCGCCGCCATCGGCGAGGGCCTGGAGGCTTTCACCATCCCCGGTTCTGTTGCCGAGCAGCGCAAGGTTGGTCTGGGTCACGGTAACCTGGGCGCCATGCTGCTGAGCGACGAGACCAAGTGCTTCGCCTTCCTGGCTGGCCACGAGAGCTTCGCCGCTGCTGAGGGCGCCATCGGTATCGCCCGCACCGCCAACAAGGCTCGTAAGACCCCCCTGCGCGTTATCCTGAACGGCCTGGGCAAGGATGCTGCTTACATCATCAGCCGCATCAACGGCTTCACCTACGTGGAGACCGATTACGACTTCAAGACCGGCGAGCTGAAGGTTGTTCGCGAGAAGGCTTTCTCCGACGGCGAGCGCGCTGCTGTTAAGTGCTACGGCGCCAACGACGTTCTGGAAGGCGTTGCCATCATGAAGGCTGAGGCTGTTGAGGTTTCCATCACCGGTAACTCCACCAACCCCACCCGTTTCCAGCACCTGGTTGCCGGCACCTACAAGAAGTGGGCCATCGAAAACGGCAAGAAGTACTTCTCCGTTGCTTCCGGCGGCGGCACCGGCCGTACCCTGCATCCCGATAACGTGGCTGCCGGCCCCGCTTCCTACGGCCTGACCGACAGCATGGGCCGTATGCACGGCGACGCTCAGTTCGCCGGCTCCTCCAGCGTGCCCGCTCACGTGGAGATGATGGGCCTGATCGGTATGGGCAACAACCCCATGGTTGGCGCCACCGTGGCCTGCGCTGTTGCTGCTTCTCAGGTTTAATCTGCCTGTAAAGCACACTGTGTTTTGAGCATGAGCACCGTCCCCTTTTGGGGGCGGTGCTTTTTTGTTTGCCCGAATGGGCTGAAAGGCGCATTTTTGCCGCCTGCGCACTGGCTTTTCTCTTTGATTTTATGCTACAATAATAAAAGTAATGCAGTCCAAAAAAGAGGAGGCGGCGGGTTATGTATGATATGGCGGAATCACAGATGACCCTTTATGATTATGTGCAGCCCTTTGGGGGAACACTGGATGAGAATAACCGCTGGGTGAAGCTGGCGAAGGAGATCGACTGGCAGGAGATGGAGCGCCACTATGCGGGCAACTTCGGCCGGGCAGGCAATCAGGCACTGCCCCTGCGCATGGCCTTCGGCAGCCTGGTCATCCGCCAGGCGCTGGAGCTTTCCGACCGGCAGACCGTGCAGATGATCCGGGAAAACCCCTACCTGCAATACTTCATCGGCATGACCAGCTTTAGCCACACCGCGCCCTTTGTGGCCCACAGCATGGTGGGCTTTCGCCAGCGCATCCCCCAGGAGCAGGTGGACAAGGCGGTGAAGCTGTTCAAGCGCATTTCCCGCCAGTGCGAGCGGGAACAGTGACCGGCTTTTCCGCATAGGATAGAGGCGGCGGCGCGTTCCGGTTATCCAATGTGATAAAGTCACTTTTCAAATGCACGCCAACATGATAGAGTTTGGGCAGCACCACATAATTCCAGGTGGTGGAGCACGCCGGAAAATTTTTTGCGGAATGAATCAAAAAGCGCAGGCAAGCCTTGGTGGCTTGACGAGCATTTTTGGAAAATTCCACAGAAAATTTTGGCGGGATACGCCGCCTGAGGCGTTCGCCGTGAATTGTGTGGTGGTGCCCCAAGGAAAAACAACGGAAGATAGCGCCCTCGGGCGCTGTAATAAAAAATATTCTTACTTTATTGGAGGGAGTTTGTCATGAATCTGAAGGGTTCCAAGACCGAAGCCAACCTGATGGCCGCCTTTGCCGGTGAGAGCCAGGCACGCAACAAGTACACCTACTACGCATCCAAGGCCAAGAAGGAAGGCTACAACGAGATTGCTGCCGTCTTCGAGGAGACCGCCAACAACGAGAAGGAGCACGCCAAGATCTGGTTCAAGCTGCTGCACGACGGCGAGGTTCCCGGCACTCTGGCCAACCTGGCCGACGCTGCTGCCGGTGAGAACTACGAGTGGACCGACATGTACGCCAGCTTTGCCGCCACCGCTAAGGAAGAGGGCTTCGACCGCATCGCCGCCCTGTTCACCATGGTGGGCGACATCGAGAAGGAGCACGAGGCCCGTTACCGCGAAGTGGCCAAGCTGCTGGAAGAGGGCAAGCTGTTTGCCCGCGAGACCGAGCAGGTTTGGATCTGCACCAACTGCGGCCACATCCACATCGGCACCCACGCTCCCGCCAAGTGCCCGGTCTGCGACCATCCCCAGGGCTACTTCGTGCTGCGCGCGGAAAATCACTGATTTGTCTTTTTCGGTCCCCGCTTTGCGGGGGCCTTTTTCTTTTGCAAAAACGCCCAATTGCTCTTGACAGAAGGACGGTTTGTCTTGTATACTTCCTTATAGTATTACATTATCATAATAAAGCAAAAACAGGGAGGCGAGCCGGGATGCAAAACGACCAGCTGCTGAAAAACGAGGAGCGGGCGGTGATCGCCCTGCGGGCTCTGTACCAGAGCTACGGGTACCTGCCCTATAAAATGAGCCGGTTCGAGGAATACGAGCTGTATGCCCGAAACAAGGATTTCCTGCTCAGCGACCGGGTCATCACCTTTACCGACACCAACGGCCGTCTGATGGCCTTAAAGCCGGACGTGACCCTTTCCATCCTGCAAAAGGGCGAGGAGAACCCCGGCTGCAAGCGCAAGGTGTGCTACAACGAAAATGTGTACCGGGTGTCCCGCCGGTCGGGCCAGTTCAAGGAGATCATGCAGACCGGGCTGGAGTGCATCGGCGACGTGGATGGCTACGATGTGTTCGAGGCAGTGGAGCTGGCGGCGAAGAGCCTGGCGCTCATCGGCCCGGAGTATGTGCTGGAGATCAGCCATCTGGGCGTTGTCTCCGCCTTGCTGGAGGCGGCGGGCGGCGGCGAGGAATTCCGGCGCAGCGCGCTGGAGGCCCTCTCCCAGAAAAACGCCCACGATCTGGCCCGCATCTGCGAAGAAAACGGCGTGCCTGCGGAATGTGCCCGGCGGCTGGCAGGTTTGGTCACCATCTACGGCAGCCGGGGCCCCGCGCTGCAAAAGCTGCGGGCGCTCTGCGGCGACATTGCCGGCGAGGCGCTGGCCGAGCTGGATCAGCTGAGCGCCCTGCTGGACGCGGCGGGTCTGGGCGACGAAGTGGTGCTGGACTTCTCGGTGGTCAACCACATGGACTACTACAACGGCATCGTGTTCCGGGGCTTTTTGCAGGGCCTGAGCCAGAGCGTGCTGGCGGGCGGACGGTACGACCGGCTGATGCGCCGGATGGGCCGCAGCCAGGGTGCGGTGGGCTTCGCCCTTTATCTGGACCGGCTGGACCAGCTGCGCAGCCCCCGCCCGGAATGGGATGTGCAGGTGCTGCTGCTCTATGAAAACGAGACCCCTGCGGCAGCGGTGGCGGCGGCGGTGCAACAATTGCGCGCCGAGGGCAAGAGCGTGAGTGCCCAGAAGGCGGTGCCGCCCAAGCTGCGGTATCAGGAATGCATCCGGCTGGACAAGGAGGGGAAACCATGCTGAACATCGCGCTGCCCAAGGGCCGCCTGGGCGAAAAGGTCTATGCCATGTTCGAGGCGGCGGGCTACGAGTGCCCGGCCATCCGGGAAAACAGCCGCAAGCTGATTTTTGAAAACGCCGAAAAGGGCATCCGGTATTTCTGGGTCAAGCCCTCGGACGTGAGCATCTATGTGGAACGGGGCGCGGCCGATGTGGGCGTGGCCGGTAAGGATATCCTGCTGGAATACCACCCGGACGTGTATGAGCTGCTGGATCTGAATGTGGGCCGCTGCAAGATGGCGGTGGCCGCCCCCCGCGATTTTCATGACGACGGGGAGCGCACCCTGCGGGTGGCAACCAAGTTTGCCTCCATCGCGGCGGACTACTACGCGGGCATGGGCCGGGATGTGGATTTCATCAAGCTGAACGGCTCCATCGAGCTGGCCCCCATTCTGGGCCTGTCCGATGTGATCGTGGACATTGTGGAGACCGGCACCACCCTGCGGGAAAACAACCTGGAGGTGGTGGCGGACATTCTGCCCATCAGCGCCCGGCTGATCGCCAACAAGGCCAGCTTCAAATTCAAAAACCGCCAGCTGGAAGAGATGCTGGCCAGGATGAAGGAACAGGTGAAGTAACATGATTCCCATTTATGAATACGGCCAGGTACCGAATAGCGAAATTTTTGCCCGGGACAACATCGCCTCCAATGTGGAGGGCGCGGTGACCGAGATTCTGGCCCAGGTGGCCGCCCGGGGCGACGAGGCCCTGCGGGAATACACCCTGCGCTTTGACAAGGCGGACCTTACCGACCTGGAAGTGACCGAGGCCGAGATCGACGAGGCCTTCGCGGCGGTGGAGCCGGAATTTGTGGAGATTCTGCGCCAGGCGGCGGCGAACATCCGCGCCTTCCACGAAAAGCAGCGCCGCAACAGCTTTGTGGTGGCCGACCAGCCCGGCGTGGTGCTGGGTCAGAAGATCGTGCCCATCCAGAAGGTGGGCCTGTATGTGCCCGGCGGCACCGCGGCCTACCCCTCCACCGTATTGATGGACAGCATCCCCGCCAAAATCGCGGGCTGCCCCCAGCTGGTGATGGTCACCCCTCCCGGCGCAGACGGAAAGGTGAACCCGGTGATTCTGGCGGCGGCGAAAATCGCGGGCGTGGACCGCATCTTCAAGGTGGGCGGCGCCCAGGCGGTGGCGGGCCTTGCCTTCGGCACCGAGACCCTGCCGAAAGTGGATAAAATCGTGGGCCCCGGCAACGCCTATGTGGCCGAAGCCAAAAAGCAGGTGTTCGGCCGGGTGGCCATCGACATGATCGCCGGACCCAGTGAAATTCTGGTGGTGGCGGACGGAACCTGCAACGCCAAAATCGTGGCGGCGGATATGCTCAGCCAGGCCGAGCACGATAAAATGGCCAGCGCGGTGCTGGTCACCGACAGCGGCGAGCTGGCCAAAGCGGTACAGGCGGAGCTGGAGCGGCAGATCCCGCTTTTGCCCCGCAGCGAGATCGCCCGGGCTTCCATTGATCATAACGGCAAGATCATCGTGGCGGAAACTCTGGATGCAGCCATCGACATTGCCAACGAGATCGCCCCCGAGCATCTGGAGCTGTGCGTGGATGCGCCCTTTGATTATCTGGACCGGGTGCGCTGTGCCGGTTCCATCTTCCTGGGCAAGAATTGCCCCGAGGCCCTGGGCGATTACTTCGCAGGCCCCAACCACACCCTGCCCACCAGCGGCACCGCGAAATTCTCGTCGGCTCTGTCGGTGGATGACTTCGTGGTGAAGAGCCAGTTTACCTATTACACCGCCGACGCACTGGCGAAGGTGGGCGAACAGGTTGCCTATTTCGCCCGCAAGGAAGGGCTGGACGCCCACGCCAACAGCGTCACCGTGCGGCTGGAGGAGAAAAAACAATGAGCCGGTTTTTTTCAAGTCGCTACGCGGCGCTCACCCCCTATACTCCGGGCGAGCAGCCCCAGGACCAGGACTATCTGAAGCTGAACACAAACGAATCCCCGTTTCCCCCTTCGCCGGGGGTGGCGGCGGCGGTGGCCGCCCAGTGCGGCAAGCTGCAGCTTTATTCCGACCCCCAGTGTACCGGGCTGCGCCGTGCGCTGGCAGAGCACTACGGGGTGAAGCCCGCCAATATCATGGTGGGCAACGGCTCGGATGAGGTGCTGGACCTGGCCTTCTGCGCCTTCGCGGGGGAGGAACGGCCCCTGTATTTCGCGGATGTGACCTACGGCTTTTATCCGGTGTTCGCGGCCAAGAACCGTCTGCCCTTTGAGGTGATTCCCTTGAAAGAGAATTTCACCATCGACCCGGCGGATTACTTCGGCAAAAACGGGGTGGCGGTGATCGCCAACCCCAACGCCCCCACCGGTCTGGCCCTGGGGCTGGACGCCATCAAAGCGATTCTGAAGGCCAACCCGGACGGCGTGCTGATCGTGGACGAGGCCTATGTGGACTTCGGGGCCGAGAGCGCCGCCGCCCTGCTGGACCGGTACGACAATCTGCTGGTGGTGCACACCTTCTCCAAATCCCGCTCCATGGCGGGGGCCCGGTTGGGCTTTGCCATCGGCTGCGAGGCGCTGATCGCCGATCTGGAGACCCTGCGCTATTCCACCAACCCCTACAACGTGAACCGGATGACGCTGGCGGCGGGCGAGGCCGCCCTGGCCGAGGACGATTATTACATGGACAACTGCCGCCGCATCGCCGCCATCCGGCAGGATGTGGCCGGGCAGCTGGAGGCCATGGGCTGGCGGGTGCTGCCCTCGAAGACCAACTTCCTGTTCGCGGCATCCCCCAAGCTGGGCGGCAAGGCCATGTATCAGGCCCTGCGCCAGAAGGGCGTGCTGGTGCGGCATTTCGATGCCCCCCGCACCCGGGACTTTATCCGCATCACCATCGGCGACGAAGCCCAGATGGAGCGGTTTGTGAACACCGTCAAGGAAATCGAAAAGGAGGCAGCCCAGTGAGAACGGCAGAGATCAAACGCACCACCGCTGAGACGGACATTTCCCTGCGCCTTGTGCTGGAAGGCACCGGCAAGGGCAGCTGCGCCACCGGCTGCGGCTTTCTGGACCACATGCTGGTGTTGTTTGCCCGGCACGGCCGGTTCGATCTGGACTTGACCTGCACCGGCGACACCTATGTGGACTACCACCACACGGTGGAGGACGTGGGCATCTGCTTGGGTGACGCCTTCCGGCAGGCTCTGGGCGACAAACGGGGCGTGTGCCGCTATGGCCAGTCTCTGTTGCCCATGGACGAGACATTGATTCTGGCGGCGGCGGACCTGTCCGGCCGGGGCGGCTACTATGGCCAGGTGGAGATCCCCACCCAGAAGGTGGGCGACTTCGACACCGAGCTGTTCGAGGAATTCTGGATCGCCTTTGCCCGTCAGGCCCAGCTGACCCTGCATCTGCAGAAGATGGCCGGAGCCAACTCCCACCACATCATGGAGGGGGCCTTCAAGGCCGCGGCCCGCTGCCTGCGGGCGGCAGTGGCCATCGACCCGGAGTTCGCCGGGGAAATTCCATCCACAAAAGGGGTGCTGTGATGATCGGCGTAATCGACTACGGGGTGGGCAACCTGTTCAGCCTCTGCTCCTCCCTGCGCTGTGTGGGGGCCGAGGTGCAGGTAAGCGCCGACCCCGCCGTTCTGGAACAGGCGGACAAGCTGGTGCTGCCCGGCGTGGGCGCCTTCGGCGACGCGGCGGAGAAGCTGCGGGCCACCGGATTGGACCAGCTGGTGATAAAGCAGGCGAAAAAGGGCGTGCCGGTGCTGGGCATCTGCCTTGGCATGCAGCTGCTCTTTGAGGAGAGTCTCGAATACGGCCGCCACAAGGGCCTGGGTCTTTTGGCCGGGCGGGTGGTGCCCATGGAGGGAGCCCTCCCGGCGGAGCTGAAAATCCCTCACATCGGCTGGAACGCCCTGCAGCCGGTGGCCGAAAGCCCGCTGCTGCGGGACGTGAAGCCCGGCGACTGCGTATACTTTGTTCATTCCTATTACGCCGACGGCTGCGCCGACAGTCTGGTGGCCACGGCGGAGTACGGCATCCCCATCACCGCCATGGTGCAGAAGGGGAACGTGATGGGCTGCCAGTTCCACCCGGAAAAGAGCGGCCCGGTGGGCCTTGCCATCCTGCGGGCCTTTTGTGAAGAGGAGGGAAAAGCATGATCCTGTTTCCGGCCATCGACCTGTATGAAGGGCAGGCGGTCCGGCTCTATCAGGGCGATTACCGGCAGATGACCGTGTACAGCCCCGACCCGGCGGCTCTGGCCAAACAATTTGCCGAAACCGGCGCCACCCACATCCATCTGGTGGACCTGGAGGGCGCACGGGACGGCACCACCCCCAATCTGGAGCTGATCCGGCGCATCGCCGCCGAGACCGGCCTGTTTGTGGAGGTGGGCGGCGGCATCCGGAATATGGACATTGCCCGCGCCTATCTGGAAAACGGGGTGAGCCGGGTGATTCTGGGCACTGCCGCCGTCACCGACCCGGACTTTCTGCGGAACGCCCTCGCTACCTGGGGCGAGCGGGTGGCCGTTGGGGCGGACCTGCGGGACGGCCAGGTGGCCATCCGGGGCTGGCAGCAGACCAGCGACGAGGGGGCCGAGGCCTTCTTCGACCGGATGCAGGGCCTGGGTGTTTCCACCATGATCTGCACCGACATCTCCCGGGACGGAGCCATGCGGGGTGCGAATCTGGAGCTGTACCGCAAGCTGGCCAAACGGAAGGGGCTGCAGATCGTGGCCTCCGGCGGCGTGAGCAGTCTGGATGACATCAAAGCCCTGCGTCAGATGAATCTCTACGGGGCCATTCTGGGCAAGGCCTACTACACCGGCGCAGTGGACCTGGCTGAGGCACTGGAGGCGGCGAAATGATCACAAAACGAATCATCCCCTGCCTGGACGTGCGGGACGGCCGGGTGGTGAAGGGCGTGAACTTCAAGGGGCTGTCGGATGTATCCGACCCGGTGGAGCTGGCCCGGTACTATTCCGAGGGCGGAGCCGATGAGTTGGTGTTCTACGACATCACCGCCTCCGCCGAGGGGCGCAAGCTGTTTACCGACATCCTTTGCCGGGTAGCGGAGACGATTTTTATTCCCCTCACCGTGGGCGGCGGCGTGAACACGCTGGAGGATTTTGACCGGGTGCTCAAATGCGGCGCCGACAAGGTGAGCGTGAACTCCGGCGCCATCCGGGACCCGGAGCTGATCCGCCGCGCCGCGAAGCGCTACGGCAACCAGTGCGTGGTGCTCTCGGCGGACATCAAGCGGGTGAACGGCCGGTTCCAGGTGTTCGCCAAGGGCGGCCGGGAGGATACCGGCATCGAGGCCATTGGCTGGCTGCGCCGGGGCGTGGAGCTGGGCGCGGGCGAGGTGGTGGTGAATTCCATCGACACCGACGGCGTGAAGCAGGGCTTTGATCTGGAGCTGCTGGACGAGGTCTGCCGGGCGGTGCCGGTTCCGGTGATCGCCTCCGGCGGTGCGGGCAGCCAGCAGGATTTTGTAGAGCTGTTCCAAAAGGTTCCCAGTGTGGACGCGGGCCTCGCGGCCTCGGTGTTCCACTTCGGCGAGATCGCCATTCCGGACCTGAAACAGACCCTTTGGGAAAACGACATCATAGTGAGGCGATAAGATATGCTGAACATTCAAGACCTGAAATTTGACGAAAAGGGCCTGATCCCGGCGGTGGTGGTGGACGCCAAAAGCCGCAAGGTGCTCACCGTGGCCTACATGAACGCCGAGAGCCTGGCCATCAGTATGGAGAAAAAGCTCACCTGCTTCTGGAGCCGTTCCCGTCAGGAGCTGTGGCTCAAGGGCGAGACCAGCGGAAACTATCAGCACATTGTGAGCATCACCGCCGACTGCGACCGGGATGCGCTGCTGGTGCTGGTGGAAAAGGATGGCCCGGCCTGCCACCTGGGCAATGACTCCTGCTTTGAGGACGTATTGTTCCAGAGCGACGAGCGGGGCGACTTCACCCTGCAGGGTCTGTACGACCTTTTATGTCAGCGCAACGCCGACCGGCCCGAGGGCTCCTACACCACCTATCTTTTTGAGAAGGGTCTGGATAAGATTCTGAAAAAGGTGGGCGAGGAATGTACCGAGGTCATCATCGCGGGCAAGGCCGAGGACAAGAAGGAGACCATCTACGAGCTGGCGGACCTGGCCTACCATGCCATGGTGCTCATGGTGCAGATGGGTATCACCGTGGAGGACGTGCGGGACGAGCTGGCCAGCCGTCACATCATCGACCACAAGGTCAAGCAGGAAAAGATGACCTCATGAGACCCTACAATCTGCACACCCACACCACCTTCTGCGACGGCGACAACACCCCCGAGGAGCTGGCCGCGGCGGCGCTGGCGGCGGGCTGCGAAACGCTGGGCTTTTCCGGCCACAGCCACACCGGCTTCGACGAGCGGTACTGCATGAGCCTTGCAGGCACCCGGGAGTATAAAGAACGGGTGCGGCGGCTGCAGGCGGAATATGCGCCCCGGCTGCGGATTCTCTTGAGCATCGAGCAGGATTATTACTCGGAACAGCCCGCCGAAGGGTACGATTTTGTCATCGGCTCGGTGCATTATCTGTACCGACACGGGGAGTACCTGCCGGTGGATGAGGACCCCCAGTGGCAGCAGGGCATTGTGACCGACCACTACGGCGGGGATTACTATGCCTTTGCGGAGGATTACTTCGCCACGCTGGCGGATGTGCACCGGCGCACCGGGTGCCACATCGTGGGCCACTTTGACCTGATCGCCAAGTTCAACGAGGGCGGCGTGCTGTTTGATGAAGCCCACCCCCGCTACCGGGCGGCGGCGCTGGCCGCTCTGGACCGGCTGGCAGGGGAGGGGGTGGCCTTCGAGGTGAACACTGGCGCGGTGGCCAAGGGCTGGCGCACCCAGCCCTACCCGGCCGATTGGCTGCTTCAAGCGATGCGGGACCGGGGGGCGCGGCTGGTCTTTTCCAGCGACTGCCACAAGGCGGATCAGCTGCTGGCCGGCTGGGAAACCTGGGGACATTTGTGCGGCCCTTCTCTCTGACAGGCTGATATTGTGAATGAGAAGCCGCCCAGCGGGGGAGTGAAAGCCCCGGCCGGGCGGTTTTGCTTTGCCCCGGCGGGGCCGGACTGCTATAATACGTTATATATTACGATATAAGGGGGAATGAACATGGCCTGTCTGCCCTGCCTGGTGCTGGATCACGACGATACCGTGGTGGCCAGCACACCTACCATCCACTATCCGGCCTTTCTGGACGCCATGAAGATCCTGCGCCCGGAGGTGAACTGGAGCCTGCACGAGTATGTGCTGTATAACTTCGAGCCGGGCTTTGAGGCCATCTGCCGGGACATGCTGCACCTGACCGATGAGGAGATGGAGCTGGAAGGGCAGGTCTGGAGAAAATGGACCAGCACCCATGTGCCGCCCATGTTTCCGGGCATGGCCGACCTGCTGCGCCGCTACCGGGAGGCAGGGGGAACCATCTGTGTGGCCAGCCATTCCAGCGAGGAGATGATCCGGCGAGATTATCGGGTGCACTGCGGCTTCGAGCCGGAGCTGGTGTTCGGCTGGGAGCTGCCGCCCCAAAAGCGCAAGCCCGCCCCCTATGCGCTGGAGGAGATCATGCGTCATTACGGCCTTGCGCCACAGGAGCTTCTGATGGTGGACGATTTAAAGCCCGGCTGGCAGATGGCGAAAAGCTGCGACGTGCCCTTTGCCTTTGCGGGCTGGGGCTGCGAGGTGGAGCCGGTGCGCGACTTCATGAAAAAACATTCCACCCACCCGCTGGACACAGTAGACCAGCTGGCCCCGCTGCTGGGCCTGTAAGGCCCGATTTCCTATACAAATAGGACAAACAGAGCAGCATATTAGCAAAGTGATACTTTTTCGAAAAAAAATGAAAAAAGGTGTTGACTTCTGCTTGCAGGGTGTGGTATTATAACTGAGCCGTCAAAAACGGCAAGCCGCTCGAAAGAGCTTGAAAAAATATTTCAAAAAAGTGCTTGACAAAAAGAACTTTGCGAGA
>NZ_NFHD01000027.1 GCF_002159185.1 Gemmiger sp. An87
TCTTTACCAGCATTTTTATCACCCCACACCATTATACCGCATTCCCTTTCCTTATACGAGAAAAAAACCACCGATAGGTGGCCTTTTTCGACAGGCTGAGAGGAAGCCCGCATGGGCTTCCTCTTTTTTATTTGCTTTTACAATCAGGCAATCAGGCCTCAGCGGAGACCGCGGGCTGGCGGTCCTCCTTGGACAGCCATTTGCCGCACTTGTAATAGATCACAAAGCAGATGCTGGTAATGACCCAGCTGATGGGATAGCTGGCCAGCACGGTGGTGATCTCCTTGCGGAAGGGAACCACCAGGAAGACCCACAAAATACGCAGGCCGCACACGCCGCTGCCGGTGAGGATCATTGGGATCAGTGCCTGACCGCAGCCGCGGATGGCACCGGACAGAATCTCAATGCACACGAAGGTCACGTAGTAGGGCATCAGGTGATGAACCATCACGGTGCCGATTTCCAGCACGGCCGCATCCTGGGTGAACATGCGCAGGAAAATCCCCGAGCAGCTGACCATCAATACACTCATGGCCACCGCGGTGCCCGCGCACATGGCAAGGCAGACATGCACGCTCTTGCGCACTCGGCTGTACAGCCCCGCGCCGTAGTTCTGGCCCGCAAAGGTGGTGATGGCAATGCCGTAAGCACCGCTGACCATCCAGAAGAAGCCGTCCACCTTGGAAAAGCTGGTCCAGGCGGCCACCGTGTCGGTGCCGAAGGAGTTGATGCAGCTTTGCAGGATCACGTTGGAAATGGCATACATATTGCCCTGAATGCCTGCCGGGATGCCCACCTGCAGCACCCGGCTCAGGCTGGCCTTGTCGAAGCACAGCTGGGTTTTGTCCAGCCGGTAGATGGCTGAGGTGCCCGTCAGCGAGATGTATACCAGAGCGGCGCTCACCCACTGGGAAATCATGGTGGCAAGGCCCGCACCCAGTGCGCCCAGACCCATCACCGCCACAAACAGGATGTCCAGCACGATGTTCACCAGACAAGCCACGATCAAGAAGTACAGCGGGCGTTTGGTGTCGCCCACCGCGCGCAGAATACCCGCGCCCACGTTGTAAAAGAAGGAAGGGATCATACCCAGGCAGTAAGCAATCAGGTACTGCACCGCGTACCCCATCACGTCGTCCGGTGTGCCCATGGCCAGCAGGGCCGGCCGGGCTGCCAGCACGCCCACCACGGTGAACACCAGGCCGCCCACCAGCGACATAGCCGCCGAGGTGTGCACGGTCTTGCTCACCCGCTCCGGGTCCCGTGCGCCCACGCCCTGAGCCACCACGACAGTGGTACCGGCCGCCACGCCGGTGAACAGGTTGACCACAATGTTCACCAGGTTGCTGGTGCCGCCGCCCACCGCGGCCAGCGCCTGCTTGCCCACGAACTGACCCACAATGATGGCGTCGAAGGTGTTGTAAAGCTGCTGGAAGAAGGTACCGAACAGAATGGGGAAAAAGAACACCAGGATCTGCTTCCAGATCACGCCCTGGGTGATCTGGTTTTCCGCGCTGACGGAACGCGACATATCACAAAAACCTCTTTTCTGAAATTCACTCCCGGGGGCCGCGGCCCTCATAAAAACACTTGAAAGCCAGAACAGTATAGCACGATTGCACCGCCGTGTCGACCATCGTTATTTGTTTGGCACAAATTCGGTAATTTGCCCAAAGCCATGACAAGTTCGCAACAACTTCTTTATAATATAAAGGCAGAATATCCACGCTCTCAGCCGTGCGCAGAAAGGAAGACCCCCTCCATGGCACACATTCTCATCGCCGAAGACGAAACCGCCATCAACAATCTGATCCGCTCCAATTTGAAGCTGGTGGGCCACAGCTGCGCCCAAGCCTTCACCGGGCCCGAGGCGCTGGAGCTGGCCCAGAGCCAGACCTTTGATCTGGTGCTGCTGGACGTGATGCTCCCCGGACTGGACGGCTTTGCCGTGAAGGCCAATCTGCCCGCCGGGCTGCCGGTGATTTTCGTGACCGCAAAGACCAGTCTGTCGGACAAGCTGCAGGGACTGGGCCTTGGCGCGGAGGACTACATTGTGAAGCCCTTTGAGGTGCTGGAGCTGCTGGCCCGGGTGGAGATCGTGCTGCGGCGGGGCGGCAAATCCGCCCGTACCTTCACGCTGGACGGGCTGCGGGTGGATCTGGACGCCCACCGGGTTTTTCTGCGGGAGGAAGAAGTCCCCCTCACGCCCCAGGAATACAGCCTGCTGGAGGTGCTCATCACCAACCGGAACCTGGCGCTCAGCCGGGAAAAGCTGCTGAACCTGGCCTGGGGCTACGACTACGAGGGCGAGAGCCGCACGGTGGATGCCCACATCCAGCGGCTGCGCAAAAAGCTGGAGCTGGAAAATCGCATCCAGACCGTTTACAAGCTGGGCTACCGGCTCAGCACCCGCTGAACGAGGCGTTTTCATGAAAAAGATCACTCTGAAATACTGGCAGAAAACCTATCTGGCCACGCTGGCGCTGTTTCTCTGCTGCCTTGCGGGCAGCATCGGGGCGGTGTTCAGCCTGGGGCAGCGGCAGAATTTTTCCTCCACCGTGAACGAGGCCCTGGCCCAGCAGCAATACCTGATGCAGAGCCTCGTGCAGGACGCTCAGGCCGTGGCGGCCTCCCGCCCGGCGGCGCTGCCTAATCTGTATGAATACTATTCCACCCAGTACGCGGGCGGCGGCATCCCGCTGGAGGTGACGGAACAGGACACGGTGCTCTACTCCACCTTGCCCACCGTGGAGGGCGAACGCACCCGGCCGGAGGTCCCCCAGGGGCAGCGGGTCTATCTGGTACTGCCCACCGAGGAGGGGCGTCAGCTGTTTGTCTCCTCCCGGCTTGCCACCGTCTCGCCGGATACTATCGTCACCTGCGCCTTCCCCATGGAGGGATTTTATCAGGAGTGGGCCCGCATCCGGCTGCTGTTTCTCATCATCGGCGGGGTGGTGAGCGGCGTGTTCGCCATTGCTTTATATCTTGTACTGGCCCGGATGTACCGGCCGTTGGCCCAGGTGACCGGCACCGCTCGGGCCATTGCGGCGGGTGACCTTGCCGCCCGTGCACCGGACAAGCGTCAGGACGAGGTGGGCGAGCTGGGCCGTGCCATGAATCAGATGGCGGGTCAGGTACAGCACAAGATCGACGAGCTGGAGACCGCCGCCAGCCAGAAGCAGCAGCTGATCGACAATCTGGCCCACGAGATGCGCACGCCCCTCACCGCCATCGGCGGCTGGGCCGAGACCATGCAGCGGGCCCAGATGGACCCGGAGGAGCTGCTGGAGGCCACCGACACCATTCTGTTCGAGAGCCGCCGGGTGCTGGCGCTGAGCCAGCAGCTTTTGAAGCTGAGCGTGCTGCGCAGCGAGCCGCTGGAGCTGGCCCCGGTGGATGCAGCCCAGCTGCTGCGCCGGGTAGAGCGCACCATCGGCCCCAAGGCCCGGGCCCGGCAGGTGGACTTCGCGGTGCTGCCCCCCGACGGACCGTTGGAGCTTTCGGCCGATGAGGTACTGCTGGAAAGTCTGCTGGTGAATCTGTGCGATAACGGTGTGAAAGCCTGCGCCGCCGGGGGCCGGGTGCGGCTGCTGGCCCACCGTGTGCCGGGCCGGGTGATGTTTGTGGTGACCGACGACGGCCGGGGCATGGACCGGGAGACACTGGCCCACCTGGGCGAGCCCTTTTACCGGGCGGACAAGGCCCGCAGCCGGGCCGAGGGCGGGGCCGGACTGGGGCTTTCGCTCTGCTTTGCCATCGCCCGCCGTCACGGCGCGCAGCTGGAATTCGAAAGCCAACCGGGCCGGGGCACCCGGGCCACCGTGACTTTTACAACTTCGCAATAAGTTTTTACCGCTTCGCAACACCCCGCACCTTTTGCGGCAACAGCCGGGAAGTAGACTAAAGCCAGAAAACAGGCCGGGGCCTTCCACCCCCGGCTGCGCCAAGGAGGATGTTATGATGAATCTTCGCCCCATTGCCCTCAGCCTGACGGCCACCCTGGCTCTGACCGGCTTTTCCGCCTGCTCCGCTCCCGGCAAGACCCCGGTGGCAGTGAGCGACCCGGTGAGTGCAGCCGTAAATACCGCCGGGCAGATCGTGGAGGATTATGACTTCCGTTTTATCGACCGAACTGCCGAGAAGATCGAGGAGTACAAAACCTACGACTATACCGAAGGACACCCCACGCCTGCCCTGCTCCGGCCGGAATTCCTGCCCACTCAGGACATCGCCAAAAAGGCGGGCGAGCTGTGCCAGTCTGCCCTGGGGATGGACCTTTCCTCCCAGCTGATTGCTCTGTGCTATATGGAGGACCCGAACCTTTCCCGCACCCAGTCAGTGGTAGAGGCCAGCGTGCCCATTCCCAGCAGCCAGGAAAACCCGCTCTTCCAACGTGCCGCCGAGGTGTGGCTGCGCATGGACCCTGTGACCGGTGAGCTGTTCAGCTATTCCCTTTATCCGGGGCAGGGCTGCACCGACCCGGAGCAGCCCCAAAAGGATACCTGGCCCCAGCTGGCACAGGACTTCTGCACCGCGGCAAGCCTGGGGCAAATCCAGAGCACCGAGTTTACGGATGAAGGCAGCGCTTACCAGGACTGGCTCTGGGCAGTTCTGGAAAACGGCGACACCGCCCTGCTTCAGTTTTCCACCGGCAACACCCTCACTTCCTTTGAGAACGTGACTTCCACCGGCGGGCAGGCGCGGGTGGATGCTTTGCACAAAAAAGATGCTGTTGACCGCTGAGGAGGGATTCATCATGAAACATTTTTCTGTTCTGACAGCCGCCCTCTGCGCCGCGTTGCTCTTTTCCGCCTGCTCTGCTCCCGGGCAGACCCCGGTAGCGGTGAGCGACCCGGTAAGTGCCTCCTCCAGCCCCGCGCCGGACCCGGTGAGCGCCGCGCTGGATTCCTTCGACTACGCCTACCACGATTACACCCAGGAATGGATTGAGGAACGTTCCGGCCCCACGGCCGAGGCCGAGAATCCGGACGGCACCCCCTACTCCAAAACCTTTGAAGCCCCGGACGCTGCCTGCATGAATGCGCAGCAGGCAGCAAACCTGGGTGCAAAGCTGATGGAAGCCGCCCACGGGGTAGACCTTACCCCTTACGAACTGACCGTTTACTCCTTCCGCACCAGCCAATACCAAAACAACGAGCGCTACATCTGGGTTGTGGATTCCTGGGAAGCCCCGGACGACACCGATGAATCCAGCTTTCACTTCCAGGTTGAGCTGGACGCCATCACCGGCCAGCTTTTGAAAATGACCGGCCACCCCTTCGTCTACTCGGACCCCACCGAGACTTCCGATACCGCAAAGAAGGAATTCATCCGACAGCTGCCTGCCCTGTTTGATGAGATGGACCTGCCCGCAGTAGAGCAGGTAGAGGAAAAGACCAACGAATACGACGCCCGCCGGTTCTGGGTAACCACCGCATCCGGCAACTACTGGGTTGCCTGCTACGGCTCGGAATCCGAGTTCCACATCTCTTATCTTGTGCTGGACGGCGCGTATTCCTGAACAGCAACGCAGCCCGCCATGGTAGAACGCCATGGCGGGCTGCTTTTGTTTTGCTTACTTTTTTCATCGGTCATGCGGCCATTGCCCGGCGGCCCACACGGCCTGCCCAGGCCAGCGGCCCCTGGTACACCACCCGCAGCGGCTCCAGATAGGCAAAATCCTCCGGCCGCACCAGGCTGGGGTGGTCCGGCAGCTCCAGCGCACCGGCCTCCTGCAGGGTCTGGGCCACAAACTGGCTGCACACGAATTTATTCCGCCGCTGGTGGGCAATGCCCAGCCAGGCCAGCGCCAGGCCCAGCACGTCATAGCCGTAGTCCAGCTGGCGGCGCTCCATCTTTTCCAGCCGGCGGGCGATGCGGTCGTAGGCCTTCTGGCTCACCGGCAGCTCCAGCACCAGGCTGTCCGCTGTACCGCTGCGGCCGTAAACCCCATCGTACAGGTTCTCCCGGATGAACCCGGCAGGCAAAGGTGCGATCTCGTAGCGGCGGGCAAAGCTGTACATCTGCTCCAGGTCCCGGTCCAGCGCCAGACTTACATGGGTATATCGGTTGCCGGTCAGGCCGTGCATGGCCCGGGCAAACAGGGTATCGGTGCGGGATAACAATAAGTAAACATTCGGCATGATTCTGGCTCCTTTCGCCGCGGCCCTCTGCGGGCGGTATTTTCCCCTCGCCGGGCGGGCGGTACGCATAGTCGGGCACTTCCTACTGGTTCGGTAGGTTTCCCTTTGCTCATACAACGAGCCTACATCCGCCGGTTCTTCATCTTTTTTCAAAAAAATTGACACACCGCCCGCTTGCACCTATAATAAAAGCACTTTCCCCGGGCAGCGGGGCGATGAGAAGGGAGATTTCCATGCGCCATCTGGGCACACAGGTCCTGGAAACCGAGCGGCTGATTCTGCGGCCGATGACCACCGGCGACGCCATTCCCATGTTCGAAACCTGGGCAAACGACCCGCAGGTGACCCGCTTTCTGCGCTGGGAACCTCACAGGGACTGGCTGGAGACCGCCCAGCTGCTGGCCGCCTGGGAGTCCCTTTACCAGAACCCGGACTACTACCAGTGGGCTGTCTGCCTGCGCGGATCGGATGCGCCCTTCGGCAGCATCAGTGTGATGGAGGGCGAGGAACAGGACTCCGCCTGCTGGCATGCTCCCGGCCTGGACCCTTCCGCCGGGGTTTGGGAGGCGGGCTACTGCTATGGCCGGGCCTTCTGGGGCAAGGGCTACGCCACCGAGGCTTTATGCGCCGTGCGGGATTTCTGGTTCAAGGAAGTGGGCGGGCCCTGGCTGGCCTGCTGCCATGCCACAGAAAACCCCGCCAGCGGCCGGGTGATGGAAAAGGCCGGATGGGTGTGGGACCACGACAGCCTTTACCACAAATTCGACGGCACCCCGGTGGCCTGCCGATGCTATGTGAACCGAAACCCGAATTTCTGACGTGATAATTTGACAGCGATAAAAGGAGCTTATATGAGTGAACTGATGATTCAAGACAAGGAGCCGGTGAAGGTTGTCCTGCTGGGGCTGGATCTGGGCCAGTTTGACGCGGACCGGAGCATGGACGAGCTGAGCGCTCTGTGCGAGGCCAACGGCATGGAGGCGGTGGCTCAGATCGTGCAGCGGCGCGCCGCCCCCGAGGCGGGCACCCTGCTGGGCGAGGGCAAGCTGGAGGAGGCCAAGCTCTACTGCCAGAACCTGGGGGCGGAGACGGCCATCTTTGACGGCGAGCTTTCCGGCAGTCAGATCCGCAACCTGTCTGAGCGGCTGGACGTGGAGGTGCTGGACCGCACCATGCTGATTCTGGAAATTTTCCGCAGCCGGGCCGTGACCAATGAAGGCAAGGTGCAGACCGAGCTGGCTATGCTGCGCTATCGGCTGCCCCGGCTGCAGGGTCTGGGCGAAAGCCTGTCCCGCCAGGGCGGCGGCGGCGGTGGCGGCGGCGGTGCCCGGCGCGGCGCAGGCGAAAGCAAGCTGGAATACGACCGGCGGCACATCCACCGACGCATCGAAGCGCTGGAGCAGAAGCTCACCGAGCTGGAAAAACGCCGCGGCGAGAACCGCCGGGCCCGCCAGAAGGCAGGAACTCCGGTGATCAGCCTGGTGGGCTACACCAACGTGGGCAAATCCAGCCTGTTGAACGCCCTGTGCGGGGCCGAGGTTATGGAGGCGGACATGCTGTTCGCCACCCTGGACCCCACCGCCCGCAAGCTGACTCTGCCCAGCGGTTTGAACGTAATCGCGGTGGATACCGTAGGCTTTGTGAGCCGCCTGCCCCACAAGCTGGTGGAGGCCTTCAAGAGCACTCTGGAGGAGGCCGCCTATTCTGACGTGATCGTGAAGGTGGCGGATGCCGCCGACGAGGAGCGGGAGGAGCAGCTGACCATCACCGATCAGGTGCTGGCGGAGCTGGGCTGCGAGAGCATCCCCCAGCTGACCGTGTACAACAAGTGCGACAAGGCCGGAGCCACTCCCTTCGACCCGGCGGTGATTCTGACCAGCGCCAAGACCGGCCAGGGTCTGGACGATCTGCTGGCCGCGCTGGATGCCGCCCTCTCGGACCGGGTGCGGGCGGTGAAGCTGGTGCTCCCCTACGACAAGCTGGGGCTGGCCGAGGCCATGCGCAGCCGGGGCAGCGTTTCGGTGGAGGACTACCGGGAAAACGGAGTCTACTTCGAGGGCTTTGTGAAGAGCAGCGACCTGCATATTTATCTGCCCTATCTTTTGGAAAACTGAACAAAAGCAGAAAGGCCCGCCGGAAAACCGGCGGGCCTTTCTGCATAGAGGGGTGGGAAAGTATAATAAGTGAGAAGTTATCAAATTCAGGAGTACCTGTGTGGCACTGTCTTTAGTATACCCATTTTTCTTAATATGTCAAATTGAAATGCCGGTTTTTTCTTTCCTGATTCCCTTTACTTTTGCGTTTTTGCTTTATATAATTAAGTGAACCCGCAAAATTCTTTTCATCTCTTTTGATTGTATAATTTCTCTATATTTTTTCTTAACTTTGTCAACTTTTTATGTCATTTTGATATCTGTGGGAAAGGAGCTGTTTTTTTGGACGATTTAGACAAAAAGATTCTGATGCTTTTGGAACAAAATGCCCGTATGCCTGTGAAGGATATTGCCCGCCAGGTGGCCCTTACCAGCCCGGCGGTGTCCAGCCGAATCCGGCGGCTGGAGGAGCAGGGCGTGATTGCAGGGTACACCGCCCTGCTGCGTGACCCCCAGCGCCAGAGCAGTGTGGACGCACTGATCAGCGTGTCCATCGCACCGGCGGACCGGGACGAATTTCTCACCCTGGCCCGGGCAGACGCCCAGGTGCGCCAGTGCTTTCATGTGACCGGCAGCCACAGCTTTATTGTGAAGGTAAGCTGTGAGGGCATGCAGCAGCTGGAGCAGCTGATCACCCGATTCCAGCGCATGGGCCCCACCAGCACCCAGATCATTCTTTCCACCCCGGTGGAGCGGGGGTCTTTTTTCAGCCCGGCGCAATAATCCGGGGGTCTGTTTCGTATTCCAGTCACAGGGGCAAACTTACGGCTGTTTTGGGCATACTTGCAGCAAAGGGCCGTTTTCTCCCGCCGCCGGCGGGACTGCCCATTGACAAAGGAGTGTTTTTATGAAACGTTTATTTTCTATTCTGCTGGCCGGTGTTCTGGCCGCCGGTCTGGTGGGCTGCGCCTCCTCCGGCACGGATTCCGCCGCCAGCCATAGCCCCGCGGATTACACCGCCGCCCTGGCGGACAGCCGCACCGAGGAGGACAACAGCAACTACACCATCTTCACCCTGGAGAACGGCGGCTACACCGCCAGCAAGGGGTACGCCGAGCATCTGGCCTCGGAGGCCATTGCCAGCCAGGGCCAGATGAGCCTTGACGTGCTGGGCCTGTCCACCGAGGACGTGGAGAGTGCCGCCTACAGCGTGTCGCTGATGAATGTGAAGGCCTACGGCGTGGCCATTGTAAAGCCCGCAGAGGGCAAGACCGACGCGGTGAAGGAAGCCCTCTCCGGCTTCATCGAGTCCCAGAAATCCGCCCAGGAGAATTACCTGGCGGACCAGTACGCCATCGCCAAGGCTGCCAAGCTGGAGACCCTGAAAAGCGGCGAGGTGGTTCTGGTGATGTGTGAAAACCAGGACCAGGTATTCCAGAGCATTGAGACCGCGCTGAAATAACCCAAGCGAAAAAGGCTCCGGCCGCATTCCCCTTTGCAGGGTGCGGGCCGGAGCCTTTTGTTTTTCGCTCAGACGCTGTTTTTCTGGATGTAGATGCGCAGCGCCTGGATCAGCAGCAGCAAAACCCGGATGCTCAGCACCAGCACTGCAATCCCCAGTACCACCAGCGCCAGATTTACCAGCATAATCAAAAGTGTACCGATTCCAAATCCAATGGACATAAACACTTCCCCTTTCCAGATGCAAAATCGCTGTTGCCTTTATCATACCATAACGTGATAAAGAGCAAAAGCCCACATTGCCCGCTGGGCAAAAGTTTGTTATAATGGCAAATGGATCAAAAATACAAAAGAGAAAGGCGGTTTTTCGCCAATGAAAGCCACTGTGGTGATCCCCAACCTGAACGGGGCCGGCTGGCTGCGGGATTCCATCGAATCCGTCTGGGCCCAGACCATGCGGGATTTTGAACTGATCGTGATCGACAACGCCTCCACCGACGAAAGTCTGGAGATCGCCCGCAGCTATGTGGGCCGGGAAAACTATACTCTCATTGAAAACGACCGCAACACCGGGTTCTCCTACGCGGTGAACCAGGGCATCCGGGCTGCCAAGGGCGAGTTCGTAGCCCTCTTCAACAACGACGCCTTCGCCGAGCCGGACTGGCTGGAAAATCTGATCCGCGCCGCCGAGGCCGACGAGCGCATCTTTGCGGTGAGCAGCCTGATGATCCGCCACTTCGAGCGGGAGCTGGCGGACGACGCGGGCGACTACGTGACCATTCTGGGCTTTGCCTGCAAGCGGGGCGACGGCATGAAGGCCAGCCGTTACGCAAAGCCCTGCCGGGTGTTCTCCGCCTGCGGCGGCGCGGCACTCTACCGCAAGAGCATTCTGGACAAGATCGGCCTGTTTGACGAGAACTTCTTCGCCTACTATGAGGACGTAGACATCAGCTGGCGGGCCAACAGCCTGGGCTACAAGAATGTTTACTGCCCCACCGCCAAGTGCTACCACATCTGCGGCGCCACTACCGGCGCGGTGCGCTACAACCCCTTCAAGAGCATTCAGAGCGGGCGCAACAGCATTCTTCTGCCCTACAAGAACATGCCCATCCTGATGTTCCTCCTGAACATTCTGCCCCTGACGGCGGGCTATCTGCTCAAGGCTGCCATGTTCCGGCTGCGGGGCTTCGGCCCGGCCTACGGCCAGGGCTTCAAAGAAGCTCTGAAGGTGATGGGCAAGCTGGAAAAGCCGAAATTTCGCTTCAAAAACCTGCCCAACTACGTGTTTATCGAGCTGTGGCTCATTGCGGACACCTTCCGCTACATCGTCTACCGGGTGCAGCGGGCCTTCCACATTCAATAAGCGCTTTTCCCCTCGGCGTTCGCCGGGGGGATTTTTTTGCTCCTTTTTCACCCGCCGGGAAAATGACAAAAATATTTGTCAAAAGCAATTGACAATGATCCTTGTCATTGCTATACTGATAATGACAAAGATGCTTGTCATTATGACAGGAATCTTTTGTAACAGCAAAGGAGGTCGAGGCTATGCCGCTGGGAAATCGGCTCAAGGAGCTGCGGGCGGCCAAGTCGCTGAATCAGCAGCAGCTGGGGCAGCTGGTGGGGGCGTCCCGCCAGACCATCAGCCTGATCGAGCGGGGGGATTACAATCCCTCCATCACGCTGGCACTGCGCATTGCCCAGGTATTCGAAACGCCTGTGGAAGAGGTCTTTTATCTGACGGGGGAGGAAGAGCAATGAAACCGAAAACCGAGAAAAAGAGCAGCTGGGTCTATGTGAAATTTGCGTTGATCGTCGTGGTGGCCGGGCTGTTTGGCGCAGCATGCAACATGATTACCGGAACCAATTTTGAGAGTTTTTCCCATCTTGGGGACTCTCTGAGCCGGGGGCTTTACGGTGCAGGTGTTCCGCTGCTGGCCTGCGGAATGCTTCTGGCCATTGCCGCCACCGGCCTGTATCTGGCGGCCAAAAAGCCCATGGCCCGGGCCGATGAGGACGACGAAGCCTACGAGCAGGCCAACCGCCGGCTCTGCCTGTCCATGATTCTGACCACCCTGGGCTTCCCCTGGTTCATGCTGACCATGGGTCTTTGCTTTTCCCCCGCCATGCAGGAGGAAAACCTCGCGCTCACCGGGCTGGGGTTGCTGCTTCTGATTGCTCAGCTGGTCTGGTTCTCTGCTCTGCAGGCCATCGTGATCAGCGCCACCAAAAAACTGTTCCCGGAAAAGCGGGGCAACGTGTTCGACACCAAGTTCCAGAAGGACTGGTACGCCAGCTGCGACGAGGCCGAACAGAAAACCATCGGTGATTGCAGCTATTTCACCTTCCGGATCATGAACATCCTTTATCCCATCGTCATGGTGGCGCTGTTCATGGTCGGGTCCACCTGGACCATCAGCGCCCTGTGGTTCGTACTGCTGGGCGGACTGTGGCTGGTGCAGACTCTCGCTTATCAGCTACGCTGCTACTGGCTGCAGCACGTAAAATCCCACCGTTCCTGAGAAAGGAGAACTGACAATGAAAACCAACTGGACCGCTGTCGAAAAACGGCAACTTGTGATTTTTGCCCTGGTGGCCTTCGCCCTGCCCTATCTGCTGGGCATTCTGATGGGCTTTGCCTACCATGCAGGCAGCAACGTGAAGGTCTTCCCCTCGGCCCAGATGTTCTACCCCGCCGCCGGAGCGATTCTGGCCCTCCTGCTCACCCGCAGGGAGGACAAAACCCTTCCCCGCAAATTCTATTTCTGTTTCCTTGCCGTGACGGCGCTCATGGCCCTGTGCGCCATTGCCAGCGCCATCGCCCCTTCCCTGCCCTGGGAGGGCGTCAGCAATGGCGTCATCATGGCGGGCAGCGTACTGTGCTGGGTCTTTTACTTTGCCGACGGCAAAGCCCGCCGCACCGCCTGGGGACTGCGGCTCAACCGCTGGGTATTCGCTGCGTTTGCGGTGTTCGTGGTGCTCTACGTTGCACGGCTAGCTCTGCTCAGCGGGCTGATGGTTCTGATCGACCCGTCCCTGGCTGCCAGCGAAAGCAGCAGCGGCGTCACCCCGCTGTATTTCACCATCATGCTGGTGAGTATGCCGCTGAACTTCCTGCTGGTATACACCGCCTTTTTCGGGGAGGAGTACGGCTGGCGCGGCTTTTTGCAGCCTCTTTTGCAAAAGCGTTTCGGCCTGCGGGGCGGCATTCTGGTGCTGGGCGTGGCCTGGGGCCTGTGGCACCTGCCCATCAACATCTTCTTCTACAGCCCTGCCACCTGGGGTCTGAGCGTAGTGAACCAGATCGTACTCTGCATCTGCTACAGCGTCTTCTTCGGCTTTGCCTATATGAAGACCAAAAGCATCTGGGCGCCGGTGCTGATTCACTTCTTTAACAACAACGCCATTACCCTGTTCACCGATCCCAACGCCATCCAGAATCAGGTGCTGGACTGGACCAGCGTGCTGCTGGGCATGGTGGCCATGGCGGTGCTGTATCTGCCCTTCTTCGCCTCCAAGGTATTCCGTACCGGTCCGGTGGTGGAGCTGCCCCGCCCCGCAGAGGCACAGCCCGCCATCTCCGAGCAACCTGCCGAACCTGCACAATAACGCTGTTTTTCCCGCTGGGGTGCATTGCCACCCCAGCGCTTTTTTGCTATAATAGGGAGAAGTTTCGCGGGATGGAGGGGACTCTTTGTGGATGTGATCCTGATCATGTGTCTGGGCGTGCTGGTGGGCAGCCGGTTTTTCCCGAAGCAATACAAAAAACTTTGCGAGCGGCTGCAGGTGGTGTGTACCCTGGCGCTGATCTTCTGCATGGGCGTCATGCTGGGGCAGCGGCCGGGCTTTTTGCAGGAGCTGGGCCAGCTGGGGCTGCAAAGCCTGGTGTTCTGCCTGGTGCCGGTGGCCTTTTCGGTTCTTTTTGTGTATCTGCTCACCTGCCGTTTCATGAACGGGCGGGAAAAGCGCAACAAACGGAGGTGACCGGCTTATGGTGATTCTGGCAGTAATCGCCCTGGTGGGCGGCGTTCTTTACGGGCTTTCCGGCCTGGAGCTTCCCCTGCTGACCCTGCTTACCGGTCACTCGGACCTGGTGCTGTATCTGCTCATGTTCCTGGTGGGCATCAGCATCGGCCTGCACGAGGGCATCTGGGCAAAGATCAAGCAATACCACATCAAGGCCTTTCTCATCCCCATCGGCATCATTGTTGGCTCGCTGGTGGGCGGCGCGGTGTGCGCACCGCTGCTGGGCTTTTCGCTGGGCCAGAGCACTATGGTGGCCAGCGGTCTGGGCTGGTACAGCCTGGCCGGTGTGACCGTGGGCAATCTGGCCGGGGCGCAGCTGGGCAGTATTGCCTTTTTGAGCAACCTGATGCGGGAGATCTTCTCCTTTTTCGTGATCCCGCCCATCTCCCGCAAGCTGAACTACTACACCTGCATCGCCCCCGCTGCCGCCACAAGTGAGGACACCACCCTCTCGATGATGATCCGCTTCACCGACGAGGAAACCGTAGTGCTCTCGGTGTTCAACGGGGTGGTCTGCTCGGCCGCGGTGCCGCCGCTGATCTCGCTGTGTGCGGCGCTTTTGTGAGCAGTCTCTTTTGCAATTGAAACAAAAAACCGGGCCGGAACGCTGGCAATTGCCCATGCGTTCCGGCCCGGTTTTTGTATGTTCAGTTCTTGTCGCCGCCAAAGCCCAGGGCAGAAAAATCCACCTTCACCGGCACATGATCTGGCGAATAGATCATCTTGCCCCGCCAGACTGACGCAGGCAGCGGTTCCACCGGCTCCTGCGGCGCTTCGGTAGGCTCCTGCGGTTCCTGCGGCGCTTCCTGAGGCGGATAGGCGCTGCTTTCCGGCGCGGCGGTCCAGGCCTGCTCCGGCTGCGGCTCTTCCGCCTGGGGCGCAGGCTGCCGGTCCGGTTCCGGTTCGCCAGTCTCCTCCTGCGCCGCCTGCCGGGCCTCAAAGGCCTTGTTCTCCTCCAGCGCGGCCATCAGCTCTTCTTCGGTGAGCGCCCCCTGATCCGGCTGCTCAAAGCCGCCGAAGGTCTCCGGCTGCGGCTCTGCCACTTCCGGCTGTTCCGGCTGCGCCTGGGCGGGCATGGGCAGTTCCTGGGCCACCCGTTCCATAGCCGAGCAATCCGCCGGAAGATCGGTCATGCTGTGGCCATAGTGGGCAAACAGCACCTGGCCGCCTTCGTTCAGCACCAGAGTAAGAGGCAGCTGATTCAGCTCGTTCTTGGCCGGGGAGTATCCCTGCTGGCGGGCCTGCTTGATGATGCGCATACCATCCAGCGAATAGCAGCGCAGCATACCATGCTTCTGGGGAATCTGGAAATAATCGTACAGTGCACCCTCTGCGTCGCAGATCAGTTCAAAGGGCAGCGACCCCTTCGGCGCGGCCTTGGCAATGGTCTCCGGCCGGGAGCGCACCACGCAAGCCAGCCGAACGCTGCGCAGCGCGTAAATGGTCTCCAGATACTGGGTGATGAAATGCCGGGTGATGGGGTGCCCGAAGTTGGGCAGAAACACCAGTACCACCGGCTTGTCCCCCTGCAGAAAACCGTAGAAGCTTTTCTGCGGTTCATAAGGGGTATCGTAGGAAAACGCCGGGATCTTATCACCGGCCTTTAAACGCTTGGCCATGCAAGTCATACTCCTTCAACATCCGGCACCAAGGCCGGTGCAAAATCACAAAGATGCAGCAACGCCCACGCGCTGCCGCTTTAAACTATTGTAGCACAACCGCCCCGGCTCCTGCAATGGCAGGCTCTGCCGGGCACCTGTAAAACTTTTGTGTGGAGCTCTGCCCGCAGCGCCGCAAGGGAAAAGATGTGCTATAATAAAGAAAAACTGTTCAAGCCCATTAGCCGGTGCAACGCAAAACGACGCCGGCTTTGGGCAAGCTGTTGAAGGAGGAATTCTCATGCATGAAGCAGTGATTCAAAACACCGAACGCCGCATCCAGCGCACCATGGAAGCTCTGCGCGCCAACAACATGGAGGCCTACTACGTGAAGACCGCCGCCGAGGTACGCCCCTTTGTGGAAAAGATGATTCCCGAGGGCGCCGTGGTTTCCAACGGCGGCAGTGTGAGCCTGGCCGAAACCGGCGTGATGGACCTGCTGGCCAGCGGCCGCTACCAGTATCTGGACCGCAGCAAGGTGAGCGGTGAGGAGCTGGCTGCACTGTACCGCCAGGTGTTCAGCGCCGACTGGTATCTGGCCAGCACCAACGCGGTAACCGAGGCCGGCGAGCTTTACAACGTGGACGGAAACGCCAACCGGGTGGCCGCCATGACCTTCGGCCCCCAAAATGTGCTGCTGGTGGTGGGCTGCAACAAGATTGTAAAAGATATTCACGCCGCTGCCCGCCGTGTAAAGGAAATTGCCGCCCCCGCCAACACCGACCGGCTGGGCTGCAAAACTCCCTGCGCCGTGACCGGCACCTGCTCGGACTGCCACAGCCCCGCCCGCATCTGCTGCACCACCACCATTCACCGCTATCAGCGGATTCCCGGCCGCATCAAGGTGCTGCTGGTGGGTGAATCCCTGGGCTTCTGATTTTTCTGATCACAGAACAAAATGCGCCGCCCCCGGCTTCATACCGGGGGCGGCGCTGTTTTATTTCTTGCTTGCAGCCTTCCGGGCAGGCCTGCGCAGATAGCCCGCCTGAATGGTCAGCTCCGGGCGGCGCACCTTGCGCAGCAGCTCGTCCTTTTCCGCCTCGCGGCCGGGCTCAAAATCGAATTCCCGGTATTCGGCGCGGGGGCTGGTACCCGCACGGCTGCCATAGATGTGGCTCGCGCCGTGGTAATCGCCCTTTCCCATGGGGGCTTTCCTCCTTTTGCTGCGGGATACAAAAAGCTCCCGGTTCTTTGAAAGGACCGGGAGCGCTTTTGTTTTCAAATAGCCCCGCCTTGCCGTCTGCAGCCAATCAAAACCTACCGGATGGCAGGTGGGTGCCCTGTGGCCACTTTTCCACTCCCTTCTTCCGAACTCCCCTTGAAGGGGCGGGAGGTCTGCGGTCCGGTGGTCAACTCCGGGCTCCCTGAATTTGATTAGTAGGATTATTTAAAGCTGCAACAAATCGCACAAGGCAGGATGCTAAGCGTGTTTGGGCGGCAGGCTTACTGCTCGATGTCGAAGAATTCGCGCAGGCGCTTTTCGAACATATTGCTCACTTCGTAAAGCTCCTCGTCGTCCTCCACGATATCCAGGTATTCGCCCTCCGCGTCCTGGCCCACCTTCATCAGGATCAGATCCAGGTCGGCGTCTTCCAGCTCCTCCTCGTTCTCCACGTAGGGAACCAGAGCCATGTAGTGAACGCCCTTATGGTCGGCCGCGTCGATCACCTCAAAGGTGTGCTCTTTGCCTTCCTCGTCCTCCAGGGTCACCAGGTCGGGGGTGTAATCTTCTTCCTGCTCGGTGACAGGGGTGTTGTTCTCAGCCATGTTGCTCTCCTTTTTCGGGCGGGGCTCGAAGGCCTCGCCTGTGTGATCTGCTAGATAAAGTTTACCCTTTTTTGCCCCTTGCGTCAATAGAAAAACGCAACAAAACCCGCTGTGAAAGTTTTATAAAATACTTGGAGCGATCGGTTTTTATTTTTCCCGGCTTTGTGGTATAATATGTATTACTTCTATCAAGATTACAGGAGGGCTTCTTCCTTGCGCAGATTCATTGCTTTGGCGGCGGCCGCCGTGCTGGCCGCAGGCCTGCTGGCGGGCTGCGGCGGCGGCATCACCGGCAGCTCCATCAAACGACCCCAGGTGGAAAGCGAGGAGCTTCAGTTCCAGACCCCCGCTGAGGGCGATCCCATTGCCATCTTCAACACCAGCGCCGGTGAGGTGCGTGCCGTGCTTTATCCGGACGTGGCGCCCATGGCGGTGGAAAACTTCACCCGCCTGGCCCAGGAGGGCTACTACGACGGCACCAGCTTCCACCGGATTGTTTCCGGCTTTGTGGTTCAGGGGGGCGACGCCTCCGGCACCGGTACCACCGGTTCCACCATCTGGAACAACAACCCCTACCCCAAGGAAATCTCGGACCAGCTGCACCATTATTCCGGTGCACTGTGCGCTGCCTTCAGCCCGGATGAGGACGTCTCCGGCCTGAGCCAGTTCTACTTTGTACAGTCGCTGCCCGAAAAGCTGGACGACAGCCTGCGTACCCAGATGGAAGAGGCGGGCGTTCGTACCGAAGTGATCGAGGCCTACGATGCTGCGGGCGGCCTGCCCTATCTGGATTACACCGATACCGTGTTCGGCCAGGTCTATGAGGGCATGGACGTGGTGGACACCCTGGCCCAGAGCGAGGTGGACGAGAACGGCAAGCCTGTGGAGGACGTGCTGCTCAACAGTGTGACCATCAGCACCTACGGCGCGGCCGACCCGGCCCCCGCCAGCGGCAGCGGCGAGGCATCCTCCTCCGCTTCCCAGGCCTCCAGTGCGGCGCAGAGTACCGCCGAAAGCACTTCCCAGAGCACCAGCCAGGCAGAATAAAGCCCATTCAGAGCGTACGGTTTGCCCGTGCGCTCTGTTTCTTTTCCGGGGTCTGAAGCCGCTTTTCACAACGCGCAGCGAACGGCACAGGGGCCCGCTGCGCCGCCCGGAATGATACGGGATTGCCTTAGCGTCGATTTCGTGAGAAATCTGTGATATAATATCCCACAAAGGCTATTCCCTTTGGCTTTTTTCTTTTCATGCAGGAGGCATTTTATTATTATGGAAATAAAGAAGGTACGCAAAGCCCGCAAAAAACTGGGCCGGGGCCTGTTGTCCCGCAGTTTTTTCTTCGCGGTTTTGCTGCTGCTGCAAATCACCCTGGTGGTTGGCATCGCCGTTGAGCTGGGCAGGTTTTTCCCGTATTTCTATCTGTTTCTGATGCTGCTCAGCGCCCTGGCAGTGCTCACACTGCTGGATAAGGACAAGGTGAACCCGGTCTATAAAATCATGTGGCTGATTTTGATCCTTGTCATGCCGCCCACCGGCACCCTGTTCTATCTGTTCTGGGGCCACCGGAATACCGGCAACCGCCACGCCAAACGGCTGGAAACCATCTCCGAGCGGGGGACCAAATCTCTTACGCAGGACCCGGAGCCCATGCGCCGCCTGCAGGTGAAGGACAAAAACCTGGCCCGCAGTGCCACCTATCTTTCCCAGTGCGCGGGCGCGCCCCTCTACGGCGACACCCAGAGCGAATACTACGCCTGGGGCCAGGACTTCTTCCCCCGCTTTCTGGAGGAGCTGAAGGGCGCCAAGCACTTCATCTTCATGGAGTACTTCATCATCAAGCCCGGCTACATGTGGGACACCACCCTGGAGATTCTCACCCAGAAGGCTGCCGAGGGCGTGGATGTACGCCTTTTGTTCGACGCCTTCGGCTGCATGTTCACCCTGCCGGAAAACTACGATGAATTTTTACGGCGCAAGGGCATCAAGTGCTATCCCTTCGCGCCGCCCCGGCTGTCCGGCCGGATCTCGGACTACACCATGCTCAACCACCGGGATCACCGCAAGATCACCGTAATCGACGGCAATGTGGGCTTCACCGGCGGACTGAATTTTTCCGACGAATACATCAACCGGAAAAAGCGCTTCGGCATCTGGAAGGATACCGGCCTGATGCTCAAGGGCAGCGGCGTGCAGTCGCTGACGGCGCTGTTCCTGGAAATGTGGGATTTCACCACCGGCAGCGTGAGCGACCCGAAGGACTACGCTCCCACCCTGCGCTACTCCGCCCGGGGCTTTGTGCAGTCCTACGGCGACAGCCCGCTGGACGAGGAGAACGTGGCCGAAAACGCCTACTTCAACGTGCTGCAGCAGGCCACCAATTATGTGTATATCGCCACGCCCTATCTGGTGGTGGACAACGAGATGATCACCACCCTGACCCTGATTGCCAAAAGCGGCGTGGACGTGCGGATCATCACCCCCGGTATCCCGGATAAGTGGTATGTGTACTGGGTTACCCAAAGCTACTACCGGGTGCTGCTGGAGGCGGGCGTGCGTATCTTTGAATACACCCCCGGCTTCATCCACGCCAAGATGTATGTGTCGGACGACAAGACCGCCATCGTGGGCAGCGCCAACATGGACTACCGCAGCCTGTACCTGCATTTTGAGAACTGCTGTGCCTTCTATGGCGGGCAGATGGTGCAGGACGTGCGGGCTGACCTGGAGGAGTGCATGAGCGTGAGCAACGAGGTGTTCCTGGAGGACACCTATAAGACCCCGCTGCCCAAGCGGGTGGCTCAGCTGGTGCTCCGCCTGTTCGCACCGCTGCTGTGACAAAGAAAAGCGAGGTTTTTGCATGAGAATCGTTGTAATTGACGGCCAGGGCGGTGGCTTCGGCCGCACCCTGATTGAAAAGCTTCGGGCCGGGGGCTACACCGGCGAGATCCTGGCGGTGGGCACCAACGCCGCCGCCACCAGCGCCATGATGAAGGCAGGCGCCAGTGCCGGCGCCACCGGCGAGAACGCGGTGATCGTGAACGCCCGCCGGGCGGACGTGATTGCCGGGCCCATGGGCATTGTGATTGCCAACAGCATGATGGGCGAATGCAGCCCCGCCATGGCATTGGCCGTGGCGGACTCCTCCGCCCGCAAGGTGCTGATCCCGGTGAGCAAGTGCGGTGTGCAGATCGGCGGCCTGCCCGAGCTGCCTCTTTCCGAATACATTGCGGACGCCGCCCGCCGAATCTTGAGCCTGGTGTAATTTTGTTGCCGTGGCAACATGATTTTTTCATTCTGCCGCATATACTATAGCCATGGACCAAACGGTCCCTCCCAAAAAATTCATTTCCTTCCAAATAGAGCGAAAAAGGAGTATTCATTATGAACCGTTTTGTATGTGACGTGTGCGGCTGGGTTTACGACGAGGCTGAGGGCTACGAGGACGGCGGTATCGCCCCCGGCACCCTGTGGGCCGATGTTCCCGAGGATTTCGAGTGCCCCCTGTGCGGCGTTGGCAAGGACCAGTTCAGCCAGGAGTAATTCCTCAATCCCCATAAGCAAGCAAAACGCCCGCGCCTGGAATTGTCCAGACGCGGGCGTTTTTCGTTTTTCTTTATTCAAGTCCGGCCAGCCAGACCCGGTTTTCCCGGTGATCGTCGCACACCTTGCGCAGCTTGGCCGTGACTGCCAGCTCCGGCAGCTTGCCAAGGCTTCTGGCCTTTACCGGGCACACCGCCACACAGCGCATACAGGTGATGCACACCTTACTATCGGTCCTGTTTGGCGTCCCGGCCGGGATTGCCCCAACGGGGCACTGGTCGGCACAGCGGCCGCATTCCACACATTTTTTGCTGGCCTTCGGGTGAAACGGCACGCCGCTGAATTCCCGGTAGGGCCGGTTGCCCGGCAGCTCCAGCCGCAGCTCTTGCTCCGGCAGATGATTTTCAGCCAGCTCCAACGCCTGCTTTCCCAGCGCCGCGGCCTGGGAAAGATCGGCCCCGTTCGGGCGTTCCGCCGCAATCCGGGTGGCCATGGAATGCCGGGCCACAAATTCTCCGGCCGCTATGGGCTGGTAACCGGCCTGTTTGGCCAAGTCATACAGCTCAGCCAGCGTGTCCTCGCTGGCGCGGGCGCCGTAAACGCTCAGCAGCACCGCCTGGCCACAGCCCTTCAGCTGTTCCAACCGTTCTGCCACAGGTGCGGGTGCCCGGCCGCCAAAGGACGGCACGGCCAGAATCGTCAGGGTCTGCCCGTCCGGCTGGAAGGGCGCCTTTGCCCGCTGAGGCGTGCAGTCCCATTCCTCCACCGGCAGGCCGGTCCCCTTTGCCACCGCCTGCCCCACCGCCCGGGTAGTTCCGGTGGCGGAAAAATAAATCAGTTGTATCCGTTCAATCTTCACTGGCTTTTTCTCCTCATTCCTGCTGTGCTGTCTGCTCGGCAAAGGCCAAGCGCTTTTGCACATACACCTTGCTGGCATAGGCCTGCACCGCGCCCCGCAGCAGGGTGATGGCCGCCGGGTCCTGCTCATTGCGGATCTGGGTGGGGGCTGCCTGGCCCAGGAACACCGCCCGCAGTGCGCTCTCCAGCTCCTCACAGAAGCAGTCGTAGGCCTGCTCCACCGGGCAGTGGTCCATCTGGGCGCGGATCATGCTGCCGATCTCCGGGATGCTGAACACCTGCTTGAGGGCGCAGATGGTGACCAGATAAGCCATGTGTGCCCGGTCGTATTTTTTGTTCACCGGCGGGCTCATCACCCGCTGCTTCACGTAGTTATTCACCATCGCCTTGGTCAGGGTGATCTGCTGCTCCTGAGGGGTGATGGGGGCAAAAATCTCGTTGATATAGCCGGTGACCTGATCCATATACAGCGCGATGCCCGGCAGCTCAGCCCAGCGGGGGCAGTGAAAGCTTAGTACCTCCTGGGAAAGGCTGCTGTTCTCAAAGCCCTGTTTCATTGGTGTCACGCTCCGTTTCCTGTTACAGTTTTCGCTGGTTTCTATCATAGCACAAAAGGGTATTGTCTTCAAATTTTTCCGGGGATTTGCTATAATATGAGCCGGTATCAATGTGTAAAAACGGCCCGGGCGGGCCGGTGGGAGGCGGTAGCATGAATCTGCGGCGCAAAGAGGCGCTGACCAATATCGCGGAGGGGCTGTTCCCCTACAGCGAAACCTTTCTGATGTGGATGATCTGCTCCGGGCTGATGGGCCTTGCGGGCGGCGCGGTGGGCGCGGTATTCTACCACATGGTGAGCTGGGCCAATCGGGTGCGGGCGGCTCACCCGGAGCTGTTATGGCTGCTGCCGGTGGGCGGCCTGGCCATTGTGGCGGTGTATCAGCTGTGCGGTATGAGCACCGAGCGGGGCACCAACCAGGTGATTGAGAGCGCCCGCAGCGGTAAGCGTGCGCCGCTGCGCATGACCCCGCTGATCATCTTTGCCACCTTCATCACCCATCTTCTGGGCGGCAGTGCCGGACGCGAGGGCGCGGCGCTGCAGATCGGCGGCAGCATGGGCGGCTGGCTGGGAGAAAAGCTGCGGCTCAATCAGCCCAGCCAGCATTTCATGGTGCTGTGCGGCATGAGCGCGGTGTTCAGCGCCCTGTTCGGCACGCCCCTCACCGCCACCATCTTCAGCATCGAAGTAATCAGCGTGGGCGTGGTCTACCACGCGGCGCTGCTGCCCTGCACCATGTCCAGCCTGGTGGCCTACGGCGTTTCCCGGGCGCTGGGGGCCGTGCCGGAGCAGTTTGTGATTCACAAAGCCAGCAGCCTTGGCTGGGGCAATTCCTGGCGTGTGGTGATTCTGGGCGTGGGCTGCGCGCTGGTGGGCATGCTGCTGTGCATCGTGATGCACACCGCCAGCCATCTTTACCAGACCTGGCTGCCCAACCAATACCTGCGCATCCTGGCCGGCTCGGCGCTGATCATCGTCTGTACCCTGCTGCTGGGCACCCGGGATTACAACGGCGCAGGCATGCAGGTGATCGAGCAGGCCATCACCGAGGGCGTGCTGGCCCATCCGCTGGCCTTCCTGTTCAAGCTGCTGCTCACCGCCATCACCCTGGGCTGCGGCTTCCGGGGCGGCGAAATCGTGCCCACCTTCTTTGTGGGCTCCACCTTCGGCTGCCTGGTGGGGCCGCTGCTGGGGCTGGACCCGGGCCTGGCGGCGGCGGTGGCACTGGTGGCCACCTTCTGTGCCGTGACCAACTGCCCCTTCGCCAGCATCGTGCTGGGAGTGGAGCTGTTCGGGGCCGAGTCCATGCTGCTGTTCGCGCTGGCCTGCGCGGTGAGCTACCTGCTCAGCGGCCAGTACAGCCTGTATTCCGGCCAGCAGATCATGTATTCCAAGATCAACAACGAGAAGGTGGACAAGCCCGCCCATTGACTTATATACGAAAAACAGCACCGGCAACGCATCTGCCGGTGCTGTTTTTTGTTTATACGGTGGCCTTCTGACCGGCCTCCAGAGCCTTCAGCGCGGCCTCGATGCAGGTCTGCACATACTCCTCACCCAGGCCGGTATCCAGCGTCAGGTGATAGTTTTTGCCCAGGCCCCACACCCGCCGGGTGTAGTACTGGTAGTTGGTAGCCCGCCGCCGGTCCTCCTGGGCAATGCGGGTCTTTGCCGCCGCCTCGTCCAGCTGCTCCAGTTCCATGATCCGCTTTACCCGCCGGGCCTTGTCCGCATGCAGCCAGACCCGCAGGCAGTGGGGATCGTCCCGCAGCAGATAGTCGGCGCAGCGGCCCACGATCACACAGCGGCCCTTGGCGGCGATCTCCTCAATGGCCTTTTTTTCCGCCAGGAAAACACTGTCCTTGGGGGATTCCTCCTCCGGGGCGTAGGCGTACATCTGGTTCACCAGATCGTACAAAAAGCTGTTGGTCATGTTCTCTTCCCGCTGGCGCACGAACTGGGGCGTGTAGCCGGTGGTACCGGCGGCCATCTGCACAATGGCATCGTCGTAGAACTCATAGCCCAGCTGCTGGGCCAGCTTCTGGCCGATGACCCGTCCGCCGCTGCCGTACTGGCGGCCGATGGCGATCACCCAGCCGCCCTTGCCGTTTTCCACCGCTTCGGCGGCTTCGCTCTCCGTCTTTTTGCCAAACAGCAGGTCGGGCACAAAGGGCAGAAGACGGCCGAATAGACGGGCGATGAAGCCCACCAGCAGAGCGGCGATTACGGTACCCTCACGCACACCGTACAGCGTGTGGGCAAGCACCAGCGAGGTGATCGCGGCGATCACGGTCATGGACACATCAAAGCAGACCTTGGTGGTGCCGAAGTCGGTTTTCCAGGTCTGGGTGACCGCACGCACGAAGGACTCGCCGGGCAGCATGGCCACATCGGCGATGACCTCCAGATACACACCGAAGCCCAGGATCACACAGCCGATCAGCAGGGCCACCAGCTTGACCGGATAGCTGCCGGGGGCCACAAACCCCAGCATAACCATGGTCAGGTCGATGAAATAGCCGAAGACCACCGAGATGGGAATTTGCAACAGATGCTCGGCCTTGAAGTTCCGCCGCAGGATGAACAGCTGCAGCAGAATCAGAAACAGGCTGAACGCAATGGTGAACTGGCCCAGCGTGAAGGGAAAGTTCAGACTGAGCACATAGGGAATGGCCGAGATGGGCGAGGTGCCCAGATTTGCCTTGGTGATGAGGCTCACGCCAAAGGAGCTGATGAACAGCCCGAACAAAAACACCAGATACCGCTTTGCTTTTTCCATAAGATAATTAACGCTCCCCCTCTTTCAGATTGCCGTAAACGCAGCGGAACACCGCAAGGAACGGTTCCCGCTCCGCTTCGCTTACCCCCGCAAAGGCCTGCTCCTCCAGCTCCTCGAAGGCCTGCCGGACCCGCAGCGCCATCGAATGGCCCTGCCCGGTGAGATAGACCGCAAAGCTGCGCCGGTCCCCCTTCTGGGTGCGCCGCTCCACCAGCGCCTTCTCCTCCATCCGGTTCAGCACCGAGGTGAGGGAGGCGGGCTCGATATGGCAGGCGCGGGCGATCTCGGCCTGGTTGGCCCCGTCGTGGTCCTGCAGATAGTCCAGCACCTTGGGCTGGCCCAGGGTCAGGCCGGTGTCCTTCAGTTTTGCCAGCAGCTGCCGGTGCACCATGGACTGATTGGCTAAAAGCAGATAGTGAAAGCTGTGTTCCATTGCGGTGATCCCTTTCCCGTTTTCGGCGTTCCAATTTATTAGCATTCTAATAATTAGTAAACTAACTTTTGTATTATAGGCGTTTTTGCCCTGCTCTGTCAAGGGCGGAATGCCCGGAGAGGGCAAAAAAGAGCCCTGTGCAGCGCACAGAGCTCTTTTTCAAATCTTGTATCAATCAATTTTGAGGGCCGTTCCGGGGCAGCCGCAGGGTGAACACCACCCGGTCGTCGGCGCTGGCGGCGGCGATGGTGCCCCCGTGCTGCTCCACGATCTGCTTGGCGATGGCCAGGCCCAGCCCGGCGTTGCCGCTGGCGCTGGCCCGGGATTCATCCGCCCGGAAGAACTTTTCAAAGATGCGGGCCAGCTTTTCCGGCGGAATGGTCCTGCCCTGGTTCACGAACTGCAGCACCACCGTCTCCCCCTCCAGCCTGCCCTGCACCCGCAGAGTGGTGCCGGGGTCGCTGTAGCTCACCGCGTTGCGCAGCAGGTTATCGAACACCCGGGCCAGCTTGGCCGGGTCGCAGCGGACTGGCAGCTCAGGCGGCAGGTCTGCCCGGCAGTCCAGCCGCTTTGCTGCCAGCTCCGGCGCAAACTCGCTGACCATCTGGCGCAGCATCAGCGAAAGGTCCACCCGGGATAGCTCCAGCTCCAGGTGGCTCAGACTGAACCGGGTGATCTCGAAGAACTCGTTCACCAGCTCCTCCAGCCGCAGCGCCTTTTCCAGGGCGATGCCGGTGTAGCGGGCCCGGGTGGCCGGGCTGATGTTCGGCTCGTCCACCAGCAGGTTCAGATAGCCGATCACGCTGGTGAGCGGGGTTTTCAAATCGTGGGCCAGGTAAACGATCAAATCGTTTTTCCGCTGCTCCTCCTGGCGCAGGGCAGCCGCTGCCCGCAGCCCCTGCTCCCTGGCCTGGTTCAGCTGGTCCTGCACGGTTTTCAGTTGGGGCCGCAGCCGGATGGGGTCCTCTCCCGGGCGGGCCAGCCGGCCGGCGGCCTCGGTCACCTCGTCCAGATAGCGCAGCGGCTTGCAGAAGACCCAGCCGGTGATGAACACCGTGCCCACCCCGAGCCACAGCACCTGCAGCGCCGGGATAAAATGCTTGAAAATCTCCTTGAGCAGAAAAATCCACCAGAAGCGGCCCAGGTCCAGGCTGAAATACACAAAGAACACCAGTTCCTGCAGCAGCCAGCTCAGAGCCCAGAACGCCGCCAGTGTCACCGCCAGCTGCAGGGTAAAGCGCAGCGCGGTGCGCCGGTGGGCCCAGTTTTTACGCAGTTCACTCAATGGTATACCCCACTCCCCAAACAGTTTTGATAAATTTCGGCTGACGGCTCTTTTCGTGCATCTTCTCCCGCAGCCGGGCAATATGGGTCATCACGGTGTTGTTGCCGTCGATATACTTTTCGCCCCACACCTCCTGGAACAGCTGCTCGCTGGGCACCACCTGCCCCCGGTGGCTGCACAGATACCACAAAATCGAGAATTCCAGCGGCGTGAGGGCCAGTTCCTCGCCATACAGGGTACACTTGTGGGTGACCTCGTTGATGCACAGGCCGTTGAACTCATATTCCCCGCTCTTTTCCGGCTGGGCGGAGTGGTTGTACTGGGTATACCGGCGCAGCTGGGTCTTGACCCGTGCCAGCAGCTCCAGCGGATTGAAGGGCTTGGTGATGTAGTCGTCCGCCCCCAGCATCAGGCCCTGAATCTTGTCCAGATCTTCCACCCGGGCGGTGAGCATCAGGATGGGCCACAGGTGCTTTTGCCGGATGCGGCGGCATAGCTCAAAGCCGCTCAGGTCCGGCAGCATCACGTCCAGAATGGCCAGGTCCACCGGCTTTTGGGCCACACATTCCAGCGCCTGGGCGGCGTTTTCGCATTTGTATACCGTGTAGCCCTCGTTGGTCAGATAAACCTCCACCAGGTCCGCAATGGCGGCCTCGTCATCCACCAGCAGGATTTTCGCACTCATTCCTGCCCATCCCCCTTTTTCCTTTTTGGCTTCGCCTTTTATGATACGGCAAACCTCCATCCGGCGCAAGCGCCCGCAAAAAAGCGCCCTGCTCCGGTATTATCCTACCAGAACAGGGCGCGGATGTGCCTTTCTTTTTGCTTGCGGAAATCTTACGATTTTCTCACAAAGCCCTCAGAGCGTTAAGCCTCCTCCGGATGATGCTTGCGCCAGGCCAGAAAGCTTTCCAGAATCACCGCGGCGCTCACCGAGTCCAGAATCTCTTTGCGCTTTTTGCCGAAGGTGCCCACCTCGCTGAGCTGGGCGGCAGCGGTGACGGTGGTGCGGCGCTCGTCGCAAAAGCGAACCGGCAGCCGGCCGTCCCGCTCCAGGATCGCCGCCATCTTGCGGGTCTTCTGGGCGCGGGAGCCCTCGGTGCCGTCCATATTGCGGGGCAGGCCCACCACGATCATCTCGGCCTTCTGGGCGCGGGCGGCCTCCAGAATGGCGGCGGCCGCCTTGTTCATGCTCTTTTCCTCGATCTGGGGCAGAGGGGTGGCCAGCAGCTCGCTGGCGTCGCTGATGGCAAGGCCGGTGCGGGCATCGCCGTAGTCCACAGCTAGGATCTTCATGGGTCTTCCTTTCCTTGTTCAAAATAAGCCCCAACTTTAGCGAAAAGTCGGGGCTTATCGGTCATTTCAGTCGCGCAAAATTAGTACAGCTTCGCGCCCGCGGGGATGTGCTCGTCCACCATCAGGCAGTGGAGCTTCTCCACGCCCTCCTCGTGATGTACGGCGGAGATGATCATGCCGCAGGAGTCAATACCCATCATCTTGCGGGGAGGCAGGTTGGTGATGGCGATCAGGGTCTTGCCCAGCAGCTCCTCGGGCTCGTAGGTGTCGTGGATGCCGCTCAGGATCACGCGGTCCACACCGGTGCCGTCGTCCAGCACGAACTTGAGCAGCTTCTTGCTCTTGGGCACGGCGGTGCATTCCTTCACCTTCACCGCGCGGAAGTCGGACTTGGCAAAGGTCTCGAAGTCCACCATATCGGCGAACAGGGGCTCGATCTCCACCTTGGAGAAGTCGATGGGCTCGGCCACGGCAGCGGCAGGCTCAGCCACGGCAGCAGCGGGCTCAGCCTTGGCGGCAGCCTTCTCCTGCTTCTTGGGCGTATCCAGCGGCTTCATGGTGGGGAACAGGATGACCTCACGGATGGTGTCGGAGCCGGTGAGCATCATGACGCAACGGTCGATGCCCATGCCCATGCCGCCCGTGGGAGGCATGCCGTACTCCAGAGCGGTCAGGAAGTCCTCATCCATCATCTCAGTCTCGTCATCGCCCCGGTCGCGCAGCTCCAACTGCTTCTCGAAGCGGGCGCGCTGGTCGATGGGGTCGTTCAGCTCGGAGTAGGCGTTGGCCAGCTCGCTGTGGCAGATGAACAGCTCGAAGCGCTCGGTCAGGCGGGGATCTTCGGGGCTGCGCTTGGTCAGCGGGGAGACCTCCACCGGGTACATGGTGATAAAGGTGGGCTGGATCAGCTGCTCTTCAACCTTCTGGTCGAAGCAGGCGTACAGAGCGTTGCCCCAGGTCTTGTCGGCGGTGTCGGCCAGCTCCACGCCGATGGCCTTGGCAGCAGCCACAGCCTCAGCGTCATCGGTGATAACACCGAAGTCCACGCCGGTGTACTCCTTCACGGCGTCCACCATGGTCAGGCGGCGCCAGCCGGGGGTCAGGTCGATGTCCTCGCCCTGCCACTTCACCTGGTAGCTGCCCAGGATCTCCTTGGCGGCGCCGGACAGAATGCCCTCGGCAATGTCCATCATGTCGTGGAAATCGGCGTAGGCCTGGTACAGCTCCACAGTGGTGAACTCGGGGTTGTGCTTGGGGTCCATGCCCTCGTTGCGGAAGATACGGCCGATCTCATACACCCGGTCGATGCCGCCCACGATCAGCCGCTTCAGGGGCAGCTCGGTGGCGATGCGCATGTACATGTCCAGATCCAGGGTGTTGTGATGGGTGATGAAGGGGCGGGCAGCCGCGCCGCCGGCGATGGTGTTCAGCACCGGGGTCTCCACTTCCATATAGTTGCGCTGATCCAGGTAGGCGCGCATAAAGCGGATGAAGCGGGAGCGGATCTCGAAGGTGCGGCGCACCTCGGGATTCATGATCAGGTCCACGTAACGCTGGCGGTAGCGCAACTCCTGGTCCTTCAGGCCGTGGAACTTCTCGGGCAGGGGCAGCAGGCTCTTGGCCAGCAGCACCACCTCGGTGCAGCGGATGCTGATCTCGCCCATCTTGGTGCGGAACACCTGGCCCTTGATGCCGATCACGTCGCCGATGTCGAACTTCTTGAAGCCGGCGTATTCCTCCTCGCCGATCACATCGCGGCGAACGTACAGCTGGATGTTGCCGGAGGCGTCGCGCAGGTCGGCAAAGCTGGCCTTGCCCATCACGCGCTTGCTCATCATGCGGCCGGCCATGCAGACCATGCGGTCGGTCTCTTCCTCAGCGGCCAGGTAGTCGTATTCCTTTTTGATGTCCGCGGCGAAAGCGTCCTGCGGATATTTGGTTTTTTGGAAGGGGTCGTTGCCCGCTTCCTGCAGGGCTTTCAGCTTGTCGCGGCGCACAGCGACCAGCTCGTTGTAAGCCTTTTCGCTGAGCTCCTGATCCTGCTGGGGGTTGGGGTTCTTGTTCTCGTTCAGCTCCATGCTATTCCCTCCAAAAAACGCGCCGATTGGCGCGGATATGATAGTTTGGCCCGCACACGGCGGGCATACTGCCTTATTATAGCACAAAAAGAGGCGCCGTGGCACCTCTTTTTGCGGAAAACGATCTTCTTTTTTGCGATTTTTGCCGATCACAGGGCAGCGCGGCTGATCTCCAGGATCTTGAAATCGATGGTGCCGCCGTTGGGCAGGCTCACGGTCACGGTCTGGCCGACCTTCTGGCCCATCAGGGCAGCGCCCACGGGGCTCTCGTCGCTGATCTTGCCGTTCAGGGGGTCCGCCTCGGTGGAGCCGGTGATGTCGTACTCCTCCACCTCGCCGTCCTCGTCCTCAATCTTCACATGGGTACCCACGGAGACGGTGTCCAGGTTCAGCTCGTCGTTATCGATCACGCGGGCGTTCTTCAGCATGGCCTCCAGCTGGGCGATGCGGCTCTCGATGAAGGCCTGCTCGTTCTTGGCCTCATCGTACTCGCTGTTCTCAGACAGGTCGCCGAAGCCACGGGCCACCTTGATCTTCTCCGCAACGTCCTTGCGGCGGACGGTCTTCAGTTCCTCCAGCTCGTCCTCCAGGGCCTTCAGGCCGGCGACGGTCACAACAACTTCTTTTGCATTGCTCATGGTTCTGTTTACTCCTTAATCTGTGGGAAGCCGCGGCCGCCAAATGCCCTGCCGGTCCTGTGAGGCCGGCGGTGCCCAAGGGGGGTATGCTTGTTCACAACTCACAATGGGCCGCGGTTTGCTTCCATTTAATTTTGATAGTATAACGAGTTCTGGGGGATTTGTCAACCGAACCCCCTTTTTTTGGCTGAATGACCAAAAAACTCTCTTTCTTTTTGGCAAACGGAACGGGGCCCGCGGAAAGGGGGCTTTCCGCGGGTCCCGTTTTCAATTCATTGTTATGCCAGGGGCAACGGATTTATTCCTCGTCGTCGGTGTTGCCGCGCAGCTTCTTGGCTTCCTCGATGACCTTACCTTCCAGGTTGGAGGGCAGAGGCTCATAGCGGGCAAACTCCAGAGTGAAGTGGCCGCGGCCCTGGGTCAGCTGGCGCATAAAGGTGGTGAAGTCCTGCATCTCGGCCATGGGCACCTCGGCTACAACCTCCTGCAGGCCGTCCTCGTCCGGGTTCATGCCCAGAACACGGCCGCGCCGCTTGGTCACATCGCCCATCACATCGCCGGTGTTGTCGGCGGGAACGTGGGCCTTCAGGGTGCCCACAGGCTCCAGAATCATGGGACCTGCCTCGGGTAGAGCGGCCTTATAGGCCAGCTTGGCGGCCATGATGAAGGCCATTTCGCTGGAGTCCACCGGATGGTAGCTGCCGTCCAGCAGGGTGGCCTTCAGGCCAACCACCGGGTAACCTGCCAGCACGCCGTGCTCGGCTGCCTGGCGCAGGCCCTTTTCCACTGCGGGGAAGTAGTTCTTGGGCACGCTGCCGCCGAACACCTTCTCCTCGAAGACCAGCTCTTCGCTGTCGCAGGGCTCGAACTCGATCCACACGTCACCGAACTGGCCGTGGCCGCCGGTCTGCTTCTTGTGACGGCCCTGGGCCTTGCACTTCTTGCGCACGGACTCGCGATAGGCCACTCTGGGCACGGTGAGCTCCACGTCCACGCCGAACTTTGCCTTCAGCTTGGCGACCACCACGTCCAGATGCTGCTCGCCCAGGCCGCTGATGATCTGCTGGCCGGTCTCGGTATCCATACGGTAGGTCAGGGTGGGGTCCTCTTCCATCAGGCGGGCCAGAGCCGCGCCGATCTTGCCCTCGTCGCCCTTCTTGGCCACACGGATGGCCATGGACAGGGTGGGCGTGGGGAAGGTGGGGGCGGGCAGCTTGACCACTCGGCCAGCCTCACACAGGGTATCGCCGGTCTGGGCGGTGGGCAGCTTGGTCACTGCGCCGATGTCGCCCGCGCCGATGGCGGTGGTATCGGTCTGCTTTTTGCCCTTCACATAGAGCAGCTTGCCCATGCGCTCGGCCTCGCCGGTGCGGGCGTTCACCAGAGCGCTGTCGCTCTTCAGGGTGCCGCTGGCCACCTTCACGTAGGACAGCTTGCCCACAAAGGGATCGGCCACTGTCTTGAATACATAGGCAGCCAGGGGGCCGGCCTCATCGCAGGTAACCTCCACCGGCTCACCGGCGGCATCCTCGGCCACAACAGCGGGTACGTCCGCCGGGCTGGGCAGCAGGACCTTCAGGTTGTAGAGCAGCATGTCCAGACCCTGCTGGTTCACGGCGCTGCCGCAGAACACGGGGGTGATGGCGCCGGTACGGCAGCCCTTGGCCAGGCCGTTCACGATCTCCTCGGTGGTGAAGGGCTCGCCGGAGAAGAACTTTTCCATCAGCTCGTCGTCGGTCTCGGCCACGGCCTCGCTCATGGCGGCGACCAGGCCCTCCAGGCGGTGGCCCATCTCGGGCAGCTCCACCTGAACTTGCTTGCCGCTCTCATACTTGAAGGCCTTCTGGCTGAACAGGTTCACATACAGAATGGTGCCGTCGTCCTGCCGCACAGGCACAACGCAGGGGCAGATGCTGGGGCCGAACTTGGTCTTCAGGTTTTCCAGGATCTTGTAGTAATTGGCATTTTCCAGATCGGTCTTGTTCACGAACACGATCTTGCTCTTGCCGTGCTTTTCGGCCAGATGGAAGGCCTTTTCCGCGCCAACGGTCACACCCGAACGGGCCGACACAGTGATCAGAACGCTCTCTGCCGCCTGAATGCCCTCGTACATGCCCAGCTCAAAATCAAACAGGCCGGGGGCGTCGATGAAATTCAGCTTCACACCGTCGTACTCCACGGGGGCAACGGCCGCTGCCAGGCTGGCGTGGCGCTTCTGCTCCTCGGGATCAAAGTCGCACACGGTGTTGCCGTCCTGCACGGTACCGGCGCGCTGCATCTCAGAATCGGTGCTGAACAGCAGTGCTTCGATCAGGGTGGTCTTGCCGCAGCCGGCGTGGCCGGCTACTAGGATGTTTCGGATGTCTTTGTTGGCGTAATTCATAAGTTAATACCCTCTCTTCTGCCGCCTGTTTTGCCACGAGAAATTGCAGCGGCAGCAATCTATACAAAAATCTTATCACAATCCATGAGCTTTTTAAAGATAATGTTCTAAAAAAAGCCTGGTTTCCCTGCACAAAATCCACTGTAAGCTTTGTGCAGATTGCCTATTGACGGAAAAAGCAGCCACGCTTTTGCACCAAAACGCACAAAAGGCGTGCCCGCTTGGGGCACGCCTTTTGGTAGTTTTTAAAACACGTTCTATTACTCGTATCGCTTGAGCATGGGGATCATGAGGGTGAGCACCGCCCAGGCCGCCTGGTAGAGCACCAGCGCGGGCAGGGCCAGCGCCGCCATGCCGCCGGTGAAGGCCAGCAGCAACGCCAGCACCACGCTGACCAGGATGCCCGCCGCCTGCACCAGAGAGGAGGTGCGCTCGGCCGAGGCTGCGCCCGCCGCCGCCAGCAGACCACCCACAAAGGAGGTGAAGCTGCCGATGTGGGCCATGCAGCCGGGGCTGTACTGCCGGTATTCGGTGGCCGGGGCCAGGGCATGCCGCTCGGCGCCGCTGAGCACCTTTATGCTGCCCTCCTCCAGGCCGTAGATCTGACTGATCAGCTCGGTGGTCAGCGAGAAGTCGTCGCTCTTCACCAGCACCGACACACCCTGACGGTTCAGAGCCTCCAGCACATGGGCGGCCTGTTCGTCGGCCTTGTAGCTGACCAGGAACATGCCGAACAGCCGGCCGCTCACCGCCAGATAGATGGCCTGCTTTTTGCCCTTGGTGTAGCGGTTCTCGTAGTCCAGGGAGGGAATCTCCACTCCCTGCTTTTCCATCATGGCCCGGTTGCCGATGATGACCCGCTTGTCGCCCACCCAGGCGGTGAAGCCGAAGCCGGGATCATTTTCCAGGCTTTCCACCGGGAACAGGATATTGGTCTTGCCCTGGATGATGTTCATGAACACATCCCGCAGGGTATCGCAGCCCGCGATGAGCACCGACGCGGCGTACAGGATGGCCAGGTCAATGCGCTCCTTTTCGAAGGTCTTGATGCCGTGCAGCCGCACGCTTTTGGCGGGGAACAGATCCTTCGCGCCCACTACGATCATGTTGGCGCCGCTCAGCTCCTCGATGGAGCTCCAGCCGGGCACAACCGCGCCCACACGAGCGGCACTCTTCTGCATCAGCATGCCGGGCACCGCTGCCAGCAGGGTGGCGCTGGCCGGGCCGCCCAGGCACAAAGTGCCCGCGAAGGCGGTGAAGGCCATGGCCAGCCCCTGTTTGGAGAACAGGGCGATCAGCGCGGTGAGTAGCGCCGCACCGGCCAGCACCCAGCTCATGCGCTGAAGCATCCGGTCACTGGCGCGCACCGAGAAGCTGCGGCGCAAAAAGCCCTCCACCAGGGTGGTGGGGCGGCTGGCTACCAGGCAGGGCTCCGGCTCGCCCAGGCCCTCGGCCAGGCGGGTGCAGAGCTCCTCATCGTCCAGCCGGAAGGCGGCCACATGCTCGTTTCCGGTGCTGACCAGCGCGAAGTTGCGGCTGATCACACCGCTCATCAGGTATTTGCCCAGCGCGCCGAAGCAGAGCAGCAGCGCCGCCGGGGCAGCAAACAGGGTAATCTTGTCGGCCTCAAAAGAGTCAGCCTTCATCATCAGCACCAGCAGCTGAGCCAGTGCGCCCACACCCGCCAGCGCCAGCACGCTGTCCGGCGTGGGGGCGCCCCACAGGCCGCGGATGCCGTTCCAGAACACCCGCCAGTTCACAGCGCAGGCCACAGCCAACAGCACCAGGTTCACCGCCAGATAAGCCATGGGCGCCACCGCCGGGTCCACCGCGCCGATGGCAGGCAGCGGACTGTCGCCCACCGCCAGGCCCAGATACAGCAGCACCAGGCCCGCCGCGGCACTAACGCCGGTGCGGATGGCAGTGGTCAGGCGCAGCCGGTCCAGATCCTGCTGGACAATCGGCGCGTCCGCCGGGTTTTCGTAATCCTCCACATATTCCGGACCGGGCTCCTCCGCAAAGGGTTCGCCGGGCACTTCATCGCCCAGCAGACGGGGCGCGCCGCCCTGGTCCGCATCGTCTTTCTCCATCACCCGGGTGGCATCCGGGCCGGGCTCGTTTTCCCATTCCACATCCAGCTGCACCGAACCGGTAGGATGCTCCTCCAGCTCCAGTTCTTCGGGCCGGAGCACCATGGTCGGCTGATCCGCTTCTGCGGACCTGGATTTCTTTTCAGGCTCCGGAGCAGGCCGGGTGGGCGCATCGTCCACCGCGGGCGCCTCCGGCTGCCGGGCGGATTTTACCGGTTCTGCCTCCAGTGTGGGGCTCTCCACCGGCTCGATCTTCACCGCGCCCACCGGCTGGGGCCGGGCGGGCTTTGCGGACTCGACCATCGGGCGGGCCGGGGTCTGGTCCGGCAGCGGCAGCTCAACCGTACCGGAGGCCGGTTCCTCCTGAGGCTCGGCCCTGCGCTCCCGGTGAAACAGACGGAATGGTTCATGCTCCCGGGCAGGTGGTTCCTCGTCCTCTTCCGGGCCGCCATCCTCCGGCTCCTCGCCGGTCTCTTCTTCGGCCTCGTCCTCGTCGTCTTCGTTCCATTTATGCCAAAAGCCGAAGCGGCGGCGTTTGGGCGCCCGCTCCTCCGGCTCGTCCTCCTCCGCGTTCAGTTCGGTGGAGTAATCCTCCGCGTCCACGCCCTCCTCATCGTCCTGGAACTCCGCGTTCTTTTTGCGGCCCACGAACCTGGCGAAAAAGCCGGGATGCTGCTCCTGCTCCAGATCGGGAATAACTGCCACGCTCTCGCTGAAGAACTTCTGGAAGTCGCTGTCCATCTGGATGGTGTCGGACAGGCGGGGCGCCTTGGGCTCCTCCTGTTGGGGCGGGGGCGCCGCCTTGGCGGGCTTTTGCTTTGCCCGGCTCTGGCTGCGCTGCTTCTGAGGCTCCGGCGTCGGCTCCTGCCAGAAGCTCTGGACCGTCCGGTGCGTCGGGGCGGCCGGAGTCTCCGGCTCCTCCTGCGCTGCCGGAGCCGTCTTCTTCTGTTCCAGCCCCAGATCCGCCAGGATGTCCTCCACTGAGCCGCCTGCCGCAGGGGCGCTCTGCCCCTGCTTCAAGGTCTCCAGAATATCATCCACCGAGCTGGAATTTCTTTGATCCGCCATGCTCTTTGTTCCTCCGTATGCTAGTTGCTGGCCGGGCGCACTGTTCAGCCCTGGCCGCGCTGGCGGGCGATCTCATACAGGATGATGCCCGCCGCCACGCTCACGTTGAAGCTGTCCACCCCGGTGCCGCGGGCCGCCATGGAAAGGCTGACCACACCGTCGCACAGCTTCTTCACCAGCGGGCTCACGCCCCGGCCCTCGCTGCCCATGACCAGGGCCACCGGACCGGTCAGATTATTCTGGTGCAGGGGCACACCGTCCATGTCTGCACAGTAGACGAAGACGCCCTGTTCCTTCAGGCGGCGAATGCTCTCGCCGATGTTGGCCACCCGGGCCACCGGCAGGCGGGCCGCCGCGCCGGCGCTGCTCTTCAGCACCGTGGGGGTGATGGCCGCCCCGCCCCGCTTGGGGATCACCACACCGTGGGCGCCGCACAGCAGCGCCGACCGGATGATCGCACCCAGGTTGTGGGGGTCCTCCACGCCGTCGCACAGAACCAGGAAGGGAGGCTCGCCCTTCTCTTTGGCCAGGTCCAGCAGCTGCTCCAGGCTGGCGTATTCCACCGCGCTGGCGAAGGCCGCCACACCCTGGTGACTGTCGGTGCCGCAGGTCAGGCGCAGCTTGTTGGCGTGCACCCGCTTGGCCACCGCACCGGCCTCCTTGGCCAGAGCAGTGTAATAGGCGGCCACCGCCTCGGGCAGGGTGTCAGCCAGCAGCACCGTATCCACGCCCGCGCCGCTTTTCAGCAGCTCGGTCACCGGGTTTTTGCCGTAGACCAGGCTGGACGAGGGCTCCTCAGCCTCCGCGCGGGGGGCGCGCCGCTCGCCTTCGGGGCGGGCCGGACCGGGCCGCCGGGCGGGGCGCTGGGCGTTGGGGCTGAACTTTTTATCAAACTTCTGAGGCATGGGCCGTCTCCTTTGTCAAAGCCCGTGGACCGGGCCGTGTTATCGCTATTCTTTGCGGTTTTTCCCGTATGTAAATTAAAGTATAACACTATACTGCGTTTTTTGCCACTGTTTGACGCCAAGTTTTTCGGCCCGAACAGTCCCCCTTCCTGCTGGAGTTTGGGCGGAGCGGGGCTTTTCCAAACGCACAAAACGCGGTAAAATGCAAGGGGAATTTTTTCACCCGTTCTTTTTCGCCGGTTATACCAGTTGTAAACCGCAAAAAGATTTCCACATGTTGAAAACCCTGTTGAAAGTGTTGACAAGTGGCTATTTTGAGCCATTTTCTCACAATTCCCAACGGGTTTTCAACATCGCGGTGGAAAGTTTTCTTCTTAACAGGCTGTTGAACATGAAATTTGTCCTACTCTTTTTCGACAAAACCCGGTGGATGAGGCCGGATTTTTTCTCTTTTTTTACCAGCAAGCGGCCAAAAGCCGCAAAATTCTTACCCGTCAGGAGGGAACCCGTTGATTATTGTGGAAAACTGCGGCGGCATGGACCTGGCCGCCACCCTGGACTGCGGCCAGGCATTCCGATGGCAGGCCGATGGAGCAGCCTGGCACGGCATTGTGGAAAACCGCTCCGTCACCGCCCGGATGGAGGGCGACGCGCTGATTTTAGAGGGCGCGTCGGAGACCGACCGGGATTTCTGGGTGCACTATTTTGCGCTGGATGTGGACTACCCCGCCCTGCTGGAAAAATTCTGTTCCGGCAACAAACGGCTGGCCGAGTGCGTGCGGTGGAACCCGGGCATCCGGGTGCTGCGCCAGCCCTTCTTTGAGACGCTGTGCACCTTCATCATCAGCCAGAACAACAACATCCCCCGCATCAAAGCCATTGTGGAGCGGCTTTGCACCGGGCTGGGCCAGCCGCTGGAGGGCGGCGGCTACGGCTTTCCCAGCGCTGAAACGCTGGCGGCGCTGGAGCCGGAGGACCTGGCCTTTCTGCGGGCGGGCTGGCGGGCGGAATACCTGATCGACGCGGCCCGCCGGGTAGCCGGGGGCCAGATCGACGAAACCGCCCTGCGCGCTATGCCCATGGAAAACGCCCGGGCCGTTCTGTGCACCATAAAGGGGGTGGGTCCCAAGGTGGCGGACTGCGTGCTGTTGTACAGCCTTTCCTTCTGGAAGGCCTTCCCCATGGACGTGTGGATGAAAAAAGCCATGTGCCAGCTGTTCCCCCGCGGGGTGCCGGTAAGCTGCCGCGGCCACGAGGGAATTGCCCAGCAATTCATCTTCGACTATGCCCGTCACCATCTGCCCAGCGGCCAAAAACAAAAATCCGCACGAAAAATGCATGCCAAACAATCAAGCGGGAATTGATTTTGCGGCCAAGTTGGGTTATACTGTTGGCAGGATAAAAACTTAACATCATGTTTTTATTCCCCCGCACCGCTCACGGTGCGGTTTTTTAAGAGAGAAAATGGAGGTATCATTATCATGCTGGTAAGCGCAACCGAAATGCTCAACAAAGCCCGCGACGGCCACTATGCCGTTGGCCAGTTCAACATCAACAACCTGGAGTGGACCAAGGCCATCCTGCTCACCGCGCAGGAGCTGAACAGCCCTGTGATCCTGGGTGTGTCTGAGGGCGCCGGCAAGTACATGACCGGCTACAAGACCGTGGCCGCTATGGTTAAGGCCATGATCGAGACCCTGAACATCACCGTTCCCGTTGCCCTGCACCTGGACCACGGCAGCTACGAGGGCGCCAAGGCCTGCATCGAGGCTGGCTTCTCCAGCATCATGTTCGACGGCAGCCACTACGCCATCGACGAGAACGTTGCCAAGACCACCGAGCTGGTTGAGCTGGCTCACTCCAAGGGCCTGTCCATCGAGGCCGAGGTTGGCTCCATCGGCGGCGAGGAAGACGGCGTGATCGGCGCCGGCGAGATCGCTGACCCCGCTGAGTGCAAGAAGATCGCCGACCTGGGCGTTGACTTCCTGGCTGCCGGCATCGGCAACATCCACGGCAAGTACCCCGCCAACTGGAAGGGTCTGGACTTCGAGGCTCTGGAGAAGATCCACGAGGCCACCAACGGCATTCCTCTGGTTCTGCATGGCGGCACCGGCATCCCCGCCGACATGATCAAGAAGGCCATCAGCCTGGGCGTTTCCAAGATCAACGTGAACACCGAGTGCCAGCTGTCCTTCGCCGACGCCACCCGCAAGTACATCGAGGCTGGCAAGGATCTGGAAGGCAAGGGCTTCGACCCCCGCAAGCTGCTGGCCCCCGGCTTCGAGGCCATCAAGGCCACCGTTAAGGAGAAGATGGAGCTGTTCGGCAGCGTGAACAAGGCCTAAGCCTTTTCCCCTTTTCCACGGGCTTTTTCCCGCAGAATGCAAACGATGGCAGGCCGCCGTGCCTGCCATCGTTTTTTTGTACCCGCATCGGCCGGAGCCGCTGCGATGCAATCCATAAATGAGGAACCTGCACCATGAAGATCAATGTGTTCTATTTCAGCCCCACCGGCGGCACCAAAAAGGCCGCGCAGCATCTGGCCGGTGCACTGGGCGGCGAGACCGTCTGCACCGACCTGACGGTCCACCCGGCCCAGGCGGCCCCCGCCGACGCCGCCGTGATCGCTGTGCCCTCCTTTGGCGGGCGGGTGCCCCCTCTGGCCGCACAGCGCATCCGCCAGCTGCAGGGCGGCGGAACCCCCGCGGTGCTGCTCTGCGTGTACGGTAACCGCGCCTACGAGGACACCCTGGTGGAGCTGCATGACCTGGCCGTCGAGGCCGGATTCCAGGTGGTGGCGGCTGCCGCGGCCATTGCGGAACATTCCATTGCGCGCCAGTTTGCCGCCGGGCGGCCGGATGCACAGGACCTGGACCAGCTTTCGGCATTCGGCGAAGCGATCCGGGCAAAGCTGGACCGCGGCGAGCTGACCGAGCCGGAGCTGCCCGGCAACCGCCCCTACAAGCCCTTCGGCGTTCTGCCCATGCTCCCCGCCCCCACCGGCGGCTGTGTTTCCTGCGGCGTGTGTGCAAGGGAATGCCCGGCGCAGGCCATTGACCCGCAGGACGTGAGCAAAGTGAACAAGGATGCCTGCATCTCCTGTATGCGCTGCATCGCGGTGTGTCCCCATGCCGCCCGGCAGCTGCCCCCGGAAATGCTGGACGTTCTGAGCAACAAGCTTGCCAAGGTCTGCGCGGACCGCAAGGAGAACGAACTGTATCTGTGAGCGGCGCAATTTGATCGCCTCTTTCTTTAAAAAGTTTTTATTAGGTTGGGAGTTTTCAGTTCCCAATCTTTTTTATTATCTTCACAGTCCCAGCCGGGCCAGGCTGCGGCGGCCCGCAAGGCCCAGCGCCAGCACCAGCAGACCGGTGCAGAGCAGTACCCAACCGGCCGGACAGGCTTCGAACAAACAGCCATAAAGCAGCTGGCCTGCCGGCTGGCCGCAGGTTTCCAGTGCAGCGCCCAGCGCCATCAGCTTGCCCAGCATCTGCCCCGGCACCCGGCGCTGCATCTCGCTGCGGGCAAACACTGAAAAGACCACCGCACACAACTGCATCCCGCAGAATGCCGCCACCAGCGCCCCATAACAGGCCAGTTGCCCGGCATCCGCCAGAAAGGCAGCTCCGGCAGGCAGCAGGCAAACACCCATGGCCGCCATCACCCGGTGGAGACGGCCCCGCAGCTTGCCTGCCAGCAGGCCTACGGTCAGACTGCCCAGGATTCCAAACGCTCCCAGCGCGCTGCCGGCTGCTCCATACCAGCCCGCATCCAGCGCCAGGCGGGTCCGGATCAAAAAGGGCGCACCCACGCCCGCCACACCATTGCAGAGCATCGCCAGCACAGCTGTGAGCCCTACCAGCCCCAGCAGCGCAGGCTGTTCCCGGCACAAAAAACGGACACCTGCGCCCAGATCCTGCCGGAGCGTTCGGAGCACTCCTCCGGCAGCCGGAGGCTGCTCCACCGGGTCCAGCCGAATCAGGCGCTCCAGTCCGGCAGTGGCCAGAAAACAAAGGCCGCATCCAAGCAGCATGGGCGCAGCGCCAAACATACCAAACATCACCCCGCCCAGTGCCGGACCCGCCATGGCACTGAGCATACTGATCTGCAGAACTACCGCATTGGCATGTTCCAGCGCGCCGGGCGCCACAGCCTGAGGCAAGGCGGCCTGCACCACCGGCGTTTCCACCGCGCCCAATATGCCCAGCGCCACCATCAGCACCCCTGCTGCCCAAATGCCACCCTCCCCTCGCAGGAAAGGAATGGCAAGCAGCACAGTGCAGCCGTTCAGCAGATCCAGCCATATCATCAGCTTTTTCCGGTCCACCCGGTCGGCCAGCACACCTCCCAGCGGAGCCAGCAGAACCGCCGGAAGCATCGCGGCCGCCAGCATGCTCCCGTAAACCGCGGCCGAGCCGGTGCACTCCAAAACATACATGGACAGCGCCAGATCCAGCACGCTGTTTCCCAGCAGCGACACACCCTGCCCTGCCGCCAGCAGTGCAAGATTTTTATCAAAGCTCCTTTGTTTCATCGTCCTCCGGACTCCCCTTTGTGTATTCGTTATTCATCAAATTTATAGTGCTTATATTCGATGTATATCTAATATATATCACAGCCTTTTCCCCCTGTCAACGGAATTTTACGCCCCCTAATACACAAAAAAACACCGCCGGACGGCTGAATCTGTCGTCCGGCGGTGTTTGATCTCAATCAAATTCTTCCTGCAAAAAGTGTTGTTCCAGTGTGGTGAGCATCCGGCGCACCGCCTGCCGCTCCAGGCTGTAGTAAACCCGGCCCTCCCGTTTTGTCAGACGAACCAGGCCGCAGGTGAGCAGCGCGCTCATGTGGTGGCTCATGGTTGCGGCGGAAAGTCCCAGCTCCTGTGCCAGCTCCAGATTGTATTTGTCCCCCTCCCGCAGTCGGGTGAGGATCTGGAACTTGCTGGCATCCCCCAGCGCCTTCAAACCGGCCATCAGCTCTCCTTCGCTGGCCTTTTGCTGCTCCAGCAGCCGGTAAGCCTGCCGGATGTAAAGCCCCGCATAGCCGCTTGGCGCCGAGGGGCCGGTGGAAACGATTTCCACTATGGGGTACACCAGAACCGGCTGCACCGGGGCCTCGGGGGAAAGCCCGGCACTCAGGCATTCGCCACAGGCAAACTCCTCCAGCAGACCGGGCAGCTGCCGCTGCACCGCCTCCAGTGCCTTTTGATAGGCCTGTTCACTGTTCCGCACTGCCTCTGCCAACCGGCCAATCCATTCCGAAGGGCGCTCCAGCAGCCGGATGAACCGCCAGCAGGCGCTGGAAGAAAGGCCTGCATTCTGCAGAATTTCCACCAGCCGGGCAAGGTCCGGGGCCTGGTCGAACACCCGCTCGGCAATGGCCTGACCAAAAGCCAGCCGAACGGCCTGTTCCTCGGGGGCGCAGCCGGAAAACCATTCGGGATGCTCGGCGCACACCGTCTGCACCAACAAAAGAAAATCCTGGTCCGGCTCGGAGAAAAACATCTCGCAGCATTCCGCATCCGGCGCGGGTGCCGCCTTGGTGAATGCAGCCAGATAGCGGCTGTGTACCGGCTCACACAACCGCCACAGCGTTTCCTCATCCACCCCGTGCTCCCGCAGCGCCCGGCAGCTGGGCTCCATGCTTTTTTGCCCGAAGCTGCGCAGAGCCAGCAGGCCGATGATCTCGAATATCGGGTTCAATGCCTTTGCCGCGTTCATCCGTTCTCCTCCTCGCATGTTCGACCCTGGTCAAATCCTGCTTTCAGTATAGCCGTTTTTCTACCCGGGCGCAACAAAAACAGAGCGGCACCGAAGTGCCGCCCCTGCAAATCTCTGTCTTTTTCCGATCAATACTCCGGGAACCACTCCCGCAGGCTGCGGCGCTCGCCGTTCACGTAGATCTCCACATGACAATGGTTTCCGGTGGAGTTTCCGGTGCTGCCCACTGTACCGATCACCGCGCCCTGCTTCACCTGGGTGTCTGCGCCCACGTTCAGGTCGTTCAGATGGGAATACAGGGTGCGCACGCCCCCCTCATGGTCGATGATCACATAATTGCCGTAGCTATAATGGTAGCCTGCGGCGGTCACCGTACCGGCCGCCATGGCGCATACCTGAGTCCCACTGGGGGCGATCACATCCGCGCCCTTGTGGTAGTCGCTCATCCAGCGGCTCACATAGGTGTAACCGGGCACCGGCCAGATCAGCGACACCTGCGTCTCGCTGTCCGCTGCATTCTGCTGCCCGGCCTCACTGCTCTCCACCGCACTTCTGACCAGGTTCAAATCGCCGTTGTACCGCACAATGCCCTTTACCGGGGCCTGCAAAGTGATGCGGTCTACCTCCTGGTAATCCATCAGAATGTCCTGCTCGTCGTAAAAGGCCCAGCCGCTCACCTCGTCCAGTCCGTCCGCCGCGCTGCGCTCGATCACGTACTGCCCGTCGGCCAGACTCTCATCCTGTTCATATTCATATTCTCCGGCCACGCTCTGTTCCTCACGCACCCATTGCACGCTGGCCTGCCCCTCAGCCAGGGCGGGCTTTTCCTCCGGCTCCGGCATGGGTGCGGGCACCGCCTCCCGGGTGGCCGGCTGGGATTGCTGCTGCAAAAAGCTCAGTTGCTCCAGCCCGTTTGCGGCCAGGCTTTCCGGCTCGGCAGACACCCCCGCCGACAGGCCTGCCGCTGCGCAGGCGGTCAGGCAGACGGCAGCCAGCACCCCCGCCGCAGCGGCCAGCATCTGACGGCGGTTGGCCTTGCGTTGCTCAAACAGGGCAAACAGCCGTGCTTTCAGATTCTCCGGCCCGGCACTCATGCCCGAGGCTCCGGCGGGCAGCGGTCCCGCCGCGGCCGCCAGCAGCACCCGACCGTAAGCCTTGCGCTGCTCGGTATTCAAGCCGCGCACCGCAGCCTCGTCGCAGGCCAGCTCGCACAGACGCTCCATTCGGGCGGCCTGCCAGTGGCAGAGCGGGTTGAACCAGTGGACGCGGCAGGCCAGCCGCAGCGCGGCCTTGCCCCACAGATCGCCGCTGTTCAGATGGGCGAGCTCGTGGCGCAGCGCCAGCTCCAGCGCCTGCTCGTCCATGCCCTGGGGCAGATACAGCACCGGCCGCAGCACTCCCGCCAGCAGCGGAGTGCTCATGCCCGGGCACACCCAGGCCTTGGGCGGAGCGATGTGCCCGCTTTCCAGGCTGACCCGGCGCAGCAGGCTCTGTTCCGCTTCGCTCAGCGGGCCGCGCATCCGGCGCAGCGCCCGGCAAAAACGCCAGTACCCCACCAGCTGCCACAGAGTGAACAGCACGGCCCCCAGTGCCCACAGCCAGGGCAGCACCGCCAGCAGCTGACCCGCCAGTTGAGGCTGCACCGGCTCCACCGGCTGGGCCAGCGGGGCGGTCATTACCGGTTGAGTGCTGATGTTCACCGTGTGCACCGCCGCCTGGGCTGCCTGCTCCAGCGCCTGCCCCACCGGTTCCAGCCCGGTGGAACGCTTCAAGCCCGGCGCAAGGGCCAGCAACGGCCCCACCGGCAGCAGGAAAAAGCCCGTGATGCACCCCAGTGCCCGCCGCTGCCCGCGCCAGCTCAGCCGCTTCAGCAGCGGAGTAAGGGCGCCCCCCAGCAGCGCTGCCACCGCGCCTGCCAGGCTGGTGGGCAGCAGCCAGGTGTAGAACAGTTCATACATCGGCTCCGCTCACCTCGTTTCCAGCCAGTCCCGCAGCTCGTCCAGCTGGTCGCCGGAAAGGGCCTTGCCGTCGTAAAGGGCGGCCACCATACTTTTCACGCTGCCGCTGTACAGCTTGGTCAGCAGCTCCTGCGCCTCGGCGGCCCGGTACTGCTCACTGCTCACACAGGCGGTATACACATTCTGTTTGCCCCGCTTCTCCACCTCCAGCGCCCCCTTGGCCGCCATACGGGCCAGAAAGGTAAGCAGCGTGGTGGGCTTCCAGCCCTTTTGCTGCAGCGGACCGGCCAGCTCGGCAGCTGTGACCGGACGCCCCAGCTTCCAGATCTGCTCCATGATCTCCAGTTCCGCTTCCGACAGTCGCATAACAAGCGCTCCTTCCCTTTTTTGAGGCAAATTTTCTTTCTACAATTTGTAGTTTCGTTTTTATTCTAACAGATGTAGAGCAAATCCGCAAGCCCTTGTACCCCATACTTGTTACCGCTCTGTAGCCATTTTGTTACAAAACTTCCTTGGTTTTTTGTATATTTTGTTACTTTTTTGATGTTGTTTCTTCATAGATTGTTCATATATTGAGGGTATGATAGGAAAACGTTCCGAGGCAGTGGCGCAAACGTGCCCACCGGAACGATATGGCGCCCTTTGGTTTATGGGGCGATTTTCCGAATCAAAACGAAAAGGAGAATGACATCATGAAACTGTCTTCTAAGATCATCGCCGTTGCTTGCGTAGCCGCTCTGGCCCTGTCTCTGGTTGCCTGCGGTGGCAGCGAGACCACCAGCACCGCTTCCAGCGCTGCTGCTTCTACCAGCACTGCTGCTTCTTCTGAGGCTGCTTCCAGCGAGGCCGCTTCCAGCGAGGCTGCTGCTTCCGAGGCCGCTTCCTCTGAGGCTGCTTCCTCTGAGGCTGCTTCCTCTGAGGCTGCTTCCTCTGAGACTGCTTCCTCTGAGACTGCTTCCAGCGAGGCTGCTGCTTCCGAGGCCGCTTCTTCTGAGGCTGCTTCCAGCGAGGCTGCTTCTGCTTCTGCCGAGGCCTAATCGATCTGAAACAGCAAAACGCCCAGCCATCCGGCTGGGCGTTTTTTTGTTGCTCGAGGCCCACAGTTCAGTCCACCGCCCGTTCCAGCCGCAGCACTGCCACCGAAATGTCGTCCGGCCTGCGGCGGCCCTCTGCCCGTTTCAGAGCCATGTCCGCCAGCAGCTCTGCGGTCTGCTGGGGCGTGTTGCCGCTGGCGGCGCACAGCTCCAGCTGCTGGCACAGCCAGCCGCTGCCGTCGGTGAGTGCGCCGTCGCTGACCAGCACCACCCAGTCGCCCTCGTTCAGGGCCACAGAATCCTGCTGGCCCACCACCTGTTCCAGAATACCCACCGGCAGGCTGCTGCCCTCCAGCGCCTGGGCCTTGCCGCCCCGCAAAAGCAGGGTGGGGCAGGCCCCTGCCTTGAACAGGCTGGCCCGGCCGGTGTAAAGGTCCACCGTGACCAGATCCATGGTGGCGGCGCTCTCCTCATCGCTTTTCAGCGCCAGGGCCACATTCACCAGCCGGGCGGCGCTTTGCGCCCCGAAGCCCGCCTTCAACAGCCTTGCCGCCAGGGTAGCTGCCAGGGTTCCGTCAATGGCGGCGGGTCGGCCCACACCCATGCCGTCGCAGAGCAGCAGATGGGCGTTGCCGAAGCAGTCGCAGAACTGCTCCACCGCGTCGCCGCAGGCCCCCGCCTTGGCCGGACGGGCCGCCAGCCCGTACCGGGGAAAATACAACGGTTGTTCGCTGAAGGTGATGGTGGTCACCGCTCGGCAGTGGTCCATCCGGGGCAGGGTGAGCGGCCGGTGCAAAATGCGCTGGGCCTCCTCGGTGATCTCGCTCAGCTCCTGCTGACTGAATGGGGTGCGGCTCACCGTGACCCCTGCCCGCAGGCGGCCCGCCGCGTCGAAGCCTGCCTGGCATTCCAGCGGCTCCAGCCCGATGGAGGCAAACAGTCTCCCCAGCTGCTCGGTCTTGCCCACGTCCGGCACAATGCTTTGGCCCAGCTGCCCGGCCATCTGGCTCAGGGCCTGGGCCATGGCGCTGTACTGTTCGGTGAGGGCCGCCCGCATGGCTCCGGCCTTGACCCGGCTCTCTCGCCTGCCCCGGTACAGCGCATACCCCCGGCTGGAGCAGCTGCACAGCTCGGTGGGATGGATGCAGCGGCAGAACTGGCCGGGCAGCTGCTCCAGCGCCGCCCGGCCCTGCTGCTCCAGAATGGGCTTGAGCCGGTAGAAGCCGTCCATGGTGGTGCTGTAGTCCTGCACCCAGCAGCGCTCCCGGCTGCCGCAGGTGCGGCAGAGCTCCTCGGCCACATAGTCTACCACCCAGTTGTAGCTCTCCCCCCGCCGGGGCAGGGTCTCATACACCTGGTTCACGGTATCGGCAATGCCGGTGAGGGCGCTGGCCACGCTTTCCAGCTGGCTTACCGCTCCGGCCACCCGGGGACGCTGGGCGGCGGAGGGGTCGGTCTGACCGGGCAGCGCGGCCAGCAGCCGGGCAGGCAGTGCGAAGAAAGCCGCCTCGCCCAGTGCGGCGCTCCCCAGAAATCCCACCGCCAGGCTGCTTTGCGGCGCGGCCAGCACCCCCAGCAGCCCGCCCGCTAAAAACAGGGTGGCGCAGCCCAGCCGCTCCCCGGGGGTGAAGTAGGCCGCCGCCAGGCAGCCCACCGCCACCGCCAGCCCGG
>NZ_NFHD01000028.1 GCF_002159185.1 Gemmiger sp. An87
AATGCGCCACATTTCATTGCTTTTTCCACCTGTCTTCTTGTTTTCAAACAGAAAACCTGCTCTGGCCTGATTGCCAAAGCAGGTTTTTCTACAGGCTGATGCCGGCCATACAGGCCGGCATTTTTTTGTGAAATCAGCAAAACAATATTTTTTTGAAGTTCGCCGAAAAACAAACTCGCCATTTAGACGGAAGCTGCTTTGGAGAGCAAAACAACCGTCTCCACGTGCTCCGTGTGAGGAAACAGGTCCACCGGTTGGATAAAGCTTGCCTTCCAGCCCCGGGCGGTCAGATATTCCAGGTCCCGGCGCTGAGTCTCGGGGTTGCAGGAGATGTACACCACCCGCTCGGGAGCCAGCTGGCAGACCGCCTGCAGAAACTCCGGGGTGCTGCCTGCGCGGGGCGGGTCCAGGAAGACCACGTCCATCCGCTCGCCCTGCTGGGCCATGCGCTGGATGGCGCTGGTGGCGTCCGCACAAAGGAAGCGGGCGTTGGTGATGCTGTTGGCTTTGGCGTTCTGGATGGCGCAGTTCACCGCGCTGCGGTTCAGCTCCACACCCAGCACGGAGTTTGCCTTGGCAGCACTGGCAAGGCCGATGGTACCCACGCCGCAGTAGGCGTCCAGCACGGTCTGGCTGCCGTTCAGTCCGGCGGCCTCGATAGCCGTTTGATACAGCCGCTCGGTCTGCACCGGGTTTACCTGATAGAAGCTGGCGGCGGAAAGCCGGAACGTTACCCCGCACAGGGTATCTTCGATGTACCCCTTGCCGTACAGCAGCTTTTCGGCGCTGCCCAGCACCGCGCTGGAATGGCGGGGATTGATGTTCTGCACCACGGTGCTTACCGACGGGCACAGCTGGCGCAGCTTTGTCACAAAGGCCTTGGAGCCGGGCAGCGCCGCCTGGGCGGTCACCAGGCAGACAAGCACCTGGCCGGTGGCCCGGCTGTGGCGCACCAGCACGTGGCGGATCAGACCGGTGCGCCGGTCTTCATTGAAGGGCTCGTAACGGCAGGCGGCCGCGGCCGTACGCACCGCCGCGATGGCTTCATCCAGAGCGGGGTTGTGCAGCAGGCATTCCTCCACCGGGATCACCCGGTGGGTACCCTGGGCGTAGATGCCGCTTTGCAGGCTGCGGCCCGGCCCGGCGCAGAAGGTGGACACTGCCTTGTTCCGGTAGTGCCAGGGGTCCTCCATGCCCAGAATGGGCTGTACCGGCCCGAACTTACCCAGAAGCTTTTCCACATCCTTCTGCTTCTTTGCCAGCTGCTCAGGGTAGGGCAGGGCAAGCAGTGGGCAGCCGCCGCAGCCTTTTTTTCGGCAGGAACAGGTGTTTTTCATGGCGTTCAATCCCCTCCGGAGCACTTGGCCGCGTCGATGGCCAGCACAATCATCAAGCAGAGCAGGGCGTCCTCGTCCCGCGCAATGTCCATTACATAGGTATCGGTCCAGTGGAACAGCTCTTTGCTGGCGGTCATAACGGTGCGGCCCTGGCCGTCGGTCACCTGATAATCCCATTCCAGCCAGTTGCCGCTTATCTGCCAGTCCCGGCAGTCCAGCGTGAAGCTGGGCTTGAAGAAGGTGAATTCTTTCTTGATCTGACCGATGTATTCCTCACCCAGATACAGTGCGAACCGGGGCAGGAAGGTGAGCACCTCCTCTTTTACGGTGCCCAGATGACGGCCGGCAGGGTCCAGAATTTCCAGCTTGTGCCCCCAGGCCAGTTTGCCCTCCACAGTGAAGGCGGTCTCGCCGTATTCATTGTAAATATCGTAGCTGTCCAGCCAGGAGAACAGACGCTGTTTGAAAAGCAGTTTCATGATGGACGGTCCCCTTTCGCTTGGTTTACATCAGCCGATGCCGCCGTATACAAAGCCCAGCAGCAGCACCAGCACAGTGAGCGGAACATATACATATTTTGCTACCCGGCCGAAAAGCTCGGGCAGAGGTTTGCTGCGGCCGGTCTCCAGCTCCTGACGGATGCGGGGCCAGCCCAGCACGTAATAGATGGAGATGGCACCCAGCACCGCGCCGATGGGCACGATCACGATGGTCACAAAGTCCAGCCAGCTGCCCACCACAGGCTCGGCCTCCAGGAAAACGCCGACTCCGAAGGTGAGACCGCCGCACAGGGCCACCGCAATGCGGCGGTCCAGCTTGAAGCGGTTCTGCCAGCTTTCGATCACAGCTTCAAACATATTGATCAGCGAGGTGATGCCGGCGAAGGCCACCGACACGAAGAAGAACACTGCAAACACCCGGCCCAGCGGCATGCGCTGGAATACGGTGGGCAGAGCAATGAACATAAGCGAGGGGCCGCGGGTCACATCTACCCCGAAGGCAAACACGGCGGGCATGATGGCAAGGCCGCTGAGCAGGGCAGCCAGAGTGTCAAAGAAGGCGGTGCGCAGAGAAGCCTGGGGGATATCGGCCTCCTTGCCCAGGTATGCGCCATATACGATCATACCGGACCCGGTAATGGACAGCGAGAAGAAGGCCTGGCCCATGGCCATGACCCAGGTGTCCACGTTCAGAAGGGCCTCCCATTTGGGTACAAACAGGAAACGGTAGCCTTCGGCCGCGCCGGGCAGGAAGGCCACCCAGGCAGCCAGCGCCAGAAAGAGCACGAAGAACAAAGGCATGAGCACCTTGCTCACCTTTTCGATGCCGCGGGCCACGCCCAGCAGCATCACGGCCGAGACCAGAATCACGATGGCGGCATGCCAGCCCACGCTGCCGAAGCTGCCGGTGGCCTGGTGGAAGAAGGTCTCCGGGTCGGAGCTGAGCAGCGTGCCGGTGACCGAGCCTGCCAGGCTGCGCAGCACCCAGCCCAGAATGACCGCATAGCCGATGGCAATGCCCAGCGAACCCAGTAGGGGAATCCAGCTGAGGACAGAGCCGACCTTTTTTTTGCCCCGGGAGCCGAAGCAGTATTCGTAAGCGCCGATGGTGCCGGTGCGGGCCAGACGGCCCACGCCGAACTCAGCGGAAAGGCCTACCCAGCCGAACAGGAAGGTGAACAGCAGGTAGGGAATCAGAAAGGCGGCGCCGCCGTACTGGCCCACCCGATAGGGGAACATCCAGATGTTGCCCAGGCCCACCGCAGAGCCCACGCAGGCGATCACAAAGCCGATGGAAGAACTGAAGCCCCCGTTCTTGTGGCGGGGGGAGTTGTTTTGACGCATGATTGACCTCACTTTCCGGCCGAAAGGCCGGGGATACTGGGCTTTATTGTATCATATCGCCGCGCCAGAATCCAGCGCGGCAGCGGGTTTTGTGAAAACGATGTGCGCAAAAATAACGAAAAATATGCGATCTCCGTGGGGAAAAAACGGGCAAAGAAGCGGAATCCGCAAGAGTAAGGATAAAATCCTTGCGCACGCAAAGAACTTGCCATATAATATTATTTGAGAAAATCAGATAAAAGGAGCGAAAAAGCGCCATGAAGCTCATCAAATGGATCTCGGTCACCGACCGGTACAACAAGATCCATCTGGACCGGATGCTCGCCCCCTTTGGGCTGAACAGCAGCCAGCACATGTATGTGCTGCGCATCTGCGAGGTGCCGGGCATCACCCAGGACCAGTTCAACAACCTGTTCTACATCAATCCCAGCAATATCACCCGTTCGGTGGCAGCGCTGGAGAAGATGGGTTACCTGGAGCGGCGGCCCAACGAAAAGGACAAGCGCACCTGCTGCTTGTATCCCACCGAGAAGGCGAAGGCGGCCTATCAGCCTCTGCGTCAGATCTGTGAGGACTGGAATCGGCGCATTACCGGCGGCCTCACCGAGGAGGAGCGGGCCCAGTTCATGCGCCTGCTGGAAAAGGTGGGCGAAGCTGCGGTGGAGCAGAACCGGCTGGAGCTGGAAGAGCTGAACAGTGCAAAGGAGGACTAAATTTATATGGCATTGAAACCGGAACAGGGGGCCAATCCCCTGGGCTATGAACCGCTGCCCAAGCTGCTGCGGGGTTACGCGATCCCCAGCGTGATCGCCATGCTGGTGAGCTCGCTTTATAATATTGTGGACCAGATCTTCATTGGTCAGGGCGTGGGTTATCTGGGCAACGCGGCCACCAACGTGGCCTACCCGCTCACCACCATCTGTTTGTCCATTGCGCTGCTGATCGGCATCGGCAGTGCCTCCCGCTTCTCACTGGAGCTGGGGGCCGGGCATAAGGAAAACGCGGAAAAGGCGGTGGGTACCGCCATTACCATGATGTTCACCCTGGGCATTGTGTATGTGGTGGTCATCCAGCTGTTCCTGCATCCGCTGCTGCGGGCCTTCGGCGCCACCGCAGAGGTTATGCCCTATGCGGAAAGCTACACCCGCATTACTGCGCTTGGTATGCCGCTGCTGATCGTGACCAACGCCATGAGCAATCTGGCCCGGGCGGACGGCAGCCCCAAATATTCCATGACCTGTATGCTGGTGGGCGCCATCACCAACACCATTCTGGACCCCATCTTTATCTTCGTGTTCCAGATGGGCGTGGCAGGCGCGGCCTGGGCTACGGTGATCGGCCAGCTGCTTTCCTTCCTGATGGCTATCAACTATGCCCGGTGCTTCCGCCACATTCATCTGCAGCCCCATCACTTCGGCTACCGGCTGCGGGAGTGGGCCCAGATCGCCAGCCTGGGGATGAGCAACAGCCTGAACCAGGTGGCCATTACCTTTGTGCAGATCGTGCTGAACAACTCGCTCACCTTCTACGGTGCGCAGTCGGAATACGGCAGCTCCATCCCACTGGCAGCCTGCGGCATCGTAATCAAGACCAACGCAATTCTGCTGTCCATCATCATCGGCATTTCGCAGGGGTCTCAGCCCATTGTAGGCTTCAACTACGGCGCGAAGCAGTACGCCCGGGTGCGGGGCATTTACAAGCTGGCCATCAACTGCAACCTGGTGGTGTCTGCCATCGGATTTATCCTGTTCCAGGTGTTCCCGCGGCAGATTATCTCCATCTTCGGTACCGGTGACGTGCTGTACTTTGAGTTTGCGGTACGCTTTATGCGCATCTTCCTGTTCATGGTACTGGTAAACGGTGTGCAGCTGATCTCCTCCAACTTCTTTGCGGCCATCGGTAAGCCCATCAAGGGCGTGATTCTGTCGCTGACCCGTCAGGTGTTCTTCCTGGTGCCGCTGCTGCTGATCCTGCCCCTGTTCATGGGTATCGACGGTATCCTGTTTGCGGGCCCCATCGCGGACGGCGTTGCTTTTGTGACCACCACCATTTTGATTCGCCGGGAGATGAACCACATCCGCCAGCTGGAGCAGCAGGCGGCGTAATGCAATTCCTGGTTTCTGCATAAGAAAAAGGCCGCTGCCTTTCCTCCGGAAAAGAGGAAGGGCGGCGGCCTTTTTGGTTGGTTTTTACAGTTCCAGCGCTTCGCCGGCCGTGCCGTTCTGTGCGGCCCGGGCGGCGGCAATTTCGCCCAGCAAGGCGTTTTCGGTGTCCGCGAAAAGCAGGTCCTTGTTGTGGGCAAAATAAGCCTCGCAGCCAAAGGTTTCAATGTACCAGGAGGTGTAGAAGCCTGCGGTCAGCTCGGTGGCGAAGATCACCAGCTCCTGGCTGCCGGGCAGGCTCTCATCGAGAAAAGCAAAGGCGTTGGCCAGATAGCTCCCGGTCTCATCGGCGGCAGCGGCCCGCTGGTCTAGCGTTTCGGCAAACAGCTCCTTCAGCCGGTCGAAGGGCTCGGCAGGGGCCTCCAGCTCCAGCGTGTGCAGGTAGCCCTCCAGGGTGCGAGCTGCCTGATTCAGCAGCTGCATGCCCTGACGGTCGGCGCTGCCTGCTTCCTTTTTGGCGGCGATCTGCCGGTCCAGCCCGGCCAGCTCGGCGGTCAGGATCTGGGCAGCGGGAGTCTGGCCCAGCGCGGCTTTCACCCGCAGCAGACTTTCGTGCAAAAGGCCTGCCAGCTGGTCCAGCTGCCAGGCGGCGCGGGCGCTCTCGTTCAGGCGGGAGAGCACCAGCCCCAGCACGCTGAGCTTTTCGTCAAAGGGGGCAGCGGCCAGCTCCCGGGCCCGCAGGGCCTCCCAGCTGCCGTTCAGAATCTCCTCCACCCGGTAGACCCGGCGGTATTTGGCATACAGCTCCAGATAGTTGGCGAAGTCCTTGGCGATGGCGGGCATCTGCAGATACTGCCCAACCACCTCCCGGTCGGCGGTAAGGCCCAGGGCCTCGTAGGTGTGCAGAATCTCGGAAAGATCCTCCCAGCCGCGGGCGGTGACGAACTGCATGCCCTCCGGCCCGGCCTCCACCTTGTAAAAATGGTCCTTGCGGATGTCCAGATAGGAGAGGATAGCCCCGTGGATGCCCCGGCGCAGGGCGTATTCCTTCCAGGCGGCGTAGTCCTCCTTTACGTCAATGCGCTTGACCCGGTCCAGCGTCACCACGTCAAACTCCCGCACCGACTTGTTGTACTCCGGCGGGTTGCCTGCGGCGGCAATGATCCAGCCCTCCGGCAGCCGCTGGTTGCCAAAGGTCTTGCATTGCAGAAACTGCAGCATCATGGGGGCCAGCGTCTCCGAGATGCAGTTCACCTCGTCCAGGAAGAGAATGCCCTCTTTGCGGCCGCTGCGCTCCATGGCCTGCCAGACCGCCGCCAGAATCTCGCTCATGGTGTATTCGGTCACGGCGTATTCCCTGCCGCCGAAGCTGCGGTACTCGATGAAGGGCAGGCCCAGGGCACTCTGGCGGGTGTGATGGGTGATGGTGTAGGCCACCAGGTCGATGTCCAGTTCATTGGCGATCTGCTCCATGATCTGGGTCTTGCCGATGCCAGGAGGGCCCATCAGCAGAATGGGCCGCTGACGTACGGCCGGAATGCGGTAGGCGCCGAATTCGTCCTTGGCCAGGTAGGCGCGCACGGTGTTGATGATCTCTTGTTTGGCTCGTTTGATGTTCATGGCGTTATGCTCCTTGTATGGGCTGGGGTGTGGACTCAGTCAGCTCGTCCTCGTCGATCAGCAGGCGGATGCCCCAGGGCGGCACCCGTTCCGGGTTGCCCTGGCCCGCCAGCATCACAAACACCGCGTCGTAGGGCGGGCGTTTGGCGGGATAAACGCCCAGACCATCGGTGAAATACAAAATTCCCTTCAGGTGGCGAAAAGCGCCCTCCTCCCGCAGCTTATTCACATGCTCAAACACCGGGCGGAAGTCGGTGGCGCTCTGACCGATCAGCTCAAAATGCTCCATGTAATCCGCCAGTTCTTCGGCGCTGGTGATGGTTTTGTCCGCCCGCAGCTGATCGTCACATTGCAGAATGCGCAGCTGAAAGCGGCGGAAAAAGCTCTCGGTGTTCTTTAAAATGGCGTAAGTATAGGAAAGAAAGCTGCGCACCAGCGCGCCGGAGGTGGACATGGAGGTGTCGATGGCGATGACCAGATCCTCGATACGCCGGGCCTCCCGGGTCTCCAGCGGCTCGATCAGCGGCATGTTGCCGTAGCGGCGCAGGCCGTAGGTGTAGTAGCCGTAGTCGAAGGAATCCACGTCCACACTCATCTCCTCGCCCAGCACCGCGAACCGGTGCAGGAAGGCCTTATAGTTGGCGGTGGGGCGATTTTCCACCCGCAACCGCTCCAGCACCGCATCGCCGCCTGCACCCGACTCGGTGTACATGGTTTCCAGCTGGGTCTGGATGCGCTCGGCGATGTTCTGCCATTGGCTGGAGGCGTTTTGCTCCTGCTCGTCGTTCTGCGCCCGCTCCCACAGCCGGTGATCATCCTCCAGAAATTCTCGGGCCAGGGTGGCCTTGTCCATCTCATCCAGCGGATGGCGGCGGAAGTACCGGTAGACGGCCTCGGCGGTGATCACCTTCATCTCCGCCTGCAGAAGGCCGTACCAGTGGGCCCGGCGGGGTCGGGGTACGGCAGGAACCAGGCAGCGCTGGGGCAGAGCATCCAGAATGGACTCCACCGCGATGTCGCAGGCCAGGTCCCACAGTTCGCCGTCCCGCCCGGCCTTTTTGGGCGGGTGGCGCAGCATGCAGTGCAGAAGACTGTGCAGGTAGGCCCGGCAGACCAGGCTGCGGGCCCGCTCATACCGCTGGGCCAGCCAGGCTCCATTGTAATAAAGTGCGGTGCCGTCGGTGGCAAGGCTCTGGGTGGGCTCGCGGGTGCTCAGCGGCAGGCTGCACAGCGCCGCATCCAGAAAGGGCAGGTTCAGATATAGCTCGCTGCGGGCAGCGGTCAGAATTTTTTGCCCCAGCTCCGGCCAGGGATCGTGTCGTTGTTCTTGTTGCATCATAGGGTGCCTCACAGGTCAAAGGATCGGGCCCGGGGCGCGCCGAAGCGCCGGTTCTGGTATTCCAGCAACAGGCCCAAAGCCTCGGTGCGGCGGGCGGCGCGGGCCAGCTCGCAGCCCTCGGCCAGCGCCTGCCGGTCCAGCAGGTCCAGCCCCAGCACAAAGGCCAGGGGCGCGGTGTCCGCTTCGGCCAGAACCAGTTCCAGCAGCTGGGCCGTATGCTCGGAAAGACAAGTCAGATACGCTGTGCGGGCGGCCTCGCTCAGCTGCACCGGGAAGCGCAGCCGGTCCAGTGCCATGCGCGCCGCCAGCGAAAACTCGTGGGTGCGCAGCAAAAGATCCAGCGAGGCGTCGTACTGGTCGTAGCGGAACCGATGACCGTCAAAGCTCTGGCGGCACAGGTACCCCACGCCCCGGATGTTGTAATGGAAGATATGGGGCGCGGCCATCTCTTCATAGTCCTCATCGTAGGCGGGGAAGAAGAGGCGGCACTCCGGCCCGGCGGGGGGTGTAAAACGCAGCTCCAGTTCGCCGGAATATTCCTGCAGCAGGCTGCGCAGGCAGCGGCATTCCTCTGCCGGAGCAGTCAGGGTCATCCGCCGCAGGGAAAAGCAGTTCATAAAGGCGTCGGTGCCAACGCTCTGCAGACTGCCGCCAATTTCCAGCGCCTCCAGTCCGGTGCAGCCGTAAAAGGCGTAATTGCCCAGCGAAAGGGCTCTTTGGGGAAGGCGCACCAGCCGAAGGGCTGCCGCGTCGTGGGCGGGGATTTGCCCGCCTCCACTGGTCAGCAGAAGCTGAAACGTGCCCTCAGGCAGCTGCCTGGGCTCCCGGGCACTGAAGGCGTAATCCCCCAGACGGGTGATGGGCAGGCCGTCCAGCTCATCGGGCAAAAGCAGCTGGGAGGCACTGGTCTGGCAGCGCAGCAGGGCAATGCCGTTTTCCTCCTGGATGCAGGTGAGCAGCGCGTCGCAGTCGGCGGGAAGGGAACGCATGGGCTTGTGACTCCTTTGTTTGCGGAATGTTCCCGGGCAAACTGCCCGGGAAATGACTGGTTATATTATACCACATTGGTGGAGAAAGACAACGGCTTTCGGGTGCAAAAAAGCCCCGCATCCGGCGGATGCGAGGGAGAGATATTCAGTGGGCAGGGTGGCCTGTCCGGCTTTTTTGCAGATTCGGCACAGGGCGGGTCAGACGCGGCGCGCAGAAGGTGGGCTGCAGCAGGGCGGCGGTGAATCGGTTGCCCAGTACAGCGCAGAGCATCAGTGCCACCAGAGCAGCCAGTCCGATGCCCGCCAGCGGTGGCAGGGACGGGCGCAGCAGCCGCAGGCTGCGCACAAAAAAGCCGTGCAAAAGGAACACCGGCAAAGTGTACTGCCCCAGAGCTGCCGCAAAAGGCAGAGGATGTTTGGGTATGATGAGCAAAAGCAGGGCGATCCAGGCGGCGCTGGTGGCCAGCAGCAGAGCGCGCAGCTCCGGATCATAGTGCGCGCCTTCATAGGAGCGGCTGGCGTAGAACCACACGCTGCGCACCGCGCTGCGCCGCAGCCAGAACAGTGTGCCGGAAAGGGCGATCCAGCCGGAGAGAACGGCAATCAGCCCTCGCCGGGGAAGCTGGGGCAACAGGCCGCGCCGCCCGCCGCCCGCGGCCAGATGCCCGGCGGCAAAGAAGGGCAGCAGCACCAACGTGCGGGAAAGGCTCATGTTGTAGCCGATGGTGGGGTCAAAGCCGGAGGCCAGCGCAGCGGCCAGGCAGGCCAGCAGGGCGGCCTTCGGGCTTTTTGCCCCGTCGATCAGGGGCAAAAGCAGGGTCCAGAGCATCATTGAAAAAAGGTACCACAGCAGCCAGTAGGGGGTGGTGTACTGCAGTGGGGCCTTGCCGTGCAGCACCAGACGGTCAAACAGAAGGTACAGCGTCTGATACAAAAGGTAGGGGTACAGCAGCCGCCGGAAAAAGCGCGCCGCGTCGAACCGGGCAAACCAGCCGGAACAGAACACGAACGCGGGCATGTGAAAGGAATAGATCAGCCGGTACAGCCAGGCGGCGGCAGGGCCGCCCACCAGCTCCAGCAGGTGGCCGAACACCACCAGAAAGATCAGGATGCCCTTTAAATTGTCAAACCGGGCGTCCCGCCGGGAAGTTTCCATGAAAAACGCCTTCTTTGATGGTAAGTTATCATGTGGTCCACACCGGGTCCGGGCGAAACCGCATTCGATTGTAGCACATTCTGCCCTGCAATGCAAAGCGCTTTTTGCTGCTGCCGTTGCCTTTTGAAAGGGTGGATGCTACAATGAGAAAAAACGGGCGTTGGCCCGTGCCAGAAAAAGGAGATGTTGTTGATGATTATCACCACTACCCCTTCGGTAGAAGGGCATTCCATTCGGGAATACAAAGGCATCGTGTTCGGCGAGGTCATCTCCGGTGTGGATATCTTCCAGGATATCGGCGCCGGGCTGCGGAACATCTTCGGTGGGCGCAGCTCCGGGTACGAAGAGGAACTGAAAAACGCTCGCATTCAAGCCTTGGAAGAGATGGGCACCCGCGCGGCCCATCTGGGCGCAAATGCGGTGGTCGGCGTGCGTGTGGATTATGAAGTGCTGGGCAGCAACAATGGCATGCTGATGGTGAATGTATCCGGCACTGCGGTGGTACTGGACTGAGCCAGTCGTGGACCAGCCGAAAGATAAATGCAGAAGGCCCGCTTCGGAGATTTTCCCGAGGCGGGCCTTTTTGTGCGCCATAAAAGCACAATATCACAGCATCTTCATAAAGTGAGCCGATCTTTCACAGCCGTCACACGGTTTATTCAGCGTCAGTTAAAAATTGGCCGGTACAATACAAAGCGTAAGGTTCACTGCTCTCAACCTGGGGCAACACCGCATGATTCCAGGTGGTGGAGCGCGCCGGAAAATTTTTTGTGATATGAACCAAAAAGCGCAGGCAATCCTTGGTGGATTGGCGAGCATTTTTGGAAAATAGCACGGAAAATTTTGGCGTGATACGCCGCCTGAGCCGACAGGCGTGAATTGTGCGGTGCTGACCCGACAAAAGGGCAGACAAAAACAATCCGCTGCCGGTCCGAATGAGCAGGCGGGCGGCGGTTTATATAGTTAAAACGCCCGAGGCCCCGGGCGTTTTCCGTTTGCAAAAATTATTTCTGCTGGTTTTTCTGGTAGATGAGCAGCAGGCCCTTCAAGAGCAGCGCGTCGTCGATGATGATTTTGTGGCGGCAGTGGGGCACGATTACATTGGCCAGACCACCGGTGGCAACCACGGTCACAGGCTCGCCCAGCTCCTCCTGGATGCGGTCGATCAGACCGTCCAGGCAGGCGGCGTTGCCATGAATGATGCCGCTCTTCATGCACTCGATGGTGTTCTTGCCGATCAGGCGGCGGGGAGAATCCAGGCTGATTTTGGGCAGCTGAGAGGTGTGGCGCACCAGTGCCTCCAGCGAGGCGTTCACGCCCGGCAGGATCATGCCGCCGATGTAGCTCTTCTCCGCGTCCAGTACCTCCACGGTGGTGGCGGTGCCCAGATCCACGATCACCAGGGGCACCGGGTAATCCCGGATGCCCGCCACGGCGCACACCACGCGGTCGCTGCCCAGCTGGGCGGGGTTGTCCATCTTGATGTGCAGCCCGTTTTTCACACCGGGGCCAACCACCATGGCCTCGTGGCCGGTGACGGTGCGCACCGCCTGGCAGATCAGGTTGGTGATGGGCGGTACCACCGACGAGATGATCACACCCTCCAGCGTGTTCATATCCACGTTATAAAGCTCCAGCACATTTTTGATGCTGATGGCATATTCCAGCGAGGTTTTGCCCAGATCGGTGGAGAGCCGTTCCACAAACACAATGTTCTCCTCGGATTCCAGGTAGCCGATCACGATGTTGGTGTTGCCGATGTCCAGTGCAAGGATCATATGTCAAAACTCCTCGTTACTCGATGTATGTGTGATTTAAACCTTGCTGCTGGCAAAGCGCAGCAGGGGGCGGCCCACCAGGGCCACGATGATGGTGGCCACAATTGCCTCCGGTACGCCCTGCAGCCCGATGATGGACAGGATGAAGGGATACACTGCATCCGCCGCCACACCCTTGGCCGCGCCATAGCTTTCGCCGAAGAACACGAAAATCAGGTTCATCACCAGCAGGGTATTGGTCATGGAGCCCACGAACCCGGCAGCACCCAGGCTCACGGTGAGCTTGCCGGGGGCAGAGCCCAGCAGCCGCTTCAGACCTTTAAATACAAAATACGGAAGCACACCCACCAGAATGCGGGGCACCAGAACGATCACCAGGCTGGCCCAGCTGCCGTGCACGTCGCCCAGGCTGTAGAAGGGGGTGAACACGAACGAGGTCACATTGGGGGATACCGTGTTGTTCACCAGGCTGGTGAGACCGAACACGCCGCCCAGCACCGCACCCTTGCGGGGGCCGAGAAGCACCGAGCCCAGAATTACCGGGATGTGGATAATCGTCGCCCGCATGAAGCCAAGCGGGATGTAGCCCAGAAAGGGTACCATGGCCATTGCGATGATGATGGCCGAAAAAAGGGCGAGCTGCACCAGCCCGCGCGAGTTGTGCGCAGTTCCGTTTTTGTACATATTCAATTGTCCTCCTTGTTATTATTCCCGAAATCGGGATACAATACGCTGTTCAGTATAGCACCAAACCCGGCACAAAACAAGAAAAGAAAGGGAATTTTTACTGGCCTGGCCCATTTTTCGCGGTTACTTTCGGGTGCTGCGCCGACCTTGGGCCGGATGCGTTTTTGTGTTATAATAAAAGGCAGAGAAAACCGGCCTCCAGTGGCCGGGCAAAAAGGAGAAACGGCAACATGCTCAAGGGAAAACATGTGGTGCTGGCGGTCACCGGCGGCATCGCGGCATATAAAATGGCCACCATGGCCAGCCTTCTGGTCAAGCAGCACGCGGACGTTCAGGTGCTGATGACCCAAAATGCCACCAACTTTATCAACCCCATCACTTTTGAGACCCTCACCGGCCACAAATGCCTGGTGGACACCTTTGACCGGAACTTTGAGTTCAATGTGGAGCATGTGTCGGTGGCCAAGCAGGCGGACATCGCCCTGGTGGCCCCCGCCACCGCCAACGTGATCGGTAAGCTGGCCAATGGTCTGGCGGACGATATGCTCACCACCACTCTGCTGGCCTGCAAGTGCAAAAAGCTGGTGGCTCCGGCCATGAACACCCAGATGTACGAAAACCCCATCGTGCAGGACAATCTGAAAAAGCTGGAGCACTACGGCATGGAGCTGATCCAGCCGGTGAGCGGCCATCTGGCCTGCGGTGACAGCGGTATGGGCAAGATGGTGGAGCCGGAGGTGATGCTCCAGTACATCCTGCGGGACCTGGCCCTGGAAAAGGATATGAAGGGCTTGAAGGTGCTGGTCACCGCCGGGCCCACCCAGGAGGCCATCGACCCGGTGCGCTACATCACCAACCATTCCACCGGCACCATGGGCTATCAGCTGGCCCGCAACTGCATGCTGCGGGGCGCTCAGGTCACCCTGGTCACCGGCCGCACCGCCCTGACCCCGCCCCCCTTCGTGGAGGTGGTGCCGGTGGTGAGCGCTCAGGAGATGTATGAAGCCGTGACCAGCTGCGCTGCCGGGCAGGACATCATCATCAAGGCTGCTGCCGTGGCGGATTACCGCCCGGCCACCGTGGCCAGCGAGAAGATCAAGAAGGCGGAGGGCGGCTGGGCGATCCCGCTGGAGCGCACCCGGGACATTCTGCGCAGCCTGGGCCAAGAAAAGCCCGCCGGGCAGTTTTTGTGCGGCTTTGCCATGGAGACCCAGAACCTGGAGGAAAACGCCCGCAAAAAGCTGGAGGCCAAGAATCTGGACCTGGTGGTGGGCAACAATGTGAAGGTGGCAGGCGCGGGCTTCGGCGCAGGCACCAATGTGATCACCTTCATCACCAAGGAGGGGGTCGAGCCCCAGCCCCAGATGGACAAAGCCCAGGTGGCCGGCTGTATCGTGGATAAGATTCTGGCCATGCGGGCCGCAAAGTGAGTTTGGTCGCTTCGGCTGATTTCGCTTTCTAAAAATATCATTTACGACGAATAAAAAGAGTGCGTCGCCCTGAACGGAGGGCGGCGCACTCTTTTTTGTGTGTTTCGGTTATGGGGAAGGGGGCGGGAAAACAACCGCTTAGCGTTCGCTGTAAATCTGCTGGCTGCCCCGGATGGCCTGGCCCAGGTACCGGTCGATCCATTCTGCCGCGGCCTGTTCGTCCCGGGCGCGGATGCAGTCGTACAGACGCTCGGTGTTGCGCAGCAGCGCTTCAATGCCGTACAGCCGGCAAAAGCGCATCCAGAGGGTGATGACCGGGGCTTTAAAGGAATAGTAAATCAGCGGCACAATGCTGTTGCCGCCCACCAGAGCCAGTTCATGCTGAAACTGGAACGCCGCCTCAGCAGCCTGGGCGATATCCTCTGCCTGGGCGATGCGGGCCAGATGGTCGCCCAGACTGTCCAGCGCCTGGTCCGATGCATGACGGATGGCGGAGTTTACCGCCAGATGCTCCAGCGCCTGACGCACCTCCAGCAGCGAGCGAATCTCGTCCTTGCCCAGCACGCCGTCCCGGTATTCCATGATGGCGATCAGAGTGGAGAGGTTGCCCTTGCGGCGGTAATCCGCCACGCAGGTGCCCTGGCGGGGGCGCACCTCCAGAAACCCCTGTTGAGCCAGCTCAGCCAGTCCGCCGTTCACCACCGCCCGGCTCACCTGCATCTGACGGGCCAGCTCCCGCTCGGGGGGAAGCTGAGTGCCCATGGGCAGTTCGCCGGAAAGAATCATGCCTTGGAGCTGGCGCACGAACAATTGTTTCAGACTGGGGGAATTCAGTTTTTCAAAGGGCATGAAAATCACCTCGACTTTTGTTGTGGCTATACCACATGCCACAGCCTTATTTTACCATGCAATTCGCTTAAGGAAAAGCCATTCTTTTGGGCTGTTCTCTGAAAAATTGGGATTTGATTGACGGCTTACAATGGGAATGTTAAGCTATTAACAGCTAAAGGGCGGGGGAAAGCGGAAAAAAACGGCCCTGGTTGGGCCACAAGACCCGCCCGGAAAACAAGGAGGGGGACCCATGGCGGATACCACCAGCAAGGTAAAAGTGATCGAGATCAAGCAGAGTGTGTTTGCATCCAACGACGAACAGGCCCGCAATCTGCGCGGGGAACTGAAGGAAAAGGGCGTATTTCTTCTGAACCTGATGTCCTCGCCCGGCGCGGGCAAAACCACCACTCTGAAACAGACCGTAAAGGCGCTGGAAGGCCAGCTGCGCATCGGCGTGATGGAGGCGGACATTGACTCGGACGTGGACGCCAAAGCCATGGCCGACACCGGCGTGAAGGCCATCCAGCTGCACACCGGCGGCATGTGCCATCTGGACGCGGATATGACCCGCCAGGGTCTGGAGGCGCTGGGCACCGAAGACGTGGACCTGGCCATTCTGGAAAACGTGGGCAATCTGGTCTGCCCGGCGGAGTTCGACACCGGCGCGGTGAAGAACGCCATGATTCTGTCGGTGCCGGAAGGCCACGACAAGCCCCTGAAATACCCGCTGATGTTCTCGGTGTGCGACGTGGTGCTCATCAACAAGACCGACGTAATGCCCTATTTCGACTTTGACCTGGAAAAGTGCAGGGAGTACATCCGTATGCGCAACCCGAACGCGGTGGTCATTCCCATCTGCGCCAAAACCGGCGAAGGCATCGGGGCCTGGGCCGACTGGCTGCGCACCCAGGTAAAGGACTGGAAGAGCTGAGAAACGAAGGAAAGGACAAAAGGATATGAGTCAGACCCATTTTCCTCTGGATGAAGAAAAGCTGCCCTTTTCCATCCCGAAGGACGAAAAGCCGAGGGAGAAGATTTTAAAGCTGGGCCAGAAGATCACCGACCGGGTGCCCGCCAAGCTGCGCCCGCTCACCGCCGAGGACCCGGAATACTGGGGCCTTGCGGGCATCGTCACCGACGAGATGGCAGACGTAGCCCTGAAAATGAAGGTGCGCAAGCCCATGACCCTGCCCCAGCTGGTCAAGGTTACCGGCAAGCCTGCCCAGGAGCTGGAGCCTCTGCTGCAGGAAATGAGCAACGTGGGCCTGCTGGAATACAACTGGGAAAACGAGCGGCGGGAAAAGCAGTATGTGCTGCCCATGTTCGTGCCTGGCAGCGCCGAGTTCTTCAACATGAAGCAGCAGCAGATCGACGAGCACCCGGAGGTCACCGCCTTTTTCGAGCGCATGACCTTCCTGCCGCTGGAGCACATCACGGCGATGGTGCCTCCCGGCGGCGCGGGCATCGGTATGCATGTGATCCCGGTGGAGCAGGCCATCCAGACCGAGAACCGCTCGGTGGATATTGAACACATCTCTCACTGGTTGGATAAGTACGACGGCAAATACGCTGCCAGCCCCTGCTCCTGCCGTATGTCCCGCGCCAAGCTGGGCGAGGGCTGCGGCGATGACCCGGAGGACTGGTGCATCGGCGTGGGAGACATGGCGGACTATCTGGTGGAGACCAACAAGGGCCACTATGTGGACCGGGACGAGGTGCTGCGCATCTTAAAGCGCGCCGAGGACAATGGCTTTGTGCACCAGATTACCAACATTGACGGCGAGAACAAGATCTTTGCCATCTGCAACTGCAACGTGAACATCTGCAACGCTTTGCGTACCAGCCAGCTGTTCAATACTCCCAACATGAGCCGCTCGGCCTATGTGGCCAGCGTGACCACCGAAAACTGCGTGGCCTGCGGCCGCTGCGTGGAATACTGCCCGGCGGGCGCGGTGCGTCTGGGCCAGAAGCTCTGCACCAAGGACGGCCCGGTGGAATACCCCCGTCAGGAGCTGCCGGACCGTGTGAAATGGGGCCCGGAAAAGTGGGACATCAACTACCGGGATACCAACCGCACCAACTGTCACGACACCGGCACCGCCCCCTGCAAGACCGCCTGCCCGGCTCATATCGCAGTGCAGGGCTATCTGAAAATGGCGGCCCAGGGCCGTTATACCGAAGCGCTGGCCCTCATCAAGCAGGAGAACCCCTTCCCGGCGGTGTGCGGCCGGGTGTGCAACCGCCGCTGTGAGGACGCCTGCACCCGCGGCAAGATCGACCAGGCGGTGGCCATCGACGAGGTGAAGAAATTCATCGCTCAGAAGGATCTGGACGCGGCCACCCGTTACGTGCCGCCCATCCAGCCTCCCTCCAACCGGGGCGGCTTCGATGATAAGATCGCCATTGTGGGCGCGGGCCCGGCGGGCCTGTCCTGTGCCTTCTTCCTGGCGAAGAAGGGCTACAAGCCCACCGTGTTTGAGAAAAACGCCCGCCCCGGCGGCATGCTGGTCTATGGCATCCCCTCCTACAAGCTGGAGAAGGATGTTGTGGACGCGGAGATCGAGGTGCTGCGCCAGATGGGCGTGGAGATCCGCTGCAATGTGGAAGTGGGCCGTGATGTGACCCTGGATGAGCTGCGTGCCCAGGGCTACAAGGCCTTCTATCTGGCCATCGGCTGCCAGGGCGGCCGGACGGCAGGCATCCCCGGCGAAAACGCCGAGGGCGTGACTACCGCGGTGGAGTTCCTCCATCGGGTCAGCGAGGACGAGATCACCCCGGTCAAGGGGCGGGCGGTGGTGATCGGCGGCGGCAACGTGGCCATCGACGTAGCCCGCTCCTGTCTGCGCTGCGGCGCGGAGGAGGTGGCCATGTACTGCCTGGAGCAGGAAAACCAGATGCCCGCCTCCCCCGAGGAGATCGCCGAGGCCCGTCAGGAGGGCGCGGCCATTCATTGTGGATGGGGCCCCAGCCGTATCCTGGAGGAAAACGGCAAGGTCACCGGTGTGGAGTTCAAGCGCTGCGTGTCGGTCACCGACGCAAACGGCCGTTTCGCTCCGGCCTACGACGAGAAGGATACCATGACCGTGCCCTGTGACCGGGTGTTCATGAGCATCGGCCAGAGCATCCAGTGGGGCGGGCTGCTCACCGGCAGCACCGTGCAGCTGGGTGGCGGCGGCCGGGCCCAGGCAGACCCGCTGACCTACCAGACCGCCCAGCCGGACGTATTTGTGGGCGGCGACGTGTACACCGGCCCCAGCTTCGCCATCGACGCCATTGCTGCGGGCAAGCAGGGTGCAGTGTCCATTCACCGGTTCGTACAGCCCAACACCAGCATGACCATCGGCCGGGACCGCCGCCAGTTCATTGAGCTGGACAAGGACAACGCGGTTCTCACCGGCTACGACACCGCCGCCCGCCAGTACCCTGCTATGGACGGCCGCATCGACCACGCCCGCTCCTTCCGGGATGCCCACGGCACCTTCACCGAGGAGCAGGTAAAGACCGAGACCGCCCGCTGCCTGGGCTGCGGCGCTTCGGTGGTGGACCCCAACAAGTGCATCGGCTGCGGCATCTGCACCACCAAGTGCGAGTTCGACGCCATCCACCTTTCCCGCGAGCTGCCCGATTGCAGCAACATGGTGCGCAGTGAAGACAAGTTCAAGGCGATCCTGCCCTATATGCTCAAGCGGGAGATGAAGATCCGCTTCGGCAAGAAGGAGAAATGAGCCATGCATGAACTGGGCATCGTGTTCCACATCATCCGCGGCGTGGAAGAGGTGGGCCGTAAAAACCGGGTGCCCCGGGTCAGCGCGGTGACGCTCCAGCTGGGCGAGGTGTCCGGTGTGGTGGAGCGCTATCTGCAGGATTGCTGGCGCTGGGCGGCAGACCGCTCGGAATTGCTCAAGGGCGCACAGCTGCGGGTGGAGACCATCCCTGCCCAGACCCTGTGCGAGAGCTGCGGTGAGATTTATCCCACCGTGGCCCACGGCAAGACCTGCCCGGCCTGCGGCTCCGAGCACACCCACCTTTTGCAGGGCAGCGAGATGCTCATTAAGGAGATCGAGGTGCCCGAAGAAAATGATATTCCCCCCGAACCGGAAGGGGAGGGGGAGAGACAGTGTCCGGTTTGCGGCCGGGCCTGATCAAGCCAATTGGAAAAGCCGGCACAAAAACGTGCCGGCAAAGGAGGAAATTTATCATGTTGTTCCAGATTTATGGAGAAAACGCCGGCTTTCAGCTGTTGGGCTGGCTGCTGGTCTTTGCGGGCCTGGTGGTGCTGAACGAGCTTGCTCGCCGCACCAAACAGGGAGGGGTGTTTTTCTTTTTGATTCTGCCTGCGGCACTCACCGTGTATTTCGTGTCCATCTATGTGGGCGCGGCCATGGGCGCCGAGTGGGCGTTGAATAATCCTACTTACGTTCACATGAACAGCTGGTTCCATTACGCCAAGCTGTATGCGGCCACCGCCGGATGCATCGGCTTTATGATGATCAAGTATAAGTGGGGCATCGGCAAGCAGCCCTGGTTCCGGGTGTTCCCCTTCGCCATCGTGGCCATCAACATTCTGATCGCCGTGTGCAGCGATTTCGAGTCCGGCATCCGGGGCGCCATGGCCCTGGCCGCCACCGGTGACCGCTGGTGGCTGTCCAGCGAGAACGTGTGGCTGTACGGCGGCTGGTGGAACTGGGTCAACGGCATTGCCGGTATCCTGAACATCCTGTGCATGACCGGCTGGTGGGGTATCTACTCCTCCAAAAAGCATGACGACATGCTTTGGCCGGATATGACCATCTACTTCATCATCGCCTACGACCTGTGGAACTTCGAGTACACCTACAACAACCTGCCCACCCATGCCTGGTACTGCGGTCTGGCTCTGCTGCTGGCCCCCACCTTCGCCAACGCGCTGTGGAACAAGGGCGGCTGGATTCAGAACCGCGCCAACACCCTGGCTCTGTGGTGCATGTTTGCCCAGGTGTTCCCGGCCTTCCAGGATTACAGTGTGTTCAGCACCCTGCCGGTGCTCTATTCCGACGGTGTGATGGATGCCTCCGTGCGGCCCGCCACTGCCAATCCCACCATGCAGGGCGTGATCGCCATTCTGGCGCTGGCGGCCAACGTGATCGTGCTGGCCATCATCATCAAGCGGTCGGTGGAGCAGAAGAAGAATCCCTATAAGAACGAGATCTTCACCGATCACCGGGATTACCGTCAGGCCATGGCCCGGGCGGAAGTTACCCGATAAACCTGAGCAAAATCTTGCAAACACTTAACAGAATTTAACAAAACCGATCCATTCTCCTCTTTCCTTGCCCCGGCGGCGCAGATTTCCCCCTCTGCGCTGCCGGGGCCTTGTTTTTGCGGCATTTGGCTGGCAGAATTTCCGGTAAGTTTTGGAAGATTTTGGGCGAATTTGCTTTTCTTGCTTTTTACAAACGATTTACCGGAAAGCGGCGGAAGGGGACGGAAAAATCCGTTATCATACCCAGTGTACCGGGCAGTGTGGACCCCGAAAGTGCGGGCGCCCGGCGAAAGACAAGGGGGAAGAGAAAAGCTTTATGGCAGAAATCGTTTTGAAGAATATCAGCAAAATATACGACAAGGGCCAGCGGGCGGTGAGCGATTTCTCGCTGCACATCCACGATGGCGAGTTCATCGTATTTGTGGGCCCTTCCGGCTGTGGCAAGTCCACCACCCTGCGCATGATTGCCGGGCTGGAGGAGATCAGCGAAGGCGAACTGTGGATCGGCGACGAGCTGTGCAATTACGCCGAGCCCGGTGAGCGGGATCTGTCCATGGTGTTCCAGAATTACGCACTGTATCCGCAGATGAGCGTGTACGACAACATGGCCTTTTCGCTGTCGGTGCGCAAGGTGCCCAAGGACCAGATTGCCCGGCGGGTGGACAAGGCCGCCGAAATGCTGGACATCAAGCACCTTTTGGACCGCCGTCCGGGCCAGCTGTCCGGCGGGCAGAAGCAGCGGGTGGCCATCGGCAGCGCCATCATGCGTGAGCCCCGGGCTTTTTTGATGGACGAGCCGCTGTCCAACCTGGATGCGAAGCTGCGGGCCCACATGCGGGTGGAGCTGGCGGCGCTGCATCAGAAGCTGGGCGCCACCATGATTTATGTAACCCATGACCAGACCGAGGCCATGACTCTGGCGGATCGCATTGTGGTGATGAAGGAGGGACGCATCCAGCAGGTGGCAAGCCCGGCGGAGTTATACAGCCGCCCCACCAACCTGTTTGTGGCGGGCTTCATCGGCTCTCCGGCCATGAACTTTGTCCGCGGCACCGTGGAGGAAGGGGAGCAGAGTATTGTGTTCCGCAGCCGGAACGGTCTGTGCCTGCCGCTGACCTTTGATCAGGCGGCGGGCCTGTGGCCCCGCTGCAAAGGCCGCGAGGTGGTGCTGGGTGTCCGCCCCGAGGACATTCTGCCCACGCAGGCAGCAAACCGGGTGCTGGGCCGGATGGACGGCCGCCTCACCGCCTGTGAGGGCCTGGGTCACGAGACCATCCTGCATCTGGAAACCGCCGACGGTGAGTTTGCCGCCCGGGTAAAGGAACGCACCGACGCACGCGCAGGCGATGCGGCCTCCCTGTGGGTGGATATGGAAAAGGCTCACTTTTTCGATGGTGAGACCGAACAAAATCTTTTTTATCAGTGGAGCGATTGCGAATGAACCAGTTACGTCAACGGCTCACCGGGGTGAGCCCCTATTGTTACCTGATCCCCTGCTTTGCAGTGTTCGGCATGTTCCTGTTTTACCCCTTTTTCAAGACCATTTATCTGAGCCTGTTCCTCACCGATAAGCTGGGCAAGGCCAAGATCTTTGTGGGGCTGGAAAACTACACCGACCTGCTCACCTCCGAAAGCTTCTACAACAGCATCTTGGTCACCCTGATCTTTGTGGTGATTGTGGTGTTCGGCAGCATGCTGCTGGGCCTTGCCACTGCTGTGCTGTGCAGCAAGACCTTCCCGGGCATCCGGGCCTTCAGCACCGCCTATGCGCTGCCCATGGCCATTGCCTCCAGCGGCGCGGCTATGATCTTCAAGGTGATCCTGAACCCCACCATCGGTGTGTTCAACAAGCTCACCGGTCTGGACATCAACTGGATCAGCGACCCCCGCTACGCCCTTATCTGCGTGGCGGTGCTCACTGCCTGGCTGAACAGCGGCATCAACTTCCTGTACTTCTCCGCGGGCCTGGGCAACATCGACGAATCCATCTATGAGCGCGCCTCGGTGGACGGCGCCAGCGGCGTTCAGAAGTTCTTCCGGCTCACCCTGCCGGGCCTGAGCCCCATCATCTTCTATACCTTGGTGGTCAACATCATCCAGGCCTTCCAGTCCTTCGGCCAGGTGAAGATCCTGACCCAGGGCGGCCCCGGCGAGTCCACCAACCTGATTGTTTACTCCATCTACCGCGACGCCTTCTTCAACTACAAGTTCGGCAGCGCGGCTGCCCAGTCCGTCATTTTGTTCCTCATCATCATGGCGCTGACCCTGGTTATGTTCAAGGTGGAAAAGAAGGGAGTCAAGTATTAAATGGATATGCCTGTGAATCAAAAGGCCCCTCTGAACGGCGTGCTGCGCCGGGGCCAGTATACCGAAGAGCAGCTGGCGGCCCTGCACCGCCGCATGAGCGCTGCCGCCCTGCGCCGCCGCCGCATTAAGACCGGCGTGCTGGTTGCGCTGAATGTGGTGGTAGCCCTGTTCATCCTCTTTCCGCTGCTGTATGCGGTCAGTGTTTCTCTGATGACCGGCAGCGAGCTGTTCACCATGGATATGAATTTAATCCCCAGCGCTCCCACGCTGGAAAACTATCTGCGCGCCTGGGCGCAGGTGCCCCTGCTGCGCTTTATCCTGAACTCCTTCCTGGTGGCCGGGTGCATCACCCTGGGCCAGATTCTCACCTGCTCGCTGGCGGCCTTTGCCTTCTCGTTTTTGAACTTCAAGGGCAAGAATGTGCTGTTCATGCTGGTGATGGCCACCATGATGGTGCCCGGCGAGGCCACCATCATCTCCAATTACCTGACCGTGAGCCAGCTGGGGATTCTGGACACCTACCTGGTGCTGATTCTGCCCTCGCTCACCTCCGCCATGGGGATTTTCCTGTTCCGTCAGTTCTATATGACCTTCCCCATCTCGCTGTATGAGTCCGCCAAGCTGGACGGCTGCGGCAACCTGCGCTTCATCGTGCGCATCCTGCTGCCGCTTACCAAGTCGGCCATCGGCGCCATGTCGGTCTACACCTTCATCAACGCCTGGAATATGTACATGTGGCCCCTGCTGGTCACCGGCTCCCAGGAGATGCGCACCGTGCAGATCGGTATCAGTATGCTGGACAACACCGATGCCCAGTCCATTACCCTGATGATGGCCGGTGTGGTGTCGGTGATCATCCCCAGCATGATCATCTTCGTGGTGGGCCAGAAGCAGCTGATCCGGGGGATGTTCTCCGGCGCGGTGAAGGGTTAAATAAACGCTGCAACCGGCGAAAATACGCCGTTTGTAAATAGAAAAAGGATAAACAACGAAGTATAATAAGTATTTGAGGAGAGAAAAGAAATGCAGAAAAAGAAGATCCTGGCGGGCGTTCTGGCCGCCGCAATGGCAATGACCACCCTGGCCGGCTGCGGCGCGGGCGCGTCCGGCAGCTCTGCCGCAGCGGGCGGCACCGCTGAGAACACCGCCGTGCAGACCGAGGCTCAGAGCTCCGGCCTGATCAGCGAGAACTTTGCCAATGTGGACACCAATGGAACCAAGATCACCTTCTGGCATTCCATGGGCGGCGTGAACGGCGAGGCCATGACCTATCTGGTGGATAAGTTCAACGCCGAAAATGAGTACGGCATCACCGTGGAGGCCGTGTACCAGGGCAGCTACGACGACGCCATCAACAAGCTCAAGAGCGCCCAGATCGGCAACATGGGTGCGGATCTGGTTCAGATCTACGACATCGGCACCCGATTCATGATCGACTCCGGCTGGGTCATTCCCATGCAGGAAATGGTCGATGCCTCCGGCTATGATATCTCCCAGATTGAGCCCAACATCGCCGCCTACTACACCACCGGCGACGGCCTGTACTCCATGCCCTTCAACTCCTCCACCCCTCTGCTGTACTACAATAAGGACATGTTCGAGGCCGCGGGCATTGAGCAGGTTCCCACCAGCTTCTCCGAGATCGCCGAGGCCGGCGAAAAGCTGAAGGCCGCCGGCTGCACCGAGCCCATTGCCATCAGTGTGTACGGCTGGTGGTTTGAGCAGTTCATGAGCAAGCAGGGCCTGGACCTGGTGGACAACGGCAACGGCCGTGACGCGGCTGCCACCAGCGTGGTGTTCGATTCCAACGGCGGCGCGCTGAACATCCTGAACGGTTGGAAGCAGCTGTACGATGCGGGCGTTGCTCCCAACGTGGGCCGTTCCGGCAGCGACACTGCCACCACCGACTTCACCTCCGGCAAGGCTGCCATGATGTTCGGCAGCACCGCTTCCCTGAAGCAGGTCCTGCAGGACAGCGGCGATTCCTTTGAGGTGGGTACCGCTTACTTCCCCAAGGTAAATGACAGCGACGAGGGCGGCGTGTCCATCGGCGGCGGCTCCCTGTGGGCGCTGAACAACAACGATGAGACCAAGGCTGCTGCCACCTGGCGCTTCATCGAGTTTTTGATCTCTCCCGAGTCCCAGGCTTACTGGAATGCTCAGACCGGCTACTTCCCGGTGACCACCGCTGCCGCCGAGCAGGATACCTACAAGCAGAACATGGAGCAGTATCCCCAGTTCCAGACCGCCATCGACCAGCTGCATGACTCCGCTCCCCAGTACGCGGGCGCTCTGCTGAGCGTATTCCCCGAGTCCCGCCAGATTGTGGAGACCGAGATTGAGGAGATGCTCAGCGGCGGCCAGACCCCCGAGGAGGCGGTGCAGTCCATTGCCGACCAGATGAACGAGACCATCGAAACCTATAACCTGATCAACGGCTGATCTTCCCATCGCCGGAAGCACGACCGGGAAAAGACTCTTCTTTTCCCGGTCTTTCGGCTTGATTGCAGACAACAAAGGAGAAAAAACCATGAAACAGAGCAAAGTATTCGCCCACCGGGGCGCGAGCCAGTACGCCCCCGAAAATACGCTGGAGGCCTTTCGTCTGGCCATGGAGCAGGGGGCCGAGGGCATCGAGCTGGATGTACACCTGAGCGCGGACGGTGAGCTGGTGGTCATCCACGACGAGACTCTGGAGCGCACCACAAACGGCACAGGCCTGGTGAAGGATCATACCCTGGCCCAGCTGCAGGCTCTGCGGGCAGACAATCACATGGAAGGCTTTGAGGCGGCCCGCATTCCCACCCTGCGCCAGGTGCTGGAGCTGGTGCGCCCCGGCGATATGCAGGTGAACATCGAGCTGAAGACCGGCATTTTGTGGTACGAGGGCATCGAGAAAAAGACTCTGGAGCTGGTGAAGGAGCTGGGTATGCAGGACCGGGTGGTCTACTCCTCCTTCAACCATTACAGCATCGAGGAGGTCCGCCGCCTGGACCCCACCGCCGAGACCGCGTATCTTTTCAGTGATGTGATCTTCGAGGTGGAAAAATACGCCGCCCGCCGGGGCGTGAAGGGCCTGCATCCGGCTCTGTGGCACGTGAAGATGGCAGATTTCCTCACCGATTACCTGCAGAGCGGCCTGGCTGTGCGGGTGTGGACCGTGAACCGCCCGGAGGATATGCGCCTGCTGATGGAGCGCGGAGTGGATGCGGTGATCACCAACGATCCCGCCCTGGCGCTGCAGGTGCGGGCGGAACTGGAAGAAAAGGAGTAAGCCGACGGTGGAACAGCTGCGTCAGAAAAAACTCTTTTTGCTGGACATCGACGGCACCATCTGCAAGGGCGAGGGCCTGATCGACGGTGCCAAAGCCTTTCTGGAGACCATTCGTCAAAGTGGCGGGCAGTTCATCTTCATCACCAACAACGCCACCCGCGGTACCCGGGATTACATCCGCTTTTTCCGGCGGCTGGGGGTGGAGACCGGCCCGGATCAGTACATCACCGCCGCCTATGCCACCATTCAGTACCTGAAAAAACACTGCTCGGACAAGCTGATCTACGGCCTCGCCACCGATTCTTTTTTGCAGGAATGCCGCGAAAACGGCCTGCGCATCACCACCAGCCTGCAGAGTGGCATTGACTGTGTGCTGGTGTCCTACGACAACCAGCTCAATTACGAGAAGATTAAGGATGTATGCCGCCTGCTCACCGAGGGCGAGCCGGAATACATCGCCACCAACCCGGATTTGGTCTGCCCGGTGGAGTTCGGCTACCTGCCGGACTGCGGGTCCATCTGCAACATGATCGAGACCGCCACCGGCAAGCGCCCCCGCTTCATCGGCAAGCCGGAGCCGGCCATGGTGGAGTACGCCCTGGCGCTCACCGGCTGCAGCCCGGAGCAGACGCTTGTGGTGGGCGACCGGCTGTATACCGACATTCTGTGCGGTGTGCATGCCGGGGTGGATACCGCCCTGGTGCTGAGCGGCGAGGCTACCCTGCAGGATGCAGCGGCCTTTGCCCATTCGCCCCGGTATCTGTTCCCTTCGGTAAAGGAGCTGGCCGCAGCCATTGCTCCGGCCCGGGCAGCGGCACCTGCCGCGCCGCAGGCCGTTTCGGCACAGGTGCATGCGGTCTGAAAACAGAAAAGGGCAAACAAAAAGCTGTTCCCGGATGAAAAGGGAACAGCTTTTTTGCTTTTAAAAATCTTATTCGGTCTGCCCGCCGGGGCCGGGCTCCCGCACCCGGCTCACCACCAGTGCGGCAACAGCGAACAACACCAGGCTGAACGCGAAGGGCAGGCGGCGGTCCAGGCTGGAAAGCCAGCCTGCAAAATAGCCGAAGGGGCAGGAGAGCGCTACCGTGGAGGCGATGATCAGCGCATTCATCCGGGCCCGTTCCTGAGCGTCCAGATTCAGCTGGAGCAGGGCATCCTTGCGGGGGTTCACCAGAGCGGCGCCCACCGCACAGAGCAGCACATAGGCCAGCACCGCGCCCAGCCCGTTCAGCGGTGCCAGAATCAGCACCAGCGTGCCCGCTCCGTAGAGCGCCAGCCCCAGCCACAGGGATAGCCGGAACTGGGAAAAGCGCAGTCGGTGCTGCATGCCCACCATGAACACCAGCATGACCACTGCATTCAGGATGGGGAACACTGCCAGAAAATTCTCCGAAAGGCCCAGCCGCTGGGTCACATACAGGCTGAAAAAGGTGTTGTTCACCATGTTGGTGATGTAAAAGATGACAGACACCGCCACCGCCTTCAAAAGACCGGGGCTGCGCAGCAGACTGGGAATCAGATGGCGGTATTCCGCCAGCATCCGCAGCGGCGAAACGCCCTTGGTCTGCTGGCGCCGGATGCGACCCTGACCGGTCTCGTGGCAGAACCGGAAGGTAATGAGGGTTTTGGCGGTCATGGTGAGGGCGAACAGGAAATACAGCACCCGCACCACCGGTACCATGGAATAGGCGCTCACGAACAGACCGGAAAGGGGAGCGAAAAATACTGCCACCAGCCCGCCGATGGTCACCCAGGTGTAGATCTCTACCAGATCGGCCGGGTCAGCGTCCTCGATCAGCAGGCAGAACCAGGCCGTCTGGTTCACCTGTTCAAAGCAGTTGAGCACCGCCGCAATAAGGAACATCCAGAAATTCTGTGACACCGCCCACACCAGGCAGGCAATGGCCCAGCCGAAAAAGTCGCCCAGCATGGTGGTGAACTTGCGGCCCAGCTTGTCGGTGAGGATGCCGCCCCAGAAGGCAATGACCACCTGTACCGCCATGGTGACCGAAAGGATCAGCCCGATCTGTACGTCGGTCACGCCCAGGGTGTACATGTAAAGGGTGGCAAAGGGGGCGATCAGGTTGTAGGGGATGCCCCACAGCGGTTCGATGAAGATCAGGGTGCGGGGATTTCCGCGGTTGTTTGCCAGCACCCGAATCAGGGCGTGCTGCTTCCATTTTGCATTCTGTTTCATGTTTTTCTTCCGCCTGTCGTTTGTTACTCCGCCATATTCTATCACAGAACGCAGCAAAGGGGAAGAGGCTTTTTCAGTCCGTAAAGACAAAATAAAAAAGCACAGCCAAGAGGCCCTGGCTGTGCTTTCGATAAAGTTCGGGATTAGCCGTGCTTGTAGTAGTTGATCAGGCAGCCGTCCAGCAGGATCTGACGCTCGTCCGCGGTCAGCGGGGCCAGACTCATATGGAACTCCAGCGGACCCTCCAGGCTCAGCACGTAGGCCTTCACGCAGGAGAGATCACCGGCCAGTGCCTCGCGCACATTGGGCACCAGAACGTAATCGCCCAGACCAAAGGGGGTGGGCCCGGCCAGCTGGAAGGGCAGCATGCCCCAGTTGATCAGGTTGGAGCGGTAGCGCTTGGTGGCGTATTCCACTGCAATATTGGCACCAGCACCCAGCACACGCTGGCAGCTGGCGGCCTGCTCACGGGCGGAGCCGTCGCCGGGCTTCACCGCGTAGATGCTGGAGGCAATGCCCAGCTGCTCCCAGGTCAGCTCGCCGCAGCCGGGAACCAGATGGATGCGGTCCAGCAGACTGGCGCTGCCCTTGCCCGCGGCACGCTCGGCCTCCTCAGCCTGAATGGCCTTTGCCCGGCCCACGTACTCCGGGTCCTTGCGGCTGAGGGTGAACTCGGCCAGGCCCAGGGGGTTGGAGCGGTAGGAACTGGTCTCGCCGCTGGGAATCAGCTCGTCGGTGGTGGTCACCGGGTCGGTGATGTAGCTGCTGATCTTCAGCAGCAGGTTTTCGGGCAGGGGCTGAATGGCAGGCCAGTCCTTGATGTTGGGGCCAAGGCGCAGCAGCTCGTCGTAGTTGCCCTTGCCGTAGCCGGAGTAAACACGGCTGCGATAGCTGGAATCATCGAACTCGTAGGCCGGAATGGTGGGATCGTAGTCGATGTCGGTGGCAGGGGTCAGGATGCCGCCGTTGCGGGTGGTGGCCGCAATGGAGCGGGCGTCCATCAGAGCCACGCCGGCGATCTGGCCGTTGCCCGGCTTGGAACCTTCCCGGCTGGGGAAGTTGCGGGTGGTGTGGCGGATGCTCAGCGAGCCGTTGGCGGGCACATCGCCCGCGCCGAAGCAGGGACCGCAGAAGGCGGTGCGGATGGTGGCGCCGCCGGCCATCAGCTCGCCCAGCGCGCCGTTCTTCATCAGCGCCATCATGGTGGGCTGGCTGGAGGGGTAAACGCTGAGGGCGTATTCCCCGTTGCCGCCGGTGTGGCCCTTCAGAATGGTGGCTGCCTCGCAGATGTTGGAGTACATGCCGCCCGCGCAGCCCGCGATCACGCCCTGGTCCACACGCAGCTTGCCGTTCTCAATCTTGCTTACCAGATCCAGGCGGGCCTTGCCGCCCATCAGGTCCGCGCAGTCCTCCTCGGTCTTGTGCAGAATGTCTTCCAGGTTGGCGTTCAGTTCCTCGATGCTGTATACGTTGGAGGGGTGCATGGGCAAAGCGATCATGGGCCGCACCTTGGACAGGTCCACCTCCACCAGGCCGTCGTAGTAGGCCAGGTCCGCCGGAGCCAGGGGCTTGTAGTCGCCGCCGCGGCCGTGCAGGGTCAGATAATCATGGGTAACTTCGTCGGTGCACCAGATGCTGGACAGGCAGGTGGTCTCGGTGGTCATCACGTCAATGCCGCTGCGGTATTCCAGAGGCAGTTCGGCGATGCCGGGGCCCACGAACTCCATCACTTTATTCTTCACATAGCCGTTCTTGAACACCGCGCCGATGATGGCCAGGGCCACGTCCTGGGGGCCGACGCCCACCACGGGCTTGCCGGTCAGGTACACCGCCACTACGCCGGGGCGGGCCACATCATAAGTACGGCCCAGCAGCTGCTTTGCCAGTTCGCCGCCGCCCTCGCCGATGGCCATGGTGCCCAGCGCGCCGTAACGGGTGTGGCTGTCCGACCCGAGAATCATCTTGCCGCAGCCCGCATACATCTCGCGCATGTACTGGTGGATGACCGCCAGGTGAGGGGGCACGAAGATGCCGCCGTACTTCTTGGCAGCGGACAGGCCGAACAGGTGGTCGTCCTCATTGATGGTGCCGCCCACCGCGCACAGGCTGTTGTGGCAGTTGGTGAGCACATAGGGCATGGGGAATTTCTCCAGGCCGGAGGCACGGGCGGTCTGCACGATGCCCACGAAGGTGATGTCGTGGCTGGCCATGGCGTCGAACTTCAGCTGCAGGGCTTCGGTGTCGCCGCTGTGATTGTGGGCCTGCAAAATGCCGTAGGCGATGGTGCCGGTGTGGGCATTGTTCACCGCATTTTCGTCAAAGCCCAGGGCAGCCAGTTTGGCGGGGGCTTCGCCGTCCGCCTGAACCCACTGGCCGCGGGCGTAATACATGCCGGTTTTGCTGCAAGTTACCATTGAATAAACCTCCTTGAAACAGGGTTTCGGGGTCTGCGCGGCGGCCGGTGCTCTGCTTCCCACCCGATTTGTCTCGGTCCGGCTCGCAGCGCGCACACTTCACCGGGCAAAAGCCCGTATGAATCGATTATAGCACAAAGGACCCGGCAGCGCCAACCGCCCGCCGGGTCCTTTGAAATGATTTTTTCGCTTTTTCGAGCTTTTTGTCTATCTGAACAGCCCACAGCGCTGCGGCACGGGCTCACAGATAAAGATTCATCAGAATGAAATCAACCCATTTTCCATCGATCTTGAAAAAACCGGGGAAACGGCCGATCTCCTCAAAGCCGTATTTGCGGTAGAGCGCCTGGGCGCGGGTGTTGTCCGCCCGCACCTCCAGCGAGATGATCTCCACCCCTGCGTTGTTTTTCGCAAAGTCGATGGCAGCTTCCATCAACCGGCTGCCCACGCCCTTTCCCCAGCACTCCTGCAGCACCGAAATACCGATCTCAGCCCGGTGGCTGGCCCGGGCCAGGGTCATGGCCCGGAAGCTGAGCGAGCCCACCATGCGCCCGTCCAGCCGGGCCACAAAAAAGGCGCTGGTGGGGTTTTCGGCCATGGCGCGCAGATATTCCTGCTCCTGTTCTACTGTGGTAGCCGGGCCCTCGGCCCCGAAGGTGAGGTTGTCGGTCTCCGAGCCCACCTGCCGCAGCAGAGCAATCAGCTCCTCCGCGTCCTCCGGGCGGCCCTGCTGGATGCAAAGCCGCTCCCCGTATGCTTCTTTCATGGTTGATCCCTCCTTACGCTGTCTGCTTACAAAGGATACCGTTTTCATCAAAATAGCCGCTTTCCATCACGGCGTTCAGGCTGTCCAGCACTCGCTGCTTGTCCGCATCCTCCTCCAGCAGGCTTACCCGGCCGCCGGTCTGGATACAGGGCAGCAGCTGCACCGTAGCCCCTGCCGCGCCCGGTTCGGTCACGGTCACCTTCAACAGGGCCGAGTCCAGAGTCTCCATATTGAACCAGAAGTTGCCCAGGCTGTAGAGCACCGGGGTATCCTGCCGCCAGCCTGCACCCTGCAGGATGTGGGGATGTGCCCCCACGATCAGATCCGCTCCGGCGTCGGTGAAGCGGGTGGCCAGGTCGGTCTGGGCCTGCTCCAGCACGGTGGAGCCCTCGGTGCCCCAGTGGACGTATACCACCAGGTAGTCGCACTGCTCGCTGGCCGCCTGGATGGCCTGCACCGCCAGCTCCGGGTCGTAGCAGCGCAGCACACCGGGACTGTCCTCCCCGGCCTCCGGGGTGAGAATGTACTTTTCCGCCCGGGTGCAGGCAATGTAGCCGATCTTCATGCCGCCCGCCAGGAAGAACTGGGGCTGCATGGCTTCCTCCAGGTTCTTGCCTGCGCCCACATAGGGGATGTTCGCGCTTTGCAGGGTGGACAAAGTGTCCAGAAAAGCGTCCTCGCCGTAGTCAAAGCAGTGGTTGTTGGCGAGGCCCACGATGTCCGCCCCCAGCTCCTGCCACATACTTACGTTGGCGGTCTTGGCCCGGAAGGTGAACTGTTTACCGGGCATGGGACTGCCCCGGTCCGAAAAGGCGAATTCATTGTTGCATAACAGCACGTCCGCCGCGCGCATCTCGGCCAGCAGGCTTTCGCCGAAGCAGTCCTTGATACCTGCTGTTTTTGCGTAGTGGAGCATGTTGTACCAGTCGTCAGCAAAGTTCACATCACCGGTGAAGACCAGTACAGCCGGGCCGTCGGTCACACCGGTGTCGTGCACATTTTCCGCCATGGGCTGGGTGTAGAGCGCCTGATAATACAGATAGCTCTTGCCACTGACCTGCCAGAACAGGTCCTGGCTGTAGTTGCTGGTTTCGGCAGCGCCGGTCAGAGCCTCGCAGATGCCGGGGGACTGCTCCTCACAAAATTGCAGGAAACCGGCGGTTAAGTCTTCCGGTGCACCGGCGGTGCGCAGAGCGGTCAGGGTGTCTTCGGCCTTCTGCTGCGGGTCGGGGGTGGCGGAGGGAGCAGAGGAAGCGGAAACGGCGCTCTGAGGTGGCTGCACCACCCGGACACCGGTGTTCATTAAGTAATAGGGAACGCCCCAGCTGATCACAAGCAGCGCGGCGGCGCACAGCAGCACGGTCAGAACGCGGGCAGGGGTTTTCATGGATTCAGCCCTCCTTGACTGGATGATGAATGGTGCCTTTAGTATACGTGTTTTCGGCCCGCCCGGCAAGCTTCGACCGAAAAAACCGATTGACTTTTGAAATGGCATGCTGTATACTGAATCTTGTTCCATAAAAGAAAATCATGCGCAGATGTAGTTTAGTGGTAGAACTCCAGCTTCCCAAGCTGGCTGTGTGGGTTCGATTCCCATCATCTGCTCCACGTCGGAATGGACTGCGCTCCATTCAAAAAGCCCGGCTGTTCAGCCGGGCTTTTCTCATACCGCTCCGTCATTCCTCCTTTTCCCCACAAAATTTTGCGGTGCAAACTTTTGCGGGGGCCCCGCCCTACGGGCCAAGAAGGATTTTTACTTATTCACTGTTCACTATTCAATTTTCACTGATCGATGTGTACAAGCCCCAGCCAAACGATCGGGGCTTTCTTTTGTTTTGCAGGTTTGGCACCCTTGCACTTTTTCTTACTGTTTTGTAAGCTGCAAGAAGGCTTTGCGCAGCGCAAAATATGTGCTATAATAAAAAGAAATTGCAAAATAATACTTTTCTTGCGGCTCGGGTTCGCTCCAGCGAGGTCCGGCCGGTTTAATGAGCTGCCAAAGGAGGGGACTGCCATGCCCGGCGATCTGCATACTCATACCACATTTTCCGACGGTTCGCTGAAGGCGGACTGGCTGCCCCGGCTGGCCGCCCGTGCAGGGCTGAGTCATCTGGCCATCTCGGACCATGACTCCATGCATTCGGTGCGTTATGGCTACGCCAACCCTCTGAGGGAGAATGTGCGGCTGATCCCTGCCACCGAGCTTACTGCCTTCGATTTTGAACGGGGGCGGCGAGTGCACATTCTGTGCTACTGGCCGGACGAGACCTGCCCGGACCTGATTGCCCATTGCCAGCTGATGGCGGACCGGCGCAACGCGGTATGCCGCCAGAGCGGCCGGGAGCTGGAGGAACTTTACCCCCAGTTCCGGCTGGAGGATGCGCTGGCCCTGGCGCAGGACGGCGGTGTGCTGTATAAATCAACCCTGATGCAGGTGCTGTGCGACTACGGCCTGGCGGACGGTATTTACAAAGAGACCTACAAACCCCTCTTCGGTAAGGGCGGCAAAGTGCTGCACGACCCGGAGTACCAGACCGTGGATCAGGTGCTGGACGTGATCCGCAAGGCCCGGGGCGTGGCGGTGTTTGCCCATCCCAGCGTGTACAAGAGCATGGAGCTGGTCACCGAGCTGGCGCTGGCGGGCCGAATCGACGGCATCGAGATCGAGCATCCTCGCAACACCCCCGAGGACAAGGAAGTGCTGTACCGGCTGGCAGCCCAGTGCAACCTGTTGGTTACCGGAGGCAGTGACTTCCACGGCCGCAACACCGGCAGCCCCCGGGCGCTGGGCATGTGCCGCACCGGCGACGATGCCCTGGCTCGGCTGGAGCAGCTGGCCCAGACCCGCAAGGGCTGAACCACCGGCAGCGTGCATGAAACAGGGCGCTGCTGCCCATCATCAAGCCAGACCCGGCGGGCTGTATCTGCGGCTCTTTGCCGGTTGGAACGGGCGGGGAGTTTTCTCCGTGTCCGCTTAATAAAACCAGTGACCTAAAATCAAAGGAGAAACCCAATATGACCCATACCTACCAGAACAAGGGCGTGTGTTCCCGCAGCACCACCGTGACCCTGAGCGAGAACGGCATCATCCAGGAAGTGAGCGTTGTGGGCGGCTGCAACGGCAACCTGAAGGGGATTTGCCAGCTGCTGCAGGGTATGCCCGCTGCTGAGGCCATCCGCCGCATGGAAGGCACCACCTGCGGTCCCCGCGCCACCTCCTGCCCGGACCAGATCGCCAAGGCTCTGAAGGCCGCCTTGCAGGAAGAGGGCCTGTAAGCCTTTTGTTTAAACAGAAAAAAGCCCGCCTTGCCGGTATGCAGAATACCGGTGAAGGCGGGCTTTTTTACGTGGTGGGGGGTCTTGTAAAATCGGGTCAATGGGGTACAATGGACCCAGAAACCCTGACCGGCGGGTCAAGGCACAACAGAGGGAAAGGGGATGGCAGGATGGACCGGCTGCGCCAGCTGCCCAAGGAAAAGCGCAAGGCGGTGATGCATGCCGCCATGGAGGTGTTCGCCCAGAGTGATTACAAGCGGGCCAGCACCGAGGAGATTGCCCGAAAGGCGGGCATTTCCAAAGGGCTGTTGTTTTATTACTTCAAAAACAAACAGACGCTTTATCTGTATCTGGCCCGGTATCTGCAAAGCTTTATTGAGCAAAACATGAAGATGGAGCAGCTGGCGGGTATCACCGACTTTTTCGATCTGCTGGACTACGGCATGGAGGAAAAGCTGGCCATCCTGCGCAAGCTTCCCTGGGCGCTGGAATTTTCGGTGCGGATGTACTACACTGCCGAGCGGGAGATCGGCCCGGCGCTGCAGAAGTATCAGGTGCGGGTGCTGGAGGAGCTGTGGGAGCGGTATTTCACCGGGGTAGACCTTGAAAAATTCCGCCCCGAGGTGCAGCCGCGCCAGGTGCTGGATATGCTGGTCTATCTCACCGACGGCTACATCCACCGCCGCCGCATGGAGCAAAAGCCCCTGGAGCTGGAAGAGCTGGTGAGGGAATACATGGTGTGGCGGGGCATTCTGCGCAGCTATGCCTACAAGGAGGAGTATCAATGAGCGAAACGGCGATTGAGGTCAGCGGCCTGACCAAGGATTACGGCGGCGGCCGGGGCGTGTTCGGGCTGAGCTTTGCGGTGCAGCCGGGCGAGGCCTTCGGTATTCTGGGGCCCAACGGCGCGGGCAAGACGACCACCATCCGGCAGCTGATGGGCTTTGTCCGGTCGGACAGCGGCAGCGCCTGCATCTTCGGGCAGGATTGCTTTGCCGGTGCGGCCCGGGTGCAGAGCCAGGTGGGTTACCTGCCCGGCGAGCTGGCACTAATGGATGATATGACCGGTGCGGCCTTCATCCGGCTGATGGCCGGGCTGCGGGGCCAGAAGGACCTGAGCTATGCCTGGAAGCTGTGCCAGCGGTTCGGGCTGGACGCGAGCCAGAAGATCCGCAAGATGTCCAAGGGTACCAAGCAGAAGGTGGGCCTGGTGTGCGCACTGATGCACCGCCCCAGGCTGCTGGTTCTGGACGAGCCCACCAGTGGTCTGGACCCGCTGATGCAGAACCAGCTGTGGGAAATTCTGCTGGCGGAAAAGCAGCGGGGCGTAACGATTTTGTTGTCCAGCCACATATTTGAAGAGGTGGAGCGGCTGTGTGACCGGGCGGCGCTGCTGCGCGGCGGACGCATTGCAGCAGTGGAGCAGCTGGGTGAGCTGCGGGCCAAGGCAAGCCGGGTGTATCAGCTGCGGTTTGCGGGCGAACAGGAGGCAGCGGCTTTTGCGGCGGCCTGGCCCGATGCGGCGGCAAAAGGTGACTGGGTGCAGCTGCGGCTGAGCCGGGGTGAGCCGGTGGCCCGCCTGCTGGCGATGGCGGCCCAGAGCGGCGTGCAGGACCTGAAAACCCGGCAGGAGTCGCTGGAGGATATGTTTTTGCGGATGTATGGGGGGCGGAACGAATGAGCGGAGCATTGCTGAAAAAGGAGCTGCGGGCAAACGGCCCGCTGGCGGCGATCTTTCTGGGAGTGGTTACCCTGTACGGGTCTATGATCACCAGCATGTTTGACCCGAAGCTGGGCGACAGCCTGAACATCATGATGGAGAGCATGCCGGAGCTGTTCGCAGCCTTCGGTATGAGCAACCCGGGGGCCAGCCTGACCCAGTTTCTGGCCAACTATCTTTACGGCTTTCTGCTCATCGCCCTGCCGCTGGTGATGATTCTGCTTCTGGTGCAGCGGCTGCTGGTGCGCTACACCGACCGGGGCGCCATGGCCTGGCTGCTGGCCAGCCCCACGCCCCGCTGGAAGCTGGCTCTCACCCAGGCCTTTGTGCTGGTGGCGGCGGTGGTGCTGTTGGTGGGCTACATGACCGGTCTGTGTGGCGTTCTGGCTCAGGTGCTGTTCCCCGGCGAGCTGGAGTTTGACCGTTTTGCGCTGGTGAATCTGGGCGATCTGGGGCTTTTGCTCTTCTTCGCGGGGCTGTGCTTTTGTTCAGCCTGCCTGTTCCAGAGCAGCGGCCCGGCCCTGTGGGTGGGCGGAGGCCTGAGCGTGGTCTTCGTGCTGCTGGATATGCTGGCCGGTGTGGGCGAGCAGGCGGAGTTCCTGCGCTGGTTCACCCCGGTGACCCTGTACGACCCGGTGGCACTGGCAAACGGCGAAAATGTTCTGCCGCTGGCTGGGCTGTATCTGGGGGCAGTTGTCCTCTTTGCCGCCGGTGTGATGGTGTTCACCCGGCGGGACATCTGCGTGTGAGTCTTTTTCCATAAAGCCAAAGCCCGCTTTCCGGCATGTAAGCCGCCGGAAAGCGGGCTTTTTGTGCTGCTTTGGTTTAAATACCGCCCCTGCCGGGCCATACTCTTGCCGGAACCAACAAACGAAGGGAGAACGATGGCAATGAGCTACCGGTTCAAAGGCTTTTCCCGCAGTGCGGCGAAGATGCTGAATCTGGCCCTGTCGCTGGCAGGGCAGCGGGGGCAGCGGCAGGTGAGCACCGGCCACATCCTGCTGGCGATTCTGACCCAGGGAGGCAGCCCGGCGGCAAACCTGCTGGAGGCCCGCACCGTGACCCGGGCAAAGATTCTGGGCAAGGTGGAGCAGCAGCCGGGCGGCGCGCCTTGTCGCCCCGGTCCCAAGGATATGATGGCAGAAAGCTGTAAGGCGCTGGATTTTGCGGTGCTGGGGGCACATGCCGCCCGCATGAAGGAGGCCCAGTGCGAACATGTGCTCTGCGCCATTCTGGAAGACCCGACCTGCACCGCCAGCCGCTGGCTGGCCGAGCTGGGGGTGGATGTGAGCGCTGCCGCCAAGGAGTGCCGTCAGCTTTCCGGCCAGCTGGTGCTGCCGCTGCAGCCCAAATTCAGCGCGCCGCCCCCCAGCCGGAGCAGCCGTGCCAGCGATAAATACGGCAAAGATCTGACCCGCATTGCGGCGGAGGGCGGGCTGGACCCGGTGTTCTGCCGGGAGAGCGAGCTGGAGCGGATGATCGAGATTCTGTGCCGCCGCCAGAAGAACAATCCTTGTCTGGTGGGTGAGCCGGGGGTGGGCAAAACTGCTCTGGCCGAGGCCCTGGCCCAGCGCATTGCAGCGGGCCGGGTGCCGGACAGCCTGCAGGGCCGCCGCCTGCTCTGCCTGGACATGGCCAGTTTGGTGGCGGGCACCAAATACCGGGGCGACTTTGAAGAGCGGCTGAAAAACCTGCTGGAGGAGATCTGCCGGGAGGGGAATACCATCCTGTTTGTGGATGAGCTGCACACTGTGGTGGGCGCGGGCGCGGCGGAGGGGGCTATCGACGCGGCCAATATCCTAAAGCCGCTGCTGGCCCGGGGCGAGCTGCGTATGATCGGCGCCACAACCCAGCAGGAATACCGACGCTGTATGCAGAAGGACCCGGCGCTGGAACGGCGGTTCGGCCGGGTGCTGGTGGAGGAGCCGGACCCCCAGCAGGCGGTGCGCATTCTGCAGGGGCTGGCCCCCCGGTACGAGCGGTTTCATCAGGTTACACTGCCCCCGCGTACGCTGGAGGCAGCGGTGGAGCTGTCGGTGCGGTATCTGCCGGGGCGCTTTCTGCCGGACAAGGCCATCGACCTGATCGACGAGGCCGCCGCCGCGCTGCATATCCAGAGCCAGGACCAGCCGGGCACACCTACGCTGGAGCCGGAACAGCTGGCAGAAGTGGTGGCCCGGGCCAGCGGTGTGCCCGCTCAGCGCATCACTGAGCGCCAGCGCCGCAAGCTGGACCTGCTGGAGCAGCGGCTGGCCGAGGCGGTGGTGGGCCAGCCCCAGGCGGTGGCCGCGGTGGCGGGAGCAATCCGCCGGGCCTGCACTGGCCTGCGGGACACCGCCCGTCCCATGGGGGCTTTTCTGTTTCTGGGGCCCACCGGTGTGGGCAAGACCCACCTGGCCCGGGCGCTGGCCAGCCAGTGGTTCGGCAGTGAAAAGGCGCTGCTCCGCTTTGACATGAGCGAGTATATGGAGGCTCACGCCGCCGCAAAGCTCATTGGCGCGCCTCCGGGCTACGTGGGCCACGGCGAGGGCGGCCAGCTCACCGAGGCGGTGCGCCGCCGCCCCTACAGTGTGGTGCTCTTTGACGAGATTGAAAAGGCCCACCCGGACGTGCAGAACCTGCTGCTGCAGATTCTGGAGGAAGGCCAGCTCACCGACAGCGAGGGCCGAAAGACCGGCTTTTCCCACTGCATCGTGCTGCTCACCAGCAACCTGGGTGCGCGGCATCTGTGCGGCCAGTCTGAGGCGCTGGGTTTTGCCGCCGGGCAGGCGGCCCAGCTTGCCCGCCGCAAGGAGCTGGCGCTGGAGGAGGCCAAGCGGTTTTTCCGGCCGGAGCTTCTGGGGCGTCTTGATGAGGCGGTGGTCTTTTCGCCGCTGGAGGGTCCGGCGCTGGAGCAGATCACCGAGCAGCTGCTGGACGAGCTGGAGCAGCGGGCAAACCGCAGCGGCTACCGGCTATGCCATACCCATGAGCTGACGCGGGAGCTGGCCCGGCGGGGCAAAAGCGCCTACGGGGCCCGGGAGCTGCGCCGTCAGGTGAGCCGGGTAGTGGAGCAGGCCCTGGCGGACAGCATCGCCAGCGGGCAGGCCCGGCCGGGGCAGAGCTTCACCGCCTGTTTGCAGCAAGGGCAGGTGTGCCTTCTGCCGGGACAGCTGGAGGCGGGCGCACCCCAGCCGGTACAGGTATAACAAAAAAGGCAGGTCGTTTTGACCTGCCTTTTTGTATTGCTTTGTAGTTTTACACTTTTTTGCGCAGCAGCGAGAAGGAGAAGAAGTTGGTGTAGTAGGAAAGGGAGTACATCACCGGCCGGGTCAGCTTGGAAAAACTGATCTCATCCATCAGCAGCAGGGCCTCGTGGTCCGGCACCTCCAGTGTTTTGCGGATGGCTGCGTCGCCCAGCACGGCGCTGGTGTGGGTGACGGTGCTGGTCACCGAGACGCCGCACACCTCTTCCAGAATATCGAAGATGGGACGGGCAAAATCCTGCCGCTGGGCACTCTCATGGTCCAGCAGCTTGGCAGGCAGATAGTCCACCGAGTAGATCACCGGCATTTCTCCTGCCAGCACCCGCTTGCGCACCATCAGCACCGGGTCGCCCACCTCCAGCTCCAGCTGGTGGGCCAGGTGGCTGTCCGCGTTCAGCTGCTGCACCGAGATGCTGTCCGCATGGGGAACATAACCGGCGGCACGGATCATGGCGCTGTATTCAAATTTCTGGTCCAGGCGGTTGTCCAGCGCCACGATACGCCGGTTCACCACGGTGCCGATGCCGCGCACCCGCTCCACGTAGCCTTCCCGCTCCAGCTCGGCCAGTGCGTCACGGATCACGGTGCGGCTGACGCCCAGGCGGGCCGCAAGCTCCACCTCGGCGGGCAGCCGCTCACAGCTCTCGTAAGGGCCGGTGCGCATCTCGCGCAGCAGCTGGGCTGCGATCTGCTGGCTGATCACCGCGCCGCCCAGCGGTCCCGCTTCACCGGTTTTTGCTTTTGCCATATCCAATTGCCTCCTGCACACAAATAAATCATACTTTAGAAAAAGTATAGCACAGCCCGGCCGGTTTGCGCAACAAAAAAGCCCAAAGCAGCTCCAAACAGGAATTGCTTCGGGCAAAACAGCGCGGCACGGAAAAGCAGCGCTGCAAAAAGGACTTAAACACCGCCCAGATGCTTGATTTTGGTGTTGTAGCTGCGCCGGAACAGGGTGAGCGCAAAGCACAGCGAAACCGCCTCGGCAATCAGGAAGGAGTACCATACCAGATTTACATTGCCGGGAAGCGACAGCAGCCAGGCAATGGGCAGAATCAGCACCAGCTGGCGGAAGGCGCTCATCAGAAGGCTGTGCAGGCCTTCGCCCAGCGCCTGGAACAGACTGCTCAGCACAATGGCGATGCCCGCGAACACAAAGCTCAGCGAGATGATGCGCAGGGCGGGTTCACCGATGCGAGCCAGGTCGCCGCCGTCGTTGAAGAGCGCCAGCAGCTGACCGGGGAACAGCTGGAACAGGGCGGTGCCGAAAATCATGATCACTGTGATGGAGATCATGGCGATTTTGGTACAGGCCAGGATGCGCTGCTTTTTGGCCGCGCCGTAGTTATAGCCCACAATAGGCACCAGGGCGCTGGTGAGGCCGAAGCCGGGCATGAATACGAAGTTCTGCAGCTTGAAGTAGATGCCCAGCACCGAAACGGCAGTCTCAGAGAAACCGGCCAGAATGAAGTTCATACCGAAGGTCATCACGCTGGAGATACTCTGCATGATGATGCTGGGCAGGCCCACCGAATAGATGCTCTTCACGGTGGGCAGGTCAAAGCGCAGGGCGCTGATGCGCAGCTTGACCTCGTTGTTGTGGCGCAGATTCAGCCACAGGCAGACGCAGCAGCCGATCCACTGGCCGATCACGGTGGCCGCGGCCGCGCCTGCCACGCCCATCTTGGGCATACCGAACATGCCGAAAATCAGAATGGGGTCCAGAATGATGTTGATTACCGCGCCGGTGAGCTGACTGGCCATCTGGTAAATGGTTTTGCCGGTCACCTGGATTAGCCGCTCCAGGCAGATCTGCAAAAACATGCCAAGGCTGAACACCAGGCAGATGCGCAGATAGGCCGCGCCGCCCTGGGCAACCTCCGGGTTTTTGGTGAAGAAGCTGAAGAACAGCTCCGAGAAAAAGAGTCCGAATACAGCGAACACCGCCCAGCTGGCCACCATGAGCAGAAGGCCGTTATGGGCCACCCGGTCGGCGGCCTTGCGGTCGCCCTCGCCCAGACGGCGGCTGAGCAGGGCGTTCACGCCGATGCTGGTACCCACCGATACCGAGATGGTGAGCATCTGCACCGGATAGGCGAAGCTTACAGCGGTGAGGGCCGCGTCGCTGAGGCGGGCCACAAAGATGCTGTCCACCACGTTATACAGCGCCTGTACCAGCATGCTGATCATGATGGGGAAGGCCATACCCAGCAGCAGCGGGGCCATCGGCTTGGTTCCCATGATGTTTTCCTTCATTGTTTCACAATCCTCCATTTTCACACACAGTCAAAGCCCCTGTTTCGGGGCAAAACAAAGGAAACGGGGCGAAGTGCCGGTCCTTCTTCGGGAAAGGCGCTCGTCTCGTTTCCTTTTTTGCAAGCAGATGGGGCAGGGCGGCCCCGTGATTGGTTACATCCGGCTTTTCAGGCCCCGGATGTCCTGCCCAAGAAACATCACCGGCTCGCAGCTGCCGCCCAAGCGGCTGGCGATTTTCTCGGTGTAGCGGGCCTCAAAGGCTTTACCGTCTACGATATTGGTGGTGTAGATGGTGGGCCGGTTTTCCAGAATGCGGGTGTTCAGAATATTGTAAAAGCAGCTGGCCATGTAGGGGTTTACATACTCGGTGCCCAGATCATCCAGAATGAGCAGATCCGCCTCCATTACCGCCTCCAGCAGAGGGCAGCTGTCTGCAAAGCGTTCCCGCTCCAGCTGGCTGAACAGGTTCTGGGCGCAGATGTACACCACGTTGAAGCCCTTTTCCAGCACGGTTTTGGCAATGGCCAGGGCGGCATGGGTCTTGCCCAGGCCCGCGTTGCCGTAAATCAGCAGGTTGGCGTTTTTCATATCGAATTCCCGGGCATAGGCCTGCAGGTAATTCAGATTGTCCTGCATCAGGGCGCGGATGTTCTCGCCGGTGGCCGGGTCGATGGCATCCGGGTAAAGCGAAAGGTCCATGCTCTCAAAGCTGCACAGGCTCAGCGGGGTCTCTTCGCTGATCTCCTTCCAGCGCAGCTGCCTTGCCAGCTTGCCCACGCAGGGGCACAGGCGGCCGTTTACCATGCCGGTGTCCTGGCAGTCCGGGCAGGTGTAACGGGGCTCCAGACTTTGGGGACCGTAGCCGTTTTCAGCCAGCAGCTGCCGGAGTTCCTCCTGGGTCTGGCGGCGCTGTTCGGCAACCGCCTGGCGCTCGGCCTGGGGCGCGCCCTTGGCGGCCAGCTCCATGGTGCGCAGCCCCAGCGACTGCACCTGAGCCTCCAGCTCGCCCAGCCGGGGCAGGGCGGCCAGCGCACGGGCCCGGCGCTCCTGGGCCTGGGTCACCGCACGCTGGCGGCGGCTGGCCACCTGGCGCAGGGCTTCCCGGTAAAGTTCGTTTTTGGTGCGCATGGCTTATTCCTCCTGTTTCAGGCGCAGCGGACGGCGTACAGGCCGCTGCAGGATGTCGTTGCCGCTGGGAGCCTGCCGGTCCACCCGCACGTTTGCACCGGCCAGCGAACCGCCGCCCCGGGCATCGGCAGGGGTGCGCCAGCCCTTGGCGTACCAGCTTTTCAGAATGCCGTTGATGTATTTGGGGTCCTTGCTGCCGTTGCCGTGCAGCACCGCCTCCTCCACCATGGCGTCCGAATAGCCGAACTCCTCGTACCAGCGGCGGATGCACCGCTTGTCTGCAAAGGTGAGCGACCCCACGGGTATGCCCAGAATGGCGGCGGCCTTTTCCTCCCGCTGGCCGCGTTCTTTCAGGCGCTGCAGGTAAGCCTCGGCCTCCTGACCGGTGGTCACACCCTCCTGAGCCCAGCGGTCCAGCTCCCGCTCCAGCTGGGTCACCGAGTGGCGGCCCTGGCTGGAAATGTGCGCTGCGCAAAGCAGAATCAGATCCACCGGGATGCTCTCGTTCACATACAGCGACACCAGCCGCTGGATATCCTTCTGCCCCAGGCTCTGGCCCAGATAGGCCTGGGCCTCGGTGGCCAGGGTGCTCACCATGGGGTCCCGCATGGCGGCCATGCGCAGCTCCTCGGCGGTGAGGGGCGGCTGCTTGACGGGAAGGGGAGCGGGGGGCGCGGCGTCCCGCTCCAGCTCCAGCAGGCCCACACCATGCCAGAAATCCAGCGCCTTCTGGGCGGCCTGCACATTCTTCAGCGCCAGAGCGTGGGCGATGTCCTTGGGGTCGGTGCTGTGGGTGGCCAGAATATAAAGCGCCACCCGCATGTGGTCGCCGGTGGCGCGGGTGAGATTGGTGAAGATCAGCTGAGGCACAGCGATGGAATCGCCGGTCTGGCTGCGCAGGCGGTAGGTCATAGGGCAAGGGCTCCTTCTTCGTTCAAACAGGCATACAATGCAGCGCGGGCCGGGCAAAACTGCCGGCAGCCCATAAAATTACATCATAAAGCATACCACAAAATGCCCGGCCTGACCAGTGCCCCGCCGCAAAAAGCCCGCCATGGCCCGGCGGCGAATTGACAAACCGGTCCGGGGCGTGTACCATTGGTTAAAAGAACAGTAATACCAGCGCCCGCGCCAGGGCGGAGAGGCGGATTGAGAAGATGAAGATCGCAATTGTGACCGACACCAACAGCGGCATCTCGGAAAAGGAAGCCCAGAAGCTGGGGGTATACTGCCTGCCCATGCCCTTTTCGGTGGATGGACAGTGGATGCTGGAGGGCGTGGATCTGACGGCGGAGGAATTCTACCGGAGGCAGGCGGCCGGGGCCAATATCACCAGCAGCCAGCCCAGCCCGGAGACCGTGACCAACTTGTGGGACAAGCTTCTGACCGAGTATGAGGCAGTGGTGCATATTCCCATGAGCAGCGGCCTGAGCGGAACCACCGCCACCGCGGTGGCCCTGGCGGCGGAATACGGCGGCCGGGTCCAGGTGGTGGACAACAAACGCATCTCGCTGCCCCAGCGCCAGTCGGTGCTGGATGCACAGGTGCTGGCAAAGCGGGGGCTGACCGCTGCCCAGATCAAGCAGAATCTGGAGGAAAATGCCATGAAGGCCAGCGTGTATCTGACGGTGGACACCTTGAAATACCTAAAAAAGGGCGGCCGGGTCACACCGGCGGCAGCTGCCATCGGCACCGTGCTGAACATCAAGCCTCTTTTGCAGATTCAGGGCGGCGGCATTGACGCCTATGGCAAGGTGCGTGGCTTGGCTCAGGCGCAGGATAAGCTGCTGGATGCTATCTGTGCCGATTTGACCGGCCGCTTTGACGGGATGCCCATGCACATCGGTGTGGCCTATTCCGGCGCGCCGGAGGTGGGCAAAAAGTGGCAGAAATATGTGCAGGAGCGCTTTCCCCGCTGTAAGGTACAGTGCAGTGCACTGGGTCTGAGCATCGCCTGCCATACCGGTCCGGGTGCATTGGGTGTGGGCTGCTATTATTATGAAGAGTGACGGATGAACGGAAAAGGGTGCGCCCCTCGAAAAGAGGGGCGCACCCTTCAGCTTGTAGAAAAACCTGCTGTGACAATCAAGCCAGAGCAGGTTTTTTGCATGAAAAGTAAAAGAACAGAGAAAAAGGAAGAAGATTTCCTCTCC
>NZ_NFHD01000029.1 GCF_002159185.1 Gemmiger sp. An87
ATAAATCACCTTATAGTGCTTTGCTGCCTCGTAATATGCCAAACGGGTATGGCCAAACACGATTTCACTGCTAAGCGCCCCCGATTTTTCCAACAAATCCCCAACCAGATACGGCTTTCCGTTGTTGGCGGGAGCACCCTTTTCGTGCGCATACACAACACGCCAGGCACAGTCCGAAATCGGGATAAACTCACGCACCAGCGGGTACAACAAACAGCTTGTAGGCTTTGCATCCCCGAGAGTACATTTGCCCTCACGGCAAAAAACGCAGGCTCCCATTTTTCCAGTTGCCGCAAGCGTGACTGCCGTTACAGCCTTGCTTTTTTCATCGTAAATCGGCTGACAGAACTTATCATAAAACTTTTTTCCAGATAAATTCAGATGCCGCGAAATGCGCTGAATGTCTGCCAGTGTAACCTCTGCATTGATCGCCTTGCAGCAGCAGACAGAATTCTCTGCCCGTTCCACAATAACAGTATCTTCAGCGGTCACTTCGCGGTAGGTAGAGCCTTGATTTTTCATATTCGTATTCATTTTGTTACGTCTCCTTTTTTAAGATATTTATAAAACAAAAAGCCATCCTGTGATGCTTCAGCGATAATCACGCCAATAAAATCACCAGATGGCTTTTTATTCACAATATTATTTCAATTTTGGGATTAGAAAGAAAAAAGGGCCTACTTGGTGTAGGAACTTACGAAACACCAAATGAGCCTTGGATTCTTGTATGGTTTTATTATACCTTCACCTATCTTCTTTGTCAAATTTTTTATTTGAAAATTTTATTTTTTTCAAATAAAACATTTCTTATATTACAATACAAAAATCTCGTTTCGCCAATATTTTTCTAACCGCAGGCCACATCGTTTAACCAGATACTTGCGTTATACCAAATAGCGTTTCTACCCTTTTATAGTATTCCAACCCGCATGGAGCATAAAAAGCAACGACTCCAGATCTAGCAATGAGGTACATCTTCATATAAAAAGATCCTGCATTCGAGGTGTACGGTTCAGGAATTCCCTCTATTGTCCCCCTATCTCTGGCAAAGGTTCCGGCCAGGTATTCCAAGAACTGTCGAGTGGTTCCTGACACCTTCTGGGGGCGATACATTGCCAGACGATACGCCTCCTGGGGAACGTCCCGGATCGGCAGCAGCGTCAACTGCCGATCATATCCCCGCGCCATGGAAGGAAACAGAATCGCCACCCACGCTGAACTGGATGCCCACCGTCAGTAACCCATACCGACTCCTGCTATCAGCCAGAGCTCCCCTCTGTCTGATGCATAGCATTCGGCTCCGGCATTTTTTTGCTGTGCCCCCCGGCAGGAGCATACGGCGTACGGTCCCAAAGCAGCCTCAATACGCTTCAAATCCAACGGCGCTTGACGCCCATGTCAGAGCATCCGGTTAACAAGCAATCCGGCAGCAAAAGAAAACAGCATACTATAAGCAAGATACAAACAGAACCTTTTCGTGCCCAAAATGATCTTTAAGGCTCCCAGATTGGTAATCTTCGTTGCAGGTCCCGTCAACATGAAGGAAGCGGCGCCGCCTACACTCATTCCTTCCCATAACCATTGCTGCAGCAGGGGAATTGTACCACCGCCGCAGGCGTAGAGCGGAACTCCGATGGTAGCTGCCATCAAAACACCCCAGGTCTCATTTCCTCCAAAGAGTCCGGTCATGACTTCTGCCGGAACATACCGCTGAAAAACAGCAGACAAGATAAGCCCCAGCAGAAAATACGGGACAGTAGCTTTGATGTTTCTCCACAGATTTTTGATGTACCGGAGCAAGAGGTTTGAATCAGTATCTTTGCTTTTCGGTTCTTCAAAGCCGGAGAAATCAAAAAAAGATCTTCCCTTGTAAAACCAGCGAACACACAACCCTGCCATGATCCCGCACAAAAAACAGGATACGATTCGAACTGCCAATACTGTAGTTCCTAGCGCCGCACTGTATAGAATCAGCTGCGGATTGAGAAGGATCGAACTCATCATGAAAGCCGCCAGCCAATCATCCCGCACGCCACTTTTGGAAAAAGATGTAGCGATGGGAATGGTTCCATACATGCACAAGGGGGAGACGATTCCCAAAACACTGGAGATACAAACACCCTTGCCTCTAATTTTTCTTTGACCCAGAGAGCACATTGTGTCGTGAATCTGTTCTTTCAGAAACACGGATACGGCAGAACCCACTACCATGCCCAAAACCCAGTACAAAAAAATCTGTCGAAACTGCACATCAAAATAATACCAGAGGTAAACCGCTTCCCTCTGCAATGTTTCCATGAACAATCGCCGCCTTTCTCACAAACTTCCGTATTTTATTTTGCGACGATTGTCTGATTGCCCGTTGACCAAACATGTGCCTCTTTTGCCTCAGATGGCGTATTCTGCGCCATGACACCGACCAGGTTATGGGGCACATACGGTTCTTCCAAATAACGAGTTTCCTCAGGCGTCAATGTCAGCTCCGTCGCTTTTGCAGTGCCCTCCACATGATGACGCCTGGTGGCGCCCACCACAGGAGCGGTTACCTTCGTCAGCAGCCATGCCAGCGAAATCTCCGTCATGGTTACGCCCCGTTTTTCCGCCAGTTCGGCCACACGCTGAATGATGACACTGTCCTGCCGGGCGGTGGCGTCATACTTGAATTTGGCGTAGCTGTCCTCTTCCAGACGCCTAGATGTCTCGCCGGGATGTTTGGAAAGGCGCCCGCCTGCCAGCGCGCTGTAGGGAGTCATGGCAATCTTGTCCTCCGCGCAGAGCTTGGCCATCTCCCGTTCTTCTTCCCGGAAGATTAGATTATAATGTCCTTGGATGGCGATAAATCTGGCAAAGCCCTTCCTTTCCGCCAGGGCATTGGCCTTGGCCAGCTGGTAGGCGAAACAATTGGAGATGCCGATGTACCGCGCCTTCCCCTCCTTCACGATCCGGTTCAGACCATCCATGATGTCATAGAGGGCTGTATGAAATCTTCCAGTTCCCGCCCTTGCGGCTCCCTGGGCCAAGACCGATTCATGAAGTCCCCTCCATTTCTTGTGCGCCTTCCAAATCCTTAAATCTTTTTCACAAACAGCGCTCGAATGGCATTGAGAACGGCGATAATCATTACGCCCACATCGGCAAATACCGCGAGCCACATGTTGGCCAGGCCCAGGGCAACCAGGACAAGACAGATCAGCTTGATGCCAATGGCAAAAACGATGTTCTGGTAGACAATGCCCAGACACTTGCGGCTGATCCGAATCGCCTTGGAGATCTGCATGGGGTCATCATCCATTAGGACCACATCGGCAGCCTCAATGGCGGCGTCAGAACCCATGGCTCCCATGGCAATACCGATGTCTGCCCGGCGGAGTACCGGAGCGTCATTGATGCCATCTCCTACGAAAGCCAGCTTTTCCTTTTCCGATTTGATCTGAATTAGCTCTTCTACTTTCTCTACCTTATCAGCAGGCAGCAATTCGCTGTAGACCTCATCCAAGCCAAGAGCGGATGCTACACTGTCAGCCACCTTTTTTGCATCACCTGTGAGCATTACAGTCTTGCGAACTCCAGCCGACTTTAATGCCTGAATGGCTTCCTTGGAGTGAGGCTTCACGATGTCGGAAATAACAATGTGTCCGGCATATTTTCCGTCAATCGCCATGTGAATGATGGTGCCTACGCTGTGGCACGGAATAGATCGAACGCCCAGACAATTCATGAGCTTGTCATTACCAGCTGCCACCTGATGACCGTCCACCGTAGCGATGACACCGTTGCCGCTGAGTTCCTGGATGTCAGTCACCCGGTTACGGTCGATTTCCATACCGTAGGCTTTTTGCAAACTCTTGCTGATGGGGTGGCTAGAGGCACTTTCCGCCAGAGCAGCATATTCCACCAGCTTGCGTTCATCCATCTCGTTGTGATGAATCGCATTCACCTCAAATACACCCTGAGTCAGTGTGCCGGTCTTGTCAAAGACTACAATCTTAGCCTGTGACAGAGTCTCAAGGTAGTTGGAACCTTTGACCAGCACACCTGCCTTACTGGCTCCGCCAATCCCTGCAAAGAAGGACAGAGGGATAGAGATGACCAGTGCACAGGGACAGCTGGCAACAAGGAATGTCAGTGCCCGGTATACCCAGGTTTCCCAGCCAGCAGGAATACCCAAGGCGAACATCCGCACCAGTGGCGGCAACACAGCCAGCGCCAGCGCTGCATAGCAAACAGCCGGGGTGTAAATTTTCGCAAAACGGGAGATAAAATCTTCCGACTTCGATTTTCGAGAAGAGGCATTTTCCACCAGGTCCAAGATTTTTGAAACCGTAGACTCACCAAATTCTTTGGTCGTCTGGATATGAAGCAGTCCGGTCATGTTAATGCATCCAGAGATAATCTCATCACCGGTCTTCACCTCACGGGGCAAACTTTCGCCGGTGAGGGCGGCAGTGTTCAGAGTGGATTCACCCTGAACCACGGTACCGTCAATGGGAACTTTCTCGCCAGGCTGAACCACGATGATCGTACCGATCCCCACCTCATCCGGATCTACCTGTTCGAGCTTGCCATCCCGTTCAATATTGGCGTAGTCTGGACGGATGTCCATGAGTTCGCTAATGTTACGGCGAGATTTGCCAACAGCATAGGACTGGAACCATTCGCCTACCTGATAGAACAGCATCACTGCAATGGACTCCAGATAATCACCGTTTTCGTAGACAGCCAGAGCCAAAGCGCCAATGGTGGCAACTGCCATCAAGAAGTTCTCGTCAAAGACCTGGCCATTACAGATACCTCTATATGCTTTTCTCAGAATATCATAACCAATAATGAGATAGTCTACCAAATATAGCGCCAATCGTACCCAGCGCCCGGCTACACCCAACTGGTCAAAAACGTTGGACCCCAACGTTTGTAACGCCAGCAGTAATACCGTGGCAGTCAGGATTCTTCCCAACATGATTTTCTGTTTCTTTGTCATGCCGCTGCTGGGCCGCCGGCCAATCAAGAGAAGGATAATTGATAATACGGCTACCACGATCAGCAAGCCGCTTTCAATCATTTCTTGCATACCACTCGTTCCTTTCTATAATTTGCTTATTTGTTAAAAAAGTGCCCCTTTCGCCCGTAGCGTCTGGGGCACCTGTGTGAAATAGACCTTACAGGAAGATCTCGCAGTCAGGCTCCACCTTTTTGCAAGCCTTCTGCACAGCAGCCATCACGCTGGCCGGCTCCTGACCTTCCGCAAATTCCACAATCATCTTCTGGGTCATGAAGTTCACAGTAGCGTTCTGCACACCGCTGGTCTTGCGGGCGGCATCTTCCATCAGGTTGGCACAGTTGGCGCAGTCTACTTCGATCTTATAAGTTTTTTTCATTTTGGAAAACTCCTCTCTTAATTTGCTCCTGTTACCCGAACAATTAAACCATCGTTTAATTGTGTTTTCATCATACTTGGATAAGCCGGCCTCGTCAATGCTTTGAATGCACATCCTGCCGTTTGGGCAAAAGGTTCTTCTACTTGGGAAAATGCGACTTTATAAACACATTTCAACGTATTAACAAGGCAACAACATCACCGCGCAAAAAAGGTTCTGACACGGAAGCGCTTCCATGTCAGAACCTTTTTCTGTTTCACAAATTATTTTTTGTGGTTACGTCGCCCGGTATTTTCCGAGCCGCGCACTTCCTCATGGTAAAAGTAATCCACAATTACGGGGTGCCCAGGCTCTGCTCGTTCGTAGGGCAGCTCGTTGTCCACAAAGGGACAGTTGTATTCTTTTGCCAGCCACTCCGCTTGATCCTCCAAACCACGAAAGTAGCTTCTGTCGCCCTTGTTGTAGATAACGTCGTACAACGGAACTAATTCAGGATATTTTTTACGAATATAGTCTAAGATGTCTTTTTTGAATCCGCCACGCAGATTCAGATTTTCCAGCCATACCAGGTCGCACTGCTTTCTGACCCGGTGGAAGATTGCCTCAAAATCTGTGATGCCTGGAAAGACAGGGGCAATAAAGCATACTGTGCGAATGCCCGCATCATAGAGCCGCTTCATGGCATCCAGCCGTCGCTTGATGCTGACGGCATTGTCCATATCATTTTTAAAGCCTTCATCCAATGTATTAATCGACCAGGAAACCGTGACCTTTCCCAGTTCTTTCAGAAGGTCGATGTCACGGATTACCAAGTCTGACTTGGTACAGATGAGAATTTCTGCCTCGCTGCCTCGGAGCTGCTCAAGAAGCTTTCGGGTGTTCTGGAACTGAGCCTCCTGGGGCAGATATCCATCGGTCACAGAACCGATAACTATGCGCTGCCCTTTGTACTTTTGTGGATTTTTGATTACTGACCAATGCTTCACATCCAGGAATGTGCCCCATGGTTCAGTGTGCCCGGTAAATCGCTTCATAAACGAGGCGTAGCAGTATTTACAGCCATGGGTACAGCCCACATAAGGATTGACGGAATAGCCGCCCACCGGCAGGGTGGATTTTGTCATAATATTTTTGGTTTCGACACCCTGAATCAGAATGCTACTATCGTTCATTTCTGCCATGTTTTCTGTTCCTCCAACACCCGGTAAAAGGCCGGGGGAAATTCCTGTACCATCTGTGTCTCTCCCATGATAGGAAGCAGATCTTCTTTCATGAATACCGGGATACCACGCGCATGGGCCTGATGTGTCAGATTCCACACCCATTCCGGTTTCGATACGGATTTGCCCTTCCTATGTCCGGTCTCAGTTCCAATGACGATCCACTCAATTCCGGTAAAATCCACCACGCCAATATCATCAAACATAGGTTCAAAGGTCACATGATAGTGTCCGCCATGGATATGCTCCTGCAAAGTCTGGATACGTTTTTTCTCTTTGCTGGAGGTAACAGTCACACCAAACCAAGCATTTCCCAGGGCAGTGGAAAATACAATCGTTTCCGGTTGCTTGGTCAAAAACAGATATTGGTGCTGCGGATTTTCAGTCATCTTGGCAAATATCTGTTCCCGCCAATCCGGCTCCCAGCGGGAAAAATCGCTCATCCCGGTGAGCAGGAAATTCTGTGGGCGCTTTTTCTCCATCAGCCGTAGCTTATTGGGGAAAAATACCGGCTTTTCAAAGTCGTCAATCATGTGAAACCGTCGGACATTGTTTCTGGCATAGCAGTAGCTGCAACCAATCGTACATCCGATCACCAGATTCATATTCTGAATGCAGTCTTTAATACAGACAGCCACCGCTGACGCCTCCTTACCGTTTTAGAATTCAGCCTTCTGCCGCAGGTGCGACTTTCCCGAACCCATTCCAAGCATACAGGCCTTTTCTGTCCTCATCACCCAGGAACTTGTCTACCTGGCAGATGTGCAGGATATGGTCGCCAACATCTACAGACTGCTGTAAGGTTGCTACGATAGCCAGTCGGGTGTCCACGGGAATCCGGATGTCGCTACCGTCCACCGCCTTCATTTCAATGTGGTTTTCGACAACCTTGTTGGTGGTCGCACCGGTGGAACTGCCACAGGCCATCACTGTGTCAGCCAAGCTTTTGCCGGGAACCGTGACGATAACTTTTCCAGTCTCACGCACGCGCTTACCGGTGTGGGATTGTTTTCCGGCGGCAAAGCCGATCATCGGCGGATTGAAGGAGAGATAGGAAACGAAGCAAATGGGGGCCAGATTGGTGGTCCCATTTTCATTCAGCGAGCAAATCAGGGTCAGAGGATTGGGCGAGGTATAGGCCGTTGCCTCCATAATGTTCAGTTCTTTCATAAGAATCGGACCTTTCTGATAAATTTCATGCATTGACCCTACGGCCAACTTATGATACATTTATTATACCTAATAGCAATATTTGTTCAAGTACGCAAATTATTTGTACCTGGTATCAAAAAATATACTGCAAAAGACGAGGAACGATCCAATTATGACTTATGAAGAATTCAAAGAAAAGGTTGGCAGTATCATTCTAACCGGCAAGGGCAACTGCCCGGTTACACCGGTGGTTCAAATGCTGCAGGGCAAATGGAAACTCCAAATTCTCTATGAACTATGCATCAAGTGTCCCATGCGGTTTGGCGAACTGAAAAAAGTTCTCAAGCCCATCACCAACACAGCTCTGACCAACGCCCTGAAGGAACTGGAAGCGGATGAATTGGTTCAGCGTATCCAATACAATGAAATGCCCCTGCGCGTGGAGTACTCCCTCACCGAGAAAGGGCAAGATCTGCTGCCTGTTTTTTATGCCATCTCCCAGTGGGGTATGAAGTATATACCATAATTCTGAATATAATAGTGCCTTTTTAGAAGATAGAAGCCGGGAAGTATTGGTGTTAGCCCAACTCCCCGGCTTTATTTTTTTCATTTACTAACGTGGTTCGATTGTCAAGGGTATTACGAACAATATTTTATAGCTTTGCCAAGTAAGGGAGTAAAATGTGTTTTAAAACGACAAAGTTTCACCGTCAGCAGGGATCTTCACTTTAGAAAGAAGATTCTGTGATTCCAACTTTTCACGTAAAGAGGTGCGAGAAAGAGAAGCATGTGCCACATTATCCATATGACTGATAATAATATCTGCTTCTGGAGCGTGTGCGATTACTTCCGCCACATCTGCGGCATCCATGATCAGTCTGCCAAAATCAACAAGTTCCGCAGCGCAGGCATTTAATATGATAACGCCAGGCTGAAAGCGTCTCAAGCTTTTCTCTACCTGTTCATACCAAATGGTGTCCCCAGCGAGATAAAGAGTTTTTTCCTCTCCTTCCATCATAAAGCCCATAGCTGAACCACAGGGAATCGTCACGCCATGTCGTGCCGGTACATTTGTCACGGTTACTTCTCCAATAGAGAGACCAGACTGCGGTAAAATTCTTACATCCTTAAATCCCGACCGAACAAAAATCTGCGCGTCTTCATCATTTTGTACCAGTACAGGTGTTTCCTTGTTTAATACATTCCCAACTGTTCCGTCCATCTCCATATCAATATGATCCGGATGGATATGAGTAACAATATAATAGTCCACATCAGAAAGAATTTCATCAACAGTTGTGGGCAGCGGACAGATGGGCATGGAAATAAATGTTTTCTGCGAATCTGGCGTTTTAAATGGAATAGATTCCGGAAGTCCGGCAAAACAACCAAAACCGTCCTTGGGAGCGAGCCACGGATCAACTAAAAACACCTTCCCACCACAGTGAATCTTAATGGTTGCATTTCGTATCTGTTGAATGAGCATAATGTATTCTCCTGCTTGATTTTAAATATTAAAGACTAACTATAATAATTTCTACCATCTGCAAATAGGCATCGTCGATTATGATCCCCTTAAACTTTATGCTGCTCTCTTTCCAATCTTTTGAGATCGCATTTGACAACAGTGGACCGCAATCAACTTCTTCTTGGACAAGCTTTTCATTCGTCCCAGTGTATTCTCTACTCCGCCTCTAAGAGAAAAATAACCGGCCGGATGCCATCCGGACAAGCGAATACGCCAATCGTATCATTATTTAGCCAAGTACCAGAAGGCTGGACCAACTCTCCCATGGATAGCTGATGTACCATGGGAGCAATCACCTGCCAGGCAACTCCACACATCTCTTCTGGCGGATGGACACCGTCGCTGTATAGCACTTGACCTTTTTGATGAAAAGGACACATTCCTGAATTAGGAATCGCATACCGTTCTGCCAATTCCTGATCGTACTCCGTCCGCAACACGGTGATTTTAACCTTTTTATTCACTATCAACCCTCCTTCAAATTGTTTGGTGTCGTGCGTTTTTGTGCGTCTATCAGTATCAGATGTCAAAGCCTGTACGTTCTGTTCGAGAAAATAATGCCATCACTTATGGCCATTTTGAACTTACTCTGGAACTCTCACACCTCGCATGCCGCCCGGAGAGCAGGCAGCAGCTCATCCAGCCGCCCGTCCAGTCCGAAGGACTTCTCCTGGATATTGTCCGCAATGTAGATCTCTCCCAGATTGATAGTCACATAAGTCGCGTTTGGCTCGCCAGCCACCAGGCGCATCATTGGGGCCTTAATTAGCTGATTGCGCCAACCAATGCCCAGCTCCAGAACCATCAGCTTTTCCCCGTGATAGGTATTCAGAAAGTTCTGGAACCGTACCTGGGCAGCAACATCTGAAATCATTCTCTGACCCGCCCCCATGTGGATGTCCATGGGACCCCCGCACTTGGGACAGCGCGGCACCAACTCTGCAGGCACATGGCCGCCCTGTTCCACATCTGATAATTTTTCGGCCAACTCCAGACTGGGATAGCGGGTGTCGTGGCAAGGGCGAGCACACTGCATAGTAATCCAGTTGCCCTCAATCTCATAGATTTTCGACGGATCGAAGCCACACAGTTCAAAGTGGCCTTCTCCGTTTGACGTGACGACAAAGTAATCTTTCTCTCCCACAATGGCCTTCAAATCCTTCATCACCGGCGCGGGCCGGTATTGTCCACAATAATGATGGATGAGCCGGCCCCAGAAAGCCCATTTTTCCTCCTCTCTGGGCCATCCAGCCATCATTCCCTGCAAAATGCACCCTATGCCGTATTTCCGTTTGAAATCCCCAAACAGTCTTTCAAAGGCTGCATTGTCCGCAAACAAGTTCAGTCCTTCCGTGATGGACAGGCCGTTACTGGCCCCGATCAGGATAGCGTCCGCATCTTTAAATTTTTCTGCGATTGGTTTCCAATCAATCATGCTCTTTCGCCCCTTTCTATTTTACTTTTGTTGCGCTGGATCGCTTCGGACGAAGAGCAGCCAGCGTTTCCGCCAAATCTCCTTGCAGATACAGACTGCGTCCCCTCAGATGCTCTGGCACATGCGATGCCTCTCGATTGAGACAAGCATAGAAGACGTTTTCGTTTTTGGCCGTAAGCTCCCAGAAGGGCAGTTTGATAATACTGGGTGTCATCTCACCCACCCCAAGTTCCAACAGCAGAAGTTTCTGGTCGGACTTTTCCATGATCCAGTGCCGCAGGAATCTATGGTAGCGGTTCAGATTGTCCTGCCAGAAGGGTCCCTCCAGGAAGGTATCGTCTCGCACCCAAGGAACCAGCACTCGCCCGCAATCCGGGCAACGTGGAACAGCCTCTTCCGGCAGGCGAACCCCTATCAAGTGATCGGTCAGTTCCTTCACCAGCTCGCGGTTTTCCCAAATGTCGTCCCGGCAGGGCTGACTGCACTGACAGTAGCTGAAGTCTCCCTGAAAAGCGCAAATTTGTTCCTGAGGAAATACCCGAAAAAACTGCTGATCCACATTAGTGGTCAGCACAAAGACGGGTTTATCCGCAACAAGCGCTTGCAGGTCCAGATAGGGCTGCCCTGTAGGGGCTTCCCACATGAAGCGCATATATTGGCTGTAATACCCCCACTGTTCCCCATAGCTGGAAAAGCAGTGGTAGAAACCAGCCAGTGGCGAGGTAAACGCATACTGTTCTCGAAAGGGAGCCAATGTCTCCGAAAGCTCCGGTGACCAGTGATAGTGGTTGTATCCGGCCGCGCTTGACAGGCCGGAGCCACCACCGATCACGATGGCATCTGCTTGATCGATGCGCTCGGCAAGTTCCCGAAGCGCTGCCTGGTTTCCACCGCTCATTGATTGTTATCTCCGCTTTCCATGGTGTCCCGTGCATCCCGTAGCACTTGGGCAATGTCGGCCACAATGGCCATGCCCCTGTCCTCCAACTGCTTGGGCAGGAAGTTGTACTTGTCGTTGATGGCAATATATCGAGCATGAGGAAAGCTGAGAGTCAGATTCCAGAAGGGCTCCTGGATGAACATGGGAGTCAGTCGGCCAACGCCCAGCTCCAGGAACAGAATCTTACTGTCTTTGTGTTCCAGCACATAGCGAGAAATTTTTTCGTACTGTTCTTCGTATTTCGCTCCTTGGAGAAAATTTCCATATCCTCGCACCCAAGGGAATGCCTCACCGCCGCAGTGGGGGCATCGGGGAATGAGCTCCGTGGGAATCTTCGTGCCATCCCCCATAGCGTCCATCATCTCAGCCACCGGCTTTACCGCATCCCATGTGTCATCTGTGCAGCAGGCGGCGCACTGGAAGAACCGGTGATCGCCCTGAATTTCCGCAACCTTGTTCTCCGGGTAGAGCTTGACAAACTGGGTATCCTGGTTGGTGGTAAGGACGAAGAAGTCCTTGCCTTTCAGCAAAACGTCTAAATCCAGATAGGGATCACGCAAAGGGGCAGTCTGGGTAGTGTGAAGGAAGGTGGCAAGATACCCCCAATACTCTTCCCGGGTCTCCCAGGGGTGCATCATCCCTGCAAAAGCGCCTTTGAAGTGATACTTTTCAGCAAAAGGTCGGAAATATTTCCAGTAGGAGTCGTTGTCCTCATAGTAAAAATCTCCGCCACCAGCAGCGGACAAACCGGAGGCTCCGCCCACTACCACACAGTCGGCTTCCTTTACCTCCTGTACCAATCGATCAATCTGTTCGCCATACGGCAGCGGCTTTTTGTCAGTCAGCTGATAAGGCGTACTGCCAGAAGCATAGACAGGATAGTACCTGGAGTAATTCATCTGGGTCTGCGTAACCAACTCTTCATAGAAGCTCATTTTCATCATTCCTTTTTGCTGGGTGTTATTTTTATTTTTACTTCCAACTTATCTTAGCATCCGCTTGCGCCGCTGTCAATATGTTGTTATAATAAAAATAACATCAATTTCAAAAAGGAGATCCGGCTATGAAATACCCCACCCGCCTTAGCGATGCTGTTCATATCCTGGCCTTTATCGCTCTGTACCCAGACTGCGACCTGACCAGCAATAAGCTGGCCGAGAGCGTTCAGACGAACCCTGCCTATGTGCGCCAGCTCATGTCTGCCTTGCGAAAGGGAGGGTTACTGGTCAGCGTGAAGGGACATCCTCGCCCTTCTCTTGCCCGTGAGCCGGAAAAAATCACACTGCTGGATGCCTATCGGGCAGTAGAGGGCAACAAGCCCCTGCTCCATCAGGACATCCACACCAACCCCGCTTGTGGCGTGGGCGTAAACATCCAACTGGCACTGCGTGATTTTTACCTTGACATCCAGAACACAGCGGAAAAACGAATGCAGGAAATTACACTGAAAGATGTGCTGGAACAATATCGCATGAAGTTAGAAGGGATTCACACATGAAAATCGGATTGGTTGTGGAAGGCGGCGGGATGAAATGCGCCTATAATGCAGCAATCCTGGACGCTTTTCTGGATCACAACATCACATTTGCTTACTGCATCGGTGCGTCTGGCGGATCCGGAAATCTGGCCAGCTATCTGGCCGGACAACGGGGCCGAAATTTGCGCTTTTTTACGGAGCATATTCACAGCCCCAGCTATTTTGGACTAAGGAGCTTCTTGAAAACTGGCGACTTGTTTGGGCTTCAATACATTTATGGGACCCTGACCAATTCCATGGGGAAGGACCCCTTGGATTTTCCCGCCCTGAAAAACAACCCGGCAGAGTATGAGGTAGTGGTAACAAACGCCTTGACAGGAAAGGCAGAATATTTCGGGAAAGAAGCGATGGCGCAGGACGACTATCGACTCATTATGGCATCCAGCGCCATTCCCGCCGCCTGCCGCCCGGTGGAATTAAACGACATTCCCTACTTTGACGGTGGTCTTTCGGATGCCATCCCGGTATCGCGGGCGTTGGAAAAAGGCTGCGACCGTCTGGTGGTCATTCTGTCTAAAATGAGAGATTACGTCCGTAAGCCACAGGGGATGCGGCTCTTCTACACCATGCGCTGCCACCGATACCCGCAGATCATATCCCTGATCGATCACCGGCATACCGCCTACAACCAAAATTTGCAGGAGGTCTTTGCTCTGGAACGTGAGGGCAAAGCTTTTGTTTTTGCTCCCAGCCATCCCATCCATGCAGGGACCTATTCCATGAATGAACAGGCGGAACGGGATCTGTACGCCCTTGGCATGGAAGATTTCAACAAGCAGAAGGATGCTCTTGCCGCGTTTATGACTACATATTTGTGAACGCTGGCACAGAAAGCGGCAGCGATGATGTCTGGTCTCTTAGATTGCATCCGCAACGCCGGGCTTGCAGCATTTCGGAAGCAACATTTCTTTTTCCTCCGGCCTATGGTAAGATAGACTTCAAGGAGGAGTGCCAAATGGTTCAGAACCACTTACCCCACGACCACGGACAGACCATCGAGCAGGAACTGGAATATGTGCCCAGTGCAGAAAACTTTCAGACCGCAGCTGATATGTTCAAGCAGCTGGGAGATGGCAGCCGTATCCGCATTTTCTGGTTGCTGTGTCACTGTGAGGAATGCGTCGTCAATCTTTCCGCCATGGTGGACATGAGCAGTCCAGCGGTTTCGCATCATCTCAAACAGTTAAAATCCGCAGGTCTGATTGTCAGCCGCCGGGACGGAAAAGAGGTCTACTACAAAGCTGCCGATACCGTACAGGCCCGAAATTTCCACCGTATAATTGAATGGGTTGTAAAGATCGCCTGTCCGTCGCAGGAAGAACAACAGAAAGGGACCTCATGAAAAAGGAAGAATCCACAGCTATCGCTCAAAAACTCCAAACGATTCCAAACGGCACTCTTGTTGTGAAGCGGTGCGGGGCTGGTGAAACAGGCACCACACTCTTTGGCGAACAGTTTCGGGCGGTTACCACTGGAAAAGGATATGTGGAAGCATATGAACCTTTTCCCGGAATAGCAGTATCCTTCAATCTTTTTCTTGCTTCCGAGGCCAGGTTTCGGCACCATGCTTCAGATTCTGTTTTGGAAATATACTATTGCCACAGTGGTCGAGTCGGTTGGAATATGCAAAGCGGTATTGCCGTCTATTTAGGGATTGGGGATGTGACTGCGCACAGTATGACCTGCTGCGCGGATTCGGCTATGATGTTTCCCCTGGGATATTCGGAAGGAATTTCCATTTCCGTGGATCTGAAACAGCACTCTTCCATTTGCCCCGAAGTTTTAAAGGATACTGGTGCAGAAGCTGATCGGTTACGGGAGCGATTTTGCTCCGGAAAGCCCTCCGCAATTCCATCCTGTTCCGATTTGGAGCATATTTTCGCCCCGCTCTTTTCTGCTCCCATATCTGTTCGGAGTTCCCTCTTGAAATTGAAGGTACTGGAAATTTTGATTTATTTGAGCAACATGAAACCGGAGCAGAAAGAACTAACGCAATACTTCTCCCGGCAAACCGAATTGATAAAGGAAATACATCAACAGTTGACGGAGCACTTGGATCAACGATTTACAATTGCAGAACTTTCCAAACAGTATTTGATCAATACCTCCACCCTGAAGGAGATATTCAAGGCTGTCTACGGCCAGCCGATAGCCACCTATATGAAGGAATTCCGGGTGCGTCAGGCCATGAAATTATTACGGGAAACAGATGCCACTATCGCGGATATTGCTGCCCGGGTAGGTTATCAAACCCAGGGAAAGTTTTCAAGCGCTTTTCAGGCCATAGCCAAAATGTCACCCAGAGAATACAGAAAAGTCCAGGGTATCGCTTCATCTGATTCATTCAGCAAAACACTGTAATAAAAAATTCTGGCAGGCTACTGCCAGAAAAGACTATCATAAACATAAAAAGCAGAACATTGCTAATGTCGCAATGTTCTGCTTTTTATGTTCCCTTTTTCTTGACATTGGCTGCCCTAATGGTCTCGATTCCAGCTGTTTCCATCCGAAGGATAGCAAGCCGTGAAACAAACCATTCGTCGTTTTTAATCCAGTTGAGAGAACTGTTCACCTCATAGGAGCCGGCAAGCATATAACGAAAAAAACGCTCTGCCTCAGTTTGAGAGATACAGCAGTACTCCATAAGCTCTGGAATGACGCTGGGCTTCATCATACGGAAAAGCTTATTTTTGATGTACTCCGAGAGGGTCCGGTCCTGAAAAAGAATCCGATATTTGGGCATGTCGGCAATCCGCTGACAGGTTGGCAGGTCGCTGTTATGCTCTCGGAGGGCCTCTACTGTATCGAACTGAAGTAAATAGTGCAGCCGTTGAGGCAGAGACATGGACAGGGTGGTCGATGAATACTCTGCCACCTCAAATGCCTCATCAATAAGTTCATCCAGCACCTGATTCAGCGTGTCATAATGACTATAAAATGTAGTCCGCGTAATTTGGGCTGCTTCACATACCTTGCTGATGCTCAACTTTTCAAAGTTTCTCTCTTTCATCAGCTCCAGCAGGGCATCCTTGATTGCACTCTTCGTATAAGTGACCCGGCGATCTTCCCGTCCGGCACGCATTTTCGCCATCTTCTCACCCCCGTTTATTATCCCACAAAACTATACACACTGTCAAGGAAAGTACAGTCCTGTCATTTTTGTCCAGCCTCTATACTATTTTTAAAATTCTGTTTAATATAGTACAGTTTTATCCAATTTGTTCTTATCATCGAGAGTAAAATTTATATAATTTTTCTTAGAGAAAGTCCTCAATCTTCCATATGGGACTGTCGTAAAACTGGTTAAGGAGGCATTTACATGATTACTTTTGAAATGGAAGATGTCATCAGTGTTCTGCAAAACTGCGCCCCTTACCTCATCGCTCTGGGCATTGCCCTGCTGGTGGGGATTGGCGTACTTATTGCAGTCCGTAGGCGGCCGCGACCGCAGAAGTTCTTGATCCGAGCTCAAGCCGGACTGGCTATGGTGCTGGCTCTTGTCTTGGCCGTCAACGGTGTCATGCTGGGCGGTGTATCTGCACTGCTGGACCTGTCCCTGGCTGAGCAGGCGAAAATCAGTGAAGGAACCATGGACACTGCAGAACAAACTGCCCTTCAGATTGCGGAGGAAGGGTTTGTTTTGCTGCAAAATGATGACAATACCCTGCCCCTAACTGATGTAACCAACCTAAACCTGTTTGGCTGGGCCAGTGCTGTCCCTATCTATGGTGGTACCGGCTCCGGTGGTATCAATGCTCTGTACGACATCGTCAGCATTCAGCAGGGACTGGAGCAGGCCGGTTTTTCTGTGAACCAGGAACTGTTGGATTTCTACACTGCCTACTCTGCCCAGCGTCCCGACATGACCATAACCACTCAATCCTGGACGTTGTACGAGCCCCCAGTGGATACTTATTCCCAGGACATGATGGACAACGCCAAAGAATTTTCTGATGTAGCCGTCATCACCCTGGGTCGTCTGGCTGGGGAGGGGCACAACGATATGCCCATGGCTATGGGTGAGGCTGGATACGACAACAATTCCGATCAATATGACGATTTCCAGCCCGATGACCACTACCTTCAGCTCTCCCAGACCGAAAAGGATTTGGTGGAGATGGTATGCGATAACTTCGACACTGTAATTCTCCTGGTCAACAGCGGAAATCCCATGGAGCTGGGCTTTGTGGATGACTATGAACAGATCAAGTCGGTACTCTGGTGCCCTGGCCCCGGCAATGTGGGCTTTACCGCACTGGGCGAAATCCTGCGTGGTACGGTAAATCCCTCCGGCAAAAGTACGGACACCTTCGCCTATCATCTGAAAAACGCCCCCTGGTGGAATAACTACGAGGACTACCACTACTCCAACCTGGAACACCTGGCGGTGGAAGGTATGAACAACGGTGTGTCTCAGACCTATTACCCCTCCTTCACCAACTATGTAGAGGGCATCTATGTGGGCTACAAATTCTATGAAACTGCTGCCGCGGAGGGGCTCATCAACTACGACGCTGAGGTTCAGTACCCCTTTGGCCACGGCCTAAGCTACACCACTTTCACCCAGAACATGAGTGAGCTGTCGCTCAGCGACACCACCTTCTCTTTCGATGTCACCGTCACCAACACCGGTTCTGTGGCCGGTAAGGACGTGGTAGAGATTTTCTATAACCCGCCCTATTTAAACGGCGGAGTGGAGAAGTCCGTAGCCAACCTGCTGGACTTTGAAAAGACCGATCTTCTCCAGCCTGGTCAGAGCCAGACCCTCTCCTTTACCTTTGACCTGGAGGACATGGCCTCCTACGACTACCAGAATGCTAAGGCCTATATCCTGGACGCGGGGGACTATGTGATCTCCATCAACAGCGATTCCCATACCATCCTGGACCAACGTATTCTTACCTTAGAGGATAAAGTGGTCTATGACGGGGAGGAAGGGCGTGCCAGTGATGACCTCACTGCCACTAACCAATTTGATGACTGCGCCGGGGATGTGGAGTATCTTTCCCGCGCCGACCACTTTGCAAACTATGACCAGGCTACCGCCGCCCCCACCTCTACGGTGATGCCTCAGGAACTGGTGGAGCAGTACCATTTGAACAGCAACTTCGATCCCAACACCTATGTGGACCCGGATGCGGTCATGCCCACCACCGGAGCAGATAACGGCCTAACCCTGGCGGACATGCGGGGACTGGACTACGATGATCCCCAGTGGGACCTGTTGCTGGATCAGCTTACCGTAGATGAGATGGCCAATATGATTGCTCTGTGTGGCTACCAGACCCCTGCTATGGAGTCGGTGGGCAAGCTCCAAACGCTGGACATGGACGGTCCTGCCGCCATCAATAATAACTTCACTGGCTACGGCTCCCTGGGATTTCCCATTGAAATTGTAATTGCTAACACTTGGAGCAAGGACCTGGCCACCCAGTGGGGTGAAGCCATGGGACAGATGTGCGTGGAAATGGGCATTCAGGGCTGGTACGCTCCCGCCATGAACACCCACCGCAGCCCCTTCGGCGGACGAAACTACGAGTACTTCTCTGAGGACGGTGTGCTGGCTGGACGTATTGCCGCCAGTGCGGTAACTGGCGCCATGAACAAGGGGGTCTACTCCTACATGAAGCACTTTGCCGCCTATGATTTCAATGGCAAGATGGTCTGCGTCTGGACCAATGAGCAGGCTCTGCGGGAAATTTATCTGAAACCCTTTGAAATCTGTGTCAAGGAAGGAAACGCCAATGCGGTTATGGTCTCCTGGAGCTTCCTTGGCATCAAGTGGACCGGAGAAAACAGCAGCCTGATGAACACGGTCCTCCGGGACGAGTGGGGCTTCCGAGGCATGGCTATCACCGACTTCTTCCGCAACAACGGCCACGGCTTTATGAATGCCGATGCCGCTCTGGCCAATGGGGTGGATGGCATGCTGGCCACGGTGGAGGGCGGTCCCAACTTTGTCTCCGACCGCACCAATCCTTCCTCGGTCACCGATATGCGCCGAGCCTGCAAAAACGTACTGTACACTGTAGTGCAAAGCTACCTCTATGATGACACCTATCAGCGCCAGCAAGTTATTGATTGGCGGATTTATCTTTACATCGCCGATGCGGCGGCAACTATTGTCCTCATCGGTCTGGAAGTTATAGTGCTGCGGAGCTATCGTAAGCGCAAAGCAAACGCCGCTCCCGGGGCGCACGATTAATCAAAACACATCCGGCCGCTGGAACAGACCTTTCCAGCGGCCGGATTTTCATTAGAAGGTGATGCTATTTGAAACTGACGCAAATTCGCAATGCCACCGTCCTGTTGGAATATGCCGGAGTTCACTTCCTTATTGACCCCATGCTTTCTCCCAAAGGCACCCTGCCCCCTTGTCATAGCCGGGTACGTCCTGAGGCCCGTAATCCCCTATGTGAACTGCCCTGTCCGGTTGAGGTACTCTTGGAGGCAGACGCAGTCATTGTCACCCACCTCCATCCCGGACATTTTGACCAAGCGGCAGCTCAGTTACTTTCCAAAACAAAACCGATCTTTGTGCAGAATTCCCGGGATGGAGAGGTACTCCGGTATTATGGTTTTCAACAGGTCACAGTTTTGAATGCTGATACGATTTTCTCCAACATTACTCTAACCAAAATTCCCGGACGATATGGAAATTGGGATGAGGAAATGCTGGACCACGCGGGCAGTGTGTGTGGGGTGATTTTCCAAGCATCCGATGAGCCTTGCCTATACGCCACAGGGGACACCGTCTGGTATCCTGGTGTGGAGCAGGCCGTCCGAACATTTCATCCCCAAGTGGTTTTGGCCAACGCCGGAGGAAATATGGGGTGGCAATATCAGAGCAATATGGGAACAGAAGATGTATTGGCTCTGCACCGGGCAGTTCCTTCTGCCCTCATCGTAGCCACCCACATGGAAGACCTGAATCACTGGACCCTGTCCCGTCAGCAACTGCGAGACTTCGCCCGAAAAAAAGGGTTTCTTTCTAAACTTCGTACACCCGCAAATGGTGAAAGTATTTGCATTTTCAAATCTAAGATACGTAATTCACCCTGAAAGCTTGGAAAAAGAGAAATACGAACTTAACCTTTTCAAGAAATTGGGTAAAACACTCACCAATTATAGCAGCTTGGCCATTGCTTTTTGCCCAAGATCCAACTCGCCACGGGCTTAGTCGGCGTTTTTTGAATCCCCAGCGGAACGAGACTGGTTGTTCTCCACTGTTGAACGCGGGGTGTGCAGAACACACCTTCCAACAGCATTGCAAGATACATACAAGCAACGCCAACCGCATTTGGCATTGCTTTTTCGTTTCTTCTATTGTAACCTTTTTCGCCCTTCATCGTAAACGATCATCTAAAAACCTGCATCAACGGTACACACATTCTTTAGCTGCTTACTGCCGCTCTAGCTATTTGATGGTTTTGCTCGCTTTCTTACCTGCCTGATATTTTTCTGTTTAACGCTCGTGCTCAATCGGAATTTCAGCAGAAGATTTTGAGATTACACAAATCACATACCTCCTGGTGCATTTTTACAATTAATAAACCCCAGACTTCCGCAGGGTCGGAAATCTGGGGTTTAAAAGAGGAAACGATCACACTTTGTGTGCGAATTATCTCAACGCCAATGCTATCGGCAAGAGATCAGATTATCAATTTGTTTTTAACACATTTAGCTCAATGCGCACCCATAACTTAACCATCGCACAAATTTGCCTTCTTAAAGTGCAGTATGCCGTTATAATCAAACTAGAAGTTTACTTCATGCGATTCCGGTAACGGCGAATGGTAATCCATTCGCAGACTGCCAGCACCAGGATCACTCCGGCCAGGCACAGATAGAACACGGTCTCCCAGGAGAGTCCGGCCACATCGCCGTCGGTCATGTAGGCGTTGCTATTGGCCACCGCATACAGGATACCATGGGCGGAATCCCGCATAGCCAGTACCGAGGTGGCGCTGGTCTGGTCGTGGACCGAGGTCTCCTCCACCAGATCCGGATTCAGGATGGCATTGGTGCCGTTGCGGATGGCCTGGTCGCCGTTAATGTAGTTGTAGCCGTCCAGCGCAGCGTCGGTGAGCACCATGCCGTTGAAGCCCCATTCCTCCCGCAGAACGGTCTTCATCAGAGCGGAGGAGCCGCCCACCCACTGGGGCCCCAGATAGTTGAAGGCCGCCATAGCAGCGGTGGCGTGGCCTTCCTTCACCGGCAGCTCAAAGGCCTTCAGGTAAATTTCTCGGATAGCCTGCTCGTTGGCCCACACGCACAGCTGGTTGTTCCGGTTCAACTCCTGATCGTTCAGAGCGAAATGCTTGAGGAAGCAGTACACGCCCTTTTCCTGGGCGGCGGCCACCGACTGGGCAGCCATCTCACCGCTGAGCACCGCGTCCTCGGAATAGTATTCGAAGTTGCGGCCAGAGAAAGCAGAACGATGGATATTCATAGCGGGGCCGTACCAGCCGTTTACGCCCACCTCACTGGCCTCCTGGCCGATCATCTCGCCCAGGCGGCGGGCCAGCTCCTTGTTCCAGGTGCAGGCCAGGGTGGTAGGCGCCGGGTAGGAGTAGCCCTTCATGCTGGGCTTGAAGAAGGAGTGCAGGCCGGAGGGGCCGTCGATCTCGTTGGTGGTCATCTTGCCGATGGAGGGGATCTCAATGGTGGAGAACCCCGCCTTGGCGATCAGGGTAGCCATGTCCTCCACTGTCAGTTCATCCAGCAGCTGGTCCCACAGGGGGTCGTCATAATTCTTGCCCGCCAGGTCGGCCAGCATCACGCCGTTGTCGGCGCCGGTGGTGGGCATCACGTCGTCGGGGTTGTTGTAGTCTTCGGGGTTATAGTTGTCGTTGTTCAGGAAGACCACCTTCACCTCGTCCGGCATGCTATAGCTGACGGGGGCCGCAGTGACCTGAGCGTAGTTGGCAAAATGGTCAGCGCGGCTCAGATAAGTCAGATTGCCGCGAACGTCGTCGAACACATTGGTGGCAGCGATCTGGTCAGTACTACGGGGGTTGCTCTCGTCGTAGACCAAAGTTTCAAGCTGTTCATAAGTGCGGGAATCAAGCACAGTATGCGAATCGCTGCGGATGCTGATATTATAGCTTCCCGCTTCCAGCACATAGGAGCGGTTCACCAGATCATCGTAGGAGGCCATGTCCTCCTTGTTAAAGGTGAAGGTAATGGTCTCGGAAGCACCTGGCTCCAGTAGACCGGTCTTTCCGAAGTCCAGCAGGTTGACCTCCGCCTTTTCGATGCCTCCATTGGTGTAGGGCGGGGTGAAGTAAAGCTCCACCACATCCTTGCCAGCCACATCGCCGGTATTGGTCACAGTTACGTCCACCGTAATGGTGTCGTCGTCGTTTTCCTGCAATTCGCCCATGGTCTGGGTAAAGGTAGTGTAGCTAAGGCCGTAACCAAAGGGATACTGGACAGTGGCTTCATAATCGATTAAGCCCTCAACCGCAGCGGTCTCGTAAAACTTATAGCCCACATAGATACCTTCGGTATAGTTTACAAAGGAGACCAGGTTATAGAGGTCAGTGTCCTTATCGGCAAACTCCTGAGTATTGTCGTACAAAAAGCTGCCAATGTTATTGAAATTGTAAGTTTGCGTCAGGTCATAGACGAAGGTGTCTGCCAGGCGGCCAGAGGGGTTCACCTCGCCGCTGAGCACCCGCCCCAGAGAGCCGAACCCATCCTGTCCAGGGCCAGCCACAGTGAGCACACCGTTGATATTTTCATATTCGTCCACCCATCCCATCTCGAAGGCATTGGCACCGTTGTATACCACGATCACGTTTTTAAAGTTAGCGGTGACCATTTCCACCAGACTGCGTTCAGTGGCACTCAGTTCCAGATAGGTCTGACCAGGGGTAAAATCCCCTTCGTGTGCCATGCCGGGTTCATCGGTGATGTACTTTACTGTGCTCATGTCGGTGGGCAGATCGTCGCCCTCGCCGCCGATGCGGGCAATCACGATGAATGCCGTATCCGAAAAATTGCGGGCGTTTTCCATCATCTCTTCAGAGTAGCTGTCCACCGCAGGCTCGGGCAAAGTCCAGTTGGTGTTGCCGTCCAGACTGCCAGTCTCGCGTACAGTGTTGTAACTGGTGTAGAAGTCGCTCAGCTCGTCGTTCAGCTCAAAGCCGGCATTCTTTAGGCCCGCCAGCAGCGAAATAGCGGTGGAGCTATCTACACCACCGGAGCCGGTGCCGCCGTAGCAGGGGTTAGTGGAGGCCCAACCAAACACATTCAGTTTCTTTTGCGCAAGTGGCAGTGTGCCGTTCTGGTTTTTCAGCAGCACAACACCCTCGTCGCCGATGTCACTGCTCAGCTGCGCACCAGCAGCGGCGGTCTCGTCGCTCAGCACTTTGGCCGGCTGCATAACCAGGCTCAGGGATGAATACATGGGTCCCATACAGATGCCGGTAACACCCAGTACAAAGGCCAGAATCACCGCAATCACGGATTCGCTGCGGATCAGCTTGCGTTTGGGTACAGGTTTGTGTTTGGTCACAAACGCCAGCACACATGCGATCACCAGTAAAATCAGAAACGGAATCAGGTACGGCAGGCATTTCGACCCATAGTTAATAATATCCTCCATGCGGAGCATATCCAATGCCATGATGTTTCCTCCTCAATATAATTTCACGGGCAGGCGGCGGGCTGCTCCAGCAGGTTTTACGGCCGATGAACCAGCCAAAGATAACGCCCGGTGCCTGCTGAATCTGGGGGCATTGTAACACAATGCCCCCCGGCAAAGAGGGAATTTTCGTATCTTGTTAATCTGGCCCCGTATCCTGTAAAAAAACACTCCCGGCGAAGGATACGGCTCCATGACCGTTCCTCCGCCGGGAGTATTTTTTATGAAATTGCAGATTTCGCGGCGCTCCCCCGTCGGGGCGGCTGGATCGGCAGCACAACGCACAGCACAAACACATGGTCCTCCACCTGCACCGAGAGCGAACCTCCGTATTTTTCGGCGGTCTGCCGCATGCTTTTCATTCCGAAGCCATGGAGCGTACGGTCCTGCTTGGTGGTCACCGGCAGGCCATCCCGGAACATGGGCGGCGTTTCACAGTAATTTTCTACCCGGAGGATGGAAAGTCCATCCCGCCGGAACAGCGTTACCCCGATCACCCGCTTGGCCGGGTCCGGCAGCTGCTGCACCGATTCAATGGCATTGTCCAGCGCATTGCCCACCAGTGCATACAGATCCACCGGGTTCATACCGGCCAGCCCCCGGCCATCCGCCATGCAGGTCCACTGGATATTCTGGTGCTCACACACCAGACTTTTTTCAGTGAGCACCGTGTCCAGCACCTCGTTGCCGGTCTGCACCACCGCGTCGTAGATCAGCGCCGCCTGTTCAATCTCCCGCAGAGATTCCTCCCGCTGAGGTTCACTGCAATGGCGCAGTGCGGCCAGTTGGTGCTTCAGGTCATGGCATTTGCGGTTGATCACCTCAATGGTGGCCCGGGAAAGCTGATACTGCTCCTTCTCCTTTTCCCACAATGCCTGCTGCACCTTCAGCTCGGCTTGCAACTGCACCTCCCGGCTCTGGCTCACCTGCACCCACAGCACATACGCACTGCACAGCATGGCGTACACCTGACACACCAGAAAAGCGCCACCGTCACCACCCGAAAGCTTTGCCACCAGACTCAGGAACAACGCCACCGGCAGCACCAGCACCGTGATCCCACCAGCCCGGAACAGGCTGGCCCGATAGCTGCCGCCCCGGCCCAGAGGCCGGGCACACAGCCGATAGATGAGAAAATAGGGTGGCACGTAGGCCAGCAGATAATAGCCCAGGGTCGCGGGGTCCAGCAGCCGCCAGATGTCGTGACCGGCCCCGGTGCCCAGGCAAAGCAGGATATAAAGCGAGGAGGAAAAATGCTGCATGGCATAGGCACAGATGGTACCATAGACCGCATCCTCCACCGAAACGTCGCAGCTCAGCCAGATGGGCAGAACCACCACGATCAGCTGGGCCAGATAGGCTATACCCGCCTCGGCCACACCTGTGGAGGAAACACCTCCCACCGTCATGCTCACCACCAATGCCGCAAGCGCCCCCGCCCCAAAACGCAGCCAGGGGCGATGCCGTTTTTTCAGTGGCAAGGCAAACAGCAGACAGGCGGCCAGCATTTCCAGAATATAATTGCACTGCTGCAAACGATCTAACAGTCCACTCATTCTCCCCCACCTCCGTAATAGGCCGAAAGGGCCTGCATGAAGGCCTTGCGTCGGGGTCGGCTGATCTTTAGTTCAGTCTCGCCCACCACCACCTGCTCCTGATTTACCGCCCTCACATACATCAGATTCACAAGGTAGCAGTTGTTGCAGCGGGCAAAACCCTGAGGTTCCAGCTCCTGCTCCAGCTTTTTCATGCTTCCGGTAGCGGAGAATTCCCCTTCGCCAGTGTAGTAATACAAGCTGTGATCTCGCACTTCCACATATAAAATAGAACGTACCGGAATGCGGCGGAGCTCCCCCTTACTGCTCAGCACCACGCTGTTACCCTGCCGCTCGGCCAGAATTCGGCGCACCTTTTTCATCTTCATTTCAAAGGAATAATAGCTCACCGGTTTGAGCACATAATCCAATGCATCCACCTCATAGCCCCGAATAGCGTACTGGGCCATATTGGTGATAAAAATAAGGATTACGGTCCGGTCCAGCATACGCAGCTCCCTTGCGGTCTCCAGCCCGTCCAGGCCCGGCATCTCCACATCCATGAGAACCAGATCGTAATTCGGTTGATATCCTTCCAAGAACTCTGCTCCGCTGCCAAACACCGTCGCGATACAGCATTCCCCGCAGGTCTCAGAAAACCGGTCAATCATCTCCTGAAGATGTCGGCGGTCACCCAAATCATCCTCTACAATTGCTATTCGAAGCATGTCGACCTCCTTTTTATCGCTCATCTTATTATAGCTGTCTCACACCACATTGACAACGACACTTCGTTGTCAATAATGTCATAAAAGCAATAAAATCATCAGGCACCACCCTCACATTCATTTACCTTGTGAATAAACATTTTTCAATCGGCGTGTTGAGGAGAAGGTCGTTCCAATGGAATTGGCATACTCCCCTGTGTATGCTATACTTTAAACAGTCTGAAAGTGTGGAAGTGGCATCCATGAATCGTACGGAATTGAAACGGTTTATTTTCGAAAATTATAATACGGAATCGGATTTTCCCTGGATGAAGCATCCCAATTATGAAGTATTTCGCCATAGCAACAATCAAAAGTGGTTTGCCCTGATTATGGATATCCCCAAAGGCAAACTCGGATTGCCGGGTTCCGATCTTTTGGATGTAGTTAATCTCAAGTGCGACACAATCCTGATCGGCTCTTTGAGGTGCGAACCAGGCTTTTTCCCAGCATATCACATGAACAAGGACAGTTGGATTACGGTTGCTCTGGATGGCAGCGTTTCAGATGACAAAATCAAAATGCTACTCGATGCAAGTTATGATGCAACCGCACCAAAGGCAAGGCCCAAGAAACACTAAAGAACATTTGCGCTCAGCAACAAATAAACGGCGCAGGCATCACTGATGCGGTGATACCTGCGCCGTTTATTTCAGGTTGCAGATTCGATGGTCATTCATCCTTGAATTTCAGATCTTCCCTGTTCATGGGCCCTCCCATATTATAGATGCACATTTATTCTGTCTTTCCCAAAGCCCAACATATCCCAAGGAAGCATATATTTCCGTCAGTCCGCACCGCTATTTTTTTCTTCCTTCAAAATATCAATAAGTTCCAGGACCTGCTCATAGGATTTGGCTGCCTCCGGCACACCCACCAAAGCATTCCTGATTTTTTCCAAAGCCCCAATATTGCCCAAACGATCTTCTTCCGTCTCGTTGTTTTCGCAGCTGATCAGCGATCCCAATATAAAATTCCGCATGGTTTCCGTCTCGGCGTTGTCATCTCGAAACAAATTTATAATTTGATCTTTATTGTCGGTCATTTCCTTCCCCCTTCTCTGTACTCGTCATTTAATCATTCTGGACTCCGGTTTTTATCCAGTAAGTTCTCCGACTCTGCCCTGATTCTTTGCCAAGTCAGAAGTTCTGCTGATGTAAAATTGCTCTGAATCATGACAGAAAAATCTTGCTTTTGAACTTTCCAGAACAGTACATCTACCATGCTGGAAATGAAATAAAGTTACTGTTGTCCTGCACAGCATCACAGCTTCGCTGTTTGCAGTTATACGCATTCAACTTGGCCGCCATGGTATCAATTATATCTTTCCACCAGCAGTCCCTCATGCCGAATATAATTCAAGAGAATACGTCCAGGCAGTTCTACAACTCCATATCTGGGTGTTGCGTAATTGATAGCACACCTGCTTCGGGCCTGTATTCCCAGACATTCGAACCCAATATGATGGATCAAGCACTGACAGGCAGGGTTAAAGAGCATTGAAAAGCAGCGGTTTTTCTCTGCCCTTTTCCTCCATTTCTTATAATCCCAAATACGGAAACATCTCGAAGACGACCCCTACATAGAAACATCTTCCATGACAAGTTGTTCGCTTTCTGCATGACCGCAAAGTGCCAGAAATTCACCGGCAATATCCGAATTTGTGAACCGGAGTACATCCGTATCTTTTCTGCCAAACGCAAGAAAATCCACTCCTCCATACCACACAACGCTTTCATCAACGACGGCATACCGCTGATTGAGCGCCTTGTGCGTATGAACCACAATGTCCGCCAGTTCCAGCATCTTGATCGTTTCACGCACGCTTTCCTGATTTGAGAGTTCTCTGCCATCTAACGTTCTGGTATGGATTACAATTTCGACACCGGAAGCGACCGCCTTCTGCAAAGAGGGAAGCAATTTCACGATTCTTTCTTTTTGCAGATAAGGACTGACGATAACCACGCTGCGGATGGCATCATCCAAGTCCTGCTCAAAAGGAAGCATAGATGAGTGTCCATCATAAATCACACTGACAGACTGATCCGCTGCACCGAATTTGACCTGATATCCAAGTTCCGCATAACCTTTCAGGCGTTTATGATACATCCGCTCCAGAGTCGGAACATGGATATCCACATAATCGTAGATACGAACTTCCTGCTTTCCTTCATAATTTCTGTGGAGACGTCCGGCATACTGTGCCAATGTACCTTTCCACGATATGGGCATAGCCAGGAGCAGGGTGTCCAGCCGCGGGGCGTCAAAGCCTTCTCCAATATATTTTCCGGTAGCAACGACTACCACGTCCTCACCGTCAGGCACATTCTGCAATGCCGTCAGCTTTTCACGCTTATCCTTTTGCTTGTCACTGCCAATGAGCAGGAAAACATGTTTTACCTTGCCTGACAGATGACCGGCAAGCAGTACAGCGTGGTCTTTCCGTTCCGTCAGAAGAATTGGGGTGCGCCCCTCCTGAATCAACTTTAACGTGTCTGACACCAACAGTGCATTCCGGTTGTGATTTTCAATCACACCGGCGTACATATCCTGAATCCCGTTGGCATTCGGCAGTCTTAGACGTGTGAATCTGGGAATGACCATATGGGAGAATCTTCGCTTTTCCGCCTGACTTTTGGCATCCACCAAATACCGGACGGGGCCGCACTGCATAAAGATGATGGGATGATGACCGTCCTTGCGGACAGGGGTGGCAGACAATCCGTAAACATATTTGGCTTCCACTGCTTTCAGCACGGTTTCGAAGGTGAATGCGGCCACATGATGGCACTCATCCACAATGACCATTCCGTACTCTGTCACAAAAGACTTTACGGACTTTTCTCCTCCCTCAAGCAGAGACTGCATGGTGGCAATATCGACGATCCCACTGCGGGTATTCTTTCCGCTGCCAATTTGGCCAATGAGGTGCTGTTTTTTCTTCCTGCCCCGCTTTTTGGGCGGTTCCGGCAGAACTTCATGGATATTCAGAAATTGTTCCAGCGAGGATTTCCACTGTTCCAACAATGCACTGGACTGCACTAATACCAGGGTATTGACTTTGCGCTGTCCAATCAAATAGGCGCCAATTACGGTTTTCCCAAACGCAGTCGTTGCAGACAGAACACCCATGTCTGCATCCAGCAACGCTCTGGCGGCAGGTTCCTGTTCTGGGCGCAGCACTCCATTAAATTCCACATCAATGGAATGTCCCAGTGATCTGTGATCTTCCAGAACAACAGGGACTTCATATTGATTCAATGACCCCAGAAGTTCATCTATACAACCACGGGGAAGAGCGATGTATTCCTCGTCCTCATAGCCGCAGTCCAGAACACGAGGAATGCCATAAACGGAAATACGCATGGCTTGTTTGGAGCGAAATTCCGGATTTGGAAACGCCGCAAGCCGTTTGAGCGTATTCAACGCTCCTTGAGAGAAGCCCTTTTTCTCAATGTAAATCAAATTAGAACGATGCAGGTTTACCTGCAACGGAAAATCTCTGCGCGTCAGTTTTGTCTGGGTTCGCTTGCGTTTCCAGGGCACTTGCTTCTCCTCAGCATCCGCCAATTCTCCCATGTCCCCATGATAACACAGTTTCCTTAAAACTTCTTCCAACTGTTCCGGCGTGATTTTCGGCAAGGAGGACAGAAATGCCCACTGATCAGGATAAGGCTCAAAGCGGTCATCCACAAACAGAGAATTTCCGTCTTTCTGCGCCTGTCCTTGAAATGGCAAGGCAATCAAATTCCCGAAACCGCCCTTCGGAACAAGATCCTGAGACGGGAACAAACGATCATAGGATGAAAAGGATAGTTCATGCCGGCACGACATTGTCCGAGTCAGCAAACCGCTCCCCAAGCGCCTGGCATCGGCGGCGGAAACAGGCTCCGAAAAGAAAAACCAGACATGGGCGCCATTTCCGGAACGAGAGCGTTCCACTGCCGGTACAAGTCCCGCATCATTGCAGGATTTACAAAATGCAGTCACATCAAGTTTCCAGTTTTCTTCATCAAAATCCGCAGCCAACAGCCAGGTTTTGTTGTCCTCCAGCATTGGATAGATCGCCGCCACATCTCTGCACAAAGCATCACGGCCCATCAAATGCGCCTTGACTACATCGGCCGTGAGCGGCCGAAACTCGCGATTGGGACATTCTGCGCACCTGTATTTCTTCTTATCACACAGGCCATGCACCCATTCGTTTTTACAGACAGGGGTGTAACCGGTTTTTCCGGTGGTCGTGCTGTGATACCGGCGTGCATATACATCTTCCCGCCCTTTGAAAACAGAGAGGAAATACTGAATTTTTTCTCGTGAGGAGCTATGTGCGTGAACTGGGGCAGACTGTACATCCGTTCGCGCACAGCTGCGCCACAACGGCTCGGAGCAAACCGCCCTTTTGCCGTTTTCATCTTCACAGAGAAGCAGCGCCTGCTCTCCATCCAGAGACGGGACAATTTCAAGAAGTGTATACTCCCGTCCACTGATAATCGCTTTTCGATTCATACACAGCCCCTTTCTACACCAGCAGTTACTTCCGTCTATACTTTGTTTTCCTGCCGTTTCCGATCTGATAAATGAGCCCCTCCGCCACCATTCGTTTCAGAATCCGGTTGGCTGTAGCCTGGCTTACCTCCAGCAGCTGATCCACATCACTGCGCACGATATGACCATGTGAACCAATGAAATCCAGAATCTGTTGCTCTTCGCTTTTGAGCGTACCAACCAGTGTCACTGTATGATTTGCGCTGGCGTTCCTGTTTGGCAGCGTGATTTTGAATGCGTTGCTCGACACCTCGATTTTGGGCTTCAACTCCTTCTCCGTGTAGGCGTTTATGATTTTAGGCATACCTGTGCCGTATGCCTCAATCAGCTGCAGACGATAAAATACGGCTGCCAGTTTGGGATTTCGGCAAACAGAGAGTCCCAGCATAATGTCGTCAAGTGCAATGCCAGTTGGCAGCCCACCCACAGAGACAAATTCAATTCTGTCCGCATATACACTGACAAGGGTGCTTGCACGGAAAGAATAGTCTCTGTGAACCAGTGAGTTTAACATCGCTTCCCTCAGTGCATCTTCCGGATAATCCCGTGTATCGATTCGGTATAGCCCATCAAACGTTGCCTTTGTCTGGTTACGCAGATCGAGATAGCTGTATAGCTCCTCCATTTGCTGAAACAGCGAACCGTCAAATTCTCTTCTATCCTGAAAACTTCCTTTATCTTCCCCCGAGAAAGTCGCCGCCTTGATGGTGCCGGGACACTGATCGGACAGGAGGAGTGCTACATTGGAGTAAATACCATCTGCAGAAATCATCCCAAGGGTCTGCATTTTTGCAGCATCAAATGGGATATTCTGCTTTTCAAATTGCTTCTTTGCCGCGTCAAAGCTGAGGTTTTGTTCCAGTGAACGCATGGATTCGAAGCTGTCGCCATCAGTTTCTTTAATCATTCTTCGGATCGCAGTATCTGTAGCTGGGTCAGAAGAAGTACCGTTCCTGACATAGACCCCACTGGGTTTCAATCCCTTACTGCCCAGATAATAGGGCCGGTCGGTTCCTTTTTGAATGGTCACGGCAATGATATCTTTGTCGCCGACATGCTGGGTCTCATAGCCCACAAACATTGTCACATCAGGCTTAATAGAATCTCGAATCATATTGTTTAGCTGCAACATGACTTGGTCGGTGTTTTTGATCCCCAAGACAGTTCCGTCATTACTGACGCCAATATATAGCGTGCCACCTTTTGTGTTGGCAAAGGCAACGACTTCTTTGCAGATATCTCCCACAACCTCTGCTTTTAGTTCAACAACTTCACTCTCAACAAATACCATACACCGTGCCTCCTTTTCTTAGTTTTCATTATATTCATACTTGTCATTCTTGTCAAAATATATTCATCTGCCAAGAGCATCGTTCCGTGTTGTCAAAACCCACAGTCCAGAGGATTATTGGGTTTATACGGCGCAGTTTCTGCTCCTCTGTTCTGAGGTGATTGGCCTATCATCGCCCCCTAAAACCGGGCGGAACGTCTTTATAATACACCGAATCCAATCCCATACAAATCCCAAAAAGGCGAAAGGATTCCTTGCACCAAGCAGGGCGAAAAGTGGGAACTGCCGGAGCAGCGAAAAGGTTCAAAGAAGGCGGTAGAAAAATCAGCAAACAATTTTTTAATTCAGCTATGAACCTTATCCAACACATACATCCGCTCTGCCACTTTCTTCTAAACCAGCCCCTTCTCCTCGCGCAGCCGTGCCACAAAGGCCCCGAATTTTTCCTTATCAATTGCAAACACTCCGCTCACCTCGAGAAAATCATACCAGTGATCCGGCTGAGTGGCAACCGAACAACAGTAGAGTCCCCTTTTTTCGCCCGCCTGACAGAAGATTCCCTCCCCATTTCCGGAAAATGCGGAGCAGTTTTCCCTTCTATTGACACCCTGTCTGAATTCCTGTATCGTTTTTATAAAGACGGTTCCAAAATTCCGCACACTTCGTCATCCGGAAGGTACGAAATGCAGTCATGCAGGAAGGGATGTTTGCTCATGAAATGCTATGATGAACAGCTGCGTCAGTTACAGGCCCAATGCGCCCGCAAGAAAAAGCTGGATGCTTCCATAGATGAACTGCGCATCCAGCGCAAAGCCTATGCCGACCGTGCAGATGAGCTTCGAAAGATCCTCTCCAAAGAACAGGCAGATGTGGAACGGCTGGAGGGGCGCAGTCTGGCTGCTTTCTTTTATCAGATGGTTGGCAAAATGGACGAAAAGCTGACCAAAGAGCAGCAGGAAGCCTACGCCGCTCAGGTAAAATACGATGCTGCTGCCCGGGAGCTGGAAGGCATTGAGCAGGATTTGAAACGATGCGAAGACGAGCGAAATTCGCTCTGGGGCTGTGAGGCTCGCTACGATTCCCTTTTGCAGGAAAAAACACTTGCCGTAAAAGCAGCCGGCGGGCCCACTGCGGAAAAGATTCTGCAGCTGGAAGAACGGAACGGCTATCTGGACAGCCAAAAGCGGGAATTGCAGGAAGCCCTGATTGCCGGTAATGCTGCACTGTCCTGCGCGGATCAAATTCTGTCCGAACTGAACAGTGCAGAAGGCTGGGGAACCTGGGATCTGGTTGGCGGCGGACTGCTCGCGGATCTGGCAAAGCACAGCCATCTGGATCAGGCACAGGCTTCTGTGGAAACCCTGCAGTCGCAGCTGCGTCGCTTCAAAACCGAGCTGGCCGATGTGACGATTAATGCTGACATTCAGGTTAGCATTGATGGTTTCCTGCGCGTGGCCGATTACTTCTTTGATGGGATCTTTGCCGACTGGGCCGTACTGGATCAGATTCGCCAGTCCCAGCAGCAGGTGCAGCTCATCCGGAATCAGATTGAAATTGTTCTGAACCATTTACACACATTGATAAACCAGACGGACGCAGAGCTGTCCCGTATTTCTCGGGAAATAGAGCAGCTGGTCGCGGGTATCTCCATGTAAGATTCGTGAGTCGCACCTTTGCCGAGTGAAACTTTCTTCACCGCTCCACTTCGGATCCCGTTCGAGATAAATCCAAAACGGTCTGCATACCAGTGCTCCATGGGCTTTCCGGTACAGTTCTTCCCTGTTCCGCACCGGAAAGCTCCAACCAGGATTATCCGGTTCCAGAATCACAGGAAGGTCGGTTTTCAGTTCTTCCACATAAATAAGAGGGATCCGCTGACAAACAGCAGATCCCTCTTGTTCAATTAACGCATAATTACTTCATTCCCGCATATTCGTTACCGGCAAATTCAATTCCACTTTTGCTCCCTGCGAGGTATTTGAAAGATGAAGAGAACCACCATGCTGTTTTGCAGTCTGTGCGGCGCCAAACAGGCCCATCCCCAGATGCCCATCCTGAGGGCGGCTGGCATCACTGGTGAAAAAGGGCTGGCCGCCCTTGGCGAGGGCCGCAGCTGAAAACCCGGGGCCAGTATCCTCCACCGAAAGTTTCACCTGTTTCTCTTCCAGTAGTATATTCAGAACCACTTTGCCACCCGCCGGGGTATAACGCACCGCATTATCCAGAAGATTCGTCACTGCCCGATCCAAAGCAGCAGGATATACCCAAAGAGAAATAGGCGGAACCGAAGAACAGATGAATTCGACCTGTTTGGCTCCGCAAAGGCTTTGCCCTGTTCGCTTCCAGCCTTCTGCCAGGTGTTCCAGAGAGACCTGTTCTTTCTGTTGTTCCATCAATCCTTCCGGGCTGGTCATGGCTCGAAGTTGTACCAGATACTCCTGCACTCGAACCGCACTGCGAAGGATAGTCTCTACCATTTCCTTCTGGAAACCGATTTGTCAAGGGGAGATTACCCTGGAGTTATACATTTTTCTTTTTTGAGCTTCTGAGCCGTCGCCTTTCACCGCGGCCCTAAAATTTTGCATAAACACAACACAAGATCAGCAGCGTGTAAGCAATCAGAAAAAACTAAACCGCCTGTCCCTATGGCCGAGATAAGGGTCACTAGGACAAGCGGTTTTCTTTGCCTTAAATGATGACTGGTAAGATGTACATATTCCATGACGTTAGTCAGAACGGAAATAAGCCTGGTGGTGTACCATAACATCGTCTAGAATGCCTGAATCATCAAAACCAAGCTTCCAAGAGGCCGGGTCAAGAGAGTCATCAATTTCGTATTTCAAGCTATATCCACCATAGGTTGCCTCAAAGCTATCGTTCGGTTGGCCATACAGTTTTAAGACATCTTCTCTGGTAGACCATCCCAGCATCAACCCACCGGGAAGGCGTAGTTCTGTACCGGAAAAGTCGTAGTTGCCATATATTACATGAATACCTCCCACCGTGCTCTCGGCGACGGGGATCGTGCTTTCGGTGGTGTTGAAGACACAGACGCTGATATCCTGCTCGTGGTCATTGGTCAACGAGACCCATTCCCATTCATAGGACGCATACGGGCCTTCCGCGCCAGCCAGAGAAAGCCCGGCATCCTCCTCGGAAATCACCCACCCATCGTCAAGGAAAGCCGCAAGGGGAACTGGTAATGTATAAACCGTATCATTGATCTGGATTGAAAAACTTTCCCAATCATTCGGGAGTTCAGGGGATGGTGGGTACAATTCTGCCCCTGACGCGTCGAGTTCTGTCATAAATTCGAGCGACATCAAGGTGGAGGTGTGCGGCAGGTAGGTGACTTTCGCAAACAGATTGTAGTCGTTCCCGCCCCACAGCGCGCGCCCTTCCTCGTACCTCTTTTCACTGATTTCAAAGGAATGCCGCTCGCCGGTCATATCTACGCCGCGCAGATAATAGTCGTCCGAACCATAGTCCCCGATCCCTCGCGAATATTCAAATTCCAGCCGCTCCAAATAGGCGGCTTCCGGGCGCTTGAGATAGGGAATGTCCAAAACGAGCGGCCGGACAAGGAAGAAAGCGGCGGCGACGCATAGCAGAATGCCTGCGGTTCTGCCGACCTTTTGCAGGAACGTTGCGTCCGGCCGAATCAGCAGTACGAATAAGACAAGGGCGATGATCACCGCTACCAGCCCTAAACCGCCATGGACAATGACGGCTTGCATAAACCCCGTGATTCCGATGGCAAAGGCATCGGCGCTTGTAAACCATTCCATCACCGCGAGGATGGTGATCGGCAGAAAAAAGATGACGGCAAGGAACAAAATAAACCATTTTAACTCCGCCTTGTTTTTTTCGCCGCCGGGTGTTCTTTCGTCTGTTCGGTTCTCATTTATATTGTTCATTTTCTCTCTTGCTTTTATGAAAATCAGTGTTTCAAACGCTCCAGTACCTCGCAAATCGCGAGCATCCCCTGTTTTTGATCTTTGATTTTGGCGGTGATGCTGTTGTTGACCAGCGACAATTTTATTTTGGTTTTCCCGCTTTTCGCTTTGATGATCCGCTGGGAAGGCAGTAAACCTTTTTGTACTTTCAGTTCGTCAAACTGGTCAAACGGAATGCAGATTTTACCGTAAATATGCGAGATATCAAAAGTTTCCAACACTGCGATAACCAATGTTTTTTCTGTCACGCCAACATAACAATATACATTACTCAAAGCTCCCAGTGCCAACATTTCAGCCGTCCCAGACATCAAGGTCCCCCATGCTTTTCCCTGGTACGTTTCCCCGTCCGGGCAAATACTGGCTAACATTTCATTCATATCTTTCTCATTCATGAACAAAGTCATATAGTTCACCTCGTTGTTTTGTTCATGGGTCAGTGGATCCGATTCCATCTTAGTTATAGCACTTATCTTATTTTACGATGTGAAATCAGGGTAAAATACCCGTAAATATTAGGCGAGAAAGGCACAAGGTTACCCAATAATTTGGCTACGACGAGATTCTGGAAGATGTGATGCTCGCTGAGGAGTGGGAAGGAAGTCCATGAAAATGTCAGAAAGGCTTGTTCCTGATAATGATAGCATTTAATGAAATCTTTTGAATCAGTTCCGGGATCATGCCATAATTTTACGCAATCTTAGCCTGCTCATGATAGATGTCAAACACGAATCACGATATAATTATGCTGAATTGTTGTATCTAATGGATGAGGCGTTTTTTATGGGGGCTTTCTTTGACTGGCTGCTGTCAAATTCGAACGGAATCATTACAGTGATCGTCATCCTGGCGGTTGCGATTCCGTCTTTAACCGTAGTCCGCAGGCTGACGAAAGGGCATGTCAGCAAAAATTCCTGCACCGTACAGACCGTGGGATTTATCCGCTCCACCCGGCAGACCGGCCTGTATGTCAACGAAAACCCGCAGCTGCTTTTTGAACTGGACGCCCTGGCGGAGGACGGAACGGTGTTCCAGACCAGCGTGCGGAAAATCATCCCCATAACGGCGATGGCCGGTATGGTTCCCGGCAGGGCGATCCCCATCCGCTATAACCCGGACGACAGAATCCGGGCAGTGTGGGACTACCATCCGGATGAATCGCTGGCGCAGGAACGCGCCGCCCGCTATCTGTGCCAAAAGCACCCGGGCGATCTTTCCTATGAACAGCGGATGGAGCTGTTAAAAAACGGCGTGATGAAAAAGGCGTTGCTGAAAAGCTTCCGGCTGACCGGGAAAGAAGAGGCCGGAGACTATGAGGCAGAAGCGGCCATCCAGCTTGCCGGCGAGGAGCAGAGCGGCCATACATTCGAGCGAACGCTGTATGTACCCAATACGGCTTTGGAATACCTGATTCCCGGGCGGTATGTGGACGTGCGCGTCATCCCGGGCAGGGAAAATCTCTTTGTTTTTGTACTGGATACCTCCGTGGCGTCCGGCATCAGTTAAGAGGAATACGGCGTCCGTTTGATACAGAGAAAGGGGTTGACCGTTTCGTGGAAAACGTATGGAGTCTTTTTTTTCAACTGGATGGCTGAAAATCCGATTCGGGCCACCGTGATCATATCTGCGGTGGTCATTGCGCTGTGTATCCTGCTGGGATTTGTGCTCCCGGCCAGATCCGAAAGGCGGAAAAGGGAGAAGGAGCAGCGCTGGAGGGATGCCCGCACAGTGAAGACCTTGGGTTTTATCCGTTCCGCAAAGCATACGGGACGATGCGTCAATGACAATCCCGAGTTTCGCTTCGTGGTGGACGCACTGGCCGAGGACGGGACTTTTTTTGATACCACCGTGACGGAAATCATCCCGAGGGCGCAGCTTCCCATGTGCGCCGTCGGAGCGCCGCTCTCCATCCGGTATGACCCGGCAGACCGCTCCCATGCCATCGGGGATGATAATCCGGATGCCGATGTGCTGAATGAGCGCATCGCCCGCTACCAGTGCCGAAAACATCCGGGCGAGCTGACCTATGAACAGCGCATGGAGCTTAGCAGAAACAGCGTGGTCAAAAAAGCGCCGCTGGAAAACCTGCGGCTGACCGGGAAAGAGGAAGCCGGGGACTGGGAAGCGGAAGCGACGGTTCGGATCACGGACAATGCGGCGGGAGACACGGTCATGAACCGCACCCTTTATCTAAACGACAAGATGCTTAAGCATATGGTTCCAGGCAAATATATCGACATCAGCGTTGTGCCGGGCAGGGAGGACTTTTTCGGTATCGTAACAGATATCGCTACGAAGGTTGTCCCTGAGAAAAGCAGGTCTTGAACGTCAAGCGGGCGCTCTTTCCTGTCCGGGATAAGTCAAAAAAGAAAGGATTGCGTTTTGAAAACGATCATTCATGATCTTAATAAAGCAGACTTCTCTGCTTTTGAACTTCCAGATGAAAATGTCGTGGTTTTCACTGCGGACGGCCAGTATGCTCCGTGCAGTGGCTGCTTTGCATGCTGGCTGAAAAATACCGGATTCTGTGTGATGGACGACTCCTTGAAACATGCGGGCGCATTGATCGGGCAAAGCGACCCGCTGATCATTATCAGCCGTTTGTGCTACGGCGGCTACAGCCCCGGCGTCAAGGCTGTTTTGGACCGCGCTATTGGAGTATCTCTCCCCTTCTTTACCTGGCGGGGCGGCCAAACCCATCATATAGGGCGCTACCCGCAGCGAAAAATGCTGCGGGTTCTCTTTTACGGAGATTCTACGGAATCGGAACGGCAGACTGCCACAGAGCTTGCCGAGCGTAACCGGCTCAACCTTGGATACAAAACAGCGGAAACGCTGTTTTTCCAAAATCCTGCACAGATCAGGGGAGCAATATCATGAAGCTGCTGATCTTCAATGCAAGCCCCAAAAAGAGAGGCGGCGCTTCTCAATTTTTCTCCGGTATCCTCCGGCTGTTTCTTCCCGGCCTTGTCAAAAAAACGGTTCCTCTGCGGAGCCGGAAAGACTTTGACCATGCGCTTTCCCAGTTGGGCAGCGCGGACGCCGTATGTATCTCTTTCCCGCTTTATGTGGATGGATTGCCCTCTCATTTAGCAGAGTTCCTATCGCTGGCAGAAGAATATTGTAAAGCCCGTTCTCTTCGGTTCCGCCTGTACGCCATTGCCAACAACGGCTTTATAGAGGGACAGCAAAACCGTACTGCACTGCGGATACTGGAATCCTGGTGCCTGCATTCCGGCGCTATCTGGAGCGGCGGGATCGGGATTGGCGGAGGCGTCATGCTGCGGGTGCTGGGAATCGTCTATCCTGTTTTGATCGTGCTATCTATCGTACAGATCGCCGTTTCGTTTCTTACGGCAGGAAGCGTACCGCCGGACATGCTTTATACCCTCGCCATTCAGGCGGGAAGCTGGCTGTTTTTCAATTTCGGTGTATTGTTTTGCCTGGCCCGGTTGTCTGTGGCCGTTTACAAGCGCAAAACCGTAAAGAGCCGCTACACCCGTGTGCTGCTTCCATCCTTCCTGTTTGTTCCGATTGCCGATCTGTTTATGATTCTATCCTCTCTGTCTTGCGGCCGGTTCCTGTTCGCACTTTTAAAACAGGACGATTGTTCTCGTAATAAGGGGTAAGGTGATTGCATGAAGTCTGTCATTTTATACGGAAGCAGGTACGGAAGCGCCCGCCGGTATGCGCAGGAGCTGTCAAAGCAAACAGATATCCCTGCTGTCAGCTATCAAGAAGCACCGCCGCTTTCCAAACTGGAAACGATCGTGTATATCGGCGCGCTGTATGCCGGAGGCGTTCTGGGATTGACAAAGACGCTGCGAAGGCAGTCATTCGGAGAGCATCAAAGGCTGGTGATCGTTACGGTCGGGCTGGCTGATCCGGATATACCGCAAAATCGGGAGAATATCCGGAACTCCCTGCAAAAACAGATTCCCGCCCAGCTATATGGCAGAGCAGCGGTTTTCCATCTGCGAGGCGCCATTGATTATCAGGCGCTATCTCTGGGACACCGAACCATGATGGCGCTACTGCACCGATCTCTGCAAAAGAAACCGGCGGAAGAATGGAGCGAAGAAGACAAGGCGTTAATGGAAACCTACGGCAAGCAGGCAGATTTTGTCGATTTCGCTTCCCTGCGGCCGATTATCAATGAGATGCAGAGGGAAAGCAGGTAAGAAAAATTATTTGAATGCATAGCTTAGCCAGTTTGGCTTTCTCTGCTGCGAGGGATTCTATGTAGGTGCCACGAGCGCATTATTTTACGCTCTCTTATCAATCGGGTGCTTTCACGCGTATCGGAAAGGAAATGGTTTATGGCTGAAAAGCGAACTGTCCGCTTTGTAAAATGGCTGATTAAGGTTGTGATATCCTACGCAGTGTTTATCGGGACCGGCTGGCTTCTCGGGCGGATCCCCGCTCAAAAAATTGGCCTTTCCGAGGATATGTTTTTCGATCTGCGGATGTTTTTCATGCTGTTCGGCCCCATTTATCTCTCTCTGATCGTAAAAATTGTTTTGACAATTCTGGCCGCAATAAAGCATAAAGAAAAAGATACCGCCGAACAAAACAGGGGCGTTCTGCTTGCCGTCACTGCCATATTGATGCTTGCAAATCTGTCCAATGCCCAGACCGCAGCGGATCTGAGCAGCGGACTCATCGAAAGCAAAGGGCTGAAAAGCCTGAACAGGAGCAAACGGTACAATCTGAAAGGCAAGCGGTTTTTAAATATTTTCCTTCCCATCGCCCTTTATATGCTGATCCTGGAGATATTGACGCTGCTGGTCTGCATCGTCACCTTCGCACCGTTATCCAACGCGGCAAGCAACGCTTTTATTTTTACCATCGCCCTGACCGCTTTGCTCCTGCTGTTGATCCCACTCATTCTCACTTTTATCTCCGGGTTTAAGGGAGACAAGGCGGAACATGAAATAAAGCGGGACAAGGAACGGCAGGCCGCAGTTGTGTCCGGCAACCTGGTCCTAGAAACCGATCCCATTCGCCGCAAACAGTATCTGCGGCTGCCGAAGCTGCTTGTGCTGGCGGTTTGCCCGGGCTCGTTCCTGCTTTCTTTTCTCGTGCTGTATTTCACCAAGAACCATCAGGACCAGTTGGCGGTCTTGATGCTGCGTCAGCCGTTTATGGCTCTGGCGGCCGCCTCGATCTTCGCTGTGATCCCGCTTCTGATGTACTGGGCGAACTGCTCAGGGACGTCTTTGGTTCAGCGCGTGTATCTCTCGGAAAACCGGCTGTGCTATACCGGTTATAGCGGCAGCATGGACGAGCGGGTGGAATTTGCCTTTGTGCTGCTCCGGCTGAAAGAGTATTCTGTGGGAAGACGATCCATCTGTATCCGGGGAATATTTACCCGGAAGACAAAGGACGCCTACGGTACGCATCAGAAAAATGCCTTTTCCAAGACGCTCTGGATTCCCCGCACCTTTCCAGTAGAGCAGGAACGGATCCTGCTGGATTTTTTAAGAAAAGCGTAGCCGTAAAATGATTTGCGCTCACACACTCCAAAAAAGATAACAAAGTCTGCAAAACCTGCCAAGAGTTGTCAAGGCCTAAAGGCATAAAAATTTGGAAAGGGAGATCCAACAAAAATGAGCGTAGAAAAGTAAACCGTCATGTTTTGGCGGTCATGGAATTGGTATGAAAATCGTCGTCTATGATGGGGTTATAGCTTCTTTAAATAAGCCATGACAGTACCGTAGTAGATTCTCAGAAACTTATTTGCGGCAGCGGTCATGTAGACGTAATAGTGCTTGCCCTCCCGTCTTTTACGGTCAAGGAATTGGAATACAGGATCGTCAGTAGGTGCGTGTTGGATGATGGTGGACATGACTTGAAAGAGCGTTTTGCGCAGCCTGGGAGACCCGCGTTTAGAAATATGTCTGTTCTTCGATTCAAAGGTGCCAGACTGGCAAGGCGGTGCATCTACACCAGCAAAGGCCACTAAAGACTGCTTGCGGTCAAAGCGGCGCACATCGCCAATCTCTGCCATGAGCTGAGGCCCAAGAACAGGGCCAACGCCAAACATCCGCATCACGACAGGGTACTCTGGAAGCTGAGCAGCCAGAGTGAGCATCTCGTGTTGGATCACGGAAATCGTTTCTATGATTGTGTTGAGTTGAGAAACCGCAAGAGTAACAAGGCATTTAATCGAGTCGGTCATCGGAAGCGTATTTACCTGTGAGACGGCGTGAGCATAGATGGACGAGGCCTTTTCCTCTTTAAATCTGTACCCGGCTTTGGCACACCACTTTTTGTATTGGTTTGTGAACGCTTTTTCGGAGTTCCCGCAGATACACTCCCGATGCCAGAATTTCTCGGCAAAATCCACCCATTTTTCGTGTCCGTCCATATCCCGGGGAGCACTTTTGAACAGGATATTGAGGCCAGGAAACGTTCCATCCAGTAGTGCGATTAAATTGTTTTTGAGATTGACTTTCAACCTTATGTACTGGTCGTACTGGCGACGGCACGTTTTGAGCGCCTGCCGGATTTGGTCAACAGGCGTGTAACGTTCAAGAACTGTCCAACGGTCAAGGCAGTAATTTGCAATTTTCACAGCGTCCAACTTGTCTGTCTTACCCTTCCGGATCGAGTTGTTGCCGTATTTGTAGATTAACAATGCATTTACGATAGAGACAAAAATGCCTGCATCGTGCAACACATTGGCGATAGGTTGCCAGTAATTCCCGGTGTACTCCATGACAATCTTTGTTTCTCCGGGCAGCTTCTCCAAAAAGCAAGCCAGTTTCCGCAACTCTGTATCCGTATGGAGTACCTCAAACGGTTCCGCAACCACTTCGCCGAAAGGCCGCATAATGGCTACTGTGCTTTTCCCTTTGAAAACGTCAATCCCTACTGCGTTCATTTCACTTGTCCCTCCCTATCTAATCAGTTTCAAATTGGCGGCCATCGATTTCTCACTGCCGATTCAAATTGCTTGGTCACACGAACATCCTGGATTTCCAGTGGTTCAACCTGCCTCAACCGAACGCTACAGTGGAAGGATGGCTGACTGTTTAGCAGCCGGACATGGTTAGTCCATTAAAAGTCTCGTCAGGCCAATTTCCCTTCCATTGTAGCTTAGGCGTGAGTACGAGAAAAGCACGCCTGGCTGGCGTGCTTCACCCGGTTGTTGACATTGTAGCAATAAAAAGTCAACAGGGAATTGAGGAAAGTTTGCAACCTTAGTAGGAGGCGAAAGAGAGCAAAACAAAAAGACCGCCGCGCAAGCGCCGGTCAAATTG
>NZ_NFHD01000003.1 GCF_002159185.1 Gemmiger sp. An87
CTTTCCGGCAATTTGCGCCGGAAAGCCACTCCTCTTATATTACATTATATAAGCAAAAGAAAAACCGCAAGAAAAAGACGAGGCAGCTGCGGAAAAAAACGAAAAAACAGCGCCGGGCGCTCTTCGGCAAAATACGCCGGGCAAAAGGGCTTACAATCAAAATCAGACCCGGAAAACGGGGGGCGGGCCACACCCGAAAAACGGAAGCAAAAGTGCCGGACCGGCGGTGAAACAGACGGCGACTGATGCAAATAGTACCGATTTGCATCAGCAAGGAAAAATCCCCGATTGGAATAAAAATTGTGGAAGCTGCACAAAATCCTCCCAGAGGATTCTGTGAGCGGTAGTAGGAATTTGTGTTGTACAAAAGGTGGTGATATTGATACAATTGTTTTGAATCTTAAGAAATCTTAAGAAAAAAGCCGAAAAAGCGAGGATTTTAAAAGCAAGCATGAACGGTAAATATATTTCGGCGAAATTTGAAAGCATGCGGCGAAAAACGGCGGGGCTTTCCTGTTTGACGGCCCCGGCCCGCTTTTGCTACAATGCCACAAGTGCCCGGAACGGGCCGCATTGGGCGGCAAAGGCTCCGGGCCATCGAAAGCAGGGCGCGGTCTGGCCCCATGTTCCAGGCCGCCGGCGGGCCGCTTTTGGCCCCCATTGCCCGCCAGCATGGAACGTTAGGAGATTGCATGATTACGATCATCAAGAAATTGCGCCGCCTGGTTCTGGCGGTGCCGGTCAAGGTGTGGGCCTGCCTGATTACCGTGGGCTGCCTGACGCTCACCCTGATCGGCCTGCATCAGGCGCTGCATCTGGTGCGCATCACCGATTCCGAGGGCGCGAGCGAGGTGGTTATGACCCACCTGGACGACCCGCAGAAGCTCATGCAGCTGAGCGGCATCGTGGCCGAGGAGGGCGACGATGTGCACTACACCGCCTACAAGGGCAATCAGGCCAGCCTGAGCATCCAGCGGGCGGTGGACCTCACCGTCACTGCGGACGGCCAGACCCATGACCTGCGGCTGGTCAACGGCACGGTGAGCGACGCACTGGCCGCCTGCGGCGTGGAGCTGGGGGAGCATGATTACACCGAGCCCAGCCTGCACACCGCCATTTCCGACGGCCTGAGCATTCAGGTGCACCGGGTGGAGTACCGGGACACCGTGGTGGAGGAATCCATCCCCTACGAGACCGAGTATGTGTACACCAGCCTGTTCTACAAGAACCGGAACCGAACCCAGCTGGTGCAGCAGGGGCATGAGGGCACCAACCAGATCACCCACCGCGAGCGCGTGGTGGACGGCCAGGTGGAATCCAGCCAGGTGATCAGCGTGGTGCAGACCGTGGCTCCCCAGAACACCATCATCAAGGCCTATCAGGCAGGGGCGCCGGTTTCGCCTCTGGAAGGTCCCGAGGTGGTGGACGGCGTACCCACCGGCTACACGGCGGTGTACACCGGACGGGCCACCGGCTACAGTGCCAGCCGGGGCCGTGGCGCTTCCGGATTGGGACTGTACTGCGGCACCGTTGCCGTAAACCCCGCCCTGATTCCGTACGGCACCAAGCTTTATATCACCAGCACCGACGGCAAGCTGGTTTACGGCTATGCCATCGCCACCGACACGGGCGCTTCGCTGCTGAACGGCAGCTGCCTGGTGGACCTGTTCTACGACAGCTTCTCCGAAGCGCTGATGAACGGTGTGCAGGAAGTGAACGTGTATGTGATGGGCTGAGGCCCCGCAAAACACAGTACCCCGCGCCGGGGCGGCCAGCGAAACAGCTGGCTGCCCCGGCGTTTCTCTTTCCACGGGAAGAAGCAGCTGCCTTGCCCCAAACCGGGCCGAATTTGCCCGTTTTGGGGCGTTTTTCGCCTTTTTACCCGCTTTTTACCGCATAGCGCCAAAAAGCGGCGTTTTTTGGCGTTTTATGGCTTGACAAACCCGCCCGGCGGGCATACACTAATTGAGGGCCGACAGGGCCCGCAACAAAAAATTCAATGCAAGGAGATGACAGCATGGACGGCGACCCCAGTAGATGTGTGGATCGTTTTATCAGCGGAACCGGCTTTGCTGCCTTACCCTGCATCCTGCGCTGAATCATGAGCGCGGAACCTGCTTTTCGGGGGGGCGGCTGTAATGCCGTGCGCCGCAAACACAGCCGGAAAAAGAGCCGGTAAGTTTGAGAAAGCAGGTGTTTTTTATGTTGAATATTTATCTGAGCGATAGCGGCCGTATGCTGGAGCAGGACCAGATCCTGCCCGGCTCCTGGATCAACCTGTGCGACCCCAACGAGAAGGAGATCGGCCGGGTTTGTGCCCAGCTGCATGTGGACCCGGACCTGGTTCGGGCCGCCCTGGACGAAGAGGAACGCAGCCGTATTGAAGTGGAGGACAACGGCCATATCCTCATCATCGTGGACACCCCCATCGTGCAGACCGAGGGCCACAGCTTTGTGTATTCCACCATTCCCTTCGGCATCGTGCTCACCGAGGATAACATCATCACCGTCTCCCTGAAGGAAACCGCGCTGCCCCGCGCCTTCATGGAGGGCCTGGTCAAGGCCTGCAGCACCAAGAAGCGCAAGCGCATGGCTCTGCAGATGCTCTACCGCAACGCCAGCCTGTTCCTGTTCTACCTGCGTCAGGTGGACAAGGCCAGCACCCGCGTGGAGAACGAGCTGCACAAGAGCATGAAGAATAAGGAGCTCATTCAGATGCTGGGCCTGGAGAAGAGCCTGGTGTACTTCTCCACCTCCCTGAAGGGCAACGAGATCGTTCTGGAGAAGCTGCTGCGCATGGATTTTGTGCGGGACTTCCCCGAGGATACCGACCTGCTGGAAGATGTAATCATCGAGAACAAGCAGGCCATGGAGATGAGCAGCATCTACCGGGACATTCTGTCCGGCACCATGGATGCCTTCGCCTCCGTGATCTCCAACAATCTGAACATCGTGATGAAGCTGCTGGCCGCCGTGACCATTATCCTCACAGTGCCCACCATCGTGTCCAGCCTGTGGGGCATGAACGTGCCGGTGCCCTTTGCCGAGAATCCCTTCGGCTTCGTGATCGTGCTGGCCATTGCCGTGCTGGCTACCCTGGGCGCAGGCTTTTTGGCCCGCTGGAAGAAGTGGCTGTAACCGAGAACGGTTTTCAAAAGTACAAACGCGCCCCGGCGATCTGCGGATCGCCGGGCGTTTTGTTTTTGCCAAAAGGTCCGGCCCGCCGTTGCGTAAACCGCCAAAGGCTGGTATAATGATACCATTGAAACTGCGCCGTGCCATGGGGGCCGTTGCGCAGAGCAAGGAGCGAAGCAGTATGCAGATTTTTAACACCCTCACCCGCAAAAAAGAGGAGTTCATCCCGCAGAAGCCCGGCGAGTACCGCATCTATGTGTGCGGTCCCACCGTGTACAATTTCATCCACATCGGCAACGCCCGGCCCATGGTGGTGTTCGACACCCTGCGCCGCTATCTGGAGTACCAGGGCAATAAGGTAATCTACGTTTCCAACATCACCGACATTGACGACAAGCTGATCAAGAAGGGCCAGGAGGAAGGCGTTCCCATGCAGGAGGTCGCCCGCCGCTATGAGGCCGAGTATATCAAGGACAGCGAGGGCTTGAACGTGCTGGCTCCCAGCGTGCGTCCCCGCGCCACCGAGCACATCGACGAGATTCTGGGCATCGTGGCCGACATCATCGAAAAGGGCTACGGCTATGTGGCCAAGAACGGCGACGTGTATTTCCGGGCCAGAAAGTTCAAGGAGTACGGCAAGCTGAGCCACCTGAACCTGGAGGATCTGGAGAGCGGCAACCGGGAGCTGCGCAGCCAGATGGACGACGACCTGAAGGAGGACCCGGCGGATTTCGCGGTCTGGAAGGCCGCCAAGCCCGGCGAGCCCGCCTGGGAAAGCCCCTACGGCCCCGGCCGTCCCGGCTGGCACATCGAGTGCAGCGCCATGGCCCGCAAGCATCTGGGCGCCACCATCGACCTTCACTGCGGCGGTCAGGACCTGATCTTCCCGCACCATGAGAACGAGATCGCCCAGTCCGAGTGTGCCAACGGCTGCACCTTCAGCCGCTACTGGATGCACAACGGCTTTTTGAACATCGACAACCACAAGATGAGCAAGAGCGCCAACAATTTCTTCACCGTGCGCGAGATTGCCGATGTTTACGGCTACGAGCCCATTCGTTATTTCCTGCTCACCGCGGGCTACCGCATGCCTCTGAACTACACCGTAGAGCTGATTCAGTCCTGCAAGGCCAGCCTGGAGCGGCTGTACACCTGCCGCGAGAATCTGGATTTCCTCATCAAGAACGCCGCCGAGACCGGCAGCGATGTGCTGGTGGAGAAGGCTGCCGCCGCCAAGACCAAGTTCAACACCGCCATGGACGACGATCTGAACACCCCGGATGCTCTGGCCGCCATCTTTGAGCTGGTGAAGGAGATCAATACCCTGGGCAAGGATGCCTCCAAGGCTGCGCTGACCAATGCCGCTGAGGTGTTCGACGAGCTGACCGGCGTGCTGGGCCTGCTGTACAACCGCAAGACCAACGAGGTGCCTGCCGAGGTGATGGAGCTGGTGGAACGCCGCGCTGCCGCCAAGAAGGCCAAGGACTGGAGCACTGCCGACGCGCTGCGCGCCCAGATCACCGAGATGGGCTGGCAGGTGGAGGACACCGCTCAGGGCCCCAAGGTGTCTAAAATTTCTTAAAATATCACATGCTGGGCTTGCTCTAAAACGGAGCAGCTCTGCAATCCGACGTTTCGCCGGGTGTGGTGAAGGCTTCACCGCACCCGGCTTTTTTGTACCAGTCTTTGTATTCTTTTTTCGTTTTCACAGGAAAACCACACCCTTCCCCTTGCAATGGGCAGCGGGTTTTTACTATACTGAACATAAGAGCGTCTACTATTTGAATAGACCATCCCCGCGCGGTGCGCCGTGCGTGCGTAAAGGAGAGAGATCATGGCAAACGCCAAATCATATGCCCGCCGGAATGTCCGGAGGTTGCCTGCCGGCTTGCTGGTGCTGCTGGTCTGTGCCGCTGTGCTGCGCATCGGGCTGACCCTGGTCACTGAGGGCTATTCCACCGACGTGGCCTGCTTCACCGCCTGGGCCCAGCGCCTGGCGGACCTGGGGCCGGGCCAGTTCTATTCCCCGGATTACTTTGCGGATTATCCCCCCGGCTACATGCTGGTGCTCTGGGTGCTGGGCAGCCTGGGCAAGCTGCTGGGCATGAATGTGAGCGGCAAGGGCTTTGTGCTGCTGCTCAGCAGCGTGCCCATCCTGTGCGACGTGGGCCTCACCGCCCTGGTCTGGCACATCGCCCGCACCCATCTGAACGAAAAGCGGGCCATGCTCATTGCGGCGCTCGTCGCCTTCTGCCCGGCCTTTTTGTACGACACCGCCGTCTGGAAGCAGGTGGACAGCGTACCCGCCCTCTGCCTGGTGGGGGTGTTCTGGCTGCTGAGCCGGAAAAAATACCTGCCTTCTGCATTGCTTTACGGCCTGGCGCTGGCGTTGAAGCCCCAGGCCCTGTTGTTCGGGCCGGTGCTGGCCGTCTGCTTTGCGCTGCCTCTGTTCACCGGCCCGGCGGCCGAGCGGAGCAGGGCAGTGGGCCGCGCGGCACTGGGTGCGGTTCTGTCCGTGGCAGTGGTGCTGGCCTTTGCGCTGCCCTTCTGGGGCGACCAGCCTATGGACTGGCTGGTGGAAAAGTACACCGGCACCGTATCCAGCTACCCCTATGCCAGTGTGAACGGCTTTAATCTGATTACCCTGCTGGGCGGCAACTGGACCATGCAGACCGATGGCATATTCGGCACGCCCATTACCTGGCAAATGCTGGGCACTGTGGGCATCCTGATCGCCACCGCCGCCATGCTGTATCTGGCCTGGGTGAGTGTGCGCAGCGGCCGGTTCTGCCCCATGCTGCTGGCGGGCTTTTACGGTGCGGCCATCTTCTGTTTGAGTCACCGGATGCACGAGCGGTATCTGATTCCGGCGCTGGCGCTGCTGCTGGCGGCGGTGGCCCGCTGGGCGGACCGCAAGCTGCTGGCGGGCACGGCGGTGCTGAGCATGTCCACCCTGCTGAATCTGGCGCTGGTTCTGGCCTCCAACGGCACCGAGGATCAGTTCCTCACCAGCGACACCGCCCGTGTGATGATTGCGGTGGTGAGCCTGGCCAACCTGGTGGGCACCGTGATGGTCTGGCTGGCCGGCCTGCGGCTGTGCCGTGGCGGGAAGATTTGTGCGCTGCAGCCCTCCCCGGAGCCTGCCATCACCGCGCCTGCACCCCAGCCCCGCTGGACCCGGCCGGAGCTGCTCTGGCTGCTGGCGGGCACCCTTCTGGTGGGTGTGGTGAGTCTGACCAACCTGGGCGACTTCACCGCGCCTCAGAACCCGGAGGTGGTGCAGGGGACCAGGACCTACACCGTGCAGGTGGAGGGCGAGGCCTCCAGCCTGTGGATTTACCCGGAGATCAACTGGAACGGCCAGCTCACCGTGACCGACAGCCGGGGTACCGAGCTGGTGAACCAGACGCTGGACTACGGCAACGTGTTCCACTGGCTGTCCCTGCCGGTCATCGCGAACGAGACCTATACCATTACCCTCACCGATGCCAGCGTGATGGAGCTGGCCTTCAAGAACGACGCAGGCGAATGCCTGGCCGTGACCGGCGAGAGCGGGGCTCTGTTTGACGAGCAGGCCCAGGTGCCGGACACCATCAGCTACAAAAACAGCATGTATTTTGACGAGATCTACCACGGCCGCACCGCCTACGAGCATCTGCACGGCATGCCGGTGTACGAGACCACCCACCCGCCGCTGGGCAAGGTGTTCATCATGCTGGGCATCGCGGTGTTCGGCATGACCGGCTTCGGCTGGCGCGTGGCGGGGGCGCTGTTCGGCATCGCTCTGGTGCCGGTGCTGTATCTCTTTGTGCGGCGGCTCACCCGGTCGCCCCGGTGGGCGGGCTTTGCGGCCCTTCTGGCCGGGCTGGACCTGATGCGCTATGCCCAGAGCCGGATTGCCACCATCGACATCTACGGCACCTTCTTTATCCTGCTGGGGGCCTATTTCATGCTCTGGTACTGCCAGAGCGTGCTGACCAGAGGTGTGGACAAGAGCATCCTGCCCATGGCTCTGGCAGGAGTTGCCTTTGGCCTGGGCGCGGCCAGCAAGTGGACCGGTATTTACGCCGGAGCCGGGCTGGCGGTGCTGTATTTCGGTGTGCTGTGGGCCCGCTGGCGGCAGAAGAAGCCGAACTTCGGCCGGGAGCTGGCCGTGGCCCTGGTGGGCGGTGTGCTCTTCTTCGTGCTGATCCCGCTGATCATCTACATCGCGGCCTATCTGCCCTACTGGTGGCGGGAAGGCGGCTTCAGCCTGGGTGAGTGGTGGCAGTGCCAGCTGACCATGTTCAACTACCACAGCCAGCTCAAGAGCACCCATCCGTACGAATCCAACTGGTATACCTGGCCTTTGTTATTACGCCCTGTATGGTATTATTCCGCCAGCGGGCTGCCTGCGGAGATGCGAGGAACCATTGCGGGCATGGGCAATCCCATCGTATGGTGGGCGGCGCTGGCCGGGCTGTGTGTGCTGGTCTGGCGGCAGATCAGCGGACGGGCCTGCCGGGCGCAGGGAAGTGTGCTGGTGCTGTATCTGGCGCAGCTGCTGCCCTGGGTGCTGGTGACCCGGTGCACCTTCCTGTACCATTATCTCCCCAGCCTGTGGTTTGCGGTGGCGGGGCTTGCCCTGATGCTGTCCAAGCTGGATCATGACCGGCCGCAGCTTGCGCGTAGAATCGCCCTGGGTGTTCTGGTTGCGGCGGCAGTGGTGTTCCTCTGGTTCTACCCGGCGGTGACCGGTATCCCGGTATCTGAAACCTGGATCATCTCCGCCCGCTGGCTCCCCTCCTGGTTTTTTTAACGATTTTTTAGCGGACTCGAACGTTAGCGGGGTGCGATACGCTTTCTGATACGCACCGGGCTTTCCTCAGCAAAATACGCAAACACCCATTAACGGACTCGACCGGGGCAGGCTTATTGCAGTGTAGATTTACCCGGATTTTCGTCGAAAAGCCCGGATAAACCTTTGTTTTGACCCTTGGCAAGCCCGGTTCCTCCTGTGCTATCATATAAACTGGAACAAATAAAAAAACCGACGGCGTATGGCTTGCGTTTGCCATGCGCCGCCGTTTTTTCTGCCCGTTTGTTCCCGGAAATTTCACCAGAACCAAAGGAGGAAAACACCCATGCGTTCCATGCCGAAATCCCTGTGCCCGATGCGTCACTTCCATGTTACAGATTTGAAAAATGGAAACGACAGTTTCGATCCTTCCATGCGCCGGATGCAGTACTTGAAAGTGACGAAACCGGAAGAGCAATATAAGATACCCAATAAGATATCCAAGAAGATATACACACACAAAGAAGCACCCCGCCCCAGAGGGCGAGGTGCAATGCGCGAATTTTAAACACTCAAAGTAATTTTTGCTTTTGATTCAACGAACTGGATTGTGATTCCGGCAGGGAAGAAAGGGAGTTTGTTTCAAACCCCTGGAACCCGGCAAAGAACCGGGAGAGTCCGCCAAAAGCCAGCTGGAGTATTTCGCTGAAGAATACCCGGCATATATCGGGTACTGCATTCTGTCAATGGTCGGGGACGCCCTATGGGGGTTAGCGTACGTTGCTGAGGAAAATCTGGTGCGTACACGTAAACGTACCGCACCCCGCCAACGGTCGAGTCTGCTAAAAAGAAGATTTGATTACTTTGAGGCGGGAGAAATCCTCGCGTTCCTTTTCTTCCAGCACTTCGGTGATGTACTTGATGTTGGAATTGAACTGCGGGATCATGATGTTGCTCAGGGCGTTGGCCCGCTTTTGGGTCTTCTGAATGGCCTGGGCCAGACGGTATACGCTGCTTTCCACCTCGGCCAGCTCCACCGTGAGCCGCTTCACCTGGCAGAACTTGCGGTATGCCTCGTCCAGCTGACTGTTGGTCCCGCCCAGACCGTAATACAGACTCTGAGGCGCGGTCTCCTCCAGCTTCACCATGGGCAGCTCCACGCCCATCACACTTCGCCAGTCCAGCGAAAGACCGTTTTCCACCGGCACCGTGTGTGCAAAGCCCGATACCACGCCCAGCGTCACATTGGCCAGCTGCAGGGCAGCGTAGGCCTCGGCATAAGCCGCGGCGATCTGATCCTGAATGGCGGCGGCCCGGTCGATGAGCTGCATCATCTCGCGCACCAGAATGTTGCGCTTGCGGTCCATCAGCTCGTAGCCCTGGCTGGCCAGCGCAAGGCTTTTCTGCTGCGCCATCAGATTGCTTTTTGTGGGGAATATCTGCTGCGCCAAAACAAGGCCTCCTTTCTGGGTCTATCTGCCCGGTTACTCGGCGTCGTCGTGGAAGGCGCGGCGCAGGCCCAGCTCCCGCTGCTTGGGGTCGGTTTTGGGCTTGTAGTAGTGGTCCAGCAATACCTGGTCCACACGGTCCAGCTCCTCCTTGGGCAGCATGCTCAGCAGCTCCCAGCCAAGATCCAGCGTCTCCTCAATGGTCCGGCTGGTGTTGCCCTGACCCACGAATTTTTCCTCAAAGGCGCGGCCGAATTCCATCACCCGCTTGTCGCTGGGCGAAAGCTCCTCCTCGCCGATGACGCTGGCCAGCGCCTTCGCGTCCTGCACCCGGGCATAGGTGGCGAACAGCTGGTTGGCCAGCGGGTTGTGGTCCTCGCGGGTGTAGCCCTTGCCGATGCCGTCCTTCATCAGACGGGACAGGCTGGGCAGTACGCTGATGGGCGGATACACGCCCGTGGCGTCCAGATTGCGGTCCAGCACGATCTGGCCCTCGGTGATGTATCCGGTCAGGTCCGGAATGGGATGGGTAATGTCGTCGTTGGGCATGGTCAGAATGGGAATCTGGGTCACGGAACCCTTCTTGCCCTTCACGATGCCCGCCCGTTCATACAGGCTGGCCAGATCGGAATACAGATAGCCGGGGTATCCCTTACGGCCGGGAATCTCGCCCTTGGAGGAGGAGAACTCCCGCAGAGCCTCACAGTAGCTGGTCATGTCGGTGAGGATGACTAGAATGTTCTTGCCCAGATCAAAGGCCAGATACTCGGCGATGGTCAGCGCCGCCTTGGGGGTGATGATGCGTTCCACGATGGGGTCGCCCGCCAGGTTCAGCAGCATGACCACCCGGTCCATCACGTTGGCGGCCTCGAAGGAGCTCTTGAAATAATCCGCCACGTCGTTTTTCACGCCCATGGCCGCGAATACGATGGCGAAATCCTCGCCGTCGGATACGTTTGCCTGCTTTACGATCTGCACCGCCAGCTCGTTGTGGCGCATGCCGGACCCGGAAAAGATGGGCAGCTTCTGGCCGCGGATCAGGGTGGTCAGCGCGTCAATGGCGGAAATGCCGGTGCAGATGTAGTTGCGGGGATAGACCCGGCTCACCGGGTTGATGGGCGCGCCGTTCACGTCCCGGCGGCATTCCGGGTAGATGGCGCCCAGACCGTCGATGGGGCGGCCCAGACCGTCCAGCGTGCGGCCCAGAAGCTCCGGGCTCAGGTCCACCTGCATGGGATGGCCGGTCAGGGTGGTGCGGGTGTTGGACAGCGAGAAGCCGGTGGTTCCCTCGAACACCTGAATTACGCATTTCTCGCCCTCGATCATCACGATGCGGCCGATGCGCTGGCTGCCGTCGTCAAGGCGCAGCACCACCATCTCGTCGTAGCTGGCGTTTTTCACCCCATCCAGAATCACCAGCGAGCCGTTGATCTGGCTGAGGCCAACATACTCTAAGAGCATGGTACAAATCTCTCCTTTCCGGCGCCGGTCACGGGCGCATGAGTTCGCCGATCTTCTGGTCGATCTCGGCGGTATAATCGTCGAAAAGCTCCAGGTGGTCGTTGGGGATGTCGTACTTCATCTTGACCAGCTTGTCGAACAGGCCGGTGCGCAGTACCCGGCTCATGGGCACCTGCTTTGCCACCAGTACCTGGCTCTTTTCGTACAGATGCAGGATCACCCGCATCATCTTCAGCTGCTTTTCCAGGCTCACATAGGTGTCCTGATCATGGAAGAAGTTCTGCTGCAAGAAGCCCACGCGGATGACGCGGGCGATCTCGATGATCAGCTTTTGGTCGTCCGGCAGCACGTCGGAGCCGATCAGCTTCACGATCTCCATCAGGCTGGTCTCCTGCAGCAGCAGACCGGCAATGCGCTCACGGCACTGCATGAAGTCCGGGCCCACGTTGTCATAGTACCAGGGAGACAGATCGCCCAGATACTCGCTGTAGCTGGTGTTCCAGTTGATGGCCGGGTAATGGCGGGCGTAGGCCAGGGCCTTGTCCAGCGCCCAGAAGCAGCGGGTGAACCGCTTGGTGTTCTGGGTCACCGGCTCCGAGAAGTCGGAGCCCTGGGGGCTGACCGCGCCGATTACGGTAACTGAGCCCTCCTGGCCGCACAGCGCCTGGGCATAGCCCGCACGCTCGTAGAACTGGGCCAGACGGCTGGGCAGGTAGGCGGGGTAGCCCTCGTCAGCGGGCATCTCCTCCAGACGGCCGCTGATCTCGCGCAGGGCTTCGGCCCAGCGGGAGGTGGAGTCGGCCATCATGGCGGCATGGTAGCCCATGTCCCGGTAGTATTCCGCCAGCGTGATGCCGGTGTAGATGGACGCCTCACGGGCGGCCACCGGCATGTTGGAGGTGTTGGCGATCAGTACGGTGCGGTCGGTCAGCGGGCGGCCGGTCTTGGGGTCGATCAGCTCGCTGAACTCGGTCAGCGCCTGGGTCATCTCGTTGCCGCGTTCGCCGCAGCCCACATAGATGATGATGTCCGCGTCACACCATTTGGCCAGCTGGTGCTGGGTCATGGTCTTGCCGGTGCCGAAGCCGCCGGGAATGGCCGCCGCGCCGCCCTTGGCGATGGGGAACATGGTGTCCACCACCCGCATGCCGGTGATCAGCGGCCGCTGGGCGGGCATCCGGCGGGAGACAGGGCGGGGGATTCGGATGGGCCATTTCTGGCACAGGGTCAGCACCCGCTCGTTGCCCCGGTCGTCGGTGAGCTTTACCACCGTGTCGTTCACGGTGTAGCTGCCGTTTTCGGCCACCCAGGTCACGGTGCCGGACACATTGGGCGGCACCATGCACCGGTGCTCAATGGCGGGGGTCTCGGGGCAGGTGGCGTAGATCTGGCCGGGGGTGAGCCGGTCGCCGGGCTTTGCCAGCACCGTCACGTCCCAGCGGGCGGTCTCGTCCAGCGCGGGGGCGGAGCAGCCGCGGCCGATGAAGGCCCCGCTCAGCTCTTCCAGAGCGGGCAGCGGGCGCTGGATGCCGTCGTAGATGTTGCGCAGGATGCCGGGGCCAAGGGTCACGGCCAGCGCGCCGCCGGTGGAATACACCGGCTCGCCGGGGGCAAGGCCGCCGGTCTCCTCGTATACCTGGATGGTGGCGGCGTCCTCGCTCAGGCGGATCACCTCGCCCACCAGCCTCGCCTCGCCCACATACACCATCTCCATCATGGAAAACCCGGTTTTGCCCCGCACGGTCACAACCGGGCCGTTGATGCTATAGATGCGATTTTCTGCCAATTCCCTTCACCTCACAACTGTTCCAGCGCGATGGACATGCCGCAGGAGCGCAGGAACCAGTCCTTCTGGTTCTCCATGCGCATGTCCAGCGTGTCGTCCGCCTCGGTGCTGCCCGCGCGGGCGCGCAGCCCGCCCAGACGGATGGTACCGTCCGCCTCCACGGTGCAGCCGGCGGGCAGGTTCTGCCGGGCCAGCTCCAGGTCCTGGGGCCGGGCAAAGAACTGGGCGGTGTCGCACCGCAGCAGTGTCAGCAGCCCGGCGGCGTTCTGCTTCAGAAACGGCCCGTAGTCCGGGCTGCTCACGAAGGCTTCGATCTCTTTTTCGCAGGCCGAGAACACCTCGTCCGCGATCTGGCCCCGGCGGCGGGCAAGCTCCGCCCCGGCGTCCAGCACGCTCTGCGAAAGCAGCCGGTTGGCGTTTTCGGTGGCGCGCTGGGTTTCGTATTCCTCCATACGGGCGGCCTTTTTCTCCGCTTCGGTCCGCTTCTTTTCCAGCTCAGCGGCGGTCTCGGCGTCGATGGCCTTCACGATCTCGCTGCGCCGGTGCTCGGCGTCCCGCTGGATGGCCTGCAGAAACTGCGCGGCCCGCTCGTTTTCGTCGATCATGGCTTACACCTCTTTTGGTTGGTTTGCGGCCCTCGGGTCAAATCTTCACGCCGATGGCCTCCCGCACATAGCGGGTGATGCGATCCTTGCCCAGGGCCGAGCCGTGCCGGTCCGGAATGGCAAGAATCAGCGGGGCGTCCGGGGCTTGCTTTGCCTCGTTCACGATGGCCTCGAAATCGTCGGCAATCTTTTCCGTCACCAGAATCATGCCCACGTCCGGCTGAGCCAGGGCGTAGTCCAGGGCGGCGGTCACCTCGTCGGCCTGGTGGGCCACCACGCCCTCGATGCCCGCCAGCCGCATGCCGGTCTGGGTATCGGTATTGTCGCTGATCAGGTAAAACCGCATGGTCTGCCCTCCCTTCGCTTTTGAAGCCGCCGGGTCAGACCAGCTTGTTCAGGATCAGAATGGAGATAACCACGCCGTACAGGGCGATGGACTCGCCCAGAGCAACGAAGATCAGGCTCTTACCGAAGCTCTTGGGGTCCTCACTGGCGGCGGCGATGGCGGCAGGAGCGCCGGCGGCAACGGCCAGGCCGCCGCCGATGCCGGCAAGACCGGTAACCAGCGCGGCAGCCAGCAGGCCAAGGCCCATGCTCTCGTTGCTGGCGGCCTTTTCGGCAGCGGTCATCACGGCGGTGGTGGTGGCAGCGTCCTCAGCGCTGACTGCGAAGGCGAAGCAGCCTGCGATCAGCAGAACGACCAGAAAACAGCTCAGGTTGAGGGCCAGGGTGCGCTTGACCGGCATGCCGGCGGCAGAGCGCTTGGCCAGATAAGCGGCGCAGCCCATGATCAGGGCCAGGGGCAGCAAAACGAGCAGAGCGGTGATTACGGGATTCATAGATCATTACCTCCAAATAACTATCTCAAAGGCGGCGGACGGTCAGCCCTGCTGCGCCTTCTTGGTCAGGTCCACGCCCCGGAAGGGGTGGCCGCCGCCCTCGTAGCAGCGGCTGAACATTTCGTAAAATTCAAGGCGCAGGCCCTGAATGCCGGAGAGCAGGCCCTCCAGTGCGATGATGAGGGCGTTGCCCAGCACCACCACGATCATGTTGGGCGGGTCGCCCGCCAGGCTGAAGATGGCCATCATCATGGCCGCGTGCACGAAGACGAAGGCGCCCACGCGCAGGAAGGATACCGTGTTGCTGAAATAGCTCAGCACGTATTCCAGCAGTTCAAACACATTCTGCATGCAGTAGTCGGCCCAGCTGTCCGGCTTCCAGTGGGGGTGATGGTCCACCAGACCGATGAGCACCTCCTGGAAGAAGAGCACCACAAGGCCTGCCACCAGGATGACCAGCGCCACGCTGCCCGGCAGGAAGACGGGGCCCTTCATGAAGCCGCTCACCAGCGAAACACCGGCGGCGTACACCAGCATACCCACCAGGCCGTTGTTGGAGAAGATGGCCTCGCCCCAGTGCTTTTTGCGCACCGCTGCGTACACGTGCAGCAGCATGGCCAGGAAGACCATGGCCACGCCGATGAAGATGGCGCAGATCAGAATGGGGTTGATGGCGGCGGTGTCCAGCACCGAATGGGGAGCGCCGGGCCACCAGCTGATGGGCTTGCCGCTCCAGCCGAGGGCCTCATACACCGGGTTCAGGGCCTCCTCGAAGCCGAAGACCGAGCCGAACAAAAAGCCGAACACCATGCTGGAGATGCCGCAGGGCACCACCAGCCGGGCCAGACCGATCTTTTTCCACTTCCAAAGGACAAAGCCGCCGACGGCCAGCACCGCGCCCTGGCCCAGATCGCCGAACATGATGCCGAACAGCACCGTGAAGGTGATGGCCACAAAGGCGGTGATGTCCATCTCGCCGTAGCTGGGCAGGCCGTACATGTCCACGAACATCTCGAAGGGCCGCACGAACCAGGGGTTTTTGAGCAGGGTGGGCGGCGTGGATTCCTCCACCTCGCCCGGGTCGCTCACCGTGACCCGCATATGGGGGATGGCCTTTGCCTTCTTCTCGAATTCCGGGGCCTTGTCGGCGGGCACCCAGCCCACGAAGAAGAAGTAATTGTCGCGACAGGCGGCGTAGTGGCGCATATCAAATACGCTCTGGTGCCATTTCAGCTGGCGGTAGATGTCCGTCAGAGGCTTTTCCTCCTGGGCCCAGTAATCGGCGGTGCGCCGGGCCACGTCCTCCAGCTTTTTGTCCAGCTCGGCCATCTGGGCGTCCAGCTGGCTCACGATCTGTGCCGGGGTGCCGGTGGCGGCGGGCAGATGCAGCCGCTCGAAGAACAGGGTGGAGAAGATGCCGTCAATCTCGTCAGCGGTCTCCCGGGGGGTGAAATACAAACCCCAGTACCCGGCGGCCTCCTCGCCGCAGGTGACGAACAGCACGTGGGGGTTCTCGGCGTAGGCCACCGTCATGCGGGCGTAGCTGGCCTTGGGCAGAAAACCGAACCGAATTTTGATATACTCACAGCCCAGAATGTCCTCCAGAGGAACGTCCAGCCCGGAGAAGTGGGCGAACTGGTCCCGCTGCTGGGCCAGCTGACTTTTTTCGTTCACCAGCGCATCCCGCTCGGCGGCCAGGTCCTGCAGCTGCCGGGCCACCTGATGTACCAGCTCGAATTCCTCGTCCCGGATGTGGCGGGGCTTGCCGGTGACGGCGGGCAGCTCGGTCTGCCCGGCCAGCCGGAACAGCTCCTCCATCTGCTGCACGTCCGGGGCGTAGGGATTGTCCTCGCTGAGGGTCACATAGCCCAGCGAGCCGGACATGTGCTGCACCGCGGGCTCCGGGTGAAAATCGCCGTTCAGGCAGCAGGCTGCGATCAGCTCGTCCAGCTGAGGCAGCAGCCCGTCCACCCGAACCAGCTTCATTTTTTCAATGGCCAAGGTGTTCTCATCTCACTTTCGTTCGCTTCTTCCTGTTTCCTGCTCCCAGGCCCGGCGGGCCAGCACCCGGTCCGGCAGCAGATTCAGCTGGCCCAGTCCCCGGCAGGCGGCCTCAAAGGCCGCCAGATCCGGCTGGCGCAGCCATACGCAGTAAAAGAATCGCTCGCCGCGCACCGCAGCGCACCGGCGCAGCTCCTCCACGCGGGCCCTTCGGCAGGCCAGGGCGTAAAGGGGAGCGGCCCAGGGCTTTGCCTGCTGCCACAAAGCGGTTCGGTGGTCCAGCGCTGCAGCTTTTTCAGCCTCCAGCAGCCGGATGTTCCGGCCAAGATTTTCCACGATCTGAGCGGGCGTGCCCGCCGCACCCGGCAGGTGCACCGGCTCGAATCGCAGCTCGGCCAGAACGCCGTCCATGCGGGCGGCCTCCACCATGGGGGTCAGGCAGACGCCCCAGCAGCCCTGCTCGTTCTGACCGCAGGGCAAAAACAGCAGGCAGTCCTTGGAATAATCCCGCTGCAGCATCTCCAGCCCCCGCTGGGGCATGCAGCCGAAGCGCACCTGCACGAAGCGGCATTGCTCCAGCTGGTCCACCGGCACCTCCAGCCCGGAAAACTGGTTGAATTGTTCGCTGCCGGTGCGGCAGAGGGTGAGCTGGTCGTTCAACAGCTTCAGATCCGCGTCGCTCTCGGCCAGCTGGTGCTCCAGCTCCTCCAGCAATTGGCGCTGCCGGGGCGAAAATTCCTCACAGGGGTGGGTCAAGGGCAGGGAATCGTCTCCGGCATCCGCCTCCAGCCGGGCCACCAGGGCGGCCCATTCGCCGTCGGTTTCCGGCTCGGCGTAGCCCGCCGCCGCGTTCATGTTGTCCAGCGCCCGGGCGGGATGCACCGTGCCCTGGTCCAGGCAGCAGCGCTCGAGAAAATCCGTCAGCCGGCCGATGGGTCCGTTCACCCAGACCAGCTGCATTTTTGGTTCAAACAGCATCGCTCGGCACCTCCCTTCAGTCGCCCACGCCCACCAGCAGGGGGGCGATCTTTTCCGGCGGCAGGTGGTAACGGACACCCTCGATGATGTGGGTCAGGTTGGTCAGCTCGTTTTCCGCCAGAAAGATGTAGCAGAACAGCACCACGCTGGGGTCGGTGGAAAAGCGCAGCTTTTTCAGATGCCAGCGGTAATCCAGCCGCTGCACCGCGTCCTCCACGCGGGTGAAGGAGGAGCCGAAGAACTCCCGTGCATAAGGGGTGCGGGCCAGCCGGTGCACAAAGTCCTCGCAGTCCGCCGCGTCCATCAGGTAAAGCAGCTGTTTCTGGCTCATGTTGCTGTAGCCCACCGCCAGCCGGGGCAACAGATACGCCCGGTCGGCGCCGGTCATCTGCTTGAGTCGGTACATGTGGACGATGGCGGCCAGGTCGCTCTTGCGGCGCAGCAGATAGTCCATGTCCTTTTTGGCGGCGCCGTGCAGCTTTTTGGCCACCAGCTCCTCCATGGTGTTGTAAATCAGCTGGTCCAGCGCGGCCTGCACCTGCAAAACGCCGTCCTTATCCAGCACAAAGCCTGCCTTTTCGCAGAAGCTCATGAGGATGGGATGGTAGACGGTGCCCTCCACCACGGCGGTCAGGCTGGCAAGATCGCGGGCGGAGGCCAGGGCAGCGGCATCCAGCTTGGAATGGCGGCGGATAAACTCCGGCATCTGATACAGCCGCAGCGTCTCGCTGCCGGGGGCGGCCAGCTCCTGCAGCCGATTGGCAAGCGCCCGGACCTCCGCCTTTAAAATAAAGTAGCGGTAAAAATCGTGGCCGATGTTCATCTCGTACCGGCACAGGGCCGCGTACTGATCGAACAGATTCTGCCGCAGCCGGACCTCCAGCTCCGCCCGGCGTACCCGGGTGGGGTCCGCGCCCTCCAGCGCGCGGGCATAGGCGGTGCGGCTTTTTAAATAGGTGATCACCTCCGGCAGGTCCCGGCAGTTCATCAGCTGCTGATAGTCCTGCCCGGTGAGGCGGCGGCCGTAAAGCGCGCGGCTTTTGGCCAGAATGGCATTGGAGGCCTGCGTGTTGCCCATGGCTTACGCCTCCCGCCCCAGCACCCGGTCGGTGATGGTCTTCACCCATTCCTCCCGTTTGTCCGCCCGGAGCTGCTCCATCCGGCTGAGGGCCTGCTGCTTGCCTGCCTCCAGCTTGGCCAGGCGTTCGTCGGCCCGGGCCTGCTCCCTGGCGGAAAAGGCGTCCACCCGGGTGCGCATGGCGGCCATGATCTCGGCCTCCTGGTTGCGGGCCGCCTCGGTCAGGCGGGTCTGGGCGCCGCGCCGGTATTCCTCGGTGGCCTGAGTGCGCAGCCGTTCCTCCTCGTCCATCTTTAAAATTGCCCGCAGCAGTTCGTTGGTGGCATTCATGCTAAGAGCTCCTTTCCCGCAGCAAAGGGCGAAGGCCGGGCCAAAAACCAGCCCGGCCCGTGGCCCACAGGGCCGCGTTTGCGATGAAATTTTGATACTATTATAACGCTTTTTACAGGGGGCGACAATGGGCATTTGAACAAATTAACTAAAAAATATTCTACGTTTTTGAGAAACAATGGTTTAAGGACAAAAATATGCGCCGCCACCTTACCCCGAGTGGAGAGAAGGCGGCGGCGCGGTTATGAAAAATGCAATTGGTCACAGCTCAATCCAGTATCGCTGAATGGTCATGCTCCCCATGAGCAGCTCATCCTGCAGCACCGCCCCGCAGTGGAGCATGGTGCGGGCGGAGGCCACGTTGGTTTTCTCGCAGGTAAGCATCACCTGGGAAAGCCCCAGGCGGCGGCATTCCTCCAGAGCCAGGGTGAGCATGGCGGTGGCATAGCCCCGGCGGCGAAAGGCCGGGCGCACGCTGTAGCCGATGTGGCCGCAGTAGCGGCGCAGGTAGTCATTCAGCCGGTGGCGGATGTCCACCATGCCCACCAGCTGCTCTCCGTCAAAGGCCAGGAACACGCTGGTGGCCACGCAGCCCGGACGGGCGGTCTCGTCGTGGGAATTGTCGGCCAGCAGAGCCATCCAATCATCGAAGCCGCTGCACCAGGCAAGCCCGGCCGAGCCGTCGATGGAGTCGCCGCTGTTCAAAAATTCCCGCCGGTAGGTTTCCACCAGCTGCCGGTGCTCGGGCCGGGGGGCTTCCAAGCGCAGTTCCATCTTCTGTTCCCGCCTTTCCGTTTGGGTTTGCCCCTATGGTAGCACAGGGCGGCGGGGCTTTCAAGTGGGCGAAGGCTTTGGTATAATCAAAGGGAATACCGCATAATTCCAGGTGGTGAAGTGCGCCGCCTGAGCCCTTGGGCGTGAATTGTGCGGCATTGCCCAAGGGTAAGACCCGAAACGCGGTACCAAAGAAAGGCAACAAAGCATGAAATTTCTGCATTTATCCGATCTGCATCTGGGGCGCAGGCTCTGCGAGGTGGATCTTTACGAGGACCAGCGGCACATTCTGAACCAGTGCCTTGCCATGGCAACCGAGCACGGGGTGGACGGTGTGCTGGTGGCGGGCGATGTGTACGACCGCAGCGTGCCCACCGTGGGCGCGGTGGCGCTGCTGGATGAATTTCTCACCGGGCTGTGCCGGGCGAAGATTCCGGTGTATCTGATCAGCGGCAACCACGACAGCGCCGACCGGCTGGGCTTCGGCAGCCAGCTGCTGGCCGCGGGCGGGGTGCATCTGGCGGCGGTGTTTTCCGGCGGGCTGGAGCACTACCTGCTGGAGGATGCCTTCGGCCCGGTGCATCTGTGGGCATTGCCCTTTATCCGGCCCAGCCAGGTGCGGGCCGCCCTGCCGGAGGAGACCATCGAGAGCTACACCGAGGCGGTGGCCGCCCTGATCCGGGCCGCCGGGCCGGATTTTTCCGCCCGCAATCTGATCATGGCCCACCAGTTTGTGACCAGCGGGGGCAGGAGCCCCGAAACCTGCGACTCCGAGACGCTGAACCTGGGCACGCTGGACAATGTGGACGCGGTGGTGTTCGAGGGCTTTGACTATGTGGCCCTGGGGCACATCCACGGTCCCCAGCAGGTGAGCGCGGAGCACATCCGCTATTGCGGTTCGCCGCTGGCCTATTCGGTGAGCGAGGTGCGCCACCGCAAGGCGGCGGTGCTGGTGGAGCTGGGTGAAAAGGGGGATGTGCGCTGGCAGGCGCTGCCCTTTGCGCCGCTGCGGCCGCTGCGCCGGGTGCAGGGCCCGCTGGAGGAGCTGATCGACAGTGCCGAGCCGGGCTGCACGGATTTCGTCCATGCGGTGCTCACCGACCGGCAGATCCCGCCCAATGCCGCCGCCCGGATGCGCAGCGTTTACCCGAACCTGGTCAAGCTGGAGCTGGCGCCCCAGATTCCCAGCGGGCGCAGCGAGGCCCAGCTGCAGGCGCGGCAGCTGCAGCGGGCGGGCCTTTTGGACCAGTTCGCAGATTTTTACCGGACCGTGCACGGCCAACCCCTCAGCGAGGAGGAGCGGGCGGTGCTGGAGCCCATTTGCCGGGAGGTGGAAGCATGAGACCCTTGACCCTGACCCTGACCGCCTTCGGCGCCTACGCGGGCAGCCAGACCGTGGATTTTGAGGCCGCGGGCGCGGGCGGTCTGTTTCTGATCACCGGCGACACCGGCGCGGGCAAGACCACCCTGTTTGACGGGGTGTGCTATGCGCTCTTCGGCAAGCTCACCGGCCGGGTGCGCAGCGAGAAGATGATTCGCAGCGACTATGCGGACGATACCCTGGAGACCAGCGCCCAGCTGGTATTTCTGCACCGGGGCGAGCGGTGGCGCATCACCCGGCGCCCCGCCCAGACCCGCCGCAAAAAGCGGGGCGAGGGTACCACCGAGGTGCCCGCCACCGCCCTGCTGGAGCGGCTGGAGGGGGAGAGCCCCGTCCCGGTGGCCGAGGGCAAGGAGAGCGTGGATGCGGCGGTGGAAGAGCTGCTGGGCATCCAGGTGGACCAGTTCCGCCAGATCGCCATGATTGCCCAGAACCAGTTTGCCGAGCTGCTGAACAAATCCGGCCGGGACCGCAGCGCCATTCTGCGGCAGGTGTTCGCCACCGAGCGCTGCCAGCAGCTGCAGCAGCGGCTGAAAGAGCTGGCCTCGGCCAGCCGGGCCGAGACGGAAAAGCAGGTGGATTCCCTGCGCCAGTATCTGGCGGGACTGCGGCTGCCCGAGGGAGAAGAGGCCGAGGCCCTGCCCCAGGCCCGGGAGCTGGCCCAGCTGCTGGCGGATGCGGGCTGCGTCTGGCGCAGCGGCCGGGTGCTGGAGCTGGCGGAGGCGCTCTGCCAGGCGGACCGGGAGAACCTGGCCGCACTGGAGGAGAAGATCGGCGCGCTGGACGAGAGCATCAAGCAAAGCGCCGCACTGGTACAGAGCGCCCGGGAGGCCGGGCAGCGGGCCGAGCAGCTGGCCCGGCTGGAGCAGCAGCTGGCACAGCAGCAGAGCGAAGCACCCCGGCGTGCGGAGGACCTTGCCCGGCTGGGCCGGTGGGAGGCGGCTGCCCGGCTGGCCCCAGTGTGGGAGAGCAGCGAAAAGGCCCGCCAGGCAGCGGAGCAGGCTGCCCGGCTGCGCGCCGAAGCACAGGCGCAGCTGGAAGGGCTGAACGCCCAGGCTCCCCGGTGGGAGCAGGCCCGGGAGCAGCTGGCGCAGGACCAGCAGGCCGCCGCCCGGCTGGCGGTGGCACTGGAACGCCAGGCAGAGGCGCTGAAGCAATATGACAAGCTGGATGCGGCGAAGGCACAGCAGCAGGCCTGCGTCCGAGAGCTGGACCGGCTGAAACAGGAGGAGGAGCGGGCCCGCAAGCTGGAAGAGCAGCAGGCCGCCGCCCTGGAACAGACCCAGGCACTGGCGGATGGCCTGGCCGCTGCCCTTACTGCCGCCCAGAGGGTGGAACAGGAGCTGACCCGCTGGAGCAGGGCCAAGGAGAAAATGGCGGAGGTTCGCAGCCGGATGCGGGAGCTGGTGAAGCTGCAAAAGAGCGAGCAGGCCGCCCGCCAGACGCTGGAGCAGGCAAGCGACAGCCTGGACAAGGCCCAGCAGGCCTACATGAGCGCGGACCAGCTGTTCCGCCGGGACCAGGCAGGGCTGCTGGCAAAGGACCTGATTCCCGGCCAGCCCTGCCCGGTGTGCGGCAGCGTGCACCATCCCAGTCCGGCCCGGGGCATGACCGGCGCGCCCAATAAGGAAGAGCTGGAGGCACTGGCCGCTGCCATGGAAACGGCCCGCACCGCCTATAACGATGCACTCCAGACCAGCAGCACCCTCACCGCTCAGGCGGGCAGTGCCCGGGAGCAGTACATCCGGCAGGCCCGCCAGGTGCTGGCTGAGCTGGAGCAGAAGCTGCCCCCGGAAGAGGATGCAAAAACTCTTTCCCGTCTGCTGCTGGACTGGGACGAGCGGCTGGACCAGCTGCTCCGGCAGGCCGAAGCGGAAAAAACACAGTGTCAGGCCAAGGTGGAGGCCTCCAGTGCGGCGGTGAACCAGCTGGCAGACGACCGCAGACAGCTGGACCAGACCCGCCAGAAGCGCAGCGAATTGCAGGCCCAGGCGGCGCAGGCTGCCGCCCGGCAGGATACGGCCCGGCGTCAGGCGGAGGAGCTGCAGGCAGACCTGCCCCAGGCCACCCGCGCCGAGGCCGAGCAGACCCTGGCCGCCATGCAGGCCGAGAAGGCCCGGCTGGACCGGAGCGCGGAAGAAAACCGGAAAAATCTGGAGGAGTACCAGAAGGCGCTGGCCGCCGCCCTCACCCTGCAAACCGAGCGGAAAAACAACGACCAAAAAGCGGCCGGGGAAGCACGCCAGGCGGCCCAGGAGTGGAACAAGGCGCTGGAGGCCAGCGGCATGAGCGAGGAAGCCTTCCGCCAGGCGCTGCACACCCAGAAAGAGATTGACGCTCTGCGCCAGCGGCTGGAACAGGAGCAAAAGGCCTGCGAAGAGACGCAGACTCTTTACAAGCAGCTGCGTGACCAGCAGCAAAACGCCCCCGCCCCGGCCTTCCAGCCCCAGGAGCTGGAGCGGGCCATGGCAGAGCAGGAGCAGCGGCGCGCGGCCCTGAACGGGGAGCGCATCCGGCTTGCCGGGCGGCTGGAGGCCAACCGGCAGACCATGGCGGATGTGCGCACTGCGTCCGGAAAACTGGAGCAGGCCCAGAAGCGCCAGCAGCTGATCGAGCGGCTGGACGCCACCGCCGGGGGCAAGCTTTCCGGCGGGCTGGGCAAGCAGCAGTTCGAGCAGTATGTGCTGGCCGCCTATTTTGCCGACGCGGTGGAGGCCGCCAACCAGCGGCTGTTTGCCATGACCGGCGGACGCTACCAGCTGGAATGTCACCAGATGACCGCCGCCGAGACCAAGGACACGCTGGATCTGGATGTGCTGGACAACTATACCGGCAAGGTGCGCAGCGTGGGCAGCCTGTCCGGCGGCGAGACCTTCCAGGCAGCGCTTGCTCTGGCGCTGGGCCTGTCCGACGTGATCCAGAATTACGCGGGCGGCGTGGAGCTGGACGTGCTGTTTGTGGACGAGGGCTTCGGCACCCTGGACGCCGAGAGCCTGGAGCAGGCGGTCGCCACCCTGCACAGCCTTGTGCAGGGCCAGCGGATGGTGGGCATCATCAGCCATGTGCCCGAGCTGAAAAGCCGCATCGAGAACCAGCTGGTGGTCACCAAGACCCCCGGCGGCAGCACCGTGGCCCTGCGAAAACTGTAAAACAAAAAGCACCCTCAGCCAACCGGCTGGGGGTGCTTTGCTTTGCAAAATGGTCGAAAATGACAGGGCCGCTTACAGGCGGGTGTGCAGGGGAACACCGGCCACGTAAATGGGAATCTGCTCGCCCTGGATCAGGGGCCGGGCGTAGGCCTCGAAGGCGCCGGTCACCTGCATGCCGTCCGGGGTGATCCACCCGGCGGGAATGGTCTTTTCCTTGTTGGCAACGGCCTGCACGTCCACGGCCTCGCAGTCCGCCACATAGGGGGCGTCCTGACGGCGAACCAGTGCGCTCATGCGGCCGGTCTGGCCGTGAAGCGCCGCCTGCACCGCTATGCCGCCCACCTGGTAGGCCTCGTTCACATCGATGCGGCTGGTCAGGTGGCTGGCGCACCGCTGCAGGGTGGACAGCTCGATGGCACGGGTCTTGCAGCCCAGATGATGGCGGATCAGCCCCTCCAGATACCGGCTGGTGCCGGACAGGGTGACCTTGTGGCCGAAGGCGTCCACCGCGCCGTCGCCGCCCGCCAGATCGCACAGGAAGGTGCCGTCCTTGCGGCGCACGCCTTCGCTGGCCGCGATGACGATGTTGTTCTTTTCCTTGCGCAGGGCCTCCACCCGGCTCAGGAACAGCTCCTCACTGAAGGGAACCTCCGGCAGCAGAATCAGGTCCGGGCCGTCGCAGTCGTCGCCCTTGGCCAGGCTTGCGGAGGCGGCCAGCCAGCCCGCGTGGCGGCCCATGATCTCGGTCACGGTCACGCTCTTCAGGTCATACACGTTGGAATCCCGGATGATCTCCTTCATCACGGTGGCGATGTACTTGGCCGCGCTGCCAAAGCCGGGAGTGTGGTCGGTGAGCACCAGGTCGTTGTCGATGGTCTTGGGCACACCGATGAACCGGATGGGGCTGCCGATGCGGCTGCCGTAAGCTGCCAGCTTGGCAATGGTGTCCATGCTGTCGTTGCCGCCGATGTAAAGCACCGCGTCGATCTGATAACGCTCAAACAGGGCGAACAGGGTCTTGTACACGCCCTCGTCCTGCTCGGGGGTGGGCAGCTTGTACCGGCAGCTGCCCAGATAGGAGGAGGGGGTGCGCTTGAGCAGCTCGATGTTCAGCGCCTTGCCCAGCAGCTGGTCCAGATCCAGCAGCTTCTCGTTCAAAAGACCCTCAATGCCGTAATGCATGCCGTAAATGCGCCCGGCGCCGCAGGCACGGGCGGTTTCATATACGCCAGCCAGGCTGGAATTGATCACCGCAGTGGGGCCGCCGCTCTGCCCCACCAGAAAATTCATACCCATCAAATACACTTCCTTCTTCAAAAAGCGGGTCAGCCGTCGACCCCTTGTGACACAACGCCTTTTATTGTATCTTATTTATAAAGGGGCTGCAATAATCCCAGCTGCAATTTCGTATAAGGGTCAGAGAGGTGACATTCTTCACCGTGAAATCTTGGTGGTTTTGCCAAAAAACAAGGAGGGAAACAGGATGAAGCACAACAAGCATTGGCTCGCCGCGGCGCTTGCCGCCGTACTTTTTGCCGGTTTGCTCACCGGCTGCGGCGCCTCGTCCGGCGCCACGGCCACCAGCTCCGCCGCAATACAGGAGGTGGCGGGCGCAGCCATGGAGGACGCCGCCAACGGAACGGGCAGCGGAGCGGGAGTGACCGATCTGGATTCCGGCGCGCTCACCCCGCAGGACAGCCGAAAGATCATCTACAACGCCACCCTCTGGCTGGAGACCAAGCAATATGACCAGGCAAGCGCCGACCTGCTGGAGGCGGCCAGCCAGGCGGGGGCCTATGTGCAGAGCAGCGAAAGCAGCGGCAGCGCCGAGCGGGGCAATCGCAGCGTGTACTACACCCTGCGGGTCCCGGCGGATCATTACAGCGAATTTCTGAACGCGGCGGCCCAGGCGGCGAACCTCATCCGGCGCAGCGAGTCCAGCCAGGACGTGACCGCCGAATATGTGGATCTGGAGGCCCGCCTGGCCAGCCTGGAGCAGCAGCGCCAGCGGCTGGATGAGCTGGCAGCCCAGGCCGAAAGCCTGGAGGACCTGCTGGCCATTGAGAGCCAGCGCAGCGAGGTGCAGTACCAGATCGAGAGCTACACCGGCCAGATGAATGTGCTGCAGGACCAGATCAGCTACAGCACGGTGGACGTCTATCTGGACGAGGTGACCGAGCTCACGCCCCAGAGCCCCAGCTTTATCAGCCGGGTGGGCTCCGCCTTCCGGGGCAGCTGGAACGGCTTTGTGAGCGTGGTGCAGGAGCTGGTGATCGGCCTGATCTACCTGCTGCCCTTCCTGGTGGTGGCGGCGGTGGTGATCGTGGCGGTGGTGCTGCTGGCCCGCCGTGCCGCCAAAAAGCGGCCCCAATCCGTGCCGCCCAAGCGCCCTGACGGGGACAACAGCGGCCAGCCCCCGAAATATACCCAGTTGAAGTAAGCTGACCCGAAATACCGCCCCGGTGGAACCGCACGTTTGCGGCCCGCCGGGGCCTTTTTGTGCTTCTGACAACTTTTGGGGCGGAAAATCTGGCCACTGTGTGCTATAATAAGTCGGAACGCATAAATTGTAGAAAAAGGCGGAAACGATCCATGCGAAGCAAAACCATTCGATACAAGCTTGCCACCGGCCTTGGCTGCGCCGCGCTGGTGCTGCTGCTCTGCGCGCTGCCCTTTGCCAGCCGGGACCTGGTGGCCGGGCACGACAGCGTGTTCCATATCCTGCGGCTGGAGGGTCTGGCCGCGGCCCTGGGCGGCCATGCCAGCATACCGGTGCGCATCTATTCTTTGATGCTGGGCGGCTACGGCTACGCCAGCGGCCTGTTTTACCCGGACCTGTTTTTGTATCCGGCGGCACTGGCCCGGGTGGCGGGCCTGGGGCCGGAAATGGCCTTTAAATTCCTGATGCTGGGCTGCGTGGCGGCCCAGTGCGCCACCAGCTATTTTGCCGGGCGGGCCATCACCAAAAAGCATTTTGGCGGCTGCCTGTTGATGGTGCTGTACGGCCTGTGCCACTATCATTTTGTGAACCTCTACATCCGCAGCGCGGTGGGCGAGGTGCAGGCCATGGTGTTCCTGCCTCTGGTGGTCTGGGGCCTGTGGGACCTGACCGAGGAGGGAGCAAAGCGCCCCTGGGTGCTGTGGCTGGGCTTCACCGGCCTGGTGCTCAGCCACACCGTGAGCCTTGCCCTGGCGGGCCTTCTGGCCATCGTGTGGGTGCTGGTGCGGCTGCCCCGGGTGCTGAACCGCCGGGCGGTTCTGAGCGGCCTGGGCGCTGCCGGGGCCTGCCTGCTGGTGAGCTGCTATTACTGGCTGCCCATGCTGGAGCAGTTTGCCAGCGATAAATTCGCGGTGACCGAGCAGCCGCTGACCCAGGTTTCCTGGAACACGGTGAGCGTGGCCAACCTGTTTGACCCCACCAGCTACATCGGCCTGGGCATCACCGGCCTGGTGGGCATTGTGGCCGCTCTGGTGCTGCTGGTCTGCCCGCTGGGGCGGCGCAGCGGGACGCGCCGTGCCGCCTGGGCCTTTCTGGCGGCGGGCGTGGTGCTCACGGTGCTGGTGCTGCCCTTCGTGCCCTGGCGCATGCTGGACGATACCCTGCTGAACAGCATCCAGTTCCCCTGGCGGCTCAACGCCTTCAGCCAGCTGGCGGTCTGCCTGGCCATCACGCTGGTGCTGGCAAATCTGGGCAGCCGCCGGGCCCGGGTGCTGGTGCTGGCAGTGGCCTTTGTGCTGGGCGGCGTGGACCTGGCGGTCAGCTCCACCCAGTTCCCCGAGCAGGTGAACTATCCGGCCAACTATTTCACCAGCCAGCGGGGGGAGACCTTCTACCTGGTGGGAGCCGAATGGGTGCCCGCCGGGGTGGACGCCAAGGCCTTTGCCTTTGAGCCGGGCGCCCAGTACAGCAACACCACCGGCGTTTACAGCGGCAATTACCTGCCCAACGGCGATTTCGTGTTTGACTTCGATGGCGAGGTCTTCGGGGCCTACGGCATCCCCAAGCTGTGGTATAAAGGCTACTCCGCCACCCTCACCCCGGCAGACGGCAGCGAGCCCATTGAACTGGAGCTGCACAAGGACGGCGGCGGCCGGGTGGAGCTGACTATCCCGGAGAATGCCCCGGCGGGCCAGGTACGGGTGAGCTACACCGGCACCACCCTGCAGCATGTGTCGGACTGGGTGAGCGGCCTTGGCACGCTGGCCCTTTGTGCGGGCGCGGCCTGGTATCTGGTGCACACCCGCAGGGCGGGCAAGCGGCAGCCGGTGCTGACCCACTGAACCGAATAAAAAGAGCGCGGGCTTTCTTCCGATCAAGAAGAAAGCCCGCGCTTTTGTTTTGCATTTTCAGTCCTTGGGCGCGTCGAACTGGGCGCTCACCTGGGCCAGCAGCTGGCGGATGGGCAGATGCTGGGGGCAGGAGACCTCGCATTTTCCGCAGCCGATGCAGTCCTTTGCCTTGCCGTGGCCGCCCCGGGTGCAGATGTTGTAATAAGTGGCGGCGCCGGGGTCCTGGAACAGGTTCCGGCTGTTGGCGCAGGCGAACAGCTCAGGGATGGAAATGGCCTTGGGGCAGCCGTCCACGCAGTAGCGGCAGCCGGTGCAGCCGATGCTCTTCAGCCCGGCCAGCGCCCGGCGGGCGTCGCTCACGGCCTGCCATTCCCGTGGCGACAGGGCACGGAAATCCCGGAACAGGCCCAGATTTTCCTCCATCTGGGCCGGGTCGCTCATGCCGCTGAGCACCATGCACACCCCTTCAAAGCTGGCCGCAAAGCGCAGCGCATGGCCCGCCGGGCTGCTCTCCATTCCGGCAAAGGCCCCGGCGGCCTGGGGCGGCAGGTTGGCCAGCGCGCCGCCCCGCACCGGCTCCATTACGATCACCGGCTTTTGGAAGCGGCGGCAGATTTCATACAGCGCCCGGCTCTCCACGCTGGGGCTGTCGTAGTCGGCGTAGTTGAACTGAATCTGCACCACCTCGATGTCCGGCTGCTCGGAGAGAATCTGTTCCAGAAGGGCAGGCTTGTCGTGGAAGGAGATGCCGATGTGCCGGATGCGGCCCTCCGCCTTCAGTTGCCGGGCCACCGCGAAGGCGTTGCAGGCGCAGTATTTGGGGTAGTACTCCGCGTTCATGGCGTGCATCAGGTAAAAATCGAAGTAGTCCACCCCGCAGGCCTCCAGCTGGGAGAAGAACAGGGGGCGAATCTCGGCTTCACTTTTGAAAAAGCCGTTGGAGAGCTTATCCGCCAGCAGGTAGCGCTCCCGGGGGTAGCGGCTGGTCAGGCAGTGGCGCAGAGCGGTCTCGCTTTTGCCGTTCAGGTAGCCGTGAGCGGTGTCGAAATAGCAAAAGCCCTCGGCCAGAAAATCGTCCACCATGCGGCAGGTCTTTTCGTAATCCACCTGGCTGGCCGGGTCGGCGGCAGGGCCGGTGAGGGGCAGGCGCATGCAGCCGAACCCCAGCTTTTTGCTTCCAAACAGTTCTTCCATGGCAAAGGCCCTCCGTTTGCATTGAAATTCTGCTTTCATCATAAGGGGAGGGCAGGGGTCTTGTCAACAAAAAAGCCCCCGTGCCGGGTGGCACAGGGGCGGATGCTCGTTTCAGAACAAGGGGAACGAATTAGCCGTTCTTCTTGCCCTTCAGCTGCTTCATGCGCATGTCGTGGTTCAAGATGCGCTTGCGGATACGCAGGTTCTCGGGGGTAACCTCCAGCAGCTCGTCGGGAGCCAGGAACTCCAGGCATGCCTCCAGGCTGAACTTGGAAACGGGAACCAGGCGCAGGGCGTCGTCGGAGCCGGAAGCACGGGTGTTGGTCAGGTGCTTGGTCTTGCAGACGTTCACGCTGATGTCCTCGCCGGTGGGGGTGTAGCCGATGACCATGCCCTCGTAGACCTTCTCGCCGGGGGTCACGATCAGGGTGCCGCGCTGCTGGGCGTTGAACAGACCGTAGGTCACGGCGTCGCCGGTCTCGAAGCTCACCAGGCTGCCGGTGCTGCGGCAGGTGATGTCGCCGCACCATGCATCGTAGCCGTCAAAAATGGTGTTCAGAATGCCCTCGCCGTGGGTATCGGTGAGGAACTGGCTGCGGTAGCCGAACAGGCCGCGGCTGGGCATGCGGAACTCCAGACGCACGCGGGTGCCGATGGGCTCCATCTGCTGCAGGATGGCCTTGCGGGAGCCCAGAGCGGTCATGACCGCGCCCTGGTACTCGGTGGGGGTGTCGATGACAACACGCTCGAAGGGCTCCATCAGCTGGCCGTCCTCCTCGTGGGTCAGAACCTTCGGGGGGCTGACCTGCAGCTCGTAGCCTTCACGGCGCATGGTCTCGATCAGGATGGACAGGTGCATCTCGCCACGGCCCATCACGCGGAAGGAATCGCTGGTGGCGGAGTCCTCAACCTTCAGGGCCACGTCCTTCAGCAGCTCGCGCTGCAGACGGTCGCGGATCTGGCGGCTGGTGACGAACTTGCCCTCGCGGCCGGCAAAGGGGCTGTCGTTAACGGCGAAGGTCATCTCCACGGTGGGATCGTTGATCTTCACAAAGGGCAGGGGCTCCACATTGGCGGGGTCGCACAGGGTGTTGCCGATGGTCACATCGGTGATGCCGGAGAAGGCGACGATATCGCCGGCAGAGGCCTCCTCGGCAGGCTCACGGCCGTTGGCCTTGAACTCGTACAGCTTGGTGATGCGGCCCTTGATGGAAACGCTGGGATCGTGCCAGTCGCAGACCTGCACATCCTGACCGACCTTCATGCGGCCGTTCTGGATGCGGCCGATGCCGATGCGGCCCACGAACTCGTTGTAGTCCACGCTGGAGCACAGCATCTGGAAGGGAGCGTCCGGATCGCCCTCGGGACCCTTCACGTACTCCAGAATGGTGTCGAACAGGGGTTTCAGGTCGGTGCCGGGCACGTCCGGGCTGTAGCTGGCGGTGCCGGCGCGGCCGGAGCAGAACACCATGGGGCTGTCCAGCTGCTCGTCGGTGGCGCCCAGGTCCATGAGCAGCAGCAGAACTTCGTCGATGACTTCCTTGATGCGGGCGTCAGGGCGGTCGATCTTGTTTACGGCAATGACCAGGTTCAGGTTCTGCTGCAGGGCCTTCTGCAGCACGAAACGGGTCTGGGGCATGCAGCCCTCAGCGGCGTCCACCAGCAGCAGCACGCCGTTGACCATCTTCAGAACACGCTCCACCTCGCCACCGAAGTCGGCGTGGCCCGGGGTGTCCACGATGTTGATCTTCACACCGTTGTATACGGTGGAGCAGTTCTTGGCCAGGATGGTGATGCCGCGCTCCCGCTCGATATCGCCGGAGTCCATCACGCGCTCGGCCACCTGCTGATTTTCACGAAACGCGCCGCTCTGCTTCAGCATCTGGTCCACCAGGGTGGTCTTACCATGGTCAACGTGGGCGATGATGGCAATGTTGCGCAAATCTTTACGTTCCATACTGTTATCCTTTCTGATATTGGATCGCGATTGGATCGCTCCATATATAATTACATCTATTCGTAACCTTACCTATACTAAAGCAGGAAAAAAGGTTTGTCAAGAATATACAAATGATTTTTAACAGCATTGGGCGTTGTCACAAGGTTTTTTGCCCGCCGCGTGGGGCTTTCTGGGCTGTATGACCAAGGCGGCGCGCCGCCAGCCAGGCCGCCGCGGCCCCCAGGCTGCAAAGGCTCACCGCCGCGCCAAGGCCCAGCCCGGCGGGGGCAAAGCGCAGGGTGAGCTGGTGCTCGCCCGGGGCCACGGGCACGCAGAGCAGCGCGCCCCAGCCGGTTTCGGGGTCGACTGTTTCACCGTCCACCAGGACCTGCCAGCCCGGCTCGGCAGGGATGCTGGTGAACAGGGCGGTGCAGCCCTCGGGCACCTGGATGGTCCCGCTTACAAGACCGGGGGCAAACTGGTCCACCTGAAGGCCCTGCTGCTGCAGCCGCTCGCAGGCAGTGGCCAGAGCCTGGCTGTCCTCCACGGCAAAGCTCCAGCCGCCCAGCGAAAGAAAATCCCCCTGGGGCCGCAGCTCCACGGTGAGGGTTTGGCCCGCCTGCACCTGGCCCAGGCAGATTGTGCCGTTCTCCTGCTGCAGCAGGGTCTGGCCCGCCGCTTCGCCGTTCACAAGCACATCGGCCCCGCAATACTGGTCATACACCGGAAAGCTGGCGTACAGCACGCCGGAGACGGAGGCGGTGACGGAAAAGCGCAAAGCGGCATTTTCGCCGGTTACGGTATAGTGCAGCCCGTCCGCCCCGGCTTCCAGCCCCAACACCTGGGGCTCGGCCTGGATGGGGTGCAGAATGCCTGCATCCTCGCCCAGAAGGGTGTTGTAGACCTGATTCAGGTTGTCAAAGGGACGGTCCAGCGCCAGCCGCTCGCTTTCTGTGTCGACCGCCGCCACAACCAGCGGCAGGGCACAGGGATTCTCCCATACATCGCCCTGCTGCTGCCATTGGCCGGAGGCGGTTCCGCCCAGCTGCCAGCGCAGCCCCAGCAGGCTGGCGGCGCTTTGGGTCAGCCCGTCGGACCAGGCCATCCAGCCGCTGGTGCCGGTGCAGCCCAGCGCCCGCATCAGCTCATAGGCGGTCTGGGAATAGCTGCTGCTGTAGTGGCTCAGGCCGTTGTAGTCCAGCAGGAAGGGCGTGTTCTGCCCGCCCTCGGCCAGCTGCATCCGGGCCGAAGGGTCCTGGGCGCTGAACTGTTCCACGGTGGTCTGCCATTGCTCGGTGAGCCGGGGCAGAGTGGAGGGAAAGGGCTCGAAGGCCTCCAGCGCGGACCAGCCGTTGGCCGTCAGCTCCACCGCCAGGCAGAAAGCGGCCAGCAGGCCCGCGGCCCGCCGCCAAGGCATTGCCAGCAGCAGCGCGGCAGCCGCCAGGCAGCAAAGGGTGAGCACCGCCGCCCAGCCGGGAACCAGCCCAAGGCCCCAGGCACAGGCCAGCAGAAGGGCGACGGCCCCGGCAGCCGCGAACCGGCGGGCGGCGGGCAGACGTTCTGCAAGTCCTTTGCCGCCCAGCGCGGCCAGCTCCAGCAAAGTGAAGATGAACAAAAAACTGTAGCGGTAATTGAACCAGCTGGGGCTCTGAAAGCCGTGCCAGACAAGATCCGGCGTGCGCAGCCAGAAGCTGAGCAGCAGGCAGACCAGAAGCCCGCCCGCCGCAAGCTTTGGACGCAGTGCACCGGGCCGGAAAAAGAACAGCGCCGCCAGCACCAGCGGCAGGGTGCCGCAGAAGACAAGGGGCAGGGTGTTGGTGTCCTGCCCGGCGGGATAGGCCCCCGCGAACAGCTGGCCCAGCAGCTGGGGAAGGGAGAAGTTGGTGGAAAAGCCCCATTCCATGGCCGCCTGGGCCTTGCCCTGACCGAGCGCTTTCGCCACCGGCAGCAGCATCCAGGCGTTCAGCCCGCCCGCCAGCAGGCTGGCCAACGCAAAGCGAATCAGAATGCGCGGCTTATTGGCCGAAGCGCTTCCGGCAGCCAGCCCGCACAGAAAATAAAGCAGGGAATACAGGCAAAGCATCCAGCCGATGTAATAGCAGCAGAAGATGCCCACAGCAAGGCTTGCCAGATATAACCAGGGAGAACGGCCCTCCAGAATACGCCGGATGCCCCAGGCAATCAGCGGCAGGGCGATCAGCGCGTCCATCCACATGATGTTCTGGGAAAAGCCCAGCAGGTAGCCGCTCAGTGCCCAGGCCCAGCTGAACGGCACCGAGAGCCACCCGCCCGCCCGGCGGCGCAGGAACAGCTGCATGGAAAGCCCCGCACAGCCCGCCTTGGCCAGGGTGATCAGGGTCACAGCGGTGGGCATCTGGGAGGTGGGGAACAAAAGCACCAGAAAATTAAAGGGGCTGAATAGATAATAGGCAGCCCAGCTGAGGGCCTCGCCGCCCAGCGCCTTGTGCCAGGTGTAAAACGCTCCCCGGCCGAACAGCTCGGAGAAGCTGGCCAGAAAATGGGAATACTGGCCGTCCATATCGCCGAAGAACAGGCTGTTCGGGCCGAAGGGGGCCACGCCCTGGGCGGCGTACAGCCCGGCCAGCAGGGCAACCGGCACCAGTGCGGCGGCCAGCGCGGGCCAAAGGCCGGAGAACCGGCGGGAGGATTCGGACCGGGCAAAGGAAAGATGCATGCAAAGGACTCCTTTCAAAAAGGGGAAAAACGTGCCGCAGTGCGGCGAAACGGGGGAAAATAAAAAAGAAAAACTTTTTTTCAAAAAGTACTTGCAATTTGAAAAAAGATTCGATATAATAATCAAGCCGAAAGGACATGGACGGTTAGCTCAGCTGGTAGAGCATCTGCTTGACGTGCAGAGGGTCAGGGATTCGAGTTCCTTACCGTCCACCACACAGGGCGCTCAATCGAGCGTCCTGTTTTTTGTTTTACGCCAGAAAGAAACAGGAGAAAGGGAACTCGAATCCCGGAAGGGTGACCGCCGAACAAGAAAACCTGCCGGTGGCAGGTTTTCCGGCGGGCTGCCGCGAAGGCCAAAGGGCCAAGCGGCGCGGAGCCGCCCACGGGCGGAGCCGCCCCGAGTTCCTTACCGTCCACCACACAGGGCGCTCAGTAGAGCGTCCTGTTTTTTGTTTTACGCCAGGAAGAAACAGGAGAAAGGAAACTCGAATCCCCAAAATGCTTCCTCTCATACAACGAAACATCAAGCGGCTATGATACATCAATACTATGAAAATAGTATGAAATAAAAAAGAACAATCTGTCGGTTTCACCGGCTTCTGAGAAAAGAGCAGGGCCCAAGCGGGGTCCTGCTCTTTTTGTCTGCCCGGAGTCCGCCCGCTGCCGGTGGGCGGTATTTGCTATTTTATAAAAAATATAGTATACTATATCGGTTAATATGGAGAGGTGTATCTATGCGAGTATTGGGCATCGACCCCGGCTATGCCATTGTAGGCTGGGGCGTGGTGGAATATGTGGGCAACCGGTTCACGTCGGTGGCGTTCGGCGCGGTCACGACCGAGGCGGGCGTGCCCTTCGAGCAGCGGCTGGACAAGGTGTATGAGGGCGTGTTGGATGTGATGACAACCTACAAGCCCGAGGCGCTGAGCATCGAGCAGCTGTTTTATCAGCACAACCAGACTACGGTGATCGGCGTGGCCGAGGCCAGAGGCGTGATTTTGCTGGCGGCGGCCAAGTGCGGTATCCCCATCTTTGAATATACGCCCATGCAGGTGAAGCAGGCGGTGACCGGCTACGGCAAGGCGGTGAAAAAGCAGGTGCAGGAGATGACCCGCATGATGCTCAAGCTGGAAAAGGTGCCAAAGCCCGACGATACCGCCGACGCACTGGGCATGGCCATCGCCCATTGCCATTGCAGCCGCAGCCGCCTGATGGGCACACCGCTGCGCTGACCGAAGCAGAAAGCAACAGGAGGTTCCCGATGATCTATTGTCTGACCGGAAAACTTTTGAAAAAGACCCTGGACATGGTGGTCCTTTCCTGCGCGGGAGTGGGCTATCTTGTGCAGGTGCCCGCGTCGGTGTCGTCGGCGCTGCCGGCCATCGGCCATGAGGCCACCCTTTATACCTATATGAATATCACCGAAAACGATGTGACCCTCTTCGGCTTTGCTACCGAGGAGCAGCAGGCCTGCTTCAAGATGCTCACCGCCGTGTCCGGCGTGGGCCCCAAGGTGGGTCTGGCGATTCTGAACGTGATGACCCCCGAGCGGATCACCCTGGCCATCTCGGCCGGGGACCACAAGGCCTTCACTGCTGCCAACGGCGTGGGCCCCAAGCTGGCCCAGCGCATTGCCCTGGAATTGAAGGACAAGGTGGGCAAGGGTCTGGCTGAGGGCATCACCCTGGGCGATGTGAGTGGCGGCGGAGCACCGGCGGGCAACCTGAGCCAGGCCATTGCGGCCCTCACCAGCCTGGGCTACAGCCCCAGCGAGGCGGCCCAGGCGGTGGCTAAGGCCGACCCCTCCCTGCCGGTGGAGGAACTCATCAAGCTTGCGCTGCGCGGCATGGCGAAAGGAAGGTAACCCGTGGAAGAATACGAATTCGGCACGCGGCTGGTCAGCCCGGAGATGAACCAGGGCGAGAGCGAAGAGATCAGCCTGCGGCCCAAAACTCTGGACGAGTATGTGGGCCAGGAAAAGGTAAAGGAAAACCTGCGCATCTATCTGGAAGCGGCCAAGCGCCGGGGCGAGCCCATGGACCACATCCTGCTCTACGGCCCTCCGGGTCTGGGCAAGACCACCCTGGCGGGCATTGTGGCTCAGGAGATGGGGGTGCAGATCCGCATCACCAGCGGCCCGGCCATCGAAAAGCCCGGCGACCTGGCGGCCCTGCTCACCAACCTGCAGGAGGGCGACGTGCTTTTCATCGACGAGATTCACCGTCTGTCCCGCCAGGTGGAGGAGGTTCTGTACCCCGCGCTGGAGGACTACGCGCTGGACATCATGATCGGCAAGGGCCCCAGCGCCCAGAGCATCCGCATCAATCTGCCCCGATTCACCCTGATCGGCGCCACCACCCGTGCGGGCCAGATCACCGGCCCCCTGCGGGATCGGTTCGGCGTGCTGCTCAAGCTGGAGCTGTACAGCCCGGACGAGCTGAGCGGCATCATCCAGCGCTCGGCGGGCATTCTGGGCCAGCCCATCACCCCGGAGGGAGCTTACGAGCTGGCAAAATGCAGCCGGGGCACCCCCCGTGTGGCCAACCGGCTGTTAAAGCGGGTGCGGGACTTCGCCGCCGTTCTGGCGGACGGCGTGATCGACGAGGACACCGCCAAGCTGGCCCTCAAGCGGATGGACATCGATCAGCTGGGCCTGGACGAGATGGACCGGAGCATGCTGCGGGCCATCATCGAGCTGTACGGCGGCGGGCCGGTGGGCCTGGATACGCTGGCAGCCGCACTGGGCGAGGAGGCCGTGACGCTGGAGGATGTGTGCGAGCCCTATCTGATGCAGATGGGCTTTTTGACCCGCACCCCTCGCGGCCGCTGCGCCACCCGGCAGGCCTGGGTCCACCTGGGGTTGGAGCTGCCCAAGGAGCTGGACGCTCCGGGCCAGCAGAGCATGTTCGACTGACCCCGCCAAGAAAATTTCATAAATACACGTTATACTGATACGGAAATCGCCCAAAGGCCGGTTTCCCCGGAATGAAAAAGGAGAATTGCGTATGCGCCCTGCCACCAGCTGGCAAGATTATGAACTCATCGACGCAACCTGCGGCAACCGTCTGGAGCGCTGGGGCAGCACCCTGCTGGTGCGCCCGGACCCCCAGGTGGTGTGGAAAAGCCCCGAGACCAGCCCCCTGTGGGCCAAGGCAGACGCGGTGTACCACCGGTCCGAGCGGGGCGGCGGCCAGTGGGAATACCGCCGCCGCCTGCCGGAAAAGTGGAAGATCGGCTGCGGTCCGCTGACTCTGGTGGTCAGCCCCACCGGCTTCAAGCACACCGGTGTATTTCCCGAGCAGGCCGTGAACTGGGCCTGGTATGAGGAGAAGATCAAGGCCGCCGGCCGCCCCATCAAGGTGCTGAACCTGTTCGGCTATACCGGCGGCGCCACCCTGGCCTGCGCCGCGGCAGGCGCCAGCGTCTGCCATGTGGATGCCTCCAAGGGCATCGTGGCCTGGGCCCGGGAGAATGCGCAGGCCAGCAATCTGGCCGACCGGCCCATCCGCTGGATCGTAGACGACTGCGCCAAGTTCGTGGCCCGGGAGATCCGCCGGGGCAACACCTACGACGCCATCATCATGGACCCGCCCAGCTACGGCCGGGGCCCCGGCGGCGAGGTGTGGAAGCTGGAGGACAATATTTATGACCTGATCGCCCTGTGCGCAGGCGTGCTCAGCGAGCAGCCCCTGTTCGTGGCGGTGAACAGCTACACCACCGGCCTGTCGCCCGCGGTGATGGAGTACATCCTGAAAACCACCCTGTGCGGCAAATACGGCGGCGTGACCAGCTGCGACGAGATCGGCCTGCCGGTGAGCAGCACCGGCGGCGTGGTGCCCTGCGGCGCCACCGCCATCTGGCAGGAGGCCTGAACACAGGACCCGGAACAAGAGGGGAGAGAACAATCGAAATGAACGAGATGATCGCCGCAAAAGACGTGCGCTTTCGCTACACCCCGGAAAACCCCTATGCGGTGGACGGTGCGTCCATGACCATCCGCAAGGGCGAGTTCGTGGCGGTGCTGGGCGCAAACGGCTGCGGCAAGTCCACCCTGGCCAAGCATTTCAACGCCATCCTGCTGCCCGAGAGCGGCACCGTGACGGTGGAGGGCATGGATACCCGGGATGAAAGCCACCTGTACGACATCCGCCAGACCGTGGGCATGGTGTTCCAGAACCCGGACAACCAGATCGTCGCCACCGTGGTGGAGGAGGACGTGGCCTTCGCGCTGGAGAACCTGGGCGTTCCCCCGGCCGAGATCCGCGCCCGCATCGACGAGGCCATGCAGATGTCCGGCATTTACAAGCACCGGGAGAAGGCCCCCCACAAGCTGAGCGGTGGCCAGAAGCAGCGTGTGGCCATTGCGGGCGTGATCGCCATGCGGCCGGACTGCCTGGTGCTGGACGAAGCCACCGCCATGCTGGACCCCCGGGGCCGGGAAAAGGTGATGGAGACCATCCACCACTTGAACAAGGACTTCGGTATCACCGTGGTAAGCATCACCCACTATATGGAGGAGGCCGCCCAGGCCGACCGGGTGCTGGTGATGAGCGAGGGCCACGTGGTCATGGAGGGCACCCCGAAAGAGGTGTTCAGCCAGACCGAAAAGGTGCGCGCCCTGCGGCTGGACGTACCCCAGGCCGCCGAGCTGCGGGATGAGCTGGTGAAGGCGGGTTTGGACCTGCCCGAGGGCATCATCACCGAGGACGAGTGCGCCGCCGCGCTCTACGAGCTGCTGAAATAACGGCGAATATATAAAAAAGACGAAAGCGCCATCTTGCAGGCAAGAGGCACATTTCCGGGGCTTAGCGCCCCTTTGCAGTAAGGATGTGAAACCATGGCAGCCATCATTGAAACGCGCCATCTGACTCATATATACAACGCCGGCATGCCGGACGCCACCACCGCCCTGGAGGATGTGAGCTTCGCGGTGGAAGAGGGCGACTTCGTGGGCATCATCGGGTCCACCGGCAGCGGCAAATCCACCCTCATCACCCACTTCAACGGCATTCTGAAGCCCACCAGCGGCCAGGTGCTGCTGGACGGCAAGGACATCTGGGCCAAGGGCCAGGACATCCGCAAGGTCCGCTTTTCGGTGGGCCTGGTGTTCCAGTACCCGGAGTACCAGCTGTTTGAGGAGACCATTTACAAAGACATCGCCTTCGGCCCCAAGAACATGGGTCTGAGCGAGGAGGAGATCGACCGGCGGGTGCGCCGGGCGGCGGCCTTCACCGGCCTGCCGGAGGACTATCTGGAGCGCAGCCCCTTTGAGCTTTCCGGCGGTCAGAAGCGCCGGGTGGCCATTGCGGGCGTACTGGCCATGGAGCCCCGCGTGCTGGTGCTGGACGAGCCCGCCGCGGGCCTGGACCCGGAGGGCCGGGACATGATTCTCAGCCAGGTCAAGCGCTACCACAAGGAGACCGGCACCACCGTGCTGCTGGTGAGCCACTCCATGGAGGACATCGCCAAATATGCCGACAAGGTGCTGGTGATGGACCAGAAGAAGATCGCCATGTACGACCGGGTGGACAAGGTGTTTGCCCGGGCGGATGAGCTGCTGGCGTTGGGCCTCTCGGTGCCGCAGGTGACCAAGATCTTTTTGAAGCTGCGCCAGATGGGTCTGGACCTGCCCCAGGACGTATACACCGTGCCCTGGGCGGTCAAGACCATCCTGGAGGCAAAGGCCCGAAAGGAAGCCAAAGGGGAGGAGACCACATGCTGAAGGACATCACCATCGGGCAGCACTTCCCGGGCGATTCCATCGTGCACCGCACCGACCCGCGGCTGAAGATCCTGCTGGTCATCGCCTACATTGTGCTGCTGTTTACCATCAACAATTTCCTGGGCCTGGCGCTGAGTCTGGTGCTGCTGGCGGGGCTTTACATGCTGGCAAAGATCCCGCTGCGCATCATCATCAAGAGTCTGAAGCCCATCATTCCCATCATCGCCTTCACGGCCATTCTGAACCTGTTCTTCATGGGCGGCGAGGGCGAGCCGCTGATCCACTTCTGGGTCATTAAGGTATACAAGGAGGGCATCGCCTACGCCATCTTCATGGCGGTGCGCATCGTGGCCCTGATCGCGGGCACCGGCCTGCTCACCTACACCACCAGCCCCATCGTGCTCACCGACGCCATCGAGCGGCTGCTGTCGCCCTTTGCCAAGCTGGGCCTGCCGGTGCACGAGCTGGCCATGATGATGACCATTGCTCTGCGGTTCATTCCCACCCTGATCGAGGAGACCGACAAGATCATGAACGCCCAGAAGGCCCGCGGCGCCATGCTGGACAGCGGCAGCGCCAAGGACCGGATCAAGGCCATGGTGCCCATTCTGATCCCGCTGTTCATCTCGGCCTTCCGCCGGGCGGACGAGCTGGCCATGGCCATGGAGTGCCGGTGCTACCGGGGCGGCGAGGGCCGCACCCGTCTGAAGGTGCTCAAGTTCCAGCCCCACGACTGGGGCACCGTGGCCTTCTGCGCCGTCACCTTCGGCCTGGTCTGGGCTACCCGCTTTGTGATGCCGGGGGTGCTGTAAGGCCATGAACATCCTGCTGGACATCAGCTATGACGGCAGCGGCTTCTGCGGCTTTCAGGTGCAGAACAACGGCCTGTCGGTCTGCCAGGCGCTGCAGGACGGGCTGGAGGCCCTGCTGGGCACCCGCCCGCCGGTGAAGGGCTGCTCCCGCACCGATGCGGGGGTCCATGCCCTGCACTATGCGGTGAACTTCTGGGCGGACTGCCGCATCCCCATGGAAAAGCTGCCGCTGGCCTTGAACCAGAAGCTTCCGGCGGCCATCCGGGTGAACCGGGCCATGGAGGTGGAGGAGGAGTTCCACGCCCGCTACGCCGCCCACGAAAAAACCTATTGCTACCGCATCTGGAACAGCCCCATCGACAGCCCCTTCGGGGCGGGCTGGCATCACCGGCTGCCGGGCAAACTGGACGAGGCCGCCATGCAGGCGGCAGCGGACCGGTTCGTGGGCAGCCACGACTTCATGAGCCTGTGCTCGGCTGGCTGCGAGGTGGCTTTGCGGGGCAGCACCGTGCGCACCATCAGCCGGTGCCGGGTGCAGCGCACCGGGGACCTGGTCACGGTGACCGTCACAGCGGACGGCTACCTCTACAATATGGTGCGGATTCTGGCGGGCACGCTGGTCTTAGCAGGCCAGCACAAGCTGGACCCGGAGCGGGTCCCTGCCATTCTGGAAAGCCGGGACCGCAGTCAGGCGGGCCCAACCCTCCCGGCCCAGGGCCTGTTCCTGGCCTGGGTGGATTATCCCGAGCTGCCTGCGTGGCAGGCGGGCAAGCCCCAGGGGGAACCGGGGCGCATTTTGTGACGAAGAAATGAGAAAGGGGGCGGGGATATGGAAACCAATCAAACGCCCGGCGGGGCAAAGCTTACCCGCCTGAGCGCACTGCGGCACCGCCGCCGGATGCGCAGGCTGCGCACCGCGGCACTGGCACTGGTGGTGCTGCTGGCGCTGGCGCTGTATGCCAGCGGCATTTTCGGACGTGGCCTGGCGCTGCTGAGCGATGTGGTGGAATCCGCCCGCATCGGGCTGCAGCCCGGCGGCGGCTGGCCGGTGAAGACCGGCATCGCCGAACCGCTCCAGGTGGAGAGCCTGGGCGGCGGCTTTGTGGAGCTGGGCAGCAAGGACCTGGTGGTCTTTTCCGCCCGGGGCGCACAGCTGCGCAGCATCGCCCACAACTACGCCCGCCCGTGCATCAGCAGCGGCAAGACCCGCTTTGTGCTGTATAACCGGGCCGGGTACGAGCTGCGGGTGGAAAGCAGAACCCGCACACTGTATACCAACACCTACACACAGCCCATTCTGCTGGCGGAGATGGCCTCCAACGGAACGGTGGCGGTGGTCACCGATTCCAGCCGTTATCTGGCGGAGGTCACGGTTTACGACTCCACCTTCCAGCCCATCTACCAGTGGTACCCCAGCGATGCCGAAGGTGTGCCCGCTCAGATCGCCTTTTCCCAGAACGGAAAGCGGTTTGCGGCGGCCTGCCTGAGCGCCGCAAACGGCCAGCTGGCGGTGAAGATTCATCTGCTGGACCTGAACTCCAGCACCATCGGCCTGACCATCGACGCAGGCACCAGCCCGGTGCTGCAGATGCACTGGCTCAGCGCCAGCAAGCTGCTGGTGGTGTTCCAGGGCCGGGTGGCAGTGTACGATACCAGTACCGGCGAACAGCTGGCCACCTACAGCTATCCCAGCGGCACGCTGCTCAGTGTGTCGGTGAGCCAGCGGGCGGTGGGCATTCTGATCGGCTCGGAAATGGCTGACGCCCCGGTACGGCTGATCCTGCTGGATACAGGCTGCCAGGAAACCGGCACCGTTTCGGTGCCCGCACCCGCATCCAAAGTGGTGTGTACCCGTTCCGGCGCGTATGTATTACGGGGCAGCAGTGTTGCCGCCTATGATCTGGAAGGGGAAGCCCTGTGGGAAATGACCACCGACAGCCAGCCCCAGGCGGTGCTGAATGCCAAGAATCTGCTGGTGTTCGGCGGCGGTCAGGCGGCTCTGGTGACCCAGCCCGCCGAGGAATGACCCCGGCCACGCGCAAAAATCCAAAAGAAAACGAGGAAATGACCCATGACCATTGCCAATGGCTTTGACCTGATTCTGCTGGCGATCCTGCTGCTGGTTGCCATGCGCTATGCGGGCAAGGGCTTCGCGGCCGCACTGGTGCAGTTCGCGGGCAACCTTGCCAGCCTGCTGGGCGCAAGCATCTTCAGCCAGAACATCGCCCCGGTGCTGTTCACCAGCTTTTTTGAAAACAACTTCACCACCAGCATCGAAAAGACCCTGGCCGACGGCGGCCAGCTGCAGCTGGACCAGCTGGTGGAAAAATACGCCGGTTTTCTGCCGAATGAGATTCAGCAGAGCATCATCCAGTCTGCGGGCGGCGTGCTTACCGGCAGCGCCCCCGAGCTGGCCGAGCAGGTGGTGAACCAGGTGATCGCTCCGCTGCTCACCCCCATCATTGCCATTGTGGTGTTCTTTGTGGCCTTTGCGCTGTGCAAGGTGATTGTGGGCTTTGTGGTGGCGGTGCTCACCAACTTCAACCGTATCCCCATCCTGGGCGGCGTGAACAAGCTGCTGGGCTTTGCCATGGGCCTGCTGGCCGGTGTGGTGGATCTGTATCTGATCCTGTGCGCCGTGTGGGCGATCATCGTGGTCACCGGCGGGTCCATCCCCTGGCTCAACCAGCAGGTGCTGGGCGACAGCATCGGCTTCTCGCTGTTTGGGCAGTTCAATCCGTTTTATTAAGCCGGGCCCTTGGCCCCGGCGCCCCAAAGAAAGGGAAATGAGATATGCTTTGTGTACGTTGTAAAAAGCGCACGGCCATTGTGTTCGTGCAGCGCATGGAGGCTGGCCAGCCCAAGCAGGAGGGCTATTGCCTCACCTGCGCCCGGGAGCTGGGCATCAAGCCTGTGGACGACCTGATGAAGCAGTTCGGCGTCTCCGACCAGGATCTGGAGAACATGGAGGAGCGCATGAGCAGCTTCATGGAGGAAGCGGGCGAGAACGGCATGTTCCCCTTCGGCCCCATGGGCGGCCAGGAGGACCCGGACGCCGACGAGAACAATGAGGGCGATGAAGACGGCTTCACCCCCGGCGGCAGCGCCACCTTCCCCTTCGGCTTCGGCGCGAAGGAAAAGAAGGAAAAGGACGGCGAGAAGAACGAAAAGGGCAAAAAGCCCCGCTACAAGTTCCTGGACAAATACTGCGAGAACCTGACCGCCAAGGCCAAGGCCGGCAAGCTGGACGAGATCATCGGCCGCGAGCAGGAGATCTACCGCACCATCCAGATTCTGGCCCGCCGCCAGAAGAACAACCCCTGCCTGATCGGTGAGGCGGGCGTCGGCAAGACCGCCATCGCCGAGGGCATTGCCCAGCGCATCGCCCGGGACCAGGTGCCCTCCTGCCTGAAGGGCAAGCAGCTGTATCTGCTGGATCTGACCGGTCTGGTGGCCGGCACCCAGTTCCGCGGCCAGTTCGAGCAGCGGGTGAAGGGCCTGATCAGCGAGGTGAAGAGCGCCGGAAACGTGATCCTGTTCATCGACGAGATCCACAGCATCACCGGCGCAGGCGACAGTGAGGGCGCCATGAACGCGGGCAACATCCTGAAGCCCGCCCTCAGCCGCGGCGAGATCCAGGTGATCGGCGCCACCACCTTTGCCGAGTACCGCAAATACATCGAGAAGGACCAGGCGCTGGAGCGCCGCTTCCAGCCGGTCAAGGTGGGCGAGCCCAGCCTGGCCCAGGCCATTGAGGTGATCAGCGGCATCAAGAAATACTACGAGAAGCACCACGGTGTGGAGGTCAGCCAGCCCATCGTGGCCGCGGTGGTCAACCTGAGCGAGCGCTACATCTCCGACCGCTTTTTGCCGGATAAGGCCATCGACCTGCTGGACGAGGCCTGTGCCTGCTGCAACCTGCGCCACCCGGAGATCAGCCAGCTGGCCGATACCCACAAAAAGATTGCCGCGCTGGAGGCTGAGGAGCTGGCGGCGGAGCAGTCCGGCGAGGGCGAAGGCCAGGCCGAGGACTACTATGCCCGCCTGGCCCAGATCAAGACTGATCTGGCCCGCCTGCGGGAGGAGCTGCCCGCTCTGGAGCTGAAGGCCGGCGGCATCCAGGTGGAGATGGAGGACGTGGCCAAGGTCATCGAGCTGTGGACCGGCATCCCCGCCGTAAAGGTACAGGAGAGCGAGTTTGCCAAGCTGGTGAACCTGGAGACCGAGCTGAAAAAGCACATCATCGGCCAGGATGAGGCGGTGAGCGCGGTGGCCCGCGCCATGAAGCGGGCCCGGGCAGACCTGTCCGGCCGCCGCCGCCCAGCGAGCTTTTTGTTTGTTGGCCCCACCGGCGTGGGCAAAACCGAGCTGGTCAAGCAGCTGGCCAACCAGCTGTTCGACTCGGTGGACCCGCTGATTCGCTTTGACATGAGCGAGTATATGGAGAAGCACACCGTCAGCCGTCTGATCGGCGCCCCTCCGGGCTACGTGGGCCACGACGAGGCGGGCCAGCTCACCGAGCAGGTGCGCCGCCGTCCCTATAGCGTGGTGCTCTTCGACGAGATCGAGAAGGCCCACCCGGATGTGCTGAACATCCTGCTGCAGATCCTGGACGAGGGCCGCATCACCGACAGCCAGGGCCGCACCGTGAACTTTGAGAACACGGTTATCTGCATGACCAGCAATGCGGGCAGCACCGAGAAGACCGGCGAGACCGGCTTCAACAAGAGCGCTGAGCAGATCAGCGAGAACAGGATGATGAAGGCGCTGGGCGATTTCCTGCGGCCGGAATTCCTGGGCCGTGTGGATGAGATCGTGGCCTTCAAGCCGCTGAACGAGCAGAGTCTGTGCCGCATTGCCGGGCTGATGCTGGACGAGTACCGCCAGCCCATGGCCGACAAGGGCCTGGCACTGGAGTACACCCCTGCCGCTCTGGAGCAGCTGGTGAAGGAGTGCGGCGGCGTGAAGTTCGGCGCCCGCGACCTGCGCCGGGTGATCCGCAAGCAGGTGGAGGACCCCCTGGCCGAGCGCTTTGTGGCGGGTACCCTCACCGGAACGGTGAAGCTGGACGTGCAGGACGGCAAGCTGGTACTGCTGTAATCTTGCGCTTGTCTGCATAAGAAAAACCTGTTATAATAACAGCAAGATTGCCCGGCCCGGCCGGGTATCGGGGCCCCGGCTCTGCGCTGAGCAGAGCTGGGGCTGCCGTGTATTCTGGCATGTTTCGAAGTTGTAACCAAGAGGTATCGATTTTCTTAAGAAAATCGCAAGAATTTTTGGAAAAATGAAATATTTCAGGGCGCAGGTATCGTTTGTAGAATGGAGGCGCTCAAGAAGGAGCGTGATTTTGTGGCCTCGCAAACCCCATGCACCCAGCAGCAGATGGAGCGGCTGGTGGATGAATACGGCAATGGAATGCTGCGGCTTTGCTGCATGTATCTGGGGGACGTGCATCTGGCTCAGGACGCTGTGCAGGACGCCTTTGTAAAAATCTATCGGGCCTGGCCCGCCATCCCGGACCCGGCGGCGGAAAAGGCCTGGGTGATGAAGATCACCGTGAATGTGTGCAAGGATTATCTGCGCAGTGCCTGGAAGCGGCGGGTCAGCCTGGTGGACCAGTACCCCGAGCTGCCCGCGGGCCAGGAGCCCCGTTCGGAAGAAGGCCGCCTGATCCAGGAGATCATGGCCCTGAAGCCGAAGTACCGCGAGGTCATCCTTCTGCACTACTATCAGCAGCTGCGGGTGGGCGAGATTGCCGCCATTCTGGGCGCGCCTCAGTCCACCGTGAGCATCCGGCTTCACCGGGCGCGGGAGCTGCTGAAAAAACGTTTGGAGGGAGGGCCCTATGAGGATCTTTGACGACAAACGCTGCGACGATACCATCCGCCTCGCGATCGATCGCGAATTGGGAAGCATCCAGTTGGATGCTTCCCAAAAGAGTGCTATCCTGGCCCAGTGCAGGCCCAGCCTGACTGTAGCGCCGCGCCGCCGCCCGGTGCGCCGTGTGCTGGCGGTGGCGGCAAGCTTTGCCGCGGTCATGGTGCTCAGCGCCGGTACCCTGGCCGCCGCGCCGGAGCTGCGGGAAAGCCTGAAGGGCCTCTCGGAGGACACCATTGCCATCCTGCAGCCGGTGAACGAGGTGAGCGAAGACCAGGGCATCCGCATGGAGGTGCTGGGCGCGGTGAACGACGGCGGTGTGGCCGTGGCGTTCCTGAGCCTGCAGGATACCACCGGGCAGGGCCGTGTGAGCGATACCGTGCTTCTGAAGGACTGCCAGATCAGCGATGATATGGGCGGTGCATTCGCCAATGTGGTAAGCTACGACGAGACCACCGAGACCGCAATCCTGCGCCTGGAGGGCATGGGCGGCGACGCCGATGCAGGGGAAAAGATCACCGTAAGTGCCCGCTCGCTGCTCAGCGGCGAGCAGCAGGTAAGCGATGAGTCCACCGGCTACACCGTGAGCGAGCTGCTGGCCAGCGGCCCGGCCGCGGAATACGCGGCCCCCGAAGAGGGGATGGTCATGGGCAGCATGGCGGGTGTGGCAGATCCGGAGCATGCGGAGATCAGCATGGAAGAAATCGAGCAGCTGAAGGATTCCGGTAAGGTTCCGGTTCTGAAGCCCTGGGCCGAGAGCCTGAAGATCGACGGCGTGGACTGGGCCAGTGTGGCCGCCGCCGCCAAGATCGGCAACCAGCTGCACATTCAGTATAATACCGACAGCGTGCTGGGTGGTGTGAACAGCCTGAGCTTCCGTTTGAAGGATGCTTCCGGCCAGGTGCTGGATCTTCCCATGCTGGAGCTGAACATCGGCCCCCGCACCGAGCTGAGCCAGGAGCTGTATTACACCGAGACCAACGAATATGTGCTCTTTTTGCCCGAGGGCCAGGACGTGAGCGATATGGAAGTGGTCTACAGCGGCACCACCTATGAGTCCCTGACCCAGGGCGAATGGTCCACCACCTTCCGGCTGGAGCAGGTGAAGGAGCGGCTGCAGAGCAAGCTGAACCTGGACCTGGGCGGCTGGACGGTGGAGAGCGTGACCATCTCTCCGGTGGCGCTCACCGTGCGCGGCAGCGGCGATATGTGGGATATCGGCGGCGAGATGCCAATGCCGGAAATCAGCATTCAGCTGCAGGACGGCACCCAGGTGGAGACCTCTGCCGCCGGCACCTCGGTTTCCGATGAGGGCGTGACCCTGAACAGCATGTTCAACGAAATCCTGGATCTTTCCCAGGTGAAGTCGGTCACCCTGAACGGTGAAGTGCTGGATATGGAATACATTACTGAGTAAACCAAGAACCCCGCCGGAAGAATTTCCGGCGGGGAATTTTTGTGCCGCGTTGAAGCAAAAAGGAAAGCCCCCGGAAACCTCCGGGGGCTTTCTTATGTGTTGCAGAAGATGGCGCAGCCGCCAAAACGCTTAGTCACGATGGATGGAGAGGATCTCATCCGCCAGATCGGACTGGGGAGTCAGCTCGCTCTCGATGTAGCTTTCCAGGAAGGTGCGCATGCTGTTGCGGCTGTAACGGTTGCCGTGGATGATCTGGCCCAGGCGGCGCACGGTCTTTTCCACGGTATCGTTGATCAGGATGTAGTCATACTGACCGGCGCACAGAACCTCTTCCTGCGCGGTTTCCAGCTCGGAGCGGATCTTCTCCTCGGTCTTGGTGGAATCCGAACGCAGACGGCGCTCCAGCTCTTCCCAGGAGGGAGGCATGATGAAGATCAGGGTTGCATCCGGGCAGAGGGTGCGAATCTTGGTGGCGCCCACCACATCCACGTCCAGAATTACGTTGCGGCCTGCACGGCGCAGCTTTTCTACCGCGTTCTTGGGGGTGCCGTAGCCATTCTGGCCCCGGTATACGTATTCCAGCAGCTGCTGGGAACGGATCAGCTGCTCGAACTCCTGATGGCTAACAAAGTAGTGGTCCTCACCGTCTTCCTCATCCGCCCGGGGAGGCCGGGTGGTCACGGAAACACATTTGCAGGCATTGGGATGCTCGGCAATGTAGTTGGTGATGACGGTGCTCTTGCCTACGCCGCTGGGACCGGAAATGATGACCAGCTGACCATACTCCGCGATTTTATCAAAATAAGTTTTCTCAACGCTCATAACTGAAAGCAACCACCTTTCCAAATAATGTGCGGGGGACCTGTTACCTTCATTATGGTACGTTTTGTGTTAAAAGTCAATAAAAACGAGAGGATATACGGAAAAGTTTTCGATATCTTATACAACAACCTGTTTGCTTTAAAAATACTCACAGAGCCAGCATCCGGCCGTTCAGAACCGCACCGGCAAGCTGCTCACCCCGGTAGGTGAGCTTGAGCAGAAAAAAAGGTTCCTCCTTCGTCAAAAGCTCCAGAAAGACCCGGTCGCCCTCCCAGAGCTTCAGCGCGGGCACGTCCTTCTTTTTCACCCAGGCAAGCTCGCCCTCGTTGCAGTCGGTGAGCTGCCCTTCAAAGCCGTCCGCCGTGAACAGGTGCATGTACTCGGTGGGCCATTCGTCGGACACAAAGGTCACGATGCCCCGGCAGCGCCAGCGGGTGAGGGTCAGGCCGGTCTCCTCCTTTACCTCCCGTACCAGGCATTCGTCCGGGCTTTCGTTTTCCTCAAACTTGCCGCCCACGCCGATCCACTTGCCGGCGTTGGGGTCCTGGTGCTTTTTTACCCGATGAAGCATCAGGTAGCGGCCATCCTGTTCAATGTAGCAAAGAGTGGTGTTTTTCATGGGTTCTCCTTATTTTGCCTGCGCCTTTCGGCGCGAATGATGCGGTGCGGTCTTATTTGTCGTACCAGTATTTCCGGTCCAGGCTGCGGTACTGCAGTGCCTCGGCCACATGGGCCGCTCCGATGGTTTTGCTGCCGGAAAGGTCTGCAATGGTGCGGCTTACTTTCAAAATACGGTCGTGAGCACGGGCGGAAAGCCCCAGCCGGTCAAAGGCCGCCCGCAGGGTGGCGGCGGCTGCGTCGTCCAAACGGCAGACCTGACGCAGGGCTCGGCTGGGCAGGTGGGCGTTGCAGGTCACGCCGGTGGTCTCGAACCGGGCCAGCTGCACCGCCCGGGCGGCCAGCACCCGCTCCAGAATGGCGGCGCTGCATTCGCCCGGCTCCTCGGCACTCAGCTCGTCGTAGGCCACGGGACTTACGTCCACGTGCAGGTCGATCCGGTCCAGCAGGGGGCCGGAGATGCGCTGGCGGTACCGCTCCACCGCGCTGGGCGGGCAGGTGCAGGGCCGGGTGGGATGGCCGAAATACCCGCACTTGCAAGGATTCATGGCGGCAACCAGCATGAAGCGGCTGGGGTAGGTGGCGCTGCCGGAGGCCCGGCTCACCGTGACCACGCCGTCCTCCAGGGGCTGGCGCAGCACCTCCAGGGCATCCCGGTGGAATTCCGGCAGCTCGTCCAGAAACAGCACCCCGTTGTGAGCCAGACTCACTTCGCCGGGGCGGATCTGGGTGCCGCCGCCTGCCAGAGCAGGGGCGCTCACGCTGTGGTGGGGGCTGCGGAAGGGCCGCTGGGTCAGCAGACCGCTGTTTCCGGGCAGCAGTCCGGCCACCGAATAGATCTTGGTGCACTCCACCGCCTCGGGGCGGGTGAGGGGAGGCAGGATGCCCGGCAGGCGGCGGGCCAGCATGGATTTGCCGGTGCCCGGCGGGCCGATGAGCAGCACGTTGTGGCCGCCCGCAGCAGCGATCTCCAGCGCACGCCGGGCCATCAGCTGGCCGCGCACATCGGAAAAATCCAGCCCGCCGGTGTGCCCCTGACCCGAGAAGGGCGGGCAGACCGCGGCGGTCAGCTTCGCTTCGCCCCGCAGATGGCCCGCCACCTGGCGGGCGGTGTCGGCCCCGTAAACGGTCAGGCCCTCGGCTGTGGCCGCCTCGGCGGCGTTTTCGGTGGGCACGAACAGCTCGGTCACGCCGTATTCCGCTGCCGCCAGCGCCATGGGCAGGATGCCCTGCACCGGCCGCAGCGCGCCGTCCAGCGACAGCTCGCCGATAAAGGCCTGGTGCGCTCCAGGCACAGGCAGCTGCCCGGCGGCGCACAGCAGGGCCAGAAACACCGGCAGATCGTAAAGGGGGCCGGTTTTGCGCACGTCCGCCGGGGCCAGATTCACGGTGATCCGGCTGGAGGGCCAGGAAAAGCCCAGATTCTTCACCGCGCTGCGCACCCGGTCCGCCGCCTCCTTGACCGCGCTGTCCGGCAGGCCCACAATGGACAGTTGAGGCAGCCCGCCGCTGATATCCGCTTCCGCTGTGACGGCGAAGCCCGCAAGGCCCCGCACGCCAAAGCTGTTCACTTTTGCAAACATGCCATTCGCTCCGTTATTCCGAAATTTCAGGGCGATGCCCGCACAATTCCCGCCGTCTGAGCTCTTTGGGGGCAATGGGTGCGGTGCTGCCCTGGTTGCCTTTTTAGTATACTTCGGAACAGGGGATTGCACAAGGCGCATCTTCTGTGTAGATTGCAGCATTTTAAAGTACTGAACTTGTTTGCTTGCACAAAAAGAACGGGTTCGATTGACTTTTCGAACAGACTCTATTAGAATAAAGATAATAGATACTTTGTACAAAAAGTGTCGAAATAAACAAAAAGCAGGTGTGTGCAATGTATAAAAATGAGTACGAGCGCTGGCTGGCGTTCGATCTGGACGATCCGGATCTGAAGCCCGAGCTGGAAAGCGTAAAGGATGACGACGAGGCCATCAAGGACCGGTTCGCCGTGTCGCTGAAGTTCGGTACCGCTGGTCTGCGCGGCGTGATCGGCGCTGGCACCAACCGGATGAACGTGTATGTGGTCCGTCAGGCCACCCAGGGCCTGGCCAACTGGGTCAAGACCCAGGGCGGCACCCAGACCGTAGCCATCAGCTACGACAGCCGCATCAAGAGCGATGTGTTTGCCAAGGCTGCCGCCGAAGTGCTGGCCGCCAACGGCGTGAAGGTACGCATCTACAAGGCATTGATGCCTGTTCCCGCACTCAGCTTTGCCACCCGTTATTATAACTGCAACGCGGGCATCATGGTCACCGCCAGCCACAACCCCGCCAAATACAACGGCTACAAGGCCTACGGCCCGGACGGCTGCCAGATGACCGACGAGGCCGCCGACGTGGTCTACGCCGAGATCCAGAAGACCGACGTGCTCAGCGGCGCCAAGACCATGTCCTTTGAGGAAGGCATGGCTGCCGGTCTGATCGAGTATGTGGGCGAGGATTGCTATGAGGCCCTGTACCAGGCCATCGAGAGCCGCAGCGTGCGCCCCGGCCTGTGCAAGACCGCCGGCCTGAAGCTGGTCTACAGCCCGCTGAACGGCAGCGGCCTGGTGCCTGTGACCCGCGTTCTGGGCGACATCGGCATCACCGATATCACCATCGTGCCCGAGCAGAAGGACCCGGACGGCAACTTCCCCACCTGCCCCTACCCCAACCCGGAGATCTTCGAGGCGCTGCGCCTGGGTCTGGAGCTGGCCGAGAAGTCCGGCGCGGACCTGATGCTGGCCACCGACCCGGATGCCGACCGCGTGGGCATCGCCGTGCGCTGCAAGGACGGCAGCTATGAGCTGCTGAGCGGCAACGAAGTGGGCGTGCTGCTGCTGGACTACATCTGCAAAGCCCGCATCGAGAACGGCACCATGCCCAAGGACCCCGTCATGGTCAAGAGCATCGTGTCCACCCCGCTGGCGGACGTGGTTGCCGCTCACTACGGTGTGGAGTGCCGCAACGTGCTTACCGGCTTCAAGTGGATCGGCGATCAGATCGCCCGTCTGGAGGCCGCCGGTCAGGTGGAGCGCTTCATCTTCGGCTTCGAGGAGAGCTACGGCTACCTGGCAGGCAGCTACGTGCGGGATAAGGACGCCGTCATCGGCAGCATGCTGATCTGCGAGATGGCCGCCTACTACCGCAGCATCGGCTCCTCCATCAAGGAAGAGCTGGACCGCATCTACGCGGAATACGGCCGCTACCTGAACAAGGTGGACAGCTACGAGTTCCCGGGCCTGTCCGGTATGGACAAGATGGCCGGCATCATGCAGAAGCTGCGTCAGGAGCCTCCCACGGAGTTCGCAGGCTACAAGGTGGTCACCGTTTCCGACTACCAGGCCCGCACCCGCACCGAGCTGGCCACCGGCAAGACCGAGGCCATCGACCTGCCCGCCGCCAACGTGCTGATCTATGCCCTGGAAGGCGGCGCCACCGTGGTGGTTCGTCCCTCCGGCACCGAGCCCAAGATCAAGACCTACTTCACCACTCTGGGCAAGAATGTGGAAGAGGCCCAGGCCCAGAAGGATGCCCTGGCCGCCGCCCTCAAGCCCATCCTGGCCTGAGTGAAACAGCAGCCGTGCACGGCTAGTAAAACAACATAGAAAAATCCCCGGGGAGCTCCCCGGGGATTTTTTGTTTGATGGAAAGAAAAATCAGCGCAGCACGAAGAACTGCTCGTACCACAGGATGAAGCTGTAGAAGCTCCAGATCTGGGTCATGCCGCCGTTCTTGCCGCTCTTGTGCTCGTCCAGCAGGCGCAGCAGTTCGGGCACGTTGAAGAACTTTTCGGCCACCTCGCCCTCAAACTTCTCCCGCACCATCTGGTAGTACTTGTCCTGCCGCAGCCAGTCGTTCAGCGGCACCGGGAAGCCCAGCTTCTTGCGCTTGGCCACGCTTTCCGGCAGCTGCTTGAGAGCCGCACGGCGCAGCGCGATCTTGGTCTCGGTCTTGCTGGACCGGTACCGGGCGGGGATGGAGAGCGCCAGCTCCAGCATCTCCTTGTCCAGGAAGGGCACCCGCAGCTCCAGGCTGTTGGCCATGCTCATCCGGTCCGCCTTCAGCAGGATGTCGTAAAGCATCCAGGTGTGGATGTCCACCCACTGCAGCTGGGTGGGCTCGTCCAGACCGGCCGAGGCGTCAAAGTAAGGCTTGAAGAACTCCTCAGGGGTCTTCTTGTGGTACTGCTTTTTCAGGTACTTGTCCCGCTCGGCGGGGGTGGCGAACACGTAATTGGCCCGCATGCACCGCTGCCAGGGCTCCTTGGCGCCCCGCATCAGGAAGTTTTTGCCCTTGAAGTCCGGCAGAACACCGGCCACAGCGCCCGCGGCCTTGCGCACAAAGCGGGGGGTCTTGTGCTCGTATTCCTCAAAGTGATGGGCTGCGCAGTACAGCGGATAGCCGCCGAACAGCTCGTCGGCGCCCTCGCCGGACAGTACCACCTTCACATAGCGGGCGGCGTTTTTGGTCAGGAAGTACAGGGGTACCTCGCTGGGGTTGGGCATGGGCTCATCCAGATACCACTGGATGGTCTTGTTGGCCTCGAAAAACTCGTCGGCGCTCACCTTGTTGGCGATGCTGGGCACGCCGATCTCCTTGCTGAAGGCCTGGGCGTAGGGCAGCTCGGAGTACTTTTCCTCCTCATAGCCCACGCTGAAGCTCTTCACCTTGGGGGTGCCCTTGGACACCTCGTTCACCACAAAGCTGGAATCCACGCCGGAGGACAAAAAGCAGCCCACCTCCACGTCGGCAATCTGGTGCACCTTCACGCTCTCAGCGAAGGTCTCGGTGATGGCCTTTTCCCAGTCCTCCAGGCTCTTGGTTTCGTCCACATGGTAGCGGATGTCGTAGTATCGCTCCACCTTCAGCTCGCCCTTCTTCCAGGTGAACATGTGGGCGCCGGGCAGCTTGTATACGCCCTTGAACATGGTCTCCTCGTTGGGGATGTATTCGATGGACAGGTACTCGGGCAGGCGCTCCTCGTTCAGCTCCTTTTTGAAGCCGGGGTGGGGCAGAAAGCCCTTGATCTCGCTGCCGAAGATGAAGTGGCCGCCCTCGTTGTAATAGTAATAGGGCTTGATGCCAAAGATGTCCCGCGCGCCGAACAGGGTCTCGTTTGCCTTGTCCCACAGGATAAAGGCGAACATGCCCCGCAGCTTTGCGGGCAGGCCGCTGCCCCATTCCTCATAGCCGTGGATCAGCACCTCGGTGTCGGAATGGGTGGCGAAGGTGTGCCCGGCGGCTTCCAGCTGGGCGCGCAGCTCCATGAAGTTGTAGATCTCGCCGTTGAACACGATGACGATGCTGCCGTCCTCGTTGAACATGGGCTGGCTGCCGCCCTCCAGGTCGATGATGGACAGCCGCCGGTGGCCCAGCGCCACCTGCTCGTCCACATAAAAGCCCTCGCCGTCCGGTCCGCGGTGGGCGATCAGATCCGCCATCTGTTTGATGGTCTTTTTTGCCTCTTCGGCGTTATGCTTTGCACTGGCAAAGCCCACAAATCCGCACATAGTGCCTCCCTTTCCGCCCGGTCAGTCCCGCAGGCTCTTGTTGCCGAAATAGCGCTTGTATTTGCGGTAGTTGTTCAGCTGGTTCTTGGCATACCAGATGGCCCGCTTGAGGGTGAAGTCCTCCTTGCAGAACAGCTGGTGGGTCACCTTGCCCTCCTTCATCAGCTTGCGTACCTCGGCCAGCAGCTCCTGGTCCTTCAGGTACTTCTTGATGATGCCGGCGGGGGCGATCATCCACAGATGACGGGTGTCGGCGATGGTCAGGCCCTGGGGCTTGTTCTCCACCACGTCCTCCACCAGCCACTTGGCCAGGTTGTAGCCGCTGGCGGTCACAAAGAAGCTGGACCGGCCCTGGCGGGGGTTCATCTCGAACAGCTTGTACTGGCCGTCGCGGGAATCGTATTTCATGTCGAAGTTGGAGAAGCCTTCCCAGCCCACGTCCTCCAGGAAGGCCTTCATCCGGCCCATCAGCTCCTCATCCTTGATGGACATAATGGCTGCGTAGTTGCCGATGCCCTCAGGGGTCTGCTCCTCCAGCAGGGGGCGGCCCAGCGCCATCAGGTGGACCTTGTGGTCCCGGCCGGAATAGCAGTTCAGCACCCGCATGCAGTTGTCGTCGCCGGGGATGTATTCCTGCAGCACCAGGTTGTCCTGGTAGCTGGAGGAATAGATGGCGGCGCAGATGGCCTCGTACTCCTCCCGGTTGTAGGCCACGAAGACCTTTTTCTTGTGGGGGAAGCGGCAGTTCCAGTAGGCCACACTGTTGCTGGCCTTGATGATGCAGGGGAACTCGAAGGGGATCTCCACGGTCTTCCAGTTCTGGTTGGTGCAGCCGAAGGTCTTGGGATAGGCAAGGCCGTGGGCCTCGCAGGCCTGGTAGAAATACTCCTTGGTGTCCAGCTGCTCCACCAGCTCGGGGGTGGGGCAGGCAAACTTGTAAAGCCCCTCCAGGGCAGCGCGGTTGCGGGCCATCAGGCCGGTGTAGTTGTCACCGCAGCTCACCAGCACCAGGGTGCGGCCGGTGTGGGCGGCAGCGAAGGCCTGCAGAGTCTTTACGAAGACCGCGTCGTCCTCCAGATTGGGCTCGACCACTGCCATCTGCACCAGCTTGGAGTTGGCGGTGGCAGCCAGCGCCCCCTTGCCGATGGCAAGGCTGGTTACGCCGTATTCCATATAAAAGCTGCGGGCCATGCCGTAAACGTTGGCGTCACTGCCCAGCAGCACGGGAAGGATCTGTTCCATAGGTTTTGTTTCACCTGAACTTTCCAAATTATTGGCTTATTTTGTATTGCTCATAAGCCCTTCTATTTTACTTCTTTTCTTTATGAATTGTCAAACAAAAGCAAAGCTTTTAAACCGTTCCCTAATGTAGTATAATAAGAAAATAATTGGGCTACTCTGCCCATATGAGGGAAAGGACTATCACATCATGTGTGGAATTGTTGGCTTTACCGGCATGCGTGCCGGGCGTGAAGCGATTTTGAAAGCAATGACCGACGCCATCGCCCACCGCGGGCCGGACGGCGAGGGCAGTTATTTCGGCAGCGGGGTGGCGCTGGGCCACCGGCGGCTGTCCATCATCGACCTGGCGGGCGGCGCCCAGCCCATGTTCAACGAGGATAAAAACCTGGCCGTGGTGTTCAACGGCGAGATCTACAACTTCATGGAGCTGCGCGCTAAGCTGGTGGAGGCGGGCCACACCTTCTCCACCGACCACTCGGACACCGAGGTCCTGCTCCACGGCTACGAGGAGTGGGGCGAGGGTATGCTGGCCCAGCTGCGAGGTATGTTCTCCTTTGCCATCTGGAACGAGGCCGAGCAGACCCTGTTCTGCGCCCGGGACCACTTCGGCATCAAGCCCTTCTACTACTACCTCACCGACGAGGGCGAGCTGCTCTTCGGCAGCGAGATTAAAAGTTTTCTGGCCCATCCCGGCTTCAAAAAGGAGCTGAACGAGAGCCAGCTGGAGCTGTATCTCAGCTATCAGTATTCCCCGGGGGAGGACACCTTCTTTAACGGCGTGAAAAAGCTGTTGCCTGCCCACAGCCTGCTTTGGAAGGCGGGCGAGGTGACCGTGAAGCGCTACTGGGAGCCCCGCTTTGAGCCCGAAGAGGGCAAGAGCCTGTCCGACTGGGAGAGCCGTGTGGAGGAGGTCATGCGCCAGAGCGTTGCCGCCCACAAGATCAGCGACGTGGAGGTTGGTTCCTTCCTGTCCTCCGGCGTGGACTCCAGCTACATGGCTTACCTTGCCCATGTGGACAAGACCTTCACCGTGGGCTTTGCCAACAAGCAGTACGACGAGACCGACTACGCCGCCGAGTTCAGCAAGTTCATGGGCGTGAAGAACTACGCCTACCGCATCGAGCCGGAGGAGTATTGGGAGAACCTGCCCCGCATCCAGTACCACATGGACGAGCCTCTGGCGGATGCCGCCAGTGTGGCCCTCTACTTCGTGAACCGGGAGGCTGCCAAGCAGGTGAAGGTCTGCCTGTCCGGCGAGGGTGCGGATGAGTTCTTCGGCGGTTATAACATTTATAAGGAGCCCTTCACCGTCTCCTGGTACGATCATATCCCCCTGCCCATCCGGCGGGCCATCGGCGCGGTGGCGGAAAAGCTGCCCCCGGTGCACGGCGTGAATTTCCTGGTGCGGCGTTCCCGCCCGCTGGAGGAGCGCTACATCGGCAACACCAACCTGATGGGCGAGCGGCGCAAAAAACAGCTGCTGAAACACTATACTGGCAGCAAAAAGCCGACTGATCTTTCCAGAATGTATTTCAAAAAGACCGTCGGTCAGGACCCGGTGACCCGGATGCAGTACACCGACCTGCACCTGTGGATGGTGGGAGACATCCTGCTGAAGGCGGACAAGATGAGCATGGCCAACAGCCTGGAGCTGCGGGTGCCCTTCCTGGACAAGGAGGTCTTCGAGGTGGCGCGGCACATCCCGGTGGAGTGCCGGGCGGATGCGGACCACACCAAGATGGCCCTGCGGGGTGCGGCGGCCCGGAGCATTCCGGAAAAGACCGCCGACAAGAAAAAGCTGGGCTTCCCGGTGCCGGTGCGCGCCTGGCTGCGGGAGGAAAAGTACGCGGCCATTGTGCGGGAAAAGTTCCAGAGCGAATCCGCCAAAAAGTTCTTCAACACCCGTGAGCTGACCAAAATGCTGGACCAGCACATGAGCGAAAAGCGGGACAACTGGCGCCAGATCTGGTGCGTGTTCATGTTCCTGACCTGGTACGAGGAATACTTTGTGAAGCGCTGAGCCTCACCCAGCCCCGGCGAAAAGCAGCAAGGCCGCGCCGCCGGGCGCATACATAAAAAGCAGGGGCCTGCCCGAGGTGGGCACGCCCGCTGCACATTGATCCCAAATCAAGCAGAGGGGGCATTTGACCATGAAATTACAAGAACTGCTCAATGGGCTGGACTACACGCTGGTGCAGGGCAGCCTGGACACCGAGGTGGTGGACATCGCCTACGATTCCCGCAAGGTGCAGCCCGGCTGGGCCTTTGTGTGCATCGTGGGCACCAACCGGGACAGCCACGACTACGCCATGGATGTGGCGGAGCAGGGCGCTTCGGTGCTGGTGATCGAGCACAAGCTGGATGAGCTGCCCCAGGGCGTGACGGTGGTGCAGGTGGAAAGCAGCCGCCGGGCGCTGGCGCTGCTCTCCTGCAACTACTTCGGCCGGCCCGCCGAAAAGCTGATCACCATCGGCGTGACCGGCACCAAGGGCAAGACCACCACCGCCCACATGATCCATTCCGTGATGAACGCGGGCGGCCACAAGTGCGGCATCATCGGCACCAACGGCGTGGCCTATCCGGGCGTGAACCGGGCGCTGGTCAACACCACCCCGGAAAGCTACGAGCTGCAGAAGATGTTCAGCGAGATGCTGGCCGCCGGATGCGACAGCGTGGTGATGGAGGTCTCCAGCCAGGGCCTGATGATGGACCGGGTCACCGGCATCCATTTCAAGGTGGGTGTGTTCACCAACCTGTATCCGGACCACATCGGCGGCCCCGGCGAGCACGCCAGCTTTGAGGAATACCGGGCCTGGAAGGGCCAGCTGTTCCGCCGGTGCGACGTGGGCGTGGTGAATGTGGACGACAAGAACTGCAGCACCCTGCTGGCGGGTCATACCTGCAAGCTGGTCACCTACGGCATGCACCACGAGGCCGACTTCCGGGCCAGCGAGCTGCACCTGCTGCGGGCAGAGAACTTCCTGGGCATCCGGTTCCATGTGTCCGGCCGGGAGGACATGGACGTGAAGGTGAACATGCCCGGCGAGTTCAGCGTTTACAACAGCCTGGCCGCCATCGCGGTGGGCCGTGTACTGGGCGTTGCCCACGACGCCATCCACGACGGGCTGATGAACATCTCGGTCAAGGGCCGGGTGGAGCTGGTGCCGGTGAGCAAGGACTTCACCGTGCTCATCGACTTTGCCCACAACGAGGCCGGTACCGAGAGTCTGCTCACCACCCTGCGGGCCTATGAGCCGGGGCGGCTGGTGGTGCTGTTCGGCTGCGGCGGCGACCGCAGCCGTCTGCGCCGCTACGGCATGGGCGAGGTGGCCAGCCGCAAGGCGGACTTCCTGATCCTCACCGAGGACAACAACCGCTTTGAATCGGTGGACCAGATCATCAAGGACATCAAGATCGGCATCGCCCAGGGCAATCCGGATGTGCCCTATGTGGAGATCCCGGACCGGCTGGATGCGCTGCACTACGCGCTGGACCACGCTCAGAAGGGCGACCTGATTGCGGTGATCGGCAAGGGCCACGAGACCTACCGGGACCGGATGGGAAAAAAGACCCCCTTCCTGGAGCGGGAGCTGATTCTGGAATACGCAGCCCAGATCGGGCTGAAATGACCCCTTCCGCCCGGACGGGCGGCCACGCCGGGGCGGCTTTGCCAACAAGCAGCCCCGGCCATTCTATCGAAAGAAGGCAGGAAAACGACCTATGGCCATTCTTGGCATTGACCTTGGAACCACCAACAGCCTGGCCGCCGTCTGGAAGGACGGCCGCAGCCAGCTGATCCCCAACGCCTACGGCGAGACTCTGACCCCCAGCGCGGTGAGCATCGATGAGGACGGCACCGTGCTGGTGGGCGCGCCCGCCCGGGAGCGGCTGGTCAGCCACCCGGAGCGCAGCGCCACCGCGTTCAAGCGCAGCATGGGCACCGAACGGGTGTTCACCCTGGCCGGGCGGGAATACAGCCCGGAGGAGCTGTCCGCTCTGGTGCTGCGCCAGCTCAAGCAGGACGCCGAGGCTTTTCTGGGCGAGCCGGTCACCGAAGCGGTGGTCAGCGTGCCCGCCTACTTCAACCATGCCCAGCGGGCCGCCACCAAGCGGGCGGGCCAGCTGGCCGGCCTCACCGTGGACCGGCTCATCAACGAGCCCAGCGCCGCTGCCCTGGCCTGCTACGACCCGGAAAAGGGCGACGCGGCCTTTCTGGTCTACGACTTCGGCGGCGGTACGCTGGACGTCTCGGTGGTGGACTGCTTTGAGAATGTGGTGAACATTCTGGCCGTCAGCGGCGACAACGCCCTGGGCGGCAATGATTTCGACGCGGCTATCGCCCACATGTACTGCCAGAAAAACGGCATTGACTATCAGGCGCTGCAGCCCCGCCAGCGGGCGATCCTGCTGCGGCAGGCCGAGCAGTGCAAGCAGACCCTGACTCAGTCTCCCGTGGCCATGATGGTGCTGGAGCTGGAGGGCCTGAAGGGCTCCATGGCCCTCACCGGCCAGATGCTCATTCAGCAGGCCCAGACCCTGTTCAGCCGCATGCGCACTCCGCTGCTGCGGGCGCTGAAGGACAGCGGCCTTTCCCCCAGCGAGCTGCAGGCGGTGGTGCCGGTGGGCGGCAGCTGCAAGATGCCGGTGGTACGCCAGTACTTAAACCACCTGCTGGGCCAGAAGCTGGCCAACCCCGGCAGCCCGGATACTGTGGTGGCCCTGGGCGCGGGCATGTACGCCGCTATGAAGGAGCGCCGCACTGAGGTGAAGGAGCTGGTCCTTACCGACATCTGCCCCTTCACCCTGGGCGTGGGCGTGTACAATCCGGCGGATGAGGACAACCTGCTCATGAGCCCAATCATCGAGCGCAACAGCGCCCTGCCCACCAGTAAGGTGGAGCGGTACTACACCACCAGCGACGGCCAGACCCGGCTGCGCATCCAGGTGTTCCAGGGCGAGGAGATGTACTGCCGCGAGAACCAGAAGCTGGGCGAGCTGGACCTGCCGGTGCCCGCCGCACCCGCCGGAAAAGAGGGCGCGGACGTGCGCTTTACCTATGATATCAACGGCATTCTGGAGGTGGAGGCCACCAGCCTGACTACCGGCCGGACCATCAGCACCGTGCTGGTGGGCCAGGGCAGCGGCCTGACCGAGGAGCAGGCCCGCCGCCGTCTGAAGGAGCTGGAGGGGCTGAAGATCCATCCCCGGGACCAGCAGGAGAACCGCCTGCTGCTGGCCAAGGGCGAGCGGTTGTGGCAGGAGGCCCTGGGCGAGGAGCGTCAGATCATCGGCCAGGCGGTGCAGCTGTTCGGCGAGGCGCTGGCCAGCCAGGAGAACGGACGCATCCTGCGGGCCCGGGCCCGCATCAAGGACCTGCTGGACCGGCTGGAGGCCGGTCTCTCGCTGGAGGGGCTGGATTTTTCCGGCTTTGACGATCCGGACGATGAGCCGGATGAGGATGAGGACGAAACGCTATGAGCATCTGGGAGGTTTTGGGCATTGCGCCCACCACCGATAAGGCGGCTATCCGGCACGCCTACGCGCAGAAAACACGCACCTGCCACCCGGAAGAGGACCCGGAGGGCTTTGACGCGCTGCACAAGGCCTTCACCGCTGCCATGCGGGCCGCCCGCCAGGGCGTGAGCATGGCGGTGATGGAGCAGGAGAGTCCGGCCGCGCCTGCGGCGCCCGCCGTTTCCTTGCAGCAGAACAGCGCCGAGGCCCGCCGCGCTGCCGCCAAGGCTGCCCGTGCCGCCCGCCGTGCTGCCGAGCAGCAGGCGGTGGAGCAGTATGCCAGCCGGGCCCAGCGCCGGGCAGGCAAGATCATCCAGCTTGGTCAGGGCGAGCAGGAGGAGGGCCAGCAGTTCGACTTCGCGGCGGTGGATGCCGCCCCGGTGCAGGCTGCGCCGGAGCAGAAGGCCGAGCCGGACCGTCCCCTCACCTATGAGGAGCAGGCCTGGCGCAATGGCCCTGCCCCCGCTCCTCAGCCGCCGGAGCAGCCAAAGCCGCCGGAGCGGCAGCCCATCTACCAGCAGCAGTCGCCCGAATACCGGCCGACGAAGGCCTCCTCCAGGCCGCAGCGCGGCAGAGGCTGGCGTGTGGCCTCGCTGGTTCTGGTGGTGGGGATTCTGCTCCAGCTGGTGCGGGGCGGCTATGTGAGCGCCACCCTGCTGCTCATCGCGCTTTGCTGGTGCGGCATGCAGGGCGTGAGGGTGGACTGGACCCAGCTCCAGCCCGGCAGACGGATCACGGGCCTGTGGGCCGTGAGCGTGGTACTGCTTCCCGTGCTCTGGTTTTTCGTTATGGCAATCGCCTGGGGCCTGCACGGCGCGCCGGATGCCACGCTGGACTACGCGGTGGGCGCCATCTTTTTAAGCATCCTGGCGGCCCCCTTCGGCCTTTGCTCCACTCTGGTGGCAAGGCAGCGGGCCAACCGTCGGTAAAAACACATCACAGCCCCCCTTCGGCTCATATAAATGAGCGAAGGGGGGCGATTTTTTTGCAGAGACAAACACCACAGGCCGCACAGGACCGGGGAATGAAGCTTCGCACCCGGCTGGCGGCCGGTTTTTTTGTGGCCGTGTGCTTTTCCACTCTGGTGGGCCGGCTCTGGTATTTGCAGATCCATGAATACGATTTCTATGCCCAGCGGGCCGCGGGCCAGCAACTGCGGGACAGCGTGGTTCCCGCGCCCAGAGGCGATATCTTGGACGCAAACGGAACCCCGCTGGCGGTGTCCGCCAGCTGCTGGACCATCCGGGCGGTGCCCCGGGAGATGGCGGACGGGGATGTGGTCGAAGCGGCCGCCGCACTGGCGCAGATTCTGGAGCTGGACGAGGCGGAGGTGCTGGAAAAGCTGAGCCAGCGCAAAAGCAACGACGCGCTGCTCAAGCGCCGGGTGGACCAGCAAACCGCCGACGCGGTGCGCACTGCCTGCCTGGAGAACGACTGGCAGGGCATCCTGATTTTGCAGGACACCAAGCGCTGGTATCCGGAGGGGGATTTTGCCGCCAGCCTGCTGGGCTTTACCAATGTGGACAACGAGGGCGTGGCCGGGCTGGAGCTGGAGTACAACAGCCTGCTCACCGGGCAGGACGGCCGGGTGCTCAGCGCCAAGAACGCCTGGGGCTACGACATGCCCACCGACTACGACACCTATGTGGAACCGGTGCAGGGCAACAGCCTGAAGCTTACGGTGGATGTGAACATCCAGCATTATCTGGAAAACTACCTTTCCACAGCGGTAAAGGAATACAATGTTTCCGCCCGCGGGGTGGGCATCGTGATGGAGGTGGACACCGGACGCATTCTGGCCATCTCCACAAAGCCGGACTACGACCCCAACGAGCCCCGGGTGATTCAGGACGAAACGGTGCGCGCCCAGGTGGATGCCCTCACCGGTGACGAGCGGGCCCAGGCCCTCACCCTGGCCCAGCAGACCCAATGGCGGAACAAGGCGGTGAGCGATCTGTACGAGCCGGGCTCGGTGTTCAAGCTCATCACCGCTGCCGCCGCGCTGGACGCGGGCGTGGTCACCACCAGCGACAGCTTCTTCTGCGGCGAGTCCTACGGGGTGGCGGGGGTGAGCTTTCACTGTGCCAACCGGAATCAGCACGGGCCCCAGAATCTGGCCCAGGCGCTGCAGAACAGCTGCAACCAAAGCTTTATTCAGATCGGCCAGCGGCTGGGAAAGGAGACCTTCTGCGATTACTTCGCGGCCTTCGGTCTGCGGGAGGCCACCGGCATCGACCTGCCTGCCGAACCTGCCAAAAGCGAGTTTTACACCGCCGACCGGATGGGTCCGGCGAACGGTTTGACCAAAACGCCGCATGCCCGGTTTTTTCAAAGCATAGAATGGCTGCAAAGACAGCGAAGCCGGAAAGGAGGAGAGGCGGTATGAAGCGGCAGCCGGAGGCGGAGCTGATTTTTGAGGAAAACGGCCCGGCGCTGGAGGAGCTGGTCCGGCAGATCCTTTGCCGGAGCGCTGTGCTCTGGCAGGAGGAGTGGGAACAGGAGGAGGGAAAGCGATGAGCGAACCCATTGCCCTTTACCTGCGCCTGAGCGCGGCGGACGGCGAGGGCGGCGAGAGCGGGTCCATTGCCAACCAGCGGGCCTTTCTGCACCGGTGGGCCGCCGAGAACGGGTATCGGGTGGTGGCGGAATTCCAGGACGACGGTTACACCGGCACCGACTTTGACCGGCCGGGCTTCCAGCGACTGATGGCACAGCTGCAAAGCGGCCGCATCCGCTGCTTTGCCACCACCGACCTCTCCCGTCTTGGGCGCAACTGCGGTCAGGCGCTCACCCTGGTGGAGGAGACCTTTCAGCGGCTGGGGGTGCGCTACATTGCGGTGAACGACGGTTATGATACCCAGACCGCCAGCCGGGAAAGCCTGGACCCCAGCGTGTTCAAATTCCTGCTCAATGAGCTGTACGCCAAGGATTGCAGCGCCAAGGTGCTGCGGGCCAAGCGCACGCTGCAGAGGGAGGGCAAGTTTCTGGGCGGGCAGGCCCCTTACGGCTACCGCATCGATCCGGCGGACAAATACCACCTGCTGCCGGAGGAGGACACCGCCCCGGTGGTGCAGCGCATCTACCGGCTGTTTCTGGCCGGGGAAACGCTGGGGCGAATCGCCCGGCGGCTGGAGGACGAGGGCATTCCGCCCCCGGCGGCCCGGCGAGCGGGGCGGGAAGGGGGCCGGTGGAGCACCGCTACCCTGCGGCGCATTCTGACCCTGCCCACCTACCGGGGCGCACTGACCCAGCATGTGACCGAGATGACCAGCTACAAGGTCCACACCCGGCGAGCCGTGCCGCCCGAACAGTGGGTGGTGTGTGAAAATGCCCACCCGCCCCTGGTGAGCGGGGAGGAGTTCCGGCAGGTGCAAAACCTGCTGGGCAGCCGGCGGTACGCAGGGCAAAAAGCGGAGCATCCGCTCAGTGGTCTTGTCTTCTGCGCCGGGTGTGGAGCGAGGATGTACCCCCACCGGGTGGGGCGCTATTGCTATTTCATCTGCGGTACATACGCCAGAGACCCGGCCGGCTGCACTGCTCACCGACTGCGGGAGGATATGCTGGAGCGGCTGGTGGCCGGTCAGCTGCGGACTTTGCTGCAAGCAGCGGCGGACCCGGCCCGGCTGGCAGCCTGTTTGCAGCATCAGCTGTGCCCCGACCGGCCGGACCCGGCCCGCCTGCAGGCCAGGCTGGACCGGCTGGAGGTCCAGCGCCGCCAAGCCTATGCCGACCGGCTGGAGGGGCTGATCGGCGCGGGAGAGTATGCAGCGGCCGCCGCCCGGCTGCAAAGAAAAGAGGAGGAGCTGCGGCGCCGGTGGCAGACTGCGGACCAGGCGCCGTCGGGGCCATCCTTGGACTGGCTGACCCGGCGGGTGGAGCGTCTGCTGGCGCTGGAGCAGCCGGACCGTCCACTGCTGGGCCAGCTGCTCCGGGGGATTTTTGTGGGGGAGAACGGCCGAGTGGAGCTGCGCCTGGCCTTTTCCGGCCCAAAAGGAGAAACAGAAAACAGCATCACTTTTTGAACGAAAAACAGAGACGAAATTTTTGAAAAAATGGAAGAATATGGACAGGGCCCTGTCCATCGCTGCCGCTATACTGGTACAGTGATCAAAACAAGGGGGGAAAGCCCATGTGTGATATTTGGACCGGGCAGCGAAACCGGCCGATGCGGCTGCTGACTGTAGGAATGGACGAGCGGGGAGAATGGATTGCCCGGAATGCCTGCGGTCAGGGTGAGGAAGACATCTTCAGCCTGGCACAGTCCGGTGCTGTTCGGGATGCCGGTGCGGAGCTGCTCTATCTCACTGCCGGGGCCGGAGAATATCAGAAGGTGGCTGCCCTGGCGGAGCGCGCACGCCGACAGGGGGCGCTGGTGCTGTGGAATCCGGGCGGACTGAAAAATGCCCGGCTGCTGCCTGCCCGGGGCTGTGTGACCCTGCAGAGCGCATTGAAACCGGAAGAGGAGCTGAAGGCGCTGCGGGAGCTGTTCTGCACGCCAAGTCTGTCCACCACGCTGGACCGGAAGGCATTGATGCAGCGGCTTCGGGGAGCCTCCCGCGGGCGGCTGGCGATGACACAGGCCAGCGGCAGCGAAAAGAATCGAAGCATCGCCGCCGGTCTGGCCGCCCAGGGCTGGCGGATGCCCCGGGAAGGAACGCTGGTGGTGAGCATCGGGGCCAGTGTGGATTGCCGGCTGGAAGAGGTGGTGGAACTATGGCATGGAACAGTAAAGCAGACCCGGGGTATGGAGGTGCTGTGGGGAAGTGCGTTCGGCCTGGAACAGCCGGACAGCCTGCGTCTGGTGCTTATGGCGGTGGAGCCGTGAGCCACACACCGCTCGGAGCGTTTGCCGCCTGGCTGGAGTGCACCGGTATGACCGGAGCGGAGAAGGAAGAATGTCTTCGCCTGGTCCGGCGGGGGTTCAGCCAACCGGCGGATCTGCTTCTGCTGGGTGGGCCGGGCGCGGAGGAGCGCCTGCTGCTGCGGGCTCTGGGAGTGCATCGGAATCGAAGCAGTATGCCGCAGCAGCTGGGCAACTGGCGGCTGTGGCCCTGCCCGGCGGGCCGTGAACAGCGGGCATGCCTGGTTCGTTTTCTGCAAACTGAAGGTACATCCGGCCGAAAAAAGCTGGTGATTCTGTTTTCGGCTCCCGGCCGGGGCGGCAGGCTTCGGGCCCGGCGGGTCTGGCGCAGGGCCTGCGCGGAGGCGGAGCAGCCTTTGGAACAATTCCCGGCGCTGGCGGTGCAGGCCGGATGGGCGGGCAGGCCGAACCCGCGCCGGTTCCGCCATCAGGAAAACAGCGAATGGCGCTTGCAGCAGGCGGCGGTGGACTGCCTGGGACGGCAGGTCCCGGTGCTCACAGTGACCGCCGGCCGCGGCAGAGAGCAGCTGTGGTATCAGTTGGCGAAAAGCCTTGCCTGACAACAAAAACGCGCGGATGCATGCCGCTGGGCTGCATCCGCGCGTTTTTTTCATGGTTTCGGTAAAATTACTCTGGAGTGGACACACGTTTGTCCATATAAAAGCGTAGCATATAGAAAACACCGGTGCTCAGGGGTCCAGAAGTTCCAGAGCATCGTCCACCAGGCGGGCTACTGCCTGAGCCTGACGGGGGCTGAGCTGCCGCATCCGGTCAGTCACATGCTGAATGGCGGCGGCACAGTCTGTTTCCTGGTCCGGCCCGGCCAGGAACAGCTCGGCCAGGCTGACGCCCAGCCCGCCGCAGACCCGAGCCAGGGTATATACGGTGGGGCAGCGCAGACCGCGCTCCACATGACCCAGGAAGGCAGGATTCATGCCGCATTCCAGCGCCAGCTTTTCCAGGCTCATGCCCCGTTCCGTGCGCAGCTGACGGATGCGCGCGCCCACCTGCTGTGCGATCGCTTTGCTTTCTGCCATGTCTCTCTCCCTTGTGTGTATGTTTTGATTGTGTTTTCTTTACTTTAGTGTATTTGAAAGCTGTGTTCAAATTAGTATTGATATTATGGACTATATTGAAAAGTATTAAGTCAGCGGGTATACTGAAAGAGCAAATAATAACAATTTTTGTTTTATCATGGGAGGGAATGGCGTGAACGATACCGGCGTGGCCCACAAACAGCACCGGCTTCTGAGCCTGCAGCAGGAGCTTTTAGCGGGGCGGGTGATCAATAAAAAGGAGTATGCCGCCAGTTTTGGGGTGACCGAAAAGAGTATCCAGCGGGATCTGGACGACCTGAAGGCCTTTTTCGCCGAAGGCCGTGACGGCCGGGAGGTGGTATACGATCCCCAGGTGAAGGGCTACCGGCTCACCCGGCAGGAGCCCACCAGCCTGACCAACAGTGAAGTACTGGCCGTGTGCAAGATTCTGCTGGAGAGCCGCTCCATGGTCAAGGAGGAAATGTTCCCCATTCTGGATAAGCTCATCCAGGGCTGCACTCCCGCTGCGCAGCTGCAGCAGGTGGTGGCCCTGATCCAGAACGAGCGGTTTCACTATGTGGAGCCCCATCATGGCCGCCGGTTCATCGAATCGCTCTGGCAGCTGGGTACTGCCGTGAAAGAGCAGCGGGTACTGCGCTTCTGCTACAGCAAGATGGACGGCACTTCCTGCGAGCGGGTGGTGGAGCCGGTGGGCATTCTGTTCAGCGAATATTATTTTTATCTGGCGGCGTTTATCCGGGGCATCGACCGGCAGGAGCATTTCGATAATCCCCAGGATAAAAGCCCGACCATCTACCGGATCGACCGGATCAGCGGCCTGCAGGTGACCGACGAGCATTTCCGGGTGCCCTACAAGGACCGGTTCCAGGAGGGCGAGATGCGCAAGCGCATCCAGTTCATGTACGGCGGCAAGCTGGAAAAGGTGCGCTTTGTCTACACCGGGCCCAATCTGGAGGCAGTGCTGGACCGGCTGCCCACCAGCCGGGTGGTCGGGCACGACAGCCGCGGCTACCCCATCGCGGAGGCGGAGGTGTTCAGCGGCAACGGGCTGGATATGTGGCTGAAAAGCCAGGGAGACTGGGTGGAGCTGGAAAAAAATGAAGCGGAGAATGCCGCTCCCGCTTGCCCTGATCCGGCGCATGGTGTACAATAACCCAAAACGGCCGCCCCGGAACCTGCCGGACCGGGGCCAAGCAAAAAGGAGTTACTACCATGGAACATCTGCTGGAGATTTGCGTGGATTCGCTGGAATCCGCCCTGGCCGCCCAGGCGGGCGGCGCCGACCGGCTGGAGCTGTGCGGCAATCTGATCATCGGGGGCACCAGCCCCTCCATCGCGCTGGTGCGCCAGGTCATGGACCAGGTGCACATTCCGGTGAACGTGCTGCTGCGGCCCCGCTTCGGGGATTTCTGCTTCACCCCCGCCGAACAGGAGGCTACCCTGTGGGAGATTGAGCAGTGCCGCGCCCTGGGCGTGAACGGCGTGGTGCTGGGGGCACTGTTGCCGAACGGCGCGCTGGATAAGGATTTCCTGGCCCGCTGCTCGGCTGCTGCGGGCGGGCTGCACCGCACCCTGCACCGGGCCTTTGACGTCTGCCGGGACCCCTTCGAGGCACTGGAGGACGCGGTGGAGCTGGGCTTTGATACCATCCTCACCTCCGGCCAGCAGGCCAAGGCGGAGCAGGGCATTCCTCTGCTGGCTCAGCTGGTGGAGCGGGCCGATGGCCGGGTGAATATCCTGGCGGGCAGCGGTGTAAACCCCGGCAACATGGAGAAGCTGGCCGCCGCCGGCGTGCGCCAGTTCCATTTTTCTGCAAAAAAAGCGGTGGAAAGCCCCATGACCTTCCGTCGCCAGGGCGTGCCCATGGGCCTGCCTGTGGCGGACGAATACCTGCGGGAATACACCGATCCTGCCCTGGTGCGGCAGGCAAAAGAGCTGCTGGCAAACCTGTAAGGCCATAAATCAAACCAAATTTCAAGGCATGAATTGCACAAATTAGCGAAAAAATGTTTGTGCAAACAATAGAAAAGAATTCGATTCTCTGGAAAAATATTGACAGTCTGTGAACGGATTGGTAAGATTTAGCTGACAAGAACAGTGGGTTGTTACTGTACGGCAGGCAAGACCATATTCAAACGCATCTCTTCCGCAAACGCGGAGGAGGGTTTTGAATATGGTTTTTTTTATTGCTTTGACCGGGGCGAGAGGAACGTGCGAATGAAGGTATTGAAATCCATCAACAATAACGTTGTGTCCTGCCTGGACGAAAATGGCCAGGAAGTGATCGCCATGGGCCGCGGGCTGGGGTTTTCTCTTCGCAGCGGCGATGAGCTGGATGAAGCCAAGGCGGAAAAGCTGTTCCGCATGCAGACGCCGGACGAAGCCCGCCGCCTGACCGATTTGTTTTCCACCCTGCCGCCCCAGCAGATCGAGCTGTGCAGCCGCATTGTGGACCGGGCCACCGAGGATCTGGGCCGCAGGCTTTGCCCCAGCGTCTATCTGACCCTCACCGACCACATCTGTTTTGCCATCGAGCGCCTGCGCCAGGGCACCGTGTTCCAGAACACGCTGCTGGCTGAGGTTCGAACCTTCTACCCGCGGGAGTATGCGCTGGGCAAATACGGCCTGGAGCTGCTCTGGCAGGAGCTGGGCATCCGTTTTCCGGATGACGAGGCCGCCAACATTGCGCTGCATCTGGTGAATGCGGAGTATGAGAACTCCATTCAGGATACCCTGCGCATCACCCAGACCCTGCACGATGTGCTCACCAGTCTGGCGGGCTGGCCCCGGCTGAACCTGGACCAGGAAAGCGGCTTTTACGACGAGTTCACCGTGCATCTGAAATTTCTGGTGTTCCGGGCGTTTTCCGGCCAGGAGCAGACCCAGAGGGACCCGCAGTTTGTGGAGGCGGTGCGCCGGTGCTACCCGGAGGAATTCCACTGTGCCCAGCAGATCGTGGAAGGTCTGGGCCGGCGCAGCGGCACCAAGCTGCCCGCCGAGGAAGCGGCCTATCTGGCCGCCAGCCTGCACCGCACCTGCAGGAAAGTTTGAGCGCTGCGGCGCGTAACAATAATTAACCTACCCCGAAGAAATTCGATTCTGTATAACATTTAGAAGGAAGGAACCATTATCATGGGCATTTTCGACAAACTGTTTGGCAAGAAATCCAGCGACATCACCCTGGGCGCGCCGGTGGCCGGCGAGGCCGTTCCCCTGAACCAGGTGAGTGACCCCACCTTCGGTGAGGAGATCCTGGGCAAGGGCGTTGCGGTGAAGCCCACCGGCAACCGTGTAGTCGCTCCCTGCGACGCCACTGTAGACCTGATGTTCGACACCGGCCACGCAGTGAGCCTGAAGGCAGACTGCGGCGCTGAGGTGCTGATCCACGTGGGTCTGGAGACCGTCTCCCTGAAGGGCGAGCATTTCACCACCCATGCCAAGACCGGCGACCACGTAACCGCAGGCCAGCTGCTGATCGAGTTCGACCGGGAGGCTGTGGCCGCTGCCGGTTTCGACACCATCACCCCGATGGTAATCTGCAACACCGCAGACTACAAGGAAGTGAATGCCCACACCGGCGCTGCCGTGAGCGAGGGCGACACCATTCTGACCCTGGTCAAGGAATAATAAGAGAGGAGTACAAACGCAATGCGTGAGGGTACCGGTAGACCCGTATTTTCCGGCGTGGCCATCGGCCGTGCCTATGTGTACCGCCATCAGCAGGCGGAGCTGCCCGGCTCCTGCGGCGACGCCGCCGCCGAGCAGAAGAAATTCGACGAGGCCCGCGAGACGGCCCGCACTCAGCTGACCGAGCTGTTTGAAAAGACCAAGCGGGAGATCGGCGAGGAGCAGGCCATGATCCTGGACGTTCAGATGATGATGCTGGACGACCTGGATTATCTGGAGGGCGTGCAGGACATGATCGCCGGCGGCGCAAGCGCTGCCCAGGCGGCTCACGAGACCGGCGATGCCTTCAGCGCAGCCTTTGCCGCCATGGACGACGCCTACATGCAGGCCCGCTCGGTGGACGTGAAGGACATGGCCACCCGCCTGGTGAACATCCTGTGCGGCGGCAAGACCGGCTTCTCCATGGAGGAGCCCGGCATCCTGGTGGCCGAGGACCTGACTCCCAGCGAGACCGTGCAGCTGCCCAAGGATAAGATCCTGGCCTTTGTGACCCGCCAGGGCTCTTCCAACAGCCACACCGCCATTCTGGCCCGCATCATGAACATTCCCTCTCTGGTGCAGGCTCAGATCACCCTGGACGACGAGCTGGACGGCAAGATGATGATTGTGGACGGCTTCGAGGGCCGTTACTACATCGAGCCGGACGAGGCAACCCAGGCTGCCATGGAGAAAAAGCGGGATGAGGCCCAGGCCTACCGCCAGCAGCTGGAGGCTTATCGTGGCAAGCCCACTGTTTCCAAGAGCGGCCGCAAGCTGAAGCTGTTTGCCAACATCGGCAACCCGGACGACGTGAAGTACGTGCTGGAGGGCGACGCCGAGGGCGTGGGCCTGCTGCGCAGCGAGTTCCTCTATCTGGGCCGCGACAATTTCCCCACCGAGGAAGAGCTGTTTGAGGCCTACCGCAAGGTGGTGGAAGGCCTGCAGGGCCGCCCGGTGGTCATCCGCACTCTGGACATCGGCGCCGACAAGCAGGTGGACTACTTCGGCCTGGAGCACGAGGAAAACCCCGCCCTGGGTTACCGGGGCATCCGCATCTGCCTCACCCGGGAGGACATCTTCCGGCCGCAGCTGCGGGCCATCTACCGGGCCAGCGCCTTCGGCCCCGTGTGCATCATGTTCCCCATGATCATCTCGGTGGACGAGGTTCGTCGCATCAAGGCCTTCTGCGAGACCATCAAGGCCGAGCTGGCCGCCGAGGGCATTGCCTTCGGTGAGGTGGAGCTGGGCATCATGATCGAGACTCCCGCCGCCGCGGTGCTCAGCCGTGAGCTGGCCAAGGAGGTCCAGTTCTTCAGCGTGGGCACCAACGACCTGACCCAGTACACCCTGGCCATCGACCGGCAGAACGCCAAGCTGGATGAGTTCTACGATCCCCATCATCCTGCGGTGCTGACACTGCTGCGCATGATCGCCGAGAACGCTCATGCCGAGGGCATCTGGTGCGGTATCTGCGGCGAGCTGGGCGCGGATCTCTCCCTGACGGAAACCTTCCTGGAAATGGGCTACGACGAGCTGTCGGTATCGCCCGGCCGGGTTTTGGAATTGAGAAAGAAAGTTTGCGAAAGCGAGGTATAATCTGATGAAAGAAATCAAACATGTGATCGCCGATCCCCTGGGCCTGCATGCCCGTCCCGCCGGCCTGCTGGTGAAAGAGGCCGCCAAGAACGCCTGCAACGTGACCGTTGCGGTGAACGGCACCTCCGTGGATGCCAAGCGCATCATGGGTGTGATGAAGCTGGCTGCCAAGCAGGGCATGGAGTTGACCCTGACCTTCGACGGCGCCGATGAGGAGGCTGCGGCTGCCTCCATGGCCGAGTTCCTGAAGGCCAACCTGTAAGTTTGGGCAAAGAGGGGCGGCTGTGGGCCGGCCGTCCCTGTGCTGATAATTCGGTGCCCCGGCGTTGCGGCCGGGCACCGGGATCTGTGTTAGGAGGATATTACTTATGATGCGATTTTTGCAACGCTTGGGCAAGTCTTTGATGCTGCCCGTTGCCTGCCTGCCGATCGGCGGTATCCTGATGGGTATTGGTTACTGGATCGATCCCTCCGGATGGGGCGCCAACAGCCTGCTGGCTCTGCTGCTCATTAAGGCTGGCGGCATCCTGATCGACAACATGGCCATTCTGTTCGCTCTGGGCGTAGCCATCGGCATGTCCAAGGATCAGGAAGGTACTTCCGCACTGGCTGCCATCATCTCCTGGCTGACCGTGCAGACCATGCTCGGCACCGGTGTGGTGCAGCTGATCCTGGGCGCTGACGCCACCGTTCCCGCGGCGTTCAGCAAGATCAACAACCAGTTCATCGGTATCCTGTGCGGCCTGATTGCTGCCGGATGCTACAACAAGTTCTACAAGACCAACATGCCCGACTTCCTGGGCTTCTTCGCGGGCCGTCGTTTCGTGCCCATCATGACCGTGCTCACCACTCTGGTGGTCTGCATCCCCCTGTACTTCGTATGGCCCGTTGTGTACGGCTTCCTGGTATGGGTTGGCGAGAGCGTTCTGGGCATGGGCGCTGTGGGCGCCGGCATCTACGGTTTCCTGAACCGTCTGCTGATCCCCATCGGCATGCACCACGCTCTGAACAGCGTGTTCTGGTTTGACGTTGCCGGCATCAACGATATCGGCAAGTTCTGGGGCACCATGGAAGGCGGCGTTCTGGGTCAGACCGGTATGTACCAGGCTGGCTTCTTCCCCGTCATGATGTTCGGTCTGCCCGGTGCTGCCCTGGCCATGTACCACACCGCCAAGGACAAGAAGAAGAAGGTTACCGCCGGCATCCTGCTGTCCGTTGCCCTGTGCTCCTTCCTGACTGGTGTTACCGAGCCCATGGAGTTCTCCTTCATGTTCCTGGCTCCCGCTCTGTACGTTGTTCACGCTCTGCTGACCGGTCTGTCTGTTGGCATCGTGGCCGCCCTGCCCATCCGTGCGGGCTTCAACTTCAGCGCCGGTTTTGTTGACTGGTTCCTGAGCTTCAAGGCTCCCTTCGCCATGAACTCCTGGCTGCTGATCCCCATCGGCCTGGTATTCTTCGTTCTGTACTACGTGATCTTCCGCGTGCTGATCACCAAGCTGGATCTGAAGACCCCCGGCCGTGAGGACGACGACACTGCCGCCGAGATGAACATCGAGCTGGGCAGCAGCAACTACGCTGCTATGGCCGCTGCCATCCTGGAAGGCGTTGGCGGCGCTGAGAACGTGACCAGCGTTGACAACTGCATCACCCGCCTGCGTCTGGAGGTCAAGGACCGCCTGCTGGTGGATGAGAAGAAGATCAAGGCTTCCGGCGCTGCGGGCGTGGTTCGCCCGGGCAAGACCAGCGTTCAGGTCATCATCGGACCCAAGGTCCAGTTCGTGGCTGACGAGTTCAAGAAACTGGTCAAGTAAGCATCGATTTTTCGAACCCGGGGCGTTTGAGCCGCGGCTGCCTGGGCCCACAAGGCAGGCCGCATCCGCCCGCCCCAACTTCATACAAGTGGTCAAGGCCGCATCCCTGCCAGGCAGCGGATGCGGCCTTGGTCGTTTTTTTGCCCAGGGCTTGACAGAACCGGAGAAGTTTATTATATTAGTATTTGCTTAAATACTTAAATGACAAGCGCGACCCGGTCAACCCTGGCCCGGTGTGCGCGGCAAGGGGGAAAATATGCCGTCAAAACGTTATGCCCGGGTGGACCGGGATCACTGTGTGGCCTGTGGCTGCTGTGTGAAGGTGTGCCCGATGGAGGCCATCGCCGTGTGGCACGGAGTGGAGGCTCGGGTGGACGAAGCCCGCTGCGTGGGCTGTGGCCGCTGTGCCAGGGAGTGTCCGGCAGGGGCCATTGAACTGAAGGAAAGGGGGATGCAGCCGTGAAGAAGCAGCAAAAGCACTGGTACGACTACCTGTGGATTGTCACGCCCATCTATCTGGCATTGGGCTTTTTCAACATTCTGTTTGCCTGGCTGGGCATGATCTTCTTCTGCCTGCCGCTGTTCATCGCCATCTTTGGCGGCAGCAAGCTTTACTGCAACCGCTACTGCGACCGGGGGCAGTTCCTCTCGCTGCTGGGCGGCAAGCTGAAGCTCAGCGCCAACCGCCCCACCCCGAACTGGATGCTCTCCAAGTGGTTCCGGTATGGGTTCCTCATTTTCTTCTTCGCCATGTTCTTCCAGATGCTTTGGGTCACTTACCTGGTGGGCTCCGGGGCGCAGAATCTGAGCGAGACGGTCAAGCTGTTCTGGACCTTCCGCCTGCCCTGGGACTGGGCCTACAACGGGGAGGCGGCGCCCTGGGTGGCCCAGTTCGCCTTCGGGTTCTACAGCCTGATGCTCACCTCCAACCTGATCGGCTGGATCGTGATGGCGCTCTTCAAGCCCCGCAGCTGGTGTGTGTTCTGCCCCATGGGTACCATGACCCAGCTGATCTGTAAGCTGCGCGCCCCCCGGGAGGACAAAGTGCAGTCTGCCTGCTCTGCCAACGGGTGCGCGGGCTGTGCCGGGTGCGGCAAAAAGGAGGCGTGAGCCATGCGGGAACAGGCACGGCAGATTGCAGAACTGATGGGCCAGCTGGCCAATGAGAACCGGCTGCTGATCCTGTGCGCCCTGCTGGAAAAGCCCATGACGGTGGGCGAACTGGCCGGGGCGGTGCCGGGCATCAGCGGGCCGGCGCTTTCACAGCATCTGCAAAAGCTGCGGGCAGGCCAGCTGGTCCAGGCCGAAAAACAGGGCCAGTTCGTGCGCTACTCCATCAAGGATGAACGGCTGTATGCGCTGATGGCGCTGCTGAAAAAGGAGTATTGCAGCGAAACCGGTCTATAAATACATTATTAATAATATTAAAGCGGCGGGAAGCGGAAAACTGCTTCCCGCCGCTTTTTAGTCAAACGGAACCACCGGACGGGTCCGGTGGAGCTGGCAAGCTGTGCCTTCGGGCAGTCCAGCAAGATTACGCCCATCCAGGTGATCACGGCAGTGAGCGCCATTGTGAACGGGGGTAAGCTGATGCAGCCTTATGTGGTGGAACAGGTGGTGAGCCCCCAGGGGGATGTGGTGCAGCAGACCGAGCCCACCGTGAAGCGGCAGGTCATCAGCGAGGAGGCCAGCGCCACCATGCGCCAGCTGATGCAGAGCGTGGTGCTGGAGGGTGGCGGCAGGAACGCCTATGTGGCGGGCTACGCAGTGGGCGGCAAATCCGGCACCAGCCAGAAGCTGGACTCGGAGGACGACAAGGCCCGGGTGGCCAGCTTCATCGGGGTGGCCCCCATCGAGGACCCACGCATCGCGGTGCTCATTGTGCTGGACGAACCTCACACCTACACCACCAGCGGCGGTACGCTGGCGGGCCCGGTGGTGGCCCGGGTGATCGCGGACACCCTGGAATATTACGACACCCCCCGCAATTATACCCAGGCGGAGAAGGAGCGGATGGAGGCGGTCATACCGAATACCACCGGCAAGAATGCGGAGCACGCGGTGGCCCAGCTGCAGGAAAGCGGCTTTGCGGCCAAGGTGCTGGGCAGTGGGGATTCGGTGGTGGAGCAGTACCCGGCCGCCGGGCAGACCATGCCTCGGGGCAGCACGGTGCTGCTGTACACCGAGGAAGGCATGGAACTGCTGGCCACCCAGGTGCCCGCCATCGACGGCCAGAGCCTGACTCAGGTGCAGGCCAGCCTGCAGGGCGCGGGCTTGAACCTGGTGGCTGTGGGGGCGGTGCAGAGCGAAGAGGCGGTGGCGGTGAGCCAGAGCCTGCAGGCCGGAGAGAGCGCGGTCATGGGCACAGCGGTCACGGTGGAGTTCCGGGACCCCACCACCCCACCGGACGGCGACGACGTGCAGCCGGAATAGCAGGCGGCGCGCCGGTCCATACTGCCACAAAACGAGCCGAAAAAGGAGGAATGCTCCATGGAGCAGATCCGGCAACACCGGGGCGGGCAGCAGGCCGCTCCCGGGCCGACCAAACGTTTTTTTCGGGAGCTGTTTGGCTACCGACTCCCGCCCATGGACCTGCCCTTTCTGGTGCTGGTCCTCACTCTGGTGGCCTTCGGGCTGGTGATGCTGTACAGTGCCAGCTATGCAGTGGCCCTCTACCGCCGGAATGATGCCTTCGCCTACATCCGGCCGCAGCTGCTGTTCGCGGCGGTGGGACTGATCGCGCTGTATCTGGCCAGCCGGGTGGACTACCACATCTACCACAAGCTGGCCTGGCCCATGCTGGGCCTTTCGCTGGTGCTGCTGGTGGTGGTGCTCTTCATGCCGGAATACAACGGCTGCAAGCGGTGGATTGTGCTGCCCGGCCTGGGGACTTTGCAGCCCAGTGAAATTGCAAAATTTTCCGTGATCCTCACCTTCAGCCACATCATCTCGCTGAATCACCAGCGGATGAAGCGGTTTTCGGTGGGCGTGCTGCCCTTCGCCGCCATTCTGGGGGTGCTGGCGGTGCTCATGCTGCTGGAGCCCCACCTTTCCGGCACCCTGCTGCTGTTCGGCATCGGGGCGGTGCTCATGTTCGTGGGCGGCACCGGCATGCGCTGGTTTGCCCTGGCAGGCGGGCTGGGGGCGGCGGCCATTGCCGGTGCGGTGATCCTTCTGCCGGATCTGGTACCCTACGCGGCGGACCGGCTGTCCAGCTGGATCGACCCCTTTTCCGACCCATTGGGCGATGGTCACCAGACCATCCAGAGCCTGTATGCCATCGGCAGCGGGGGAGCCACCGGTCTGGGACTGGGCAACAGCCGCCAGAAGTACCTGTATGTGCCCGAACCCCAGAATGATTTTATCTTCTCCATCCTCTGCGAGGAGCTGGGCTTTATCGGGGCCTGCCTGGTCATCCTGTTGTTCGTGCTGCTGCTGTTGCGGGGGGCGGTGATTGCTCTGCGCGCGCCGGACAAATTCGGTGCCCTGCTCACGGTGGGCTTTGTGGTCCAGGTGGTGATGCAGGCGGTGCTGAACATGGCAGTGGTCACCAATACCATCCCCAACACCGGCATCAGCCTGCCCTTTTTCTCCTCCGGCGGCACCAGTCTGATGATGCTGCTGGGCGAGATGGGCATTGTGCTCTCGGTGAGCAGGCAGGGCCTGCAGGAAAAATATTAGTTTGTTTTTTCCGTTCCGTCAAAAAGTTTCTCCACTTTTTTCACATCAAAACCCCCGGTCACATACAGTGGGCTAAACGATTGAAAATCCAGCAAAAAGGGGCGATTGATGTGGGGGAGTATCTGAAGATTACGGGCGGGCGGCCGCTGTTCGGGCAGGCTGTGGTGCCCGCCGCAAAAAACAGCGTTCTGCCGCTGATTGCAGCCAGCATGCTGTGCCGGGGCGAAACGATGCTGCGGCAGGCGCCGGCACTGGCGGATGTGGAGCAAAGCCTTGCCATTTACACCGCCCTGGGCGGGCAGGTGCAGCGTCAGGGCCAGGCGGTTCGCCTGCGGGCAGACGGCGCGCAGGGCAGGGGCATTCTGCCGGACGGCCCGGCCCGGTCCATGCGCAGCTCGGTGTTTTATCTGGCCCCGGCTCTGCACCGTTTCGGCCGGGTGCAGATGCCCATGCCCGGCGGCTGCAAACTGGGGCCACGGCCCATTGACATCCATCTGGAGGGCCTGAGCCGCATGGGCGCCCAGACCCAGTGGGAGGACGGCCAGCTGGTGCTCACCGCGCCCCGGGGCCTGCATGGGGTGGACTACGCCCTGCGGCTGCCCAGCGTGGGGGCCACCGAGACGCTGCTCATGGCGGCGGTGCTGGCCAAGGGCGAAACGGTGCTGCGGGGCACGGCCCGGGAACCGGAGATCGTGGACCTGGCGGAGTATCTGTGTGCCTGCGGGGCCTCGGTACAGGGGGCGGGCAGCCCGGTAATTCGGGTGCAGGGCAGGCCGGAGCTGCAGGGCGCCGCCTACACCCCCATCCCGGACCGGATCTATGCCGCCACTCTGGCTGCGGCTGTGGCCAGCGCGGGCGGCCAGGTGCGCATCCAGGGCTGCCCGGCGGAATTTCTGGAGCCGGTGCTGGTAGTGCTGGAGCTGGCGGGCTGCGGGGTGCAGCGGCTGGACCGGGCCTTCCTGGTGGAGCGCAGCCGGACCCTGAAAGGGGTGGGCCGGGTGTACACCGGGGTGTATCCGGCCTTCTGCACCGATGCCGCCCCGGTGGTGGCCGCGGCTCTGCTGTGCGCCGCGGGCCGCAGCGCCGTGGAGGATACGGTGTTTGAAAACCGCTTTGCCTGCGCCGCGGGCTTTGCGGCCATGGGGGCACAGGCCTGCCGGGCGGGCCGGGCCGTGGAGATCACCGGGGTGCGGCGGCTCACCGGCGCAAAGGTGCAGGGAAGTGACCTGCGGGGCACCGCCGCCCTGGTGGTGGCGGCGCTGGCGGCGAGCGGAGAGAGCCAGGTGTTCGGCCTGGAACACCTGCGCCGGGGCTATCTGGGCCTGCCCGCCACCCTGCAAAGTCTGGGGGCGAAGGTGCAGCTGGCGCTACAGGAGGACGAGGAGTGACAGCATCTCCCCGAATCTGTGGAAAAAACTGTGAAATGGCCGCATTCTTGCACTTGAATTTGTTCGCATTATCTGGTACTCTATTAATAGCTGTATTGATAATTATAGTGGCCCATGTATGCCCGGCGCTCTCTGCGCTGGGGCACGGCCTGATCAAATAGACGGAATAATACTTTAGGGGGAAGTTTCAATGGCATTCGTTCTCGATGAAGAGATGCAGAATATCACAAACATCAAGGTAATCGGCGTGGGCGGCGGCGGCGGCAACGCCGTGAACCGCATGGTGGAGGCCGGTCTTCAGGGCGTGGAGTTCATCGCCATGAACACCGACCAGCAGGCCCTGCTCAAGAGCCACGCGACCCAGAAGGTGCAGCTGGGCGCAAAGCTGACCAAGGGCCGCGGCGCGGGCGCTGATCCCGAGATCGGCCAGCGTGCCGCCGAGGAAAGCAAGGATGAGATCGCCAGCGCGCTGAAGGGCGCTCAGATGGCCTTCATCACCGCCGGTATGGGCGGCGGCACAGGCACCGGCGCTGCTCCCGTGGTGGCTGAGGTTGCCCACGAGCTGGGCATCCTGACCGTTGGCATCGTGACCAAGCCCTTCGCCTTTGAGGGCCGCCGCAAGATGAGCCTGGCCGAACAGGGCATCACCGCGCTGCTCATGCATGTGGACAGCCTGATCGTGATCCCCAACGAGCGCCTGAAACTGATCAGCCAGGAGAAGATCACCCTGATGAACGCTTTCGAGGCGGCCGACAACGTGCTGCGTCAGGGCGTGGAGAGCATCTCCAGCCTGATCAACATTCCCGCCTTCATCAACCTGGACTTTGCCGACGTGCGCAGCATCATGAAGGACGCCGGTTACGCCCACATGGGCGTGGGCAGCGCCAAGGGTGCGGGCAAGGCGGAGAACGCGGCCAAGGCGGCCATTTCCAGCCCGCTGCTGGAGACCAGCATCTCCGGCGCCCGGGGCGTTATCATCAACATCACCTCTTCTCCGGACATCGGCCTGGAGGAGGTGGAGCAGGCTTCCAGCCTGATCACCCAGTCCGCTCATCCGGATGCAAACATCATCTGGGGTACCGCGTTCGACGAGAGCATGTCCGACGAGATGCGCGTGACCGTGGTGGCCACCGGCTTCGAGAACGTGGGCAGCAACGTGCCCGTGCCCGAGCGTCCGGCAGCCTCCAGCTCCACCGGTATGCCTTCCGCGGTGTTCAGCAGTGATTCCAGCGCTTCCAGTGTGAGCAGCTCCACTGCTTCCGGCAGCACCGGTGCTAGCACCAGCAGCACGGAGGATGACGATGACCGGGATTATTTCGATCAGATCATGGGCCTTTTGAACAAGCGCAAATAAACATCGAAGTTTCGGGCCCCGCGGCATTTTTGTGCCGCGGGGCCAGTGTTTCTTGCGGAAATAACAGCGAGGAGGGGCTGCCCTATGGCAGAGCAGCAAAAGCCGGGCGAATTCAAAACAGCAGTGGTGGGAGGCTTCAAAAAAGCCGATGTACTGGCCTATATTGAGCAGCTTACCGCCCAGAACCAGGCGGAAAAACAGGCGCAGCAGCAGGCGGCGGACAAGCTGCGCCAGGAAGTGGAGCAGCTGAAAAAGGATAAGCAGCTCCTGGTGGATAAGACCCGGGAGGTGTGCGACAAGCTGGCCGCCCAGGAAAAGCTTACCGCCCAGGAGACCGAGCGGGCCAGCGGTCTGGCAAGCCAGCTGCTCAGTGCCCGGGAAAACGCCGATACATATCAGAAGCGCCTCTGCGCCAAGGAGCAGGAGGCGGTGGTGCTGCGGGCCGACCTGCAGAACCTGCAGCAGCTGCTGGCCAGCCGCCAGCAGGAGGTGGAGCAGGCCCGCCAGGCGGTGGAAGAGGAAAAGCAGGCCTGCGCCCGTCAGCTGGATCAGCAGCAGGCAAGCTTCCGGGAAAAGAGCGAGCAGCAGGCCGCCGAGCTGATGAAAAGCGTAGAGGAGCGGGGCCGCAGTCTGGACCGGCGCTTCCAGGAGCTGGAGGAGAAAAAGCTGGCCCAGCGCCAGCAGCTGGCCGCCGAGCGGCAGCGTCAGTTGGACTACGCCCGTGCCGAGCAGGCACGTCTGGCCGAGAGCAGCCGCCGGGTGGCCGACAGCATCCGGGAGCTGCGTCAGCAGCTGGCCCAGGTGGATGCCCAGATCAATCAGGCAGCCCAGCAGCTGCAGCAGGCCACCGGCAGCATCTACGACGCGCTGGGCGAGACACAGCAGAGCCTGGACCGGCTGGAAAGCCAGGCGGCCCGGTATCCCCAGTCCGATCCGGCAGGCAAGCCCCGGCATGCGGCGGCAGCGCCCAAGGCGCACAAAAATCCCGAGCAGCCGCCCAAGCCCCCGAAGGTGCCCTCCCGCAGCCAGAATCTTCTGGACCTGCTGGACAAGCTGCTGCAAAAGTAAAGGATAGAAAGAAAAAAGCATGGAACGGAAAATCCGTTCCATGCTTTTTGTGTTTTGGGGGAAGAAGCGGCGGCCGGTCAGTGGCGGCCGGTGCCCTTTTCCATCAGATAGGTGGCGCTCAGATCCGCCATATGCAGCTTCACCGCCATCGGGTAGGCGTCGTAGGCCTGGCTGATGGCCCAGCTGCCGCCCCGGGCCGCGTCGTCAAAGCCGCCCATGTGCCAGCGGATGGCCACCGCCTCGGCGGGCTTGAGCCGCACAAAGCGCTCGATGAGAAACACGCTCTTCTCGCCGTGGCCGTAGGGGAACTGGTCCTCCACGTTGAAGGTGGGAACCTTTTCCCACTGACCGGTGGCTTCGTTCTTCACGTTGCGGGTGCCCGCCTTGTAATAGTTGGCCTTGCACAGATCGTGGAGCAGGGTGCACAGGGTCACGCTCTCCAGATTATCCACGCCTTCCTCATAAAAGCGGTCCATATAGGCCTGATAGACGTTCAGGCTGTGCATCACCAGGCCCTGCTCACAGGCCCCGTGAAACCGGGTGGAAGCAGGTGCGCGGAAGAAATCGGTACTGGCCAGCCATTCCAGCAGCTTGTCCACGCCGTGGCGCTGCACCTGGCTGGAAAGCAGGCTGCAAAAATCCTCCTGGTAGCCCATTACAGCTCCAGCTCTTCCAGGATGCCCTTCAGGATGGCCATCTCGTCGTGGCTCAGGCTGATGCCCTTGCCCATCTTGGTGCCGTCCGGGGACCAGTCGCGGATGTCGTACTTGGGCTCGCGGTCGTTCCAACTCACCATGTTCAGCTGGCGCTCCCAGCCGTTGGCGCTCTGGGACAGCACAGCGATGCGTTCGGTGATCTCATATTTGAATTCTGCCATGGAAAAATATCCTTCCTTCATCCATAATTTGAAGAGGCAAAACGCCCCCCTTGGGTGTTTATCAGACCTTATTGTAATGGATGAAGGGCAAGAATGCAAGCCCTAACTGGTAAAATCAGGGCGGAGAAGCCGGGCGGAACCTCAGCCCCGGGGAAACTCTTCCTTGCTTCTCTGCTTGCTGCGCACCGTGGCGCCGCTTTCCACCCAGCCCTCGGGGCCGGGCGCAGCCTGCTGGCCGGTGTAGGCCAGGTCCGGCTGCAGAGCTCCCTCGGCCCGGGCTTGCTGTGCGTTGCGGGATGGCCCGATGCTGCCGGAGGCGCCGGTTTGGCGGCGGTGCGGTTTGGCGGATGAAGCGGTTTGTTTGCGTGACATTGTGGTCACCTCCTTGCCCTTAGCCTGCCCCGGCAGACACTTTGTTATGCCATTGGAAATCCCGGTGGGCCGTGCTATAATAACACCAGGAAAAACGGCGTACCGCAAGGCATGCCGGACAAAGGGCCGGAGAGCCCTTTGCGGAGGGAGGAAGAGAAAGGATGACCCAGGTTCGATTTGAATTGAACGGCAGCCCGGTCACCGCCCGGGACGAGGGCCAGAGCCTGCTGCAGTACCTGCGGGGCACGGCCTGCCTGAACGGAGCCAAGAACGGCTGCGGCACCGGCCAGTGCGGGGCCTGCACGGTTTTGTTGGACGGGCGGCCGGTGCGCTCCTGCGTGACGCCGCTGGCCCGTGTGGAGGGCAAAGCAGTGCTCACCATCGAGGGCCTCAAGGGGCCGGACGGCGGCCTGCATCCCATCCAGAAGGCCTTTCTGGATGTGGGTGCGGTGCAGTGCGGCTTTTGTACTCCTGGCATGGTGCTGGCCACCAAGGCCCTGCTGGATCGGGTACCGGACCCCACTGAGGAGCAGATCTGCCAGGCGCTGGCGGTCAACTACTGCCGCTGCACCGGCTATGTGAAGATCATTGAGGCGGTGCGTCTGGCGGCTGCCCGGCTGCGGGGCGAAGAGCCCGGCGCGGACTGGGCCCGCACCAAGGAGCACACCACCCTGATCGGGGCCGAGGGGGAGAAGCAGCCCGCTCCCGGCCGGGTGCTGGGGCACGCTTTGTGGGACGTGGACGGCCCGGCAAAGGCGGACGGCTCCCTGCAATACTGCAACGATATGACCCGTCCGGACATGCTGTTTGGCGCCTTTGTGTGGGCGCCTGCCCCGGCAGGACGGCTGCGGGCGCTGGAGCTGGACCAGGCCCGGACCATGCCCGGTGTGTACGATATCCTCACCGGCGAACGGGTCCCCGGCGACAATCACCTGGGAACCTTTGAGCGGGAGCAGCCGGTTTTCTGCACCGAGCGCTTTGCCTTCCTGGGCGACATGCTGGCCCTTGTGCTGGCGGACACCGAGGACCACGCCCGTGCCGCCGCAAAAGCGGTCCGGGTGGAGTGGGACCAGGTGCCGGGGGTGTACACCATCCGTCAGGGCCTGGAAGAGGGGGCCATTCTGGCCCAGAACGGCCGGACGGTGGGCGACCTGGACCAGGCCCGGACCCGCAGCGCCGCCTCGGTGGGGGCAAACTACCAGCTGGAGCGGGTGGAGCACGGCTGCCTGGAGCCGGAGTGCGCCCTGGCCTGCTACGAGCAGGGCCTGCTCACCGTATATGCCACCACCCAGTCGCCCTTTGAAATCCGCCGGATGCTGGCGGCCATCCTGGCCCTGCCCGAGGAGCAGGTGCGGGTGGTGGGCACCCAGCTGGGCGGAGCCTTCGGCAGCAAGTGCGACGCCCACGTGGAGGCAGCTGCCGCCGTGGCCTGTGCGGTCACCGGCCGCCCGGTGAAGGTGACGCTGGACCGGCGGGAATCCCTGCTGCTGTCCACCAAGCGTCACGCCTTCGAGACCAGCTACCGGGTGGATGTGGACAGCGAAGGCCACATCCTGGGCCTGGATGCCCAGCTGTGCAGCGACGCAGGCCCCTACGACAACCTGAGCACCGGCGTGCTGATGCAGGCCTGCATCTTTGCGGGCGGACCCTACCAGATCCCCAACCTGCGGGTGGAGGGCAAGGCGGTGCGCACCAACAACGTGCTGGGCGGCGCCTTCCGGGGCTTCGGCATCAACCAGGGTGCCATCTGCATCGAGACCATGCTGGACGAGGCGGCCCGCAAGCTGGGCATGGACCCCTTTGAGATTCGCCGCCGCAATGCGCTGCGGCCCGGTGCGTCCACCGTGGGCGGCGAGGTGCTGCGCCACAGCGTGGGCCTGCTGGAAACCATCGACGCCTGCGAGCGGCTCACCAAACAGGCGCTGGAGGAATACCGGCCCCGCTATCCCCAGGGCAGCAAGGTGCTGGGCGTTGGCGTGGCCAGCGGCTTCAAGAACGTGGGCGTGGGCAAGGGCGTGCCGGACGACGGAGGCTGCATCCTGACCATCTGCGAGGACGGACGGCTGCGCATGCAGGTTTCCGGCATCGACATGGGCCAGGGCTTCCGCACTGCCATGCTGCAGCTGTGCGCCGAGGCCACCGGCTTTGACCCGGACCAGATCGACGTGTTCTGCGGCGATACCTCCGCCACCCTGCCCCACGGCCAGGCGGTGAGCGAGCGTCAGACCCTGAACTCCGGCCGGGCGGTGGTGGAAGCGGCCGCCCGCTTAAAGGAGGTCTGTGAAAAAGACCCCTGGCAGCCGGGCCAGCGGCGCAGCGCCCAGTACCGGTTTGTGGCCCCGCCCACCTACAAGCTGGAGGATGAGCGGGCCCGCCGGGAGGAGGGCGAGAACTATCGCAACTACCCGGCCTATGCCTATACCACGCAGGCAGCCCTGGTGGAGGTGGACAAGGCCACCGGCCAGGTGCGGGTGCTGAAGGTAATTGCCGCCCACGATGTGGGCCGGGCCATTAACCCCCATATCATTGAGGGCCAGATCCAGGGCAGCTGCTCCATGGGCATCGGCTATGCGCTGCAGGAGCAGTTCCCCAGCGAGAAGGGCGTGCCCCTGAAGCTGCGGTATGACCAGCTGGGTCTGCCGCGGGCGGGCGAGACCCCGGACTATGAGATCGCTCTGGTGGAAGACCCGGAGCCGCTGGGACCCTTTGGGGCCAAGGGCATCTCCGAGGTGGCCACCGTGCCCATGACCCCGGCGGTGCTCAATGCCATTTACGACGCGGTGGGCGTGCGCATTCGCACCCTGCCCGCCACACCGCAGCGTATTCTGGAAGCGCTGGCACAACAAGAGAAAACCGAGGAGGCAGTTTGCAATGAACGCTTATTTTAACGGAGTGGAAAAACCGGTGAACGAGCAGCTGGCGGCGGAATTTCTGGACCCCGCCCACACCGCCGTCATCACCATCGACATGCACGACGGCCACCTTTCCCAGGACCCGGACTGCCCCTGTCCGTCCCCCCGCGGGCGGCAGATTATCCAGCCGCTGAATGATTTTCTGGCCCGCTGCCGGGCGCTGGGCCTGCCGGTGATCCATGTGCGCAGCACCCTCCGGGCGGACGGCGCGGATGAGCGGCTGTATCCCTCGGCCTGGCGGATGGTCTTTCCCATCACGGTGGGCGAGATCCCGAACATCGCCCAGCACGCGCTGGAGGGCACCCGCTGGAACAAAATGAGCATCGAGACCGAGCCCACCGATTATCGGGTGAACGGCAAAAAGCGGCTTTCCGCCTTTTACGCCACCGATCTGGAGCTGCTGCTGCGGAACCTGGGCATCCGGCGGATTGTACTCACCGGCTGCATGACCGATTGCTGTGTGCTCAACACCGCCTTTGACGGTGCCAACCGGGACTTCCGGGTGGTGGTGCCCGGTGATCTGACCCGTGGCACCGAGGAGCTGGAGCAGCCCGCGCTGCAGATGATCTCGCTGCATCTGGGCCTGGTGGTGGATTCCCAGGCTCTTCTGCAGCACTGGGAAAGTGAGGCGGCCCATGGCTGAGCAGCCCGGCCGCAAGCTTACACCCCGGGAACAGGCCCGCCGTGAGGCGTTTCAGGCTCTGCGCGAACGGATGAGGGCGCAGGGCTATCAGGAGGTGGACCTGATGGTGGATGTGGTGCAGGCCAACGGGATGGCCGTGGTGGTCATGCTGCCCTTTCTGGTTGCGGCGGCAATGCTCTTTTTCGCCGTGAACCCGGTAAAGGAACTGCACATTCCTCTTTCCGGAATGGTACTCTGGCTGCTGGCATTTTTGATGCTGATGGTGCTGCACGAAGCCATTCATGGCCTGACCTGGGGGCTGATGGCACCCCATGGATTCAAAGCCATCGCCTTCGGGGTGATCTGGCAGATGCTTACCCCCTACTGCACCTGCACCGACGGGCTTAAGCGCTGGCAGTATCTGCTGGGCGGCCTGATGCCCACCCTGATTCTGGGCTTCGGCCTGGCAGGGCTTGCCACTGTGCAGGGCAGTCTGTGGCTGTTTTCGCTGGCAGAGGTGATGATCTTAGGAGGCGGCGGAGATTTTCTGATCATGTTCAAGATGCTGCGCCATCCCCAAAAAACCGGTGCGGTGTACTACGACCACCCTTACGAATGCGGGCTGGTGGTTTTTGAACCGGCAAATGGCGATGTGCCTGCCGCCTGAGGAAAGGGAGGAATAAGCAGCATGGATGTGGAGCGCTACTGGCGCGCCGCGCTGGCGCAAAATGCACAAGAGATGCGGCCCTTCTTCCGAAAGGACGCGGTGGTCCGCTGGCCCAACACCAACGAGCAGTTCACGGTGGAGGAGTTTCTCCGGGCCAACTGTGAATATCCCGGCAGCTGGGACGGCCAGATCGAACGATTTGAACAGACCGGCAGCTTGCTCATCACAGCGGTGCATGTGTATTCCCGGGACAAAACGGTCTCCTGCCATGTGACCTCCTTTTTTCAAATTGAGGAGGACCGAATCGTCGTGCTGGAGGAATACTGGGGCGACGACGGTCCGCCGCCCCGCTGGCGGCAGGAAATGGGCATCGGAAGGCCCATCCGGTAAAGCGGCGCAACGTAAGAAAAGAAAAAGCTCCCCGGTATACGGCCGGGGAGCTTTTTTGGCAGAGAGCAGAAGAGTCAGGGCTCAGAGAGCATGCGAATCACCACATTGCCGGCGTGTTCCACATCGGCGGCGGTGCGGATGGCGGTTTCCAGCTGATCCAGCGGGAACTCGTGGGTGATGATGGATTCCATGTTCCAGCGGCCGCAGGTCATGATGCGCTGCACATCCCATACGTCCTGCGGCATGTATCCGCCGGAGCCGATGATGCTCTGCTGGGCGTAGGTCATGTGAAGCAGGTCGATGGTGCGCGGCGCGTTGTTCACTCCTACGCTCACAAACCGGCTTTCGATCTTGCCCAGGCGGAGAAAATCCTCCAGAATGGACGGAGCGCCCGCCGCGTCCAGCCAGCAGTCGATGTTCGCGGTCGGCCCGGCCAGCGAGGGCGCAGAGCCGAAATACTCCAGCGCACGGGCTCGGAAATCCTCCCGCGCGGGATTGCAGACGGCGAAGCCCAGATCTTTGGCCAGGTTCAGCCGGAAGTCGGAAAAATCGCAGAGCATGACCCGGGCCATGCCAAAATAGGAGAAGGCGGCGGCCGCTGCAATGCCGATGGTGCCGCACCCGAACACCACCGCCGATTGGCCGGACAGATACCGGCCCTCATCGGCGGGGATCATGCCGCGCCGGGCCGCCCGGCAGCCCACAGTGAAGGGCTCGATCAGGCTTGCCAGCCGGTCCGGGATGCGGTCATCCACCGGATACAGCCCCACATTGCGCCGGGCCTGCGGTACGAGGATGTATTCGGAAAATCCCCCCAGTGTTCCCGCGCGGGAGGGATCGTTCTTTGCACACAGCGGGTAGGGATATACCCGTTCTCCAACGGTGAAATCCGTGACCAGGCGGCCGATTTTGACCACCCGGGAAACCGTTTCGTGGCCGAATTCGCCACCCACGGTCACCTTGTGCCCGGTGCCCGGTCCGCCGAAGAAGACGGCAGTATCGGTACCGCAGACGCTGGAGTAAATGTTTTGAATCAATACGTCATGTTCGCCCACCTCGGGGAGGGGGAGCTCTTTCAATTCGATCTGTTCTTTTCCTGCATAGATTGCTGCTTTCATAGTGGTTCTCCCTTTTGGCCCGGCCGGGCCACACACTGCTGCATGATGGCGCTGATTTTTTGGATGGAATCCGCGCAGTCATTCTGCAGCCACTGGTCCACAATGGCCATCAGACCGTGAATGTAAAAGGCCATCAGATACGCCCGGTTTTCCTCCGGAACCTGAAATTGCTCCAGGATGGGGGAAAACACATGGCGAAACATCCGCTGGTATACCCGGTCCAGCCGCAGAACGGCAGATTGCTCCATGGCTGTGCGGAACAGCCGCTTGTTCTGTGCGATGTAGCTCAGATAGGGCTCCAGGTATTCCGGTGTGATGAAATAGGCACGCCCGGCGGAAAGAGGCGTATCACTGGCCGCAAAGGGCTCGGTGCGCTGGCGCATATGGTCCAGAAAGCGTTCGGTCATATATTGCACGCTCTCGGCCAGCAGATCGCCAATGGTCTCGTAATGCAGATAAAAGGTGGACCGGTTGACCCCGGCCTGCTGGCAGATTTCCTTCACGGTGATATAGGGCAGATCCTTCTTTTCCAGCAAAGCCAGGAAGGCCTCGTCCATCCGTGCTGCGGTGCTGAAATATTTGCTTTCCGTCTTGTTCAAGAAACTGCATCTCCTTTTGTCTGCGGGCAAGGCCCGGCCGGTTTTTGTTTATGCTTCGCTGATCTCTTTTGCCAGCTCCATAATTTCAAAGGCGTATTTCTGCTTGCCCTTGGCCAGCAGATGCTTGTAAAGCGGGTAGTTCAGCCCCATTCCGGCCAGCCCGACGATGCCGACCAGCACGCCCAGCACGAACATGGGGGTGCTGCCGCTGCCGATGATCCGCATGGAAAGGCACATGCCCACGCCGGTAATCAGTGCAGTGCAGATGCCCAGGGAATAGGTGAAAACGGTTGCGGGCAGCTTTGCCCGGGCGTCCAGTTTGCGCAGTGCGATCACCTTGGAGTGATTCTTCGGTGCGTATTCGTTTGCCAGTTGTTCCGCGTAAATTTTGTCAGTATTCATAGCACATTGGCCTCCTTTGTTGTGATGGCCTTATTGTACCAGCCCCGCGCAAAAGGCGGAACAACACGAATCGGCTGCCGTGTTGGGCTGCGTTCGGAAGAAACCGCAAATCCGATCAAGCAAAATCCAGTGCTGGCGGGTATAATGAGAGCAGAAACGCAGGAGGAAAACGATATGAGTGAACAATGGCAGAGAAAAATCCAGCACATTGTGGACCGGATCGACGCCTGCATCCGGGACAAAAACGACGAGGCGCTGACCCTGAAGCTGCTGGCGCAGGAGTTTGGGTATTCGGAATTTCATTTTTCAAGAAAATTCCGGGAAATCTCCGGCATGCAGTTTCGGGATTATCTTCGCTGCCGGAGGCTGGCCTTCTCGCTCAGGAAGCTTCGCAATACAGAAGAAAGCGTGCTGAAGATCGCGCTGGACCATGGCTTTTCCTCTCATGAGGCCTTTACCCGCGCATTCCGGGAGGTCTATGGACTTACCCCCAGCGAGTACCGCAGGCATCCGGTGCCGGTGGCGCTGCGTACGATCCTGCGTCCCTTTGACTGCTATCTGCTGGAGAATGGAGGAACCGGTATGCCCGGCACACAAAGCAAGGTAAAAATCTATTTCGTCACCATCCCTGCCCACAAGTTCCTGCACATCAAAAACTACGAGAGCATCGGTTATTGGGATTTCTGGCAAAAGCAGAGTCGCATCCCCGGGCAGGACTGCGAAACAATCTGCAGCCTGCTGGATGGCATTCCCGATAAGCTGGATGATCTGGGCGGCAGGGAAGCGAACAGCAGCAGTGGGCAGATCATGGCATTTATGAATGATTCGGCAGGGAGAATTTGCAGCTGGGGGATTCCGCTGGCTGAATGCTACGGAGTGCGCCTGCCGCTGGATTACGATGGGCCAGTGCCGGCGCAGATGTGTTTGATGGAGGTGCCCGAAGGGGATTACATCGTATTTGAACATGGGCCTTTCGATGTTGAAACCGAGAACAGCGTGGTGGAGAAGGCCATGGAGCAGGCGATGCGGGAATTTGACTATTCTGCTTCGGGTTACCAGCTGGATCTCACACCGGGCAGAATGTTCTACTTTTACCACGATTGCAGCCGTTTCTGGAAATACATCCGCCCGGTTCGGAAGGCGTGAGTGTATAGTGGTAAAAGGTTTGCCTCTCATTTCGATGATATCATAAAACAAAGCGTTCCTGCGAGAGGGAAAGATTTTTTCGGTTTCCATATCCGCTGATCAACGTTTTGTGATATGCTGAGAGAAAGGAGGGAGCACCATGCGGATGTTCGGCTTGTTCGGAAAAAGAGAGATGGACCACAGTCAGAAGGTGGAGGCGGCTTACCGGCGCTGCAATGCGGATGAAAGAAAGAACTTTTTCCCGGAAGGGGTGCATCAGGCCGATATCATCATACGCTCGTTGGCGAAAATTTATGGAGTTTCGCTGGATGAACTTGACGAAAACGCTTATCATGAAATATTGACCAGTTATACGGAAGCCATTATCCGCAAAGCACTCCCCGGAAGTGACGATGAGGTGATCGTACGCGGCTTTCAGGTGCGGCACGGCAGTTTGGTGCGCACGATTGAAATGGCGCGCAGAGCGTTTACGTATACGATGCTTAACCGGTTGGATCGCTCTTTTGCCATCGAAAGCGAAGAGGATATGTTGTTTTTGTGTAAAGTGGCCCGATCAGAGGATGAGAAGACCTCCCCAAAGCAGGACGACATGTTTGTGAGCGAGTATTGCTTTGAAGGGCCTTTGGAGCATGCCATATACGGGAAACTGTATGGTACGGATGATGGGTTTATATGCTGGAGTTCCGGTAACCAGTACCGTGAGCAGTACAGGAAAGGTTTCCGGCTTGTGGAAGAGGGAAAATACGAAGAAGCAATCGCAGCATACCGGGCCAGCCTGGAGTTTAACCCCATCGGAATCAGCGCGAGATTTGAAATTTGCGAATGCTTTATCCGCTTGAAAGACTTTTATTCCGCGAAGGAAACGCTGTATGCCATGACACCGTATCTGTTGGAACCGAAGCATCTGGCAAAATTCTATCGAAGACTCGGCTACATTGCGGTGGAGCAGGGGAATGATCTGTGTGCCGCGGGTTGCTTTGTTTACAGTAAGAACTTTGAGCAAAACCCCGGAACAGAGCAGGAACTGCAAAATATCTTCGCAAAAACAGGCGTGCAGCCGAGTCAAATTGTCGGTGATCCGACGATTTATTTAGAGCGGTATCATATTCCGGTATTGAAAGAGCGGAAACTGAGTGAACTTTGAACAGGAAAATCAAAAAGACCGCTGACTTTTGTCAGCGGTCTTTTTGATGGTCGGAGTGACGGGACTTGAACCCACGGCTTCCTGGTCCCGAACCAGGCGCGCTACCAACTGCGCTACACCCCGATGTAAAAAATAGCAGCAGCGGTTGGGCTGCTGCTATTTCTGGTTGGAGAAGAAGGATTCGAACCCTCACAAACAGAGTCAGAGTCTGTCGTGCTACCCTTACACAATTCTCCAATATTTCTGCTCTCTTGGGCCGTGCCCTGAGTGCTTTATTATTATACCGTCGAGGTTTGCAAATGTCAACCCCTTTTTTTTAAAAATTACCGGAAAAATAAATGCGCGGGCTGCGGAGTGATTTGCAGCCCGCGCGAAAGCGTTTTGAAAAAAGAAAATCAGGCGGGGTTTTTGTCCAGATAGTCCGCCGCGCTCAGCCCGGCAATCAGGCCTTCGCCCACCGCCTTGGCCACCTGCAGAGGGGCGCCGGTCACGTCGCCTGCCGCAAACACACCGGGAAGGTTGGTGGCCATATTGCGGTCCACCGGCACCGAGCCATTCTCAAGGACCAGGCCGGGCAGCAGGGTGTCCGGCGCAATGGCGCTGCGCAGGATGAACACGCCGTCAAAGGCCTCCTGCTTTGGGCCGATCTGTGCCCACTGCACCACAGCATCGCCGCCAACTGCCTTCAGGTTGCCGGGGATGAAGCGCACGCTTTCCCGCAGTTCCGGCGGCTGCTTGGCGGCCACAAAGCTTACCTGGCAGCCGATGGAATCTAGGAAGTTGGCCTCGTGTGCAGCCTCCGGCGAAAGCCCCCAGACCAGCAGCTTTTTGCCCCGGTAGAGCATGCCGTCGCAGGTGGCGCAGTAAGAGACACCACGGCCCAGGAACTCCGCCTCGCCGGGTACCGGCTTGGCTCGGGCAATGCCACAGGCCAGAATGACGGTGCGGCTTTCCAGAATCTCGCCGTTGAAGTTGATCATAAAGCCGCCCCCCATGGGCAGAATGTTGGCCACCCGGCCGGGCAGCGCCTGAATGCCCATCGCCGCCGCGTGAGCGGAGAACTGGCGCAGCATCTCCTCGCCGGTTACGCCGGGCATGCCCAGATAGTTGTCCACCTGCTCGGCCTTGGCCAGAAAACCGGGCGCTGCGCCCAGAACCTGAACGGTCTTGCCGCGCTGATGCAGATTAATGGCCGCCGAAAGCCCGGCGGGGCCGCCGCCGATCACGGCGCAGTCGAATCGATCCATGAAGATCCTCCCTTGTGTGGAAACCGCAGCGCCCGGCCAGGCCGAAAGCGGCAATGGACTGGGCATGCGGTGGTTGTTTTTCTTTATTATACCCGATTTCACACAAAGGGAAAAGGAATCTGGTCACAGACGGTACTCAGGGTGGATGCGCATATTTTTTACGGGTGGCGGCTCCGCCCCGCAGATGGCGCTCTGCCTTGTTCCGCTCCAGCACCGTCTGCGCCCGGCGGAACAGCTCCGGGTCCAGATGACGCAAACGAGAAGTGATGTCCTTATGGACGGTACTTTTGGAGATACCGAAGCGGTCGGCCGCGGCGCGCACCGTGGCGCCGGTGCGGGCAATGTATTCGCCCAGCAGCACGGCTCGCTCCTCCGGGTTGCCTTTCATAACTGCGCATCCCCCCACACATAAGTTTTATTTCATGTGTATGCGGGCGTGAAACGCGCTATGCGGACAAAGAAATCCCCCGGAAGAAGCTTCCTTCCGGGGGAGAGAAAAACGGTTTTATTCCGGCTTGACCGGCCGCAGCATGCGGGTGGCATTCAGCACAGCCAGCACCATCACGCCCACGTCCGCGAACACCGCCCACCACATGTTGGCAATGCCCACTGCGCCCAGGATCAGGCACAGGAACTTCACCGCCAGGGCGAACACGATGTTCTGGTACACGATGCGGCGGCACTTGCGGGCAATGCGCAAAGCCAGCGGCAGCTTGGCGGGGTCGTCATCCATCAGAACCACGTCTGCCGCCTCAATGGCCGCGTCGGACCCGAGACTTCCCATGGCGATGCCCACGTCCGCCCGGCGCAGCACCGGCGCGTCGTTGATGCCGTCGCCCACAAAGGCAAGGGTGGAATTGGGGGCTTTGGCGTTCAGCAGCTGTTCCAGCTTTTCCACCTTATCGCCGGGCAGCAGCTGGGCGTGGTAATCGTCCAGGCCGAGACGCCGGGCTACCTGATGGGCAGCAGCCTCAGCGTCGCCGGTGAGCATTACGGTGCGGATGCCCTGCCGCTTCAGGCTCTGAATGGCCTGGGCGGAGGTGGGCTTTTCCACGTCGCTGATCTGCAAAAAGCCTGCGTAGGTACCGTTGATGGCCAGATACACCACGGTGGCTCCCTCGGCGGGCTTGCTGTTCTGGGGGATCTGCACACCTTGCTGAGCCATCAGGCGGGCGTTGCCGGCGGCCACCGGCACGCCGTCCACCTGAGCGGTCAGACCGTGGCCGGCCTCCTCGTGTACCTGCCGTGTGCGGCTGGAATCCAGCGGCTTGCCCCAGGCGGCCCGCAGGCTCTGGGCAATGGGATGGTTGGACCAGCTCTCGGCCAGGGCAGCGGTTTCCAGCAGGGTGTCCTCGGTGAAGCCCTCGGCAGGGAACACGCCGGTCACCTGGAACACGCCCTGGGTCAGGGTGCCGGTCTTGTCGAACACGATGGTTTTCACCTGGGCCAGGGCCTCCAGATAGTTGCCGCCCTTGATCAGGATGCCGCTGCGGGAAGCACCGCCGATGCCTCCGAAGAAGGTGAGGGGAATGCTGATGACCAGCGCGCAGGGGCAGCTGATGACCAGGAAGGTGAGCGCGCGGCTCACCCAGACACCCCACTGGCCGGTGAACAGGCTGGGCAGGATGGCCAGCGCCGCAGCACCGATGCAGACGGCGGGGGTGTAGTAACGAGCGAACTTGGTGATGAAGTTTTCCGCCTTGGCTTTTTTCAGGCTGGAGTTCTCCACCAGCTCCAGGATACGAGCCACGGTGGACTGGCCGAAGGGCTTGGATACCTTCACCCGCAGCACCTCGTCCTGGTTCACGCAGCCGGAGATCACATCGTCGCCGGGGCTTACCCGGCGGGGGCGGCTCTCGCCGGTGAGGGCGCTGGTGTTGATGGTGCCGCTGCCCTCCAGCACAACGCCGTCCAGAGGGATTTTCTCGCCGGGGCGGATCAGAATCACGTCGCCCACGGCCACGGTGTCCGGGTCCACCTGCTGCACGCCATCACCGGTCTCCAGATTGGCGTAATCGGGGCGGATGTCCATAAGAGCGGCGATGTTTTTCCGGCTCTTACCCACCGCGTAGCTCTGGAACAGCTCGCCGATCTGGTAGAACAGCATAACGGCGGCGGCTTCCCGGTACTCCTGCAGGGCCAGCGCGCCCACGGTGGCAATGGCCATGAGGAAGTTTTCGTCGAAGATCTCGCCCTGTACCACGCCCAGGAAGGCTTTGCGCAGCACGTCGTAGCCGATGATCAGGTAGGGGATAAGATACAGCGCCAGCTGTGCGTACCAGGGCAGGGGCACAAAGGCGCAGAGCACCCAAACCACAGCCAGCGTCGCAACGGAAATCAGGATGCGGCGCAGCATGCGGGTCTGTTTTCTTGTCATAGGTAACACCTCAAGCAGGGCCGAAGGCCCATTTTACCGGAGACTTAGCCCCGGGTCAGAAGTCGATGGCGAAATCCGGGTCGATGCGGCGGCCTACCTTGGCCACTTCCTTCAGGATGCGGGCAAACTCCGCCTCCTCCGCGTCGATGACCAACTTCTGGGCCATAAAGCTGACGGCGGCGCTGTTTACGCCGGGAATCTGGGCCACGGCGGCTTCCACCTTGGCGGCGCAGTTGGCACAATCCACTTCGATGCTGAATTTCTTTTGCATGATTCAAAACTCCTTTGTGATGTGTATTATTTCATAATAAGGAAGAAGGGTCATTCCTCCACATGCTCGGCGCCCATGGAAAGCATGGACCGTACGTGATCGTCATCCAGCGAGTAATAAACGGCCTTGCCCTCCCGGCGGAACTTGACCAGCTTGGACTGCTTCAGAATCCGCAGCTGATGGCTTACCGCCGACTGGGAAAGCCCCAGAACCTGGGCGATGTCGCCCACGCACAGCTCGCTTTCAAACAGGGCGAACAGCACCTTGATGCGGGTGGAGTCGCCAAAGACCTTGAACAGCTCGGCCAGATCGTAGAGAAACTCGTCGTCCGGCAGGTTGGCGCGCACGTTTTCCACCGCGTCCGGGTGAAGGGGCGCGGATTCCACGGCAGGATTTGCCTTGTGCTCCGCCGGATGCTCGTGGGGAGTCATATAAAATCACCTCACATATGAATAAGTGTTCATGTGTTGACTTTATTATAGCGCGCAGTACGATATCCGTCAATAGAAAATCCAAGAATCCTTGAGGGAAGAGATGGAAATTTGGAAGCAAAGAAACAGCCGGGCCGGGCGTTTTACAAAGTGTTTACACGGCAAAGCTTGGGGATTTTATATCCGCTTGGTACAATTATGAGTCAAACGCGGCAGAGGCCGTTCCGGCAAGGGGAAACCGGGCCGGTTTGGAGGGGAAAACAGGCAGCTGCCCGGCGTGATCAGGGAAAGAAGAGAAAAATTTACGGGCTTTGTTACAAACGGCAGTGTGAAATTCTGTAAGAAAACGTGTGCTGCGCATCCTGGCGCTGTAGTTTTGTTACAAGGCGGAGGGGGAATTTTAATGCGACATGAAATACAGGTTTTGGATCGGGTGAAGAGCGTTTACGCATCTCTGCGGCCCTCGGAGCAGCGGGTGGCGGACCATGTGCTGAACCATCCGGAGGAATGTACCCGCTGCACCATTTCGGAATTGGCCGAGCAGGTGGGCGTGAGCCAGCCCACAGTGGTGCGCTTTGTGCAGGCCATGGGATTTGATGGATACCGGAGCTTCCAATATTGCCTTTTGCGGGACCGCAGCGGCAGCGCGCCCCGGCAGCCCTACTTCAATCATCTGGGAGATTTTGACCTCAAGCCCTGGGACCGGCTGGAGGAGCTTCCCCTCAAGGAAACGCGAATTGCCGGGGGACTGCTGGAAAACGCATTGAAAGCCCTTTCGGTGGAGGATCTGAGCCGGGCGGTGCGGATGCTGGCAACCGCGCGGACCATTGATATCTACGGGGTGGAAAACTCGTTTACGCCCGCCGGGGACCTGCTCACCAAGCTGACCTATCTGGGGCTGAACTGCCGCATGCACACCGACGCTTACCTGCAGCAGATCTCCGCGGCGCATTTGGGCGTGGCGGATGTGGCGGTGGCGGTGTCCCATTCCGGCTGCTCGGCCGATACGGTGAAGGCTCTCCGGCAGGCCCGCAAGGCAGGTGCGGGGACCATTGCCATCACCGGCCCTCGGGATTCCCTGATTGCAAAGTATGCGGATGTGTGCCTGAGCACCGGGGAGCAGGAGCTGTCGATCTATGGCACCGCAATTTTTTCCCGCATTCCGGATCTGGCTGTGGTGGATCTTTTGTATACGGGAATCATCCAAAGCGATTACGAGCGGTTTTCCCGCAATCTGGACAAAAGCGGCGCGGTCATCGCGGACCGCACCTATCCGGTAAAACCCTAAAGAGGCTGCGCGCCCTTGTAAGAAAATTACAAGGGCGCGCGGCTTTTTTGATGGATTTTAACGTTGCACTTACGGAAACTTAAACTTGCTGTGATTGTGGCTGTTCCGGAAAATCTGGTAGGATGACACCGTCGGCAAAAAGAGCACGACAACACTCCGAACCAATCATTTTTCCTGAGAGAGGAGCTTCAATTATGCTGGAACTGGAACATATCCAGAAATCATTTGATGGTGTGCCGGTGCTGAAGGACATCTCCCTGCAGGTGGAGGACGGCGAGATCGTTTCCATCCTGGGGCCTTCCGGATGCGGCAAGACCACCCTGCTGAACCTGATCCTGGGCATTGTGGATGTGGGTGGAGGCACCATCCGGTACGACGGTCAGGACCTGACCGGAACCCCCATGGAAAAGCGCGGATTCAACATCGTGTTTCAAGACTACGCCCTGTTTCCGAACCTGAATGTCTACCAGAACATCACCTACGGCCTGCGCAACAAGCCGGACATCTCCACCAAAGAGGAGGTGGAGGACCTGATCGACCTGCTGGGTCTGCGGGACCATCTGGCAAAGCGCATCGACCAGCTTTCCGGCGGTCAGAAGCAGCGGGTGGCGCTGGCCCGCGCCATGGTGATGAAGCCCCGTATCCTGATTACGCCCAGAGCTATGACAAGGTACCGGACGCGGCACAGGTGGCGCAGCTGCTGGCTGAGGACCCCGCCATCACCCATGTGGCCATGGTCCACAGCGAAACCACCACCGGTATCCTGAACGACATCCAGTCGGTGGGCAAGGTGGTCCGCGACGCAGGCAGGAGCTTTATTGTGGACGCCATGTCCTCCTTCGGCGGGGTGGACATCCCCGTGGCCGAGTGGGGAATCGACTTCCTGGTGTCCAGTGCCAACAAGTGCATCCAGGGCGTGCCTGGTTTCTCCTTCATCATCTGCCGCCGCGACAAGCTGCTGGCCAGCGAAGGCAAGGCCCGCTCGCTGTCGCTGGATCTGCTGGACCAGTGGAAGGGCATGGAAAAGGACGGCAAGTGGCGCTTCACCTCTCCCACACATGTGGTGCTGGCGTTCTCCAAGGCGCTGGATGAGCTGATGGAGGAGGGCGGTATTCCTGCCCGAAGCCGCCGCTACCAGGAGAACAACCGCATGCTGATCGAGAAGATGAAGGCCATGGGCTTTGCCCCTTACATTGAAGGCAGCCATCAGGGACCGATCATCACCACCTTCTTCTACCCGGCGGGCGTGTCCTTCCAGTTCTCCCAGTTCTACAACTACATCAAGGAGCGGGGCTATGCCATCTATCCGGGCAAGCTGACCGAGATGGACACCTTCCGCATCGGCAACATCGGCGAGATTTACCCCGAGGATATTGAGAAGCTGACCGGTATTATTGCAGCGTTTTTGAAGGAGCGAAAGGAGCAGGCGGCATGATTGAAGCGGTTATTTTTGACTGGGCGGGCACCACGGTGGACTACGGCTGCTTCGCCCCGGTGCAGGCCTTTGTGGAGGCCTTTGCCCACCACGGAGTTGCGGTGACCATGGAGGAGACCCGCAAGCCGATGGGAATGCTCAAGCGGGACCACATCCGTACCATGCTGGGCATGGAGCGCATCGCCAAGGAATGGGAGCGAGTCCACGGTCGCAAGCCCTGCGATACGGATGTGGATGCGGTGTATGCGCAGTTTGAGCCCAAGCTGTTCAGCATTCTGGACCAGTACGCCACGCCCAAGCCCTTTGCGGTGGAGACCGCGGCCCGGCTTCGCGAGATGGGGCTGAAGATCGGCTCCACCACCGGCTACACCGACGCCATGATGAACATCGTGGTGCCGCAGGCGGAAAAGCAGGGCTACGCACCCGATTTCTGGATCAGCCCCGATGGGGTGGACGGAAAGGGCCGCCCGTATCCGTACATGATCTTTGCCAACATGAAAGCGCTGGGCGTAAGCTCGGTAAAGAATGTGGTGAAGGTGGGCGTTGTGGAAGGCAGTTCCGAGCTGGGGCTCAGTCAGAGCGAGTATGAGGCACTGACCGAGGCCGAGCAGGAGGAAGTCTGCCGTCAGGTGAGCGAGCGTTTCCGTGCAGCAGGTGCTCAGTTTGTAATCCGCAATCTGGAAGAACTGCCCGCATTGATCCGTGCGCTCGGCGAGTGATGACAAAAGACTGAAAAAACGCAACAAAAAGCCGGAGGTCTTCCAGCGTTACACCGCTGTAAGACCTCCGGCTTTTCATTTAAAAAGTACCGGGAATGGAGCGATTCTGAATTCGGCTGCGCAGATCCAGCACCTTTTGCTCGATGGCCCGGATGGTGGCCTCAAAGGCTTCGTCCGGCTGACCGGTGGGGTCCTCCAGCCCCCAGTCCTCCCGGTGACGGCAGGGCAGGGTGGGGCAGCTCACGTTGCAGCCCATGGTCACCACAATATCCACCGGGGGCAGCTCGGCCAGAAGCTTACTGCGCTGGGTCTGTTCCATATCGATGCCATGCAGCTGCTTCATCAGGCGCACGGCATCCTGGTTGATGCGGGGCTTGGTTTCGGTGCCCGCGGAATAGCTCTCGAAGGTGTCGGCGGCAAGGGCTTTGCCCAGAGCCTCGGCGATCTGGCTGCGGCAGGAGTTGTGCACGCAGACGAAGGCCACGCGAATCATCTCGTCCATGGTTTATTCCATCCCTTTCCGGATCAGGTCCTTGACCTCATCCTTGCCGGGCACTCGGCCGTAGCACACCACTTTGCCGTTGACCACCAGAGCGGGGGTGGTCATCACGCCGTAGGCGGCAATCTGGGAAAAATCGGTGATGTGGTCCACCTCGGGGGTAAGGCCCAGCTCGGTCATGGCAGCCTTGGCAGCTTCCTCCAGCTGGTTGCACTTGGCGCAGCCGCCGCCCAGTACCTTGACCATTCGGCCGGTGTCACCGCTTCCCACCGGAGCAGCACAGCCGGTGCCACAGCCGCAGGAAGCCTGCGGTGCGTCATTTTTCTTCTTAAAAAACAAACCCATTGTAATAACCTCCTGCAATTAAACAAAAAGGAATTGAATTGCGTTGAAAAAGTAGCCCACCAGAATGATACCGATGGTGCAGATGGCCACGAACATAGCCAGCAGGCGGGGCTTGATGGCCTTGCGCAGCATGATCATGGAGGGCAGCGACAGGGTGGTCACCGCCATCATGAAGCTGAGAATGGTACCCAGCTGTGCGCCCTTGGAGAGCAGGGCCTCGGCCACCGGGATGGTGCCGAAGATGTCCGCATACATGGGAACACCCACCAGAACCGCCAGGACTACGCCAAAGGGATTGCTGTTGCCCAGAACCGTCTCCACCCAGGCTTCGGGAATCCAGTTGTGAATGATGGCTCCGATGCCCACGCCCACTAGAATGTAGGGAAAGACCTTTTGGAAGGTGCCAACCATCTGCTCTTTGGCATAGGTCAGGCGGTCCCTGCGGGTCAGGGTGGGGGCCTGAATGTCCACGCTGCCCGCGTTGAGGATGAAGTCCTCCACATGGCGCTCCATGTGCAGCGCCTCGATCAGGCTGCCGCCCGCCACCGCGATGACCAGCCCCACGACCACATAGGTCACGGCCACCTTGGCACCGAAGATGCTGGCAAGCAGAATCAGGCTGCCCAGGTCCACCATGGGGGAGGAGATGAGGAAGGAGAAGGTGACTCCCAGGGGAAGTCCTGCGCTGGTGAAGCCCATGAACAGGGGGATGGAGGAGCAGGAGCAGAAGGGGGTGACGGTGCCCAGCAGGGCGGCGATGCAGTTGGCCCCCAGGCCGTGGAACCGGCCGATGATCTTTTTGCTGCGTTCGGGCGGGAAGTAGCTCTGGATGTAGGAGATAAGGAAGATCAGCGCACACAGCAGGATGGTGATCTTGATCACGTCGTACACAAAGAACTGCAGGCTGCCACCCAACCGGGATGTGATATCCAATCCAAGAGCGCTGAGCAGGGAGCCGATGGCGCTGTTCAGCCATTTCATGCCCAGGACCTGGTCCTGGAGAAAGGTCCAGATCATTGGCAGCACCCCGCTTTGCATTCACAGTTTTTGCCCAGACCGGCCAGAAAGGCCTGCAGGGCCTCCAGTGTTTCCCGGTTCAGGGAATAGTGAGACCATTTGCCCTCCTTACGGGCGTTGACCAGACCGCACTCACACAGAATCTTCATGTGATGAGAAAGGGTGGGCTGGGTAAACTGGAACTGTTCCAGCAGCTTGCAGCCGCATTTTTCCCCATCGGAAAGCATTTGGACAATCTGCAGCCGGTTGGTATCGCCAAGAGCTTTGCAGAGCAGAGCAACGTCGGCAGCGACCATGTAAATCACCTCACATAGAACTTTGTCTATGTGAGAGCATACCGCATAGATAGATAAATGTCAATATGAGAAATGCAAAAGGAGCATAAAAAAGCCCGGCGGCAGGGGAAACCTGCCGCCGGGGAGAGTTGAGTGAATAGTGAAGAGTGAATAGTGAAGAAGTAAGGTGTGCCGCAAAGCGGCACGGATTTTAATGGACCGGGGATACCGGCTTGTGTTACGCGTCACGATGTCCGGTCGAGTCCGCCAAAAAGGCAGCTTGAGGCTTTCGCTGAGGAAAACCCGGTGCGTACCGGCTTACATATCGCGCTCCAATGGCCGGTCGAGTCCGCTAAAAAAGGCAGTTGGAGGTTTTCGCTGAGGAAAACCCGGTGCGTACCGGCTTGCATACCGCACCCCGGTGCCCGGTCGAGTCCGCTAAAAAAGGCAGCTGGAGGTTCTTGCTGAGGAAAACCCGGTGCGTGCCGGGTTGCGTATCGCGCCCCAATGGTCGGTCGAGTCCGATAAATCAATCTTCGTCCAGCTTGAGGACGGCGGTGAAGGCCTCGCTGGGCAGCTCTACGCTGCCGAGCTGACGCATCTTCTTTTTGCCTTCCTTCTGCTTCTCCAGCAGCTTTTTCTTACGGGTGATGTCGCCGCCGTAGCACTTGGCCAGCACGTCCTTGCGCATGGCCTTCACGGTCTCGCGGGCAATGACCTTGCCGCCGATGGCCGCCTGAATGGGAATCTCGAACATCTGACGGGGAATGTTCTCTTTCAGACGCTCGGCCAGACGGCGGCCCTTGGCGTAGGCCTTGTCCGCATGTACGATCATGGACAGGGCATCCACCATGTCGCCGTTCAGCAGCATGTCCAGCTTCACCAGCTTGGATTCCTTAAAGCCCTTCATCTCGTAATCGTAGCTGGCGTAACCGCGGCTGCGGCTCTTGATGGCGTCGAAGAAATCGTAAACGATCTCGCCCAAAGGCAGCTCGTAGTGCAGGTCCACGCGGGTCGCGTCCAGATACTTCATGTCGATCATGGTACCGCGCCGGTCCTGGCACAGATCCATCAGGCTGCCCACATACTCGCTGGGAGTGTAGATGTGCGCGTCCACAACCGGCTCCTCCTGCTTGGCGATCCGGCCCGGATCAGGGTAGTCGGAGGGGTTCTCGATCACCTTCACCTCGCCGTCGGTCATGGTGATGCGGTATTCTACGCTGGGGGCCGTGGTGATCAGGTCCAGATCAAACTCACGCTCCAGACGCTGGGTGATGATGTCCAGATGCAGAAGACCCAGGAAGCCGCACCGGAAACCAAAGCCCAGCGCCACACTGGTCTCCGGCTCAAAGCTCAGGGAAGCGTCGTTCAGCTGCAGCTTCTCCAGCGCGTCCTTCAGGTCCGGGTACTGGGAACCGTCCACCGGGTAGATGCCGCAGAATACCATGGGGGTCACCTTGCGGTAGCCGGGCAGCGGTTCCGGGGTGGGATTGGATACCAGGGTCACGGTATCGCCCACGCGGGTGTCCTGCACGGTCTTGATGCTGGCGGTCAGGTAACCTACCTCGCCCGCCTGCAGCTTGTCGCAGGGGGTCAGGCTGGTGGCGCCCATCCGGCCCACCTCCACCAGGGTGAACTCCGCGCCGGTGGCCATCATGCGCACGGTGTCGCCCGCCTTCACGGTGCCTTCGAATACGCGGATATACACAATAACACCCTTGTAGCTGTCGTAGACGCTGTCAAAGATCAAAGCCTTCAGAGGGGCGTTCTCATCGCCGGTGGGGGCGGGAATGTCCTTGATCACCTGCTCCAGAGTGTCCTCAATGCCGATGCCCATCTTGGCCGATACCCGGGGCGCGTCCAGACAGGGCAGACCGATCACATCCTCCACTTCCTGAGCCACCCGGTCCGGCTCGGCGCTGGGCAGGTCGATCTTGTTCAGAATCGGTACCAGCTCCAGGTCATGCTCCAGAGCCATGTAGGTGTTGGCCAGGGTCTGAGCTTCCACGCCCTGGCTGGAGTCCACCACCAGAATTGCGCCCTCGCAGGCCGCCAGGCTGCGGCTCACCTCGTAGCCGAAGTCCACGTGGCCCGGGGTGTCGATCAGGTTGAACTCATAATCCTTGCCGTCGCGGGCTTTGTAATTCAGGGTCACCGCGCGGGCCTTGATGGTGATGCCGCGCTCCCGCTCCAGGTCCATGTTGTCCAGCAGCTGGTCCTCCATCTGGCGCTCGTCCACGCTGTGGGTCTTTTCCAGAATGCGGTCGGCCAGGGTGCTCTTGCCGTGGTCGATGTGGGCAATGATGCAGAAATTGCGGATGTTATCTCTTGCCAAAAACGTCTCCTCCTATATTTTAAACTCTATGCGATGTGCCTTGCTCTTCGCTGCGGGGCGCGGCCAGCAGGGCGGCCCCGAACAGCAGCAGGCAGCAGGAATAACAAAACGGATAGCGGGCGTTGGCCTCCCACAGGGTGAGAAACGCCAGGTTGCCCAGCAGACAGATTGTGCAGAAGAACAGGCCATGATCGCCGGTACGGCGGCGGTTCAGAATCCCGCGTGCCGCGGCCGCAAAGGCTCCGGCCCAGAGCAGCCAGTAGACTGCCTGGCCGAAATCCGCGGTCAGGCCCGCATGTGTGCCGTCCACACAGAACCATTCGTGCAGCCAGGTTCGCTGCACCGGCGCCAGGTTCACCATCTGGGGTGCGGTGTAAAGCCCGTCCGCCCAGTCGGTTTCCGCCTTGGTGAAGAACAGCCAGGCCAGGCTCTGCGGGCTGGAAAGCAGATGTTCCAGGTTGGTCCGGATGCGGGCCAGATTCGCGGCTTTCTTCTCCTCAATGGTGGGGTAGCGGCCGGTGTAGGTGAAGCTTTCGTTGTTGAAGGCACCGTCATTTTCCAGTCCCATCATGATCCAGTGGGTGGCAGGGGTGTGCATGGACTCATACAGGGACAGGTCCAGCAGCCCGCAGTTCCACTTGTAGGCGTTGAAACCGAAAATCACCGCCGCACTGCCCAGGCAGAACAGCAGCAGAGCGGCCAGCGCACTGCTTAAGGCGCGGCGCAGACCGGCCCAGAATCCCGGCCGCAGCACAAGATATACCGCAAAGGCGGGGTAGAGCAGCAGGGCGTTGCCCTTCATCAGAAAAGCGGCTCCCACAAGAATGCCCAGACCGGCGCAGCCCAGCAGCCGGGCCCTTCGGGAAAGACGGCCCCAGCGGTTCTCCAGAGCCAGAAAGGCCCACAGGCTGCCCGCCACCAGCGGCGCGGCCATGGTATCGGTGTAAACAAAGGCGGTGAAGATGTAGTAAGGCAGGAACACCAGGCAGAGCACCAGCGCCGCGGCCTTGCCCCGGCGGCCCCACAAAAGACCTGCCGCACCGCATACGCATACTGCCGCGGTGAACAGACACAGAACGTTCAGCCCCATGGCCCAGGCAGGGCCGGTGGCTCCGGTGAGCAGATACACCGGCCGGTACATCCAGTACAGCACGAACATGCAGAAGACGTTGGTGTCCACACTGGCGAAATAGTCGTTGTACAGCGCAGGCACGGTGCCCTGCGCCAGTTCGGTGGCAGTGCGCAGCACCGCCTCGGTGTCAAAGGGGGAGGTGGTCAGGTTCTGCAACAGCAGAAAACCGCTGCCCAGCTGCAGCGCCAGCAAAAGCGCCAGACCGCCGCCGAATACCGCCCGCCAGCGGCCGGGGCTGAGCCGGTCCACCAGAGGCAGAAAGCGGCGCAGTGCAAACGCGCCTGCCGCCAGCAGCGCACAGAACGCCAGCCTGCGAACACTCAGGTCCAGATGGCCGCGCAGCCCGATTACCAGAAAAATGCAGGCAAAAGCAGCCAGAAACAGCAGCCATACCGCCCGGCGCAGCCCGGCCTGCACGTTCGGCCCGGTCACCGGCTGCCCTCCGCGATACGGTAGCCCATGCCCTTCAGAAGGCGCAGGGCGTTTTCGTGATCCGCCGGGTCACCGGCAGCACACAGATCCGAGCGCACCGTGATGTCCGCATTCAAAAAGGCCGAGTGCAGCACAATGGCGTTGCTCACCACGCAGATGTTGGTGACCACGCCGCAGACCTCGATCTCCTCCGGCTCGCCGCCGCACAGCGCCCGCACCGCGGCGGGCAGGCCCTCGGCACCGAAGGTGGGCTTGTCCAGAAAGGCCACGCCCGGCAGAACGGCCTGCTCGTATTCTGCAAGCTGACCGTACAGATGCCAGCCTTCGCTTCCTTTCAGACAGTGGGGCAGGGGCAGAAAGCGCCCCTCCCGGCTGGTCAGATAATCCGCACCGTGGGTGTCGCGGGTGAACAGTACCTGCCAGCCCTCGGTCAGGGCCTGCTTCACCCGATCCGCCAGGGGCGCTTCCAGGGCGCGGGCCGCTTCAAAGCCCAGCGCGCCGGAAACAAAATCCACCTGATAGTCCACAACACACAAAAGCTTGCTCATAACGGGCACATCCTTTCGTTTTTACAGCTGTTTTTTACATCTGTTTCAGGTAATCCGCAACGGCCACGCAGCGGCCCTCCCGCAGATATACCCGGGGAACGCGCAGCGCCAGACCGCACATAATCTCGTAGGGGATGCTGCCGACCTTGTTTGCAACGTCGTTCAGGCTGTCGGCGCCGGGGCCACCGAAGACCACGGCCTCATCGCCCTCCTTCACGTCGTCCAGACCGGTCACATCCACCATCATCTGGTCCATGCAGACACGGCCCAGCACCGGCGCGGCGTGTCCGCCGATGGAACAGACGCCCTTGCCGGAAAGCAGACGGGGATAGCCGTCCGCATAGCCCACGCAGAGGGTCGCCACCTTGCGGGGAGCGTCGGCGGTGAACTGCAGCCCATAGCTGAGTGCCTGACCGGGCAGCAGCTCCTTCACCTGGCTTACCACGGTCTTTAAGGTGAGCACCGGGCGCAGCCCGTCTAGATGGACCTCGTCGCTGGGGTCACAGCCGTAGAGCACGATGCCCGGCCGCACCAGATCCATACCCCATTCCGGGTGCTCCACCAGAGCGGCGGAGTTGCAGCAGTGTACGGTGCGCAGCTTGTAGCCCCGGGCCTCCAGGCCTTCTTTCACCTGCACAAACAGGCTGTGCTGGCGATTGGTGTATTCCACATCCGCCGCCGCATGGCTGTCTGCTACCGCAAAATGCTGGAACATGCCGGTGATCTCCAGCCCCTCCAGACCAAAACAGGACTCCAGCTGGTCCAGACAGGCGGGGATGTCCTCCTCACAGCGGGCGATGAAGCCCAGTCGGCCCATGCCGGTGTCGATTTTCAGATGGCAGCGCACCCGGGCACCTGCCTCCACAGCCGCGCTGCTCAGGGCCTGGGCGTATTCCGGGCTAAACACCGCCTGGGTCAGCCGGTGACAGGCCAGAGTGGCCGCGCAGGCCGGGTCGGTGTGGCCCAGAATCAAAATCTCGCCGGTCACGCCGCCGCTGCGCAGATGCAGCGCTTCAGCCAGGCAGCTCACCGCGAACCATTTGGCGCCCGCGTCCGCTAAAGTACGGCAGACAATGCCGTCGCCGTGACCATAAGCCCCGGCCTTGACCACCGCGCACACGGCGGCAGACCCGGCGTGCTGCTGCAGCAGCCGGAAATTATGGGCCAATGCGTCCAAATCCACCTCGGCCCAGCAATGCTTTTCGAAATTCAAACCAAAACACCTCGATGTTATCGTGTTGAAAGGGGCTGTATGCCGTCAGCCCTTTGCCACAGGAGCCCAGCCGTCCAGGTTCGCGCCCTGCATGGCCCCCAGCATCTTCTGGCGGAAGGCCTTGTCCTTGCGGCACATGGCAGCCACGTAGTCCTTCATCTCCTGGCGGCGGGTGGCGCCGTCCGCCGGGCAGGCGCTTTTTACAATCGGAAGCTCCTCGTGTTTCACTGCGCGGCGCACGTCGCTTTCAGTGGCAAGGATCATGGGCCGGATCATGGTCAGGTCCTTGCGGGAAAGATAGGTCACCGGAGAGAAGCAGCCCAGCCGCCCCTCGCCCCAAAGATTCATGTAAAAGGTTTCGATGGCGTCGTCCAGATGATGGCCCAGCGCCACCTTGTTGCAGCCCAGCTCCTTGGCGGTGTCGTGAAGCAGCCCCCGGCGCATCTTGGCGCAGAGGGCACAGGGGTTGGGTTCCTTGCGCACATCAAACACGATGGCTCCGATGTTGGACCGCCGAATCTCGAAGGGCACCTCCAGCTTGGCGAAGAGCTCCTCCAGGGGGGCATAATCGGTGGCCTTGCCGCCGAACTGGGGGTCCAGACTCACCGCCACCACCTCGAAAGGAATTCGCAGGTAGCGGCGCAGATGGGCCAGCCCCACGGTGAGGGCCACACTGTCCTTGCCGCCGGAAACACCCACGCAGATCCGGTCACCGGGCTCGATCATTTTGTATTCTTGAATGGCTTTGCGCATCAGGCCTTCCAGCCGCTGCATGGCAGTACCACCTTTCGCTTTATATATAGTATTATAAAAGGCGGGCTATACCGCCAAATGATGAGGGCGGCAAAAAGCCTACCCTATATTATAGCATGCCTTGCCGGGTTACGGACAAAAATCCTGATTTTTGCCGGGCAAAAAAGCGGAAATCCCCAGGCGGGCCCGGGGGCGCTGTGGCCGGCTGCGGCCATTATACCACGCGGCGGGCAGCTTGCACAAACTTTTGCAAAACTTTTTGAAAAAATCGAATTTGAGAAAACGAGAGAAAACGAGAGCAAAAGAGAGAATAAAAGAGTTTGACCAGATTAAATTAAAAATATCGAAAAAAGTGCTTGACGCGGCGGGCAAAGTAAGATATAATCACTCTTGCGTCAAAGTGCGCTTTCAATGGAATGTTTCCCGCGCCCACCGGCGCGACTGTTCAAAACAAATTCAGGAGGAAAATCGACATGAGCACTACTCTCGCTAAACCCGCCCAGATCGAGCGCAAGTGGTATGTGATCGACGCCGCGGGCAAGCCCCTCGGCCGCGTTGCTGCCCAGGCTGCTGTTCTGCTGCGTGGCAAGAACAAGGTTACCTTTACCCCCAACGTGGACTGCGGCGATCACGTGATCGTGATCAACTGCGACCAGGCTGTTCTGACCGGCAAGAAGCTGGAGAAGAAGTACTACCGTACTCACTCTGGCTGGATCGGTGGCCTGAAGGAGATCCAGTACAAGACCCTGATGGCGGAGAACTCCGACAAGGCTATGTACGTTGCCATTAAGGGCATGATCCCCTCCAACACCCTGGGTGCCAAGGCCATGACCCGTCTGCGCTGCTACAAGGGCGCTCAGCACGAGCAGGCTGCCCAGAAGCCCGAAGTTTACGAGTTTTAATAGGAGGCAATAGAGTATGTACGAGACTAAACCTTACTTCTACGGCACCGGTCGTCGTAAGAATTCCGTTGCCCGTGTTCGCGTTTACAACGGTACCGGCAAGATCACCATCAACGGCCGCGATATCGATGATTACTTCGGCCTGGAGACCCTGAAGCTGATCGTTCGTCAGCCTCTGGCTGTGGCTGAGGTTGAAGGCAAGTTCGACCTGGTCGTTCGCGTTGGCGGCGGCGGTGTTTCCGGTCAGGCTGGTGCTATCCGTCACGGCCTGGCTCGCGCCCTGCTGCAGTACGACGAGAACCTGCGCCCCGCTCTGAAGAAGGCTGGCTTCCTGACCCGCGATCCTCGTATGAAGGAACGTAAGAAGTACGGTCTGAAGGCTGCCCGTCGCGCTCCCCAGTTCTCCAAGCGCTAATCGTTATCAGAAACCTTCAAAAACCCCGGAAATCCTCGGATTTCCGGGGTTTTTCTGTTTGATGAGCTTTGATGAGGTTCGACACAATAAGACCCATTTTCACACAATTTCTAGTGGTTACCAAGTGGATAATCGGCAAAAAAAGAGCACCAAGTGGTTACCAAATAGGATAACTCCTTGCCTGTAAATGTCGGGTAGATGCGCATAATAGCAAAGCGGAAAGTTCATGCGGAAGGCAGAACGAAATCTCATGGCAAGAGATTGTTACACCCGGCCGGCCCGGGTGGGATAGCCGGAGAATATCCAGGCAAATGATTCCGGTGCTTTATTGCGATGGTTTGAAGATACATCCTTTCTAAGACTGACGAGATGAAAGCAGAAAATAAACCGGCCTTCCGTTATTGGGAGGCCGGTTTTGGTATGTCAAAGTTTTTTGTGCAGGAAACTGCGCACATTCAAAAATCAGATTTTATGTCGGGAAAGCAGAAAAGATCCAGAAGATCCGAAGTGGAGCATGAAGCTGAAGTAGCATTAATAAGTTTGCTGAGTGTAACTGGAGTCATATTCAAAAATGACGCCACATATTTGTGACTGATCTGATCCAGAACATTGGGATAGTAGCGTAAAAACCACCGGTAGCGCTCGGCCGCGCTGTACTGGTACATCATAACCTTGAGCTGGTGATGATATCCCCAGGAATAGAGCATCATTTTTTGATAAAGCGATTGTATGGCAGCGTGTCGCTGTGCAAGCAAGAGAAAATCGGAAATGGGTAAGGTGAAGACCAGAGAATTTGTCAATGCCTCAATGGTAAGGCTGGAGCTGACGTTCAGGTTGGAATCTGGCATAAGGGGATAGCCGGGGGTGATCACCAGACAATCTGTGATTTCGTTTCCGTCTGCATCCAGGAAAAAGCCCCGAAATACCCCGTTTACCAACAGACAGATCTGGGTGGGATTTTCGCCGGTATCAAACAGCTTGTATCCTTTGGGAACATTCTTTATCTTACAAACAGTAAGCGCTTCAGCCAGTAAATCCTCCTGCTGGAGCCCCAGAACATTGCGCAAAAAATACAGTTCAGACACGATACATTCCCCCCACGTATTTTTGTTCAGTATATCATAGAAAAGGTTAAAATTTCAAACGATGTTATAGTGCTGACAAGTAAAATATGAGGGCTATTTAGATGAAGAATCTATAAATAGCAAAATATATAATGTGTGGTTTAGCAGGATTGCCTTGAGATATGGCTGAAAAATCAAAGCAGGAGTAATATACCTGAAACATGTTGATAAGATCCATCCAGAATCTGTGTACTATCCAAATTTCCGGGAACTTTTGTGATTCCTTGTTTTTTGAAATATAGCGTGACGGAAAAGGAATGTTTTATTCGGCTGTATCTGCTCTGATGGGATATGTATACAAATGATTGAATTTTGGATCGCATCGACGAGGAAAGAAAGCAAAATTCCAGAAAAGCCTTTTGTCTGCTCCGCATAAAAGGAGAAATGCTTTTTTGTGCAAGCAGCCAAAGAAAAGAAGGATATGTTAATAAATTCGCAAAGCAGCTTGTTTTTGCAGGGACGCTGTAGTAGGATAAGTATAAATAACACATGTTATTTAACCGGGAAGGGAGGGAGCAGAGGTGCCGCCGCAAAAACGTATTTTCCAGAAGGATATTCTGCAGGCCGCCGCCAATCTGGTGGCCCAGCAGGGGCCACAGGCGCTTTCGGTGCGCAGCCTGGCCCGGGCCATGGGTTGCTCCACCCAGCCCATCTATTCCGCCTTCGAGAGCATGGATGCCCTGCACACGGCCCTCATCGACTATGTGCGGGAGCATTATCTGCGGGCGCAGGCCAGCAGCTACAAACAGGTAGCGCTTTCCTTTTTGAACTTCGCCCGCAGCCAGAAGAACCTGTTCCGGCTGATCTATCTGCGTCAGCGTCCGGCAGGGGAGACCTTGTTCGAGGACCCCAACGCGGAGGAGACCATCCGCCAGCTGCAGGCCAGCCTGGAGCTGGGCCGGGAAAAGGCCGCCGAGCTGCACCGGCGCATGGTCTATTACTGCTATTCCATGGCGGTCATGATGGCCACCGGTTATCTGGAATTCTCGGAGGAGGAGATCGACCGGGAGCTGACCGAGGATTACCGCATCGTATTGAGTTACTACAAGCAGGTGAAAAGCGAAGAGGAGCTGCAGCACTGGCTGTACCGGTCGCGGAACCTGTTGGGATAAACCAAAGGAGGAACACTATGGCAACAAATGCAAACAAGGCCTATGACGTGGTGGTCATCGGCGCGGGCAACGGCGGCCTGGTGGCAGCCATTCGGGTGCTGCAGGCGGGCTATTCCTGCCTGTTGCTGGAAAAGCACAACCTGCCCGGCGGCTTTGCCACCAGCTTCAAGCGGGGCCGCTTCGAGTTCGAGGCCAGCCTGCACGAGCTGAACGACTTCGGCTCCGCCGAGGAACCCGGCGACATCCGCACCCTCTTCCGCAGCCTGGGCGTGGAGGACAAGATCGACTGGGTACGCATCCCCGAGGCCTACCATCTGATCACCACCGACAAAAAATACGACTGTGTGATGCCCTTCGGCATCCAGGCCTTCATCGACAAGATGGAGGAATACTGCCCCGGCAGCCGCAAGTCCATGACCGAGTTTTTCGAGCTGTGCAACGAGGTGCGGGACGCCCAGACCTACTCCAACTCGGTAAACGGCAACATCGACTCCGAGTACATGAAGAAAAACTTCCCCAACTTCATCAAGGCGGGCAGCTACTCGGTGAACCAGGTGCTGGACGCGCTGAAAATGCCCGAAAAGGCCAAGGACATCCTGAACGCCTACTGGTGCTACCTGGGCGTGGACTGCGACCGCATGAGCTTTTTGCACTACGGCTCCATGGTCATCCGCTACATCACCCGGGATGCCTGGATGCCCAAGATGCGCTCCCACGAGATCAGTCTGGCAATGGATACCCGCATCCGGGAGCTGGGCGGCGACATCTGGTACCAGTCCGAGGCTGAGACCATTCTGGCGGACGACGCTGGTCACATCCGCGGCGTGAAGCTGACCGACGGCAAGGTGATCGAAACCCGCCACGTGATCGCCAACTGCTCGCCCCACCTGGTCTTCGGTAAGATGCTGGAGAAGAAGGCGGTCACCGAGCAGATGGTGCGCGCCACCAACAGCCGTATCTTCGCGGGCCGCGGCTTCACCCTGTTCCTGGGCCTGAACCGCTCGGCCGAGGAGCTGGGCATCACCAGCCACAACTATTTCATCTACGACACTGCCGACACCGTGAAGCAGTACGATATGATGCGCAAGGTGAGCACCAACCACGTGCAGGCCACCGTGTGTCTGAACAACGCCTACCCGGAATGCTCCCCCGAGGGCACCTGCATGATGTACTTCACCACCATGTTCATGTCCGACGACTGGGGCAACGTGACCGAGGAGGACTACTTCAAGGCCAAGGACCGGGTGGCCGACGATATGATCCGGGTATTCGAGCGGGAGACCGGCTGCAAGATCCGGGATGCTATCGAGGAGATCTGCGTGGCATCGCCCACCACCTACGCCCGCTACTGCGGCCATCCCGAGGGAGTGATCTACGGCTATGAGACCGCCGAGTGGGACAGCCTGATGCCCCGCATGATGATGATGAAGGAGGACGCGCTGATGAGCCCCGGCCTGCGTTTCGCGGGCGGTTACGCTATGCGCTCCAGCGGCTACTCCAGCGCGTATGTGTCGGGTGATCTGTCCGGCCGTCAGACGGTGGGCGATTTGAAGAAGGAGGCGAAGGCGTAATGAATTTCAAGAAACAGCCTTTTGGTTTTATGGATATGCTGCGGTTTAAAAAGCTGGTGCCCAACCGCCGCAAGATGCTGGCGGAAGGCTCCAACACTCCGCTGCCTCAAGAATACCGCACCAACACCCTGGCGAAGAAGCTGCACCCCGGCTACATGCGGGTGGAGCTGACCGCCGCCCGCCCCCTGACCGGTACCATCCGGGAGCTGACCTTCCGCCGGGTGGACGGCGAGGCCTTCCCCTTCTTCCGGGCAGGCCAGTATGCCTCCATTCAGGTGAAAATCGGCGACAGCCTGGTCAGCCGCCCCTATTCCATCGTGTCCAGCCCCCGGCAGGCCCTGGCGGGCGAGCTGGTGCTGGCGGTGGAGAACGTGGGCTTTGTGTCAGGTTATCTGACCCAGAAAGCCCAGGTGGGCGACCGCTTCGTGATGACCGAGCCCTCCGGCGAGTTCCACTACGAGACCCTGCGGGACAGCCGCAGCATTGTGTGCATCGCGGGCGGCAGCGGCATCACCCCCTTCATGTCCATGGCAGCCAGCCTGGCCGACGGGGACGAGGACTACCAGATGACCCTGTTCTACGGCGCGCGCACCGCGGACCAGCTGGCCTACCGGGCTGAGCTGGACCAGCTGACCGCCCGCTGCAAGGGCCTGAAGGTGGTCTATGTGCTCAGCGACGAGGAGTGCCCCGGCTGCGAAAAGGGCTTTGTGACCGCCAAGCTGGTGGAGCAGTATGCGGACATTGCCTCCAGCACCTTCTTTTTGTGCGGTCCGCAGGCCATGTACGACTTCGTGGAAAAGGAGCTGGCCCCCTACGCTCTGCCGAAAAAGGCGGTTCACCGGGACGCGGGCTGCTGCGGCGACCTGCCGGTGGAGAATCCCGCCAAGTTCACCCTGACCGTGCACATGCGGGACGAGGTGTACACCATCCCCGCCATGCAGAACGAGACCCTGCTCACCGCCATGGAGCGGGCGGGCCTGAACGCCCCCAACAAGTGTCGGGCGGGCGGCTGCGGCTTCTGCCACAGCAAGTGGCTGGCCGGTGAGTACCATGTGGCCGAGGGCCGGGACGGCCGCCGGGAAGCGGACCGGAAGTTCGGCTTCATCCATCCCTGCGTGACCTACCCGCTGAGCGATATGGAGATTGACGTGCCGGTGGCATACTGAGCAACAAAAGAGGAGGAATCATCCCAATGGATCAGCGTTATGAACCCTTGTTCACCCCCTGGAAAATCGGCAATGTGGAGATGAAAAACCGCATCGTGATGTGCCCCATGGGCGGCACCTCGCTGTTCGGCTGGATGGAACCCAACCACTTCGACAAGGTGGCGGCGGAGTTCTTTTTGAACATCGCCCACAACAACGTGGGCCTGATCATCCCCGGCATCGCCCCTCTGCGGGACCCCATCGGCGGCCGGTGGCTGTATCAGAACCCGGGCATGTTCAAGGAGCTGAAGGCCTATATGGAGCAGATCCATGCCACCGGCGCCAAGCTGTTTGTGCAGCTTACCGCCGGCTTCGGCCGCAGCTTTGCCATCACCGACCATCTGAGCATCCTGCTGCGCAACAAGGCGCTGGGCACCCTGGCCAAGCCCATTGTGGACGCCTCGTTCCTGTGCGCGTCCCCCAGTGAGCTGCCCTCCCGATGGGCCGAGGACGTGATGTGCCGGCCCATCACCAAAGAGGAGATCCACCAGCTGGTGGAGGCCTTCGCCAAGACCGCCAAGCTGTGTAAGGCGGCGGGCGTGGACGGCGTGGAGGTGCACGCGGTGCATGAGGGCTATCTGATGGACCAGTTCACCCTGCCCTACACCAACCAGCGCACCGACGAATACGGCGGCAGCTTTGAAAACCGCTATCGGTTCGCGGTGGAAACGGTGCATGCCATCAAAAAGGCCTGTGGTAAGGACTACCCGGTTTCTCTGCGGTATTCGGTGCTGAGCAAGACCAAGGGCTTGTGCAAGGGCGCGGTGCCTGGCGAGGAGTACACCGAGGTGGGCCGCGACATGGCCGAGAGCGAGCGGGCGGCCCGGTACCTGCAGGAGGCCGGCTACGATATGCTCAACGCGGACAACGGCACCTACGATGCCTGGTACTGGGCCCATCCGCCCCAGTACATGCCCCAGAACTGCAATCTGGAGGACGTGGCCCACATCCGCAAGTTTGTAGACATCCCGGTGGTCTGCGCCGGACGCATGACCCCGGAGGCAGGCGCGCAGGCCATCGCCGCGGGCCAGATCGACGGCATGGGCGTGGCCCGGCAGTTCCTGGTGGACGGCGCCTGGGTCACCAAGCTGAAGGAGGGCAGGGAAGAGGACATCCAGCCCTGCATCTGCTGCCACAACGGCTGCTTCGCCCTGGCCCATTACAAGGGTGTGGCCAACGACGAGGACTTCAATGATGTGCTGCACATGGCCCGCTGTGCGCTGAATCCCACCACCATGCAGGGCCATAAATACGACATCCTGCCCGCCAGGAAGCCCAAGACCATCGCGGTGATCGGCGGCGGCATCGGCGGCATGGAGGCCGCCCGCATTGCCACCCTGCGGGGCCATAAGGTGACCATCTACGAGAAGACCGACCGCCTGGGCGGTGTGTTCATCGCCGCCGCCGCGCCGGACTTCAAGGAGAAGGACAAGGAGCTGATCCAGTGGTACCGCCGCCAGATCGAGCAGCTGAAGATTCCGGTGAAGTTCAACACCAACGTGACTGATCTTGCCCAGCTCAAGGCGGACGAGGTCATCGTGGCCACCGGCGCGGCGGCCCGCAAGCTGCCCATCCCCGGTGCGGACCGGGCTATGGACGCGGTGGATTATCTGGAGGGCAAGCCGGTGGGCCAGCGCGTGGTCATCATCGGCGGCGGCCTGAGCGGCTGCGAGATCGCCTATGACCTGTACCGCAAGGGCAAGACCCCTGTCATCGTGGAAGCCAAGAACGACCTGATGGCGGTGCGTGGCCTGTGCCTGGCCAACTCCTCCTACCTGCGGGACTTCTTCGAGGCCAACCGGGTGGAGGTGCACCTGGAAAGCAGCGTGGAGAAGATCGACGCCAACGGCGTGACCGTGAAGGGCAAGAACGGCGCAAGCCAGACCCTGGCAACGGACGATGTGATCCTGGCCGTGGGCTACACCCCGGCCCCGGCCTTCGCCAAGGGCCGCCACGTGCATGTGATCGGCGACGCCTGCAAGGTGGGCAACCTGCGCACCGTTGTCTGGCAGGCCTGGAAGGTGGCCGAGCGGCTGTAACCAAACCGCATTAGGTTAAAATAAAACGATCCCCTCGGGAATCCGGCAAATGTCCGGCTCCGGGGGGATCGTTTTTTGTTCCTTCTTATTTTTTCAGAAGCGCGCGCAGCGGGCAGTCCGGTGCAAGCAGCGGGAACTCGGTGCGCAGAGCCTCCAGACAGTGGGCGTCGCTGCCGGTGAGAAAGGGCAGCGACGGGGGAACCAGCCCGGCGGCAGTCAGTGCCGCCGCCCGGTCCGGGTCGGCCAACTCCGCCAGCGAAAACTCCGGCTCTTCGGGCCAGAGCCCCAGCACACTGAGCAGGGAATAGCTGTCCCGGTCGATGTGAGCGGGCACCGGAACACCGCCCAGCTCCCGGCAAAGGCGGGAGGTCTCTTCCAGCGTCAGCCCGGCGGCTGTGGTAAGCAGCTTTTTGGGCTGGTCGATGATCTCGTCGTCCTCGTTCATCACCCATTGCGGGCCCCAGATGGCCGGGTCCCAGTCGAATTCCGGCAGGCTCTCGTAAAGGGCATCGCCCAGGGCCAGTGCCGCCTCCACCGTGGGAAGATAGCACAAAAGATGGATCTCCTCGGCGGTGTTGGCCTCCAGCGCGGGCAGCAGCTGTACCCCGTAGGCCTTACAGCATTTTTCAGCGGCGGGCAGGTTCCGGGCGCTGTTGTGGTCCGCGATGGCGATCACATCGGCCCCGTTCAGAGCACACAGCCCCGCAATGGTGGCGGGGGTCATCTCCCGGTCTGCGCAGGGGGAAAGGCAGGAGTGGATGTGCAGGTCGTACCGCATGCCCGGTCACCTCCCGTTGGTTTTGATGAATGCTTACAGCTGACCCAGCTTGCGGGCCAGCACCAGAGCAGCCTCATAGGCGGGCAGGTCGGTGGTGAACAGGGCCACCCCCTGCTGTGCGGCCCGCTCCAGCGCGTCCGGCATCCAGGCGGCCTCCTGGCACAGCACCACCGCCGCCGCGTCGGCCAGGCTGGCCACCGCTACCGTGTTGATGTTGCCCATCACGGTGAACCAGACCCTGCCCTTGGTGCAGCGGCTCATGGCCCAGCTGAGCAGGTCACAGCAGAAGCCGCCGGTCACCTCATGTTCAGGCACCGGCCCGGCGGGAACAAAGCCCAGATTTTCCAGTTCAAGATTGGTCATCGTCCCGGCTCCTTTCCTGTAAAAGCTCTTCCAGACGGCGGCGCATCAGCACGGTGCAGTCCTCCGGCTTTGCCCGGCCGCGCACCACGTCCTCGGCCAGGGCTTCGCAGGTGGGCGCGCCGCAGCCGCCGCAGTCCAGCCCCGGCAGCTGGGACAGAATGGTCCGCAGCCGGCTGTATTTCTCCATCTGCTCGGCCCGGGTGCCCTCCAGCTCCATCACCGGGGCATAGGCGGGGGGCGTGTCCCACCGCATGAAGTCCGGCACCTGACGGCTGCTCAGGTGGGAGCGAGCCTCCGGCAGGCCACGGCGCAGCTGCTTCATTTTGGCTTTGGCGATGAAGGGGTTTTCCACCTGCAGTACGCCGCCCACGCAGCCGCCCGCGCAGGCGTTCAGCTCCACAAAGCGCAGGCCGGGCAGCTTTTCGTCCTCCAGGTCCTCCAGTACACGAATGACATTTTCGATGCCGTCCGCCGCCAGGTAGTCGTCCACTCCGCGCAGGCTGATGCTTTCGCCGGTGCTTTCGCCCCAGCGCACGCCTGCGCGGCCGATCTGGCTTTTGCCCTCGCTGGGGGTTTGCTTCATGGCCCACAGCATGCGGGGATAGATCTCCTTGATGCTCACCGCCGCGTCCAGAGCGCTGTGCTCCACCCCCAAGGGGCTGCGCACATAGCTGATTTTGGCCGGGCAGGGCGAAAGAAAAATGCAGCCGATTTTCTCCGGTGCAAGGCCGGTGCGGCGGGCAGCGTCCCGCTTGGCGATGCGGGCGGCCACCTCCACCGGCGGGGCCAGCGGCAGCAGATGAGGCAGCAGGTCCGGGTAGCGCACCCGAATCAGCCGCACCACGGCCGGGCAGGCGCTGCTGATCAGGGGCAGCGGCTGGCCCCCGGCGGTGATCAGGCGGCGAGTGGCGTCGCTTACCAGCTCGGCGGCGCGTCCCACCTCAAATACCTCGTCAAAGCCCAAAGCAAGCAGCCCGTCCACCACCAGGTCCGGCCCGGGCAGCCGGTTGAACTGACCCAGAAAGCTGGGCGGCGGCAGGGCAATGGTATAGTCGAACCGCTCCGTCACCGAGAGTGGGTCCGCGGCGGCGGTCTTGGCGTGATGGGGGCAGATGCGGATGCACTCGGCGCAGTCGATGCAGCGGGCCGGGTCGATGATGGCCTTGCCGCCCCGCACCCGGATGGCCTGGGTGGGGCACCGCTTGATGCAGTTGATGCACCCCTTGCACAGCGCCCGGTTCAGGGTCACGGAATGGATGAATTCCTGTTTCATGGCGACCGCCTTTCCTCATAGAAGCACATTCATGCGGATGGTGGTGCCCTGCCCGGGCTGGGATTCGATGAAAAACTCGTCGCTATAGCGCTTCATGTTGGGCAGACCCATACCCGCCCCGAAGCCCAGGCTTCGCACCTGCTCCGAGGCGGTGCTGTAGCCCTCCTGCATGGCGAGGGCGATGTCCGGGATGCCGGGGCCCTGGTCCTCCAGCCGCATCTGAATGGCCTCGGGGGTCAGCTCCACAAAGATCTGCCCGCCGCCCGCGTGGATGACCAGATTGATCTCGCCCTCATACAGCGCGATGGAGGCCTTGCGGATGGCCTCAGGGGGGAAACCCATTCGCTTTAAGGTGTGCTTCAGGTCTGCCGAGGCCTCCCCGGCGCGGGTGAAATCGTCGCCGGGCACGATGTATTCCAGCCGGATGGGCTCAGTCATGGCCGCCACCTCCCCGCAGGCCTGCCTGGTACAGAATACCGCAGGCGGAGAACATGGTACGCTGGGTGGCCAGCACTGCGATGCCCCGCTGCTCGGCCAGCTCCAGCACCTCCGGCGAGGGGCGCTTGCCCCGCACGAACACGATGCACACCATGTCCATCATGTCGGCGGTGCGCACCACCTGAGGATTGTTCAGCCCGGTGAGCAGCACGGCCTGGTCCTTCACAAAGGCCAGCACATCGCTCATCATGTCGCTGCCGCAGGCGTTGTGGACCTGGGTATCCAGCCGGGCGCTCGGTGTGAGCAGCTCGGCGGGAAGGAGGTGCAGAATGTCCTGAATGGTCATGGCGGTTTCGCCCCTTTCCATGGGTTTTCTTCTTTCAGTATACGGCAAAAAGGGCAAAGCGGGCAATGGCCTTTGAAAAATCTGTCTGTGGCAGGTTGCATAAAATTTGCCCAATTGTTTTTCTTTTGCGAAGATTAAAACTATGCAAAATTTATAGGAAAACGGGCAATTTTGTGTTACAATGATACCACTGAGTAAACGATACAGGCGGTCGCCCGGACTCAAAATTATCCCGGGCTCCGCGAAAAAAACAGAAAACGGAGGGATACCCAACATGAGGCGTTTTTCCACCCTGCCCTTCGCAGGGACCCCCGAACAGGAGCAGCAGCTCACGGAATGGCTGGACCAGCACAAGGATATGCCCGGCGTGACGATGCCTGCTCTGCAGAAGGCCCAGGAGATCTACGGCTACCTGCCCATTGAGGTGCAGCGCATGGTGGCGGATGCCTTGGGCATCCCGCTGGCCGAGGTCTACGGCGTGGCCACCTTCTATTCCCAGTTCCGGCTGGTGCCCCAGGGGCGCTACCGGGTGAGCGTCTGCCTGGGCACTGCCTGCTACGTGAAGGGCAGCGGCAAGCTGTATGAGAAGCTGCAGGAGAAGCTGGGCATCGGCGACGGCGAATGCACGCCGGACGGCAAGTTCAGTCTGGACAGCTGCCGCTGCGTGGGCGCCTGCGGTCTGGCCCCGGTGATGATGGTGAACGACGACGTGTACGGCCGTCTTACCGGCGAGGACGCCGAGCTGGACGCCATTCTGGCCAAGTACGAGTAAGCGGCCATGCAGGAGCTGAGCATGCATGTGATGGACATCGCCCAGAATGCGGTGGCCGCCGGGGCGGCAAATACCCGCATCCTTTTAAGGATGGACCCCGCCGCCGACCGGCTGGAGCTGACTGTGGAGGACGACGGCCGGGGTATGACCGAGGAGCAGGCTCGGGCGGCGCTGGACCCCTTTTACACCAGCCGCACCACCCGCAAGGTGGGGCTTGGACTGCCGCTGCTGCGGCTGACCGCCCAGCTCACCGGAGGCGACGTGGCCATCGAGAGCGCGCCGGGAAAGGGAACACGGGTCACCGCCTGGTTCGGCCTTTCCCACATCGACCGCCCCCCGCTGGGTGATATGGCGGGCACCATCTCCGCCCTGATGCAGGCAAACCCTGAGCGGGACTTTTGCTACGAGCTGCATGTGAACGACCAAAGCTTCGCGGTAAACAGCCGCGAGATCAAACAGATTCTGGGCGGTGTGTCTCTGGCACAGCCCGAAGTGGCACTGTTCCTCCGGGAATACATCGAGGAAAACAGCGCCCCCCTGCTGGAAAAGGAGTGAAACGAACCCATGAAAAGTCTGAAAGAGCTGGAGGCCATCCGGGACCGGATGCGCCAGACCGTGAATACCCGCGAGAGCGACAGCAATACCATTCGTGTGGTGGTGGGCATGGCCACCTGCGGCATCTCCGCCGGTGCAAGGCCGGTGCTGAACGCCATTGTGGAGGAGCTGGCCCGGGAGAACGTGGCCGGTGTGCAGGTCACCCAGACCGGCTGCATCGGCATCTGCCAGCACGAGCCGGTGGTGGAGGTATATGAGCCGGGCAAGGAAAAGGTGACCTATGTGAAGATGACCCCGGAAAAGGCCATCCGCATGGTGCATCACCATCTGATGAAGGGCGAGCCGGTGGAGGAATACACCATCGGTTCGCTGACCAAGTGAAAGGGGGCGCGGCACAGTGTACAGAAATCATGTGATGATCTGCGGCGGCACCGGATGCACCTCGTCCGGCAGCGACCGAATTGCCGCGGCCTTTGAACGGGAGCTGGAGCGCCACGGTCTGGACAGCGAGGTCAAGGTGGTACGCACCGGCTGCTTCGGCCTGTGTGCCCTGGGCCCCATCGTGGTGATCTACCCGGAGGGCAGCTTTTACAGCCGGGTGAAGGAAGAGCATGTGGAGTGGATCGTGACCGAGCACCTGCTCAAGGGCCGCCCGGTGCGCAGCCTGCTGTTCGACGAAACGGTGGACGGCGAGCGGATCAAAAGCCTGGACCAGACCGGCTTTTACAAAAAACAGAAGCGGGTGGCGCTGCGCAACTGCGGCGTGATCAACCCGGAAAATATTGAGGAGTACATCGCATTTGACGGCTATGCCGCATTGGGCAAGGCGCTCACCGAAATGACGCCGGACGATGTGATCCAGACGGTGCTGGATTCCGGCCTGCGGGGCCGGGGCGGCGGCGGCTTCCCCACCGGGCGCAAATGGCAGCTGGCCTGCGCCGACCGGGGCAAGGTGAAAAAATTCGTCTGCTGCAACGCGGACGAGGGCGACCCGGGCGCATTCATGGACCGCAGCATGCTGGAGGGCGATCCCCATGCGGTGATCGAGGCCATGGCCATTGCGGGCTATGCCATCGGAGCCGACAAAGGCTATGTGTATGTGCGCGCGGAATATCCCATCGCGGTAAAACGGCTGCAGATCGCCATCAACCAGGCCCGGGACTACGGCCTGCTGGGCGAGGACATCTTCGGCAGCGGCTTTAACTTTGACATCGAGATCAAGCTGGGCGCGGGCGCCTTCGTCTGCGGCGAGGAGACTGCTCTGATGACCAGCATCGAGGGCAACCGGGGCGAGCCGAGGCCCCGCCCGCCCTTCCCGGCAAAGAAGGGCCTGTTCGGCCGGCCCACCATCCTGAACAACGTGGAGACCTACGCCAACATTCCCCAGATCATCCTGAACGGAGCCGAGTGGTTCCGCAGCATGGGCACCGAAAACAGCCCCGGCACCAAGGTGTTCGCCCTGGGCGGCAAGATCCACAATACCGGCCTGGTGGAGGTTCCCATGGGCACCACCCTGCGGGAGATCGTGGAGGAGATCGGCGGCGGCATCCCGGATGGCAAGAAGTTCAAGGCGGCCCAGACCGGCGGACCCTCCGGCGGCTGCATCCCCGCCGAGCTGATCGACACCCCCATCGACTACGATTCTCTGAGCAAGATCGGCAGCATGATGGGCTCCGGTGGCCTGATTGTTATGGACGAGGACACCTGCATGGTGGACATCGCCAAGTTCTTTTTGGAATTTACCGTGGATGAAAGCTGCGGCAAGTGCACCCCCTGCCGGGTGGGCACCAAACGGCTGCTGGAGCTGCTGGAGAAGATCACCAGCGGCAACGGCACCATGCGGGACCTGGAGCGCATTGAGGAGCTGGCCGAGTTCGTGAAGAACAACAGCCTGTGCGGCCTGGGCCAGACCGCACCCAATCCGGTGCTGTCCACCCTGAAGTATTTCCGAGAGGAATACCTGGCCCATATCCAGGACAAACGCTGCCCGGCGGGCGTCTGCAAGGCGCTGCTGGTGTACAAGATCGACCCGGACAAGTGCCGCGGCTGCACCCTGTGCGCCCGTAACTGCCCGGCGGACGCGATCATGGGCAGTGTGCGCAACCCCCACAGCATCGACACCAACAAGTGCGTGAAGTGCGGCGCCTGCATGGATACCTGCCGCTTTGGCGCCATCAGCAAAGGCTAAGGAGGGCACACGGCAATTATGAATATGGTAAATTTGAAGATCAACAATGTGCCCTGCCAGGCGCCGGAGGGCTCCACCATTCTGGAGGCGGCCCACGAAGTGGGCATCACCATCCCCACCCTTTGTTACTTAAAGGAGATCAAGCGGGTGAACGGCGCCTGCCGGGTCTGCGTGGTGGAGGTAAAGGGCGCAAAGAACCTGCTGCCCGCCTGTGTCTACCCGGTGAGCGAGGGCATGGAGGTATTCACCAACACCAAGCGGGTGCAGAACGCCCGCAAGATGAATCTGGAGCTGATTCTCTCCATCCACAACCAGGACTGCATGAGCTGCGTGCGCAACGGCGACTGTGAGCTGCTGCGGCTGTGCAAGCAGTACGGCGTGGACAAATCCAATGCCTTTGAGGGCGTTCTGCCCGAGCGGCAGGACGATGACAGTGCTCCGCATCTGGTAAAGGACAGCTCCAAGTGCATCATCTGCCGCCGCTGCATTTCCACCTGCGCCGAGAACCAGGGCGTGGGCGTGATCAATGTGGTGGAGCGCGGCTTCAATACCCACATCGCCTGCGCCTTCGAGGGCAAGCTGGCGGACTCCACCTGCATCGGCTGCGGCCAGTGCATCACGGTTTGCCCCACCGCCGCCCTGGTGGAGCGGGACGACACCGAAAAGGTATGGGCTGCGCTGGACGATCCCACCCGCCATGTGGTGGTACAGACCGCGCCCAGTGTGCGCGCGGCCCTGGGCGAGGAGTTCGGCCTGCCCATCGGCACCAATGTACAGGGCAAGATGGTGGCGGCGCTGCGCCGTCTGGGCTTCGACGGTGTGTTCGACACCGACTTTGCCGCCGACATGACCATCATGGAGGAGGCCCACGAGTTCCTGGAGCGGGTGAAGAACGGGGGAAAGCTGCCGCTCATCACCAGCTGCAGCCCCGGCTGGGTCAAATACTGCGAGACCTTCCACCCGGATTTCATTCCCAATCTGTCCAGCTGCAAGAGCCCGCAGCAGATGTTCGGCGCGCTGAGCAAAACCTACTATGCCGAAAAGATGGGGCTGGACCCCAGAAACATCTACTGCGTGTCGGTGATGCCCTGCACCGCCAAGAAGTTCGAGATCGGCCGCCCGGACCAGAGCGCCGCGGGCGACGGCATCCCGGATGTGGATGTGGCCATCACCACCCGTGAGCTGGCCCGGATGATCCACCGCAGCGGCCTGCGCTTTTTGGATCTGCCGGATGAGGATTTTGACCCGGCCATGGGTCAGGCCACCGGCGCGGGCCACATTTTCGGCGCCACCGGCGGCGTGATGGAGGCGGCCCTGCGCACCGCGGTGGAGACCCTCACCGGCGAAAAGGTGGAGCCGGTGGAATTCACCCAGGTGCGCGGCACCGATGCCATCAAGGAGGCGGAATACCAGGTGGCCGGACTCACCCTGCGGGTCTGCGTGGTCAGCGGCACCGCCAACGCGGGTAAGGTGCTGGAGATGGTGCGCCGCGGGGAAAAGCAGTACGATATGATCGAGGTCATGGCCTGCCCCGGCGGCTGCGTGAACGGCGGCGGTCAGCCCATCCAGCCCGCCCCGGTGCGCAACTTCACCGACATCCGCGCCCTGCGTGCCAAGGCCCTGTATGACCAGGACGAGGCCAGCGTGCTGCGCCGCAGTCACGAGAACCCGCTGGTGCAGCAGGTCTATGCGGAATTTCTGGGCGAGCCGGGCAGCGAAAAGGCACACCATATTCTGCACACCAGCTATGCACCGCGCCCCCGTTTGTTCTGATCCCTTTTGCCCCTGCAGCTTTGCTGCGGGGGCTTTTTTGTTCCCGAAAAAATAAATGAGAAAAATTCCTATTTATGGGTTGACAAGATAAATAGGAAGTGTTATCATTAAGCCACGGAAACGAAGCCGCACCAACAAAACAATGAAAGAATCAAGCGCAGCACCGCATGAGCCGTCAGGCGATGCTTGCCAGAAACATGAAACGAATATGGAGGAAATAACAATGGAAAAATGGCGTTGCACTGTATGTGGTTATATTCATGAAGGCCCTCTGCCCGAGGACTTTACCTGCCCCCGCTGCCGTAAGCCCGCTTCGGTGTTTGAGAAGATCGAGGAGCCTAAGTCTGGCAGCCGTTATGCCGGCACCAAGACCGAGCAGAACCTGCGCGAGGCCTTTGCCGGTGAGAGCCAGGCCCGCGGCAAGTACACCTACTTTGCTCAGGTAGCCCAGCGCGAGGGCTACGAGCAGCTGGCTGAGGTCTTCAGCAAGACCGCCCGCAACGAGCAGGAGCACGCCCGCCTGTGGTTTGAGGCCCTGGGTGGCCTGGGCTCCACTGCCGACAACCTGCTGGCCGCTGCCGAGGGTGAGAACTACGAGTGGACCGACATGTACGACCGCTTCGCCAAGGACGCCGAAGAGGAAGGCTTCCCCGAGCTGGCCGAGAAGTTCCGCAAGGTGGCTGCCATCGAGAAGAGCCACGAGGAGCGCTACCGCCGTCTGCTGAAGAACGTGGAGATGCAGCAGGTGTTCGAGAAGGGCGAGCTGACCATGTGGGAGTGCCGTGTGTGCGGCCATCTGGTCATGGGCAAGAAGGCCCCCGAGGTGTGCCCGGTCTGCGGCTACGCTCAGAGCTTCTTCGAAATGCGCTGCGAGAATTACTAATCAAACCGAAAAAGGCCGGGGCAAACGCTGCCCCGGCCTTGACTTTTGCCGCCGCATATGATATAAGTGTAACTGTTAACAAAGACACAGAGAACAGCTGTGATGGAGACAGTAAGCCCGGTGTGAACGACCAAGCGAGCGGGGGAGGGTGTGAGCCCCGCGCCAGTAGCACCCCGCCGAAGATCACTCCGGAGCTGCGGGCTGAACTCACAGTAGGCGCCGCCGGCATCCCTCCGTTATGGGGAGCGTGTATGATGGTACACAGCAATAGGTGGTACAACGAAAGCGCAAAGCCTTCGCCCTGTTTGCAGGGGCGAAGGCTTTTTCTGTTGTTTTTGTATGGGCTTTCTGAAATAGGAAATGCACCGCTTTCCGACCCGAAGGGCGGAAAAACAAGGAGGACGAGATTTAAGATGTACGAGAAAGTAAACCCGAATCTCAATTTCGTTGACCGCGAGAAGGACGTGCTCAAGTTCTGGAAGGAACGTCACATCTTTGAAAAGAGCATCGATTCCCGCAAGGAAGGGCCGACCTACATGTTCTACGACGGCCCCCCCACGGCCAACGGCAAGCCCCACATCGGCCATGTGGAGACCCGCGTTATTAAGGATATGATCCCCCGTTACCGTGCCATGAAGGGCTATCAGGTGCCCCGCAAGGCCGGCTGGGATACCCACGGCCTGCCCGTTGAGCTGGAAGTGGAGAAGCTGCTGGGCCTGGACGGCAAGGAGCAGATCGAGCAGTACGGTCTGGAGCCCTTCATCGAGAAGTGCAAGGAGAGCGTCTGGAAATACAAGGGCATGTGGGAGGATTTCTCCGGCACCGTCGGCTTCTGGGCCGATATGGACGACCCCTATGTGACCTACGACAACACCTTCATCGAGTCCGAGTGGTGGGCGCTGAAGCAGATCTGGGAAAAGGGCCTGCTGTACAAGGGCTTCAAGATCGTGCCCTACTGCCCCCGCTGCGGAACCCCCCTGTCCAGCCACGAGGTTGCCCAGGGCTATAAGGACGTGAAGGAGCGCAGCGCCATTGCCAAGTTCAAGGCCAAGGGCGAGGACGCCTACATCCTGGCCTGGACCACCACCCCCTGGACCCTGCCCTCCAACGTGGCTCTGTGTGTGAACCCGGTGGAGACCTATGTGAAGGTCAAGATGAACGAGGACGGCACCGTGTACTACATCGCCCAGGCTCTGGCCGATACCGTGCTGGGCGAGGGCAGCTACACCGTGCTGGAGAGCTACCAGGGCAAGGATCTGGAGTACAAGGAGTACGAGCCCCTGTTCGACTTCGTTTCTCCCAAGGAGAAGTGCTGGTATGTGACCTGCGACAGCTACGTCACCCTGACCGACGGTACCGGCATCGTTCACATTGCTCCCGCCTTCGGTGAGGACGACTCCAACGTGGGCCGCAAGTACGGCCTGCCCTTCGTGCAGCTGGTGGACGCCAAGGGCTGCATGACCAAGGAGACCAAGTGGGCCGGCATGTTCTGCAAAAAGGCCGACAAGGAAGTGCTGATCGACCTGGAGACCCGCGGCCTGCTGTTCAGCGCCCCCGTCTTCGAGCACAGCTACCCCCATTGCTGGCGCTGCGATACCCCGCTGATCTACTACGCAAGAGACTCCTGGTTCATCAAGATGACCGCGGTGAAGGACGACCTGATCCGCAACAACAACACCGTAAACTGGGTACCCGCCTCTCTGGGCAAGGGCCGCTTCGGCGACTGGCTGGAGAACGTGCAGGATTGGGGCATCAGCCGCAATCGCTACTGGGGCACCCCGCTGAACATCTGGGAATGTGAGTGCGGCTGCCGTCACTCCATCGGCAGCATTGAGGAGCTCAAGAAGATGTCTCCCAACTGCCCGGACGACATCGAGCTGCACCGCCCCTACATCGACGCGGTGACCATCACCTGCCCGGACTGCGGCAAGCAGATGAAGCGTGTGCCGGAAGTAATCGACTGCTGGTTCGATTCCGGTTCCATGCCCTTTGCCCAGTACCACTATCCGTTGGAAAACAAGGAAGTGTTCGAGAGCCGCTTCCCGGCCGACTTTATTTCCGAGGCCGTGGACCAGACCCGTGGCTGGTTCTATTCCCTGATGGCCATCTCCACCCTGCTGTTCAACAAGGCTCCCTTCAAGAACGTTGTGGTCATGGGCCACGTGCAGGATGAGAATGGCCAGAAGATGTCCAAGTCCAAGGGCAACGCGGTCGATCCCTTCGACGCTCTGGCCACCTACGGCGCCGACGCCATCCGCTGGTACTTCTACACCGCGGGCGCACCCTGGCTGCCCAAGCGCTTCTCCGGCAAGGCCGTGCAGGAGGGTCAGCGCAAGTTCATGGGCACTCTGTGGAACACCTACGCCTTCTTTATCCTGTACGCCAACATCGACAACTTCGATCCCACCAAGTACACCCTGGAGAAGGATAAGCTGTCCGTTATGGACCGCTGGATTCTGTCCAAGATGAACACCATGGTCAAGACCGTGGACACCGAGCTGGACCAGTATGCCATCCCCGAGGCCGCCCGCGCCCTGCAGGAGTTTGTGGACGATCTGTCCAACTGGTATGTGCGCCGCAGCCGTGAGCGTTTCTGGGCCAAGGGCATGGAGCAGGATAAGATCAACGCCTACATGACCCTGTACACCGCTCTGGAGACCGTTTGCAAGGCGGCCGCTCCCATGATCCCCTTCATGGCCGAGAGCATCTACCAGAACCTGGTGCGCAGCGTGAACGAGTCCGCTCCCGAAAGCGTGCATCTGTGCGACTTCCCCGTGGTGGACGAGAGCTTTGTGGACGCCGATCTGGAGCGCGACATGGACCTGGTGCTGGATATCGTTGTGCTGGGCCGCTCCGCCCGCAACGGTGCAAACCGCAAGAACCGTCAGCCCCTGGCCGAGATGTTCGTGAAGGCCGACGAGAAGCTGAGTGAGTACTATGTGGAGATCATCGAGGATGAGCTGAACGTGAAGAAGGTCACCTTCACCGATGATATGTCCATGTTCACCAACTACACCTTCAAGCCTCAGCTGAAGACTCTGGGACCCAAGTACGGCAAGCAGCTGGGCGAGATCCGCAACCTGCTGGCCAACCTGAACGGCCCCGCCGCCAAGAAGGAGCTGGATGAGACCGGCACCCTGACCCTGCCCCTTTCCACCGGCGAGATCAAGCTGGGCGAGGAGGATCTGCTCATCGAGATGACCCGCAGCGAGCGGTACTTCTCGGTGGAGGATGCCAAGGTCACCGTTGCTCTGGACACCGAGCTCACCCCCGAGCTGGTGGAGGAAGGCTTCGTGCGCGAGCTGGTGAGCAAGCTGCAGACCATGCGTAAGGAAGCGGGCTTCAATGTGGAGGACCACATCACCGCTTACGCCATGGGCAACGACAAGATCACCGCTCTGATGGAAGCCAACAAGGACTCCATCGCCTCCGACGTTCTGGCGGACGCTGTGGTTACCGGCAGCACCGACGGTTACGTGAAGGAGTGGGATGTGAACGGCGAGACCGTCACCCTGGGTGTAAAGAAGGTTTAAGTCGTTTGCGCGTCCCCCTTATATAAATAAGTAAAAGCCCGCCGCTTGGGATGGATTCTCAAGCGGCGGGCTTTTTGCCAGGCAAAAGCATTTACGGCCCCGGCGGCTTGCGCGGGATTTTGCCGGTGGAGTATAATAGAAAGCAATGAATGGAAAGCGAGGAACCGCCCATGCCCCCGATCACTGTGATGCTGAAGCCCGCCTCCGGTTTGTGCAACATGCGCTGCCGCTACTGTTTTTACGCGGACGAAATGGCCCATCGAACTACTGAGAGCTACGGTGTTATGCAGCCGGATACCCTGGAAGCCATCGTGAAGCGGGTGCTGGCCTTTGCCCAGGGCAGCTGCAGCTTTGTGTATCAGGGCGGCGAACCCACCCTGGCCGGGCTTTCCTTTTTTGAGCAGGCTCTGGAATTTCAGAAAAAGTGGAATGTGAACCGGGTGGCCATCGAAAACAGCCTGCAGACCAACGGCTATGCCATCGACGAGGCCTGGGCGGAATTCTTTGCCCGCAATCATTTTCTGGTGGGCATCTCGCTGGATGGGCCCAAGGAGATCCACGACGCCAACCGGGTAGACGCGCAGGGGAAGGGAACCTACAACCGGGTGATGCACGCCATCCAGCTGCTGCAGAAGCACAAGGTGGAGTTCAATATCCTGACGGTGGTTACCCGCCAGGCAGCCCGCAGCACCGGAAAGATCTATGGATTTTTCCAGCGCAACGGCTTTGCCTACCAGCAGTACATTCCCTGCCTGGACCCCTGGGAGGAGGGGGCACAGACGCCCTACTCCCTCACGGCAAAGGACTTTGAGCAGCACCTGAAGCTGCTGTTTGACCAGTGGTACCAGCAGGCGATGCGGGGCAACCTGCAATACAACCGCTACTTCTTCAACCTGTTGGCCATTCTGAACGGCCAGATGCCCGAGGCCTGTGAGATGCGCGGGGTATGCGGGCGGCAGTTTGTGGTGGAGGCGGACGGCAGTGTCTACCCCTGTGACTTTTATATGATGGACGAATACCGTCTGGGCAATTTTGTGACCGACGACTTCGAGACCATCGAGCGCCGCCGCCAGGAGCTGGCCTTTGTGGAGACCTCCGCCCGTATCAAGGAGAGCTGCAAGGGCTGCAAATGGTTCGCCCTGTGCCGGGGCGGATGCCGCCGCAACTGGGAGCCGGTCACGGGACCCGAGCCCCGCAATGCGTTCTGCTCCGCCTACCAGGGCTTTCTGGAATATGCGCTGCCCCGCCTGCAGCAGCTGAGCCGTATGCTGCAGGAAAGAAGAATCTAATGAAACGGACCGTCTTTTCGTTTTTTCGAAAAGGCGGTCCGCTTTTTGTTTGAAGATACAAGAGCGGTTGTTTTTGTGACTTTTTTGGCGAGGGCTTTCTGATTTGAATTCTACCGGGTTTGTGGAAATTATGCCGGATATACGCCTGGAAATTCAAGGTTTTGTTGCAAAAAGCTGAAAAAATGATTTGGTAACGATTTTGAAAGTAAAAATATTGAAAAAGTTTTTTGTGACTGATATAATAGTGCCTGCTGAGAGAACCAGGCTCCTTCGGGAGCTGGGGATGAGCATAGATAATCTATGGAGAAATTCCAACGAAAGGATGAGCAAGCGAACCATGAAATCGATCATTGCCTATCTGCTGGCGTTCACTATGATGGCCACCATTGCGACCCAGGCATTTCTGCCTGCTGTGGCGGCTGCGGACGCTCAGAACAGCGTATCGGTGGTGCAGGTAGAGACCGGCTCTGAAGAGGAAACCGGCGAGCCTGCCAGCCAGCAGCCGGACGAGACCGATCCCGAGACCGTTGTGACCGAAGAGGCCACATCCCAGGAGAGTACTTCCGAAGAGGCAGCTCCTGAGGAAGTTGTTACTGAGGAGAGCACCTCCGGCGAAGTCTCCTCTGAAGTGAGCACTTCCGAAGAGGCCTCTTCTGAGGAGCTCGTTTCCGACGAGAATGCTTCCAGCGAGGCGGCTTCCAGCGAGGCTGCTTCGGAAGAGGCATCCTCCAGCGAAGCCGCTTCTCAGGAAGAAGCTGAGCTGCTGGATGAGGAACTTCTGGCGGAAGAAGAGGAGCAGGAAACTCTGGACGAAGTGGAGGAGCCCACCGAGGTGGTTCCCAACGGCGGCGTGAATGCCGTGATCAGTGCGGCAATGGCGCTGAATCGGGACGTGAGCTTCACCATGACCCTCTACCGGAACGGCGAGAAGGTGGCCCAGACCAGCGGCACTTTGAAGCAGAACGGTGAGGGCGGCGCTTCCCAGGTGAAGCTCAGCGGCACCGGTCTGGAGGCTGGCAGCTACGAGGTAGTGATCTCCGCTCCCGGCTTCGCCAGCTACAGCCAGTCCCTGGAAGTGAGCCAGAACATGTACAGCGAGCTGACCCTGTACACCGGCGAGCTGTCCGGCTATGGCAGTGCGGCTCATCCCGGTGTGCTGCGCGTGGGCGATGCCGACGGCGACGGCGTGCTGAGCGAGACCGACGCCGACACCATTGTGAATGCCATCCAGCACGGCGTTCAGGGCGGCCTGGCCGACCTGGACGGCAGTGGTGAGGTGGATCTGGCGGACCTGCAGCTGCTGGCCGCCAACCTGACCGAGGATCAGACCCAGGTGGGGGATGTGTACTCCACCGTGCAGACCCGTGTGGCCGATAATCTGGCCAAGCCCCAGGTGAGTGATACCGTTACTGTGACCAGCGGCAGCCTGGAGGATCTGGTGAACGACAACGGCGGCGTCAAGCTGGAAACCACCGGCGAGATCAGCGAGCAGAACCCCATCGCGGTGGAATTCAACTTCACTGGCGATGATGAGACTGTGACTGCGGATCAGCTGCCCAAGATGGATGGTATGACCATCCAGGCTCCCGCCGAGAGCGAGGGCGCGGTGACCGCCGGTACCGTTGATGTTACTTATGTGGACGAGAACGGCGAAGAGCAGACCATGCAGGTGCAGATCGAGGAGCAGAAGGCCCGCGGCATCTCCCTGTTCAGCCTGTTCACCACCTCCGCCACCGCCACCCGTAAGGCGGATGGTACCCTGGAGATCAACTTCGGCAAGCAGGTTGCGGTGAAGAAGATCACCCTGACCATTACCGCCACCCAGAGCAACAACCTGGCTGAGATTTCCAAGGTTGAGTTCCTGAACGGCATGGAGAACCGTATCCCCGAACCTGAGCTGGACATTCCCACCGGCCTGAGCGGTACCGGTTCCGACAAGGCCTTCCTGCTGACCTGGAAGCCCGCTGTGAACGTGACCGCCTATGAGGTCAAGATCACCGGTCCGGTCAAGGGTTCCAGCGGCAACGTGACCGCAACCATCCGCACCACCTCCAACCAGCTGCTGGTGGACAGCCTGAACGGCAGCAAGCTGGTCAACGGCAAGGATTACACCGTGCAGGTTCAGTCTCTGAACGGCGAGTGGTCCAGTGGTTACTGCGAGCCCATCACCGTGAAGCCGGTGGTGGAGAAAATGCCCGCGGCTCCCGATAATCTGGAAGCCACCGGCGAGTACCGTTCCATCAGCCTGCACTGGAAGGACATGGACGATACCGACAGCTACACCGTTTTGTACCGCAAGAAGAGCGATGCAGACGCAGAATACACTGTGGCAGCAAAGAACATTGCCGCCAACAGCTACAAGATCGACAATCTGGAAGAGAACGCGGAGTATGAGGTCACCGTATACGGTACCAACGAGCTGGGCGACGGCCCCAACGCCATTCCGGCGCTGGCCAAGACCCTGAGCCTGCAGCCTGCCTGGATGCCCTCCTACAAGCTGATCAACACCTCCAACGGTGCCGGCCAGCTCACCGCTCACATCCAGAGCGTGACCACCATGCGCGGCGCCAACATGATGGTGAACAGCCCGCTGGATGCGGCTGGCAGCAACAGCGGTCTGGGCGTGGTGGACGGCGATCAGTCCTCCTACTACTATGTGGGCGACTGGGACGACGGCGTTTCCTACGGCAACACCAGCAACCGCGGCCTGCGCGTCACCTTTGACGGCAGCTACGAGTTTGGTGCCATGGCTCTTGCCGAGCCGGAGAACGGCGCCATCAACAGCATCCGTGTGTGGTATCGTGACCAGGAGACCGGCTCTCTGAAGGAGATCACCGGCCTGCGCACCAATGCCCGCACCGATGAGAACGGCCGCCGTCACATTTACATTGACTTCGGCACCAAGATCACCACCGATCAGATCCAGATCTGCACCAACACCGGCTGGATCCGTGCCATGAAGATCGGCGAGCTGCGTTTCTACGGTTACGACAGCATTTACGAAGACATCATGGCCCTGTATGCGGACGATTACCACACCACCCTGCGGGAGGATGTGGATCAGAGCGTGATCGACGCGCTGTATACCCGCCTGAACACCCCCGATGCGGCAAGCAATGAGCTGCATCCCAACTACACCCAGCTCAAGCGTGAGCTGGACACTGCGGCCGACCTGCTGGCCAACAGCAGCAGCCTGCGTCCCGTACAGCACGTCAAGGCCATGGGCGCCAACGTGAGCGGCTATGCGGACAACAGCCTGGGCTTCACCGGCCTGAACCCCTGGCAGCCCCTGGGCGTGACCGCCGCTGCCGGTGAGGAGATCACCATCTACGTGGGCAACCCGGATCTGCAGACCGGCACCAACACCGATCTGTACCTGGTGGCCACCCAGTACAACGCCGAGTCCGGCAACTTCATGAAGCAGATCGGCCGGCTGAAGGTGGGCGAGAACACCTTCACCATCCCTGCCATCGTGAGCAAGGACTTCGAGCGCGGCGGTTCCCTGTATGTGTACTACGCCGCCAGCAACAAGACCAGCAAGTACGGCGTGCGCGTGGCGGGCGGTACCACCATCCCCATGCTGGATCTGTACGGCATTGAGGACGAGGCCCAGCGCCTGGCTCTGACCGAGGCTTACGTGGAAGAGCTGGAGACCTATGTGGCCGGTCTGGAAAAGCTGCACGAGCAGGAGCATGCCGGCAGCAGCAACGCCAACGTAAACTACGAGTACAACGAAGAGGAGTGCATCCTGGGCGCAACCGAGCTGATGGGCGACCATATGCTGTTCTCCCTGTCTGCCCAGCAGGTGCTGGCGGGTCTGGGCAGCGGCACCACCGCCGAGAAGGCCAGGCGCCTGAACGACTCCATGCTGGCCATGGATCAGACCATGGAGCTGTTCTACCAGCACAAGGGTCTGACCGAAAATGCGGCTGAGGCCATCAACCGTGTGCCCAGCCAGCATCTGAACATCCGTTACATGCGCATGTTCGCCGGTGCGTTCATGTACGCGGCGGGCAACCACATCGGCATCGGCTGGGGCTCTGTGCCCGGCGTGGTGCAGGGCAAGACCCTGCAGGCTGACGAGAACGGTGCTTACCTGTCCGGCGATCTGTTCGGCTGGGGCATCGGTCACGAGATCGGCCACGACATCAACCAGTTCAGCTACGCCATTGCTGAGGTAACCAACAACTACTTCGCTCAGCTGGCGACCTACGGCACGAGCGGTGTGCGCTTTGGCTACAGCGCCGTGTACGACAAGGTGACCAGCGGCACCATCGGCCGCGCCAGCGACGTGTTCCTGCAGCTGGCCATGTACTGGCAGCTGCGTCTGGCCTACGACAACTACTACCCCTACAAGACCTTCGATACCGAGCAGGAAGTCTTCAACAATCTGTTCTTTGCCCGGGTGGATACCTACTCCCGCACTCCCTCCAAGGCGCCCGCTCCCAATGGCGTTGCCCTGAAGCTGGACGGCGGCTCCGAGCAGAACATCATCCGGCTGGCCAGTTCGGCCGCCCAGAAGGACCTGAGCGAGTTCTTCCTGCGCTGGGGTCTGGTAGCCAACGATGAGACCACCCAGTATGTGAGCCAGTTCGAGCCCGAGACCCGTGCCATCTACTACGTGAACGACTCGGCCCAGAGCTACCGCATCCAGAATCCCGATGGCCAGAGCCTGAAGGATCAGAGCGTGATCAGCGCCGCAAATGTGACCCTGACCCAGGGCAACGGCGCCAACGGTCTGGCCCAGAATCAGGTCAGCCTGACCATCAACCCGGAGAATGCCTCCGCCAGCCTGCTGGGCTACGAGATCAATCGTATCTCCATCTCCGGCGGCAAGGAGACCAATGAGACCGTCGGCTTCGTGCTGGCGGACGAGAACGGCGCGGCCGGCTTTACCGATACGGTGACCACCATCAACAACCGTGCCTTCACCTACCAGATCGTTCCCGTGGACCAGTACCTGGATTACGCCCAGGCGGTTTCTCTGGAGGCGATCAAGATCAGCCACGACGGCAGCCAGGACAAGAGCGCCTGGACCGTTACCACCAACATGACCTCGGAGCAGGACACCGAGGTGGATCACGACGAGCAGGACCCGGATGCCGGCTTTGACCCCGGCGCCCATGACCACGCCACCGTGAAGTCCGCCATCGGCCTGGCCTTCGACGACAGCCTGAGCACCACCTACACCGGCACCGCTGAGGGCAGCGACCCGATGATCGAGGTAGAGTTCGGCAAGGAGCTGGATGTGACCGGCTTCAAGTTCACCCTGATGAGCGGCGCGGGCGAGATTCCCGCAGGCACTCTGGCACTGCAGCTGGAGGAGAACGGCCAGTGGGTGGATGTGCCTGTGAGCGTGGAGAGCCTGCAGACCACCGGCTCCACCACCGTGTACGCGGTGAACGACGAGGGCTGGATTCGCACCAGCGGTGCCACCGCTCTGCGCCTGATTTTCCAGGGCGCTCAGAGCGTGAGCATCACTGAGCTGGATGTGCTGGGCCCCACCGGCGACAACGTGGAGATGCTGCAGGACGGCATCGGTATCCTGGCTGAGGACTACATCTACGACCAGGGCCTCTACGAAAAGAGCGAGTATACCGACGGCTTTATCCCGGCCGGTTCCGTGATCTTCGTGGGCGAGTACAAGGGCAACCCGGCCTACAACGCCGTGCTCGTCTACGATCAGGACGGCAAGATCGTGGGCTACGGCGACAACGGCGAAGGCAGTGCCGAACAGATCATCCTGGCTCCGGTTCCGGACAAGGGCGATCTGGGCAACACCTCCGACGGCCGCTGGGTCTACTGGATCAGCCCCGACGCGGTTCTGCCTGAGAAGGTCCGCGTGGAGCTCTACCGTGTGGACGACGCCCTCACCAATCAGGGCCAGCGTCTGGTCAGTGATTCCCTGTGGGTGCAGGTACCCGAGAGCCTGCCCTCCATCACCATTTCCGGGGATAAGTAAGAATTGGCACAGCCCCGCTTCGGGGCCAAGCATAAAGGAGTAAGACATGAACAAAAAAATCATAGGCCTGATCGGGGCTGCGGTTTTGGTCATGGCGCTGCCCCTGCAGGGGTTGGCGGCCGCGGATGCGGCCGCCAGCCTGGAGGCTGCTGACGGAAAAGGGGCCCAGGTGTCCCTGGAGCTGCAGGACGGTGCAGGCGAGGGCGTAAATGCCCTGCAGATGAGCTTCACGCTGAGCCCCGTGGCCGGCTCTCTGGAGAAGGCCGATGTGAGCTTTGCCTTCAGTGAGGATCTGGCCGGTACCGTGAAGCGTTACCGTTACGATCAGGAGCAGAACATTCTCACCATCTATGTGGCCGGTGCAAACGGCAACCTGTTCCACAATGACGAGGCCGACCTGGGCACCATTCAGGTGGAGGCAGCAGAAGGGGAATATCTGGAGCTGTCCATCACCACCGGTCTGTCCAGCGGGGGCGAGCATCCCAGTGAAGAGCTGGTAACCGGCCTGACTCTGCTGCGAAATGGTTCCTCCAAGCAGGATCTGACTCTGCAGGCAGAGACGGTGGCGGTGAACGTGGGCGAAATGTCCCCCGATCCTGAACCCACCGAGCAGCCGGAAGCAACCCAGAAGCCGGAAGCAACCCAGAAGCCGGAAGCAACCGAAAAGCCTGAGGCGACCCAGAAGCCCGAGGCGACCCAGAAGCCTGAGGCGACTCAGAAACCTGAGGTGACCGAAAAGCCGGAAGCAACTCAGAAGCCCGAGGCAACGCAGCAGCCCGGCGCAACGCAGCAACCTTCCAACGGCAACAACAGCAGCAATGGCAGCACGGGCGGCAGCCAGAATGGTTCCAACCAGACCGGCTCCACCCAGAACAGCACTGCAGCCGGGGCAACTGCTCAGCCTGGTACCACTGCAACCAGCAAGACTCCCACCGCATCTGCTTCCCAGAGCGCAGTGAGCGAGGATACCTCTGAGGAGAGCCAGTCTCAGAGCGAGGCTGCCTCCAGCGAGGCTGAGAGCCAGGCCAGCGAGAGCCAGGTCCAGAGCCAGAGCACTGCTTCTCAGACCGAGAAGTCCAAGGTGAGCGTGCTGCCTGTGGTGATCGGCGTGGCCGTGGTGGCCGCCGCTGCTGTGGCCGGCGTCGTGATCTGGCGCCGAGGCCGCGATTGATTCCTTCCTTTACGTTTCCTTCTCAATTTTCTCCATAAAGCAAGCAGAAAAAACCGCCCGGATTGAATTCCGGGCGGTTTTTGCGTGCCGGAGAAGGGCGAAAGAGAGGGGCGCGCCCCTACCCAAACGGCGGCTTTTCCGCTATAATAAACAGGAACCTCAAGCGAAAGGAACGGATCTTCATGGAACTACAGATCTTTAAGGCCATTGTGCATGTGCTGGATTCCAGCGGCGGCGCGCCGGTATTTTCCGACCGCCTGCTGGAGCTGGACGGCGACACCGCCGACTATCTGGCGGCTCATCTGGAAAAGGCCTATTACAACGATGCGGTGAAAAACTGCAGTTTTCTGCCGGAATCCACCTTCCCCTCTCTGCTGCTGGACAATCAGGATTTCGTGCAGTGCTCCAAGCAGGTGGCGGATGAATTCTTTCAGGTGATGCGCACCAGTCCGGCCATTCCCAATGCGGACCTGATCGTGGTCTACTGCTCCATCAATGGGCACGAGAGCATCGCCATCCTGAAGATGAACTACAAGGCGGCCTACGCCCACTATTACCAGCAGGTGGAGGGTCAGCATTACAATGCTCTCATCAAGCAGCGCACTCTGCTGCCTGCCGCCGGCTCCAAGCCGGATGAGTCGGTGATCGTGGATATGACCGATGGCTCCATCAAGCTGGTGGAGAAAAAGTACGAGGTGGATGGGGCGAAGATTTTCTATTTGTCCGAGCGCATCCTGCGCAGCACCCAGGCCCAGCCTGAGCGGGCCAAGCTGCAGACGGTGCAGACCGCCGCAGCGCAGGCGGTGCGCCAGAGCTATGAGGACAACCAGAAAAGCGACAGCGAGATTGCGGCGATCCTCTGTGAGGAGGCGGTGGCCGGTGACGGCAGCCTGGAGGTGCAGCGGGTGAAGGAGCGGCTGGAGAAGCAGTTTCCTCTGGCAGTGGAGTCCTTTACCCAGGACCTGGAGGAGGCAAATCTGCCCCTGGAGGAAACGGTGTCGGTGCCTCCCGCCCGTATCAAGCGGATGGAATACCAGTCCATCAAGACCGAGAGCGGCATCGAGATGAAGATCCCCACCAGCCTGCTGCGGGGTGATAACGATTATGTGGAGTTCGTCAACGAGCCGGACGGCACCATTTCGCTGCTGGTCAAGGGCGTTGTGCTGTAAATTGCGGTAAAAAGAAAAACTCCCGAAAGCCATACCGGTTTTCGGGAGTTTTTTTTCTTATGAGATTAAACAGTGATGCGGGGATGGCGGCGGTAAAAATCGTCCCGTGCCTTGAAATAGCACTGGGCACACAGGCTCACGTATTCCACATCGCCGCCCTGGTCAATGACCACCTGGTCGCCCTCGAAGACGAATTCGCCATTTACCTTGCGGCCGTTGCAGGTGGCTTTGCGGCCACAGAAGCAGATGGTTTTCATCTCTTCCACCGCATGGGCCAGCTCCAGTAAGCGGGTGGAGCCGGGGAAGCCCTTCAGGGAAAAATCCGTGCGCAGGCCGTAGGCAATCACCGGGATGTTCAGCTCCACGGTGATGCGCAGCAGCTGCTCCACCTGCTCCGGAGTGAAGAACTGGCTCTCGTCGGTAAGGATGCAGGCCGGGGCGGGCGCGCGGGTCAACAGATCCCGCACCAGCTCAAGAATATCCAGCTTGGGGGTTACGGCGATATCCACCAGCCGGGTCACTCCCAGGCGGCTGACCAGCTTGTCGCCGCCCTTGGTGTCCACGCTGGGCTTCATCACCAGCACCCGCATGCCGCGTTCCTCGTAATTATAGGCCACCTGCATCAGGGCGGTGCTTTTGCCGCTGTTCATGGCGCCGTAGCGAAAATACAATTTTGCCATAGTGTTGCACAAACCTCTTCATACAGCGAAGGAGCGAAGGGCCGCCCGTTCGCCAAAAGTCAGCCCGGCTGCGTAAGCACGCAGCCGGGCTGCTGTTTTGTTTTATGGGATTCAGTCGTTCCGCAGCCGGTAGCCCAGGCTCATCAGGCTGTCGCCCAGATGGGCATTCTCCACCGTCACGTTGGGATAGGGAATGGACAGATCGTAGTGGCTGAAGTTCCAGAAGCCGCGGATACCCAGATCCACCAGCCGGCCGGAAATCTCCTTCGCGCCCTCACGGGGCAGGCAAAGCACCGCCACCTGGGGCTTGTGAGCCGCACAGAAGGACTCCAGCTCATCGATGTGGTGGATGGGGATACCGTCCAGATCCTGGCCCACCAGCTCCTGCTGCACATCAAACACAGCCAGCAGGTGGTAGCCGTTGGTATCGGTGGTCAAAAAGCGGGAAACCGCCCGGCCCAGACGGCCTGCACCCACCAGAATGGTGGGCAGCTTTTCGCCCTCGCCGAACAGCAGCCGGCCGATCTCGTGCAGCAGCACATCCACATTATAGCCGATTCCCTGCTGGCCGAAACCGCCGAAGCAGTTGAAATCCTGACGCACCTGGCTGGCAGTGGTGCCCATCATGCGGGCCAACTCGCTGGAAGAGACCTTTACCACGCCGTTCTGCTGCATCTGGCTGATATAGCGGTAATATTTGGGCAGCCGCTTGATCACCGGCAGAGAGACCTTTCCCTGAGAATGATTCATGTTATCATCACCGTCTTTTGAATTGATTTGGGGCAACGGGCGGGCCACAGGCCTGCCCCGTGCCGCAGAGGAGCAAAAGGCGCGACTGGGCCCTTTGCGGAAATATCCATACTTTATAATACTGGATTCAGAAAGCCTTGTCAAACCAATTGGAGGCTCGAGGCCACCTGTGCGGGCATAAAGACAAAAAATTCGTGCAAACTGATAGAAAAAACAAAAGGCAACCCCGCACAATTCAGCAGCGAATGCCCCGGACGGTGTTGCAGAAAAGGAGCGAAGCGACCAATGCCGAACAACGATACCCCGAAACCCACCGACGCCCAGGTGGAACAGGAAAAGCTGGAACAGGATTTTATGATGGACACCGGCTCAGTGATCCGCACCAAGGGCCGCCATGCCATCCACTGCCTCACAGTAATCGGCTTGATTGAGGGCCATGTGAGCGCCGGGCAGGAGCAGAAGGTGACCCGCTACGAGCTTGTAATCCCCCAGCTGGTGGCCATTGAAGAGGACCCGGAGATCGAGGGCTTGCTGGTGATTTTGAATACGGTGGGCGGCGATGTGGAGGCAGGCCTTGCCCTGGCCGAGCTGATCAGCGGGGTGACCAAGCCCAGTGCGGCGCTGGTGCTGGGCGGCGGACATTCCATCGGCATTCCGCTGGCGGTCAGTGCAAAACGGAGCTTTATCGTGCCCACTGCCACCATGACCATTCACCCGGTGCGCCATTCCGGGCTGGTGCTGGGCGTACCCCAGACCATGCGCTACTTTGAACAAATGCAGGAGCGCATCACCGGCTTTGTGAAGAACCATTCCCACATCAGCGAAGCGCGCTTTCTGGAGCTGATGATGCACACCGGCGAACTGGTGATGGATGTGGGCACCGTGCTGGGCGGCGAGCAGGCGGTGGCCGAGGGCTTGATCGACGAGCTGGGCGGCCTGGGCGACGCACTGAACTACCTGTACCGCCAGATCGAACAAAACCGAACCGGCGCGAAGAACGGCGCAAGTCAGGGCAGGGGAGAAAGTGTCCGATAAATTGGGTTTTAAAACCTATGGTTTTATGTTACAATAGATAAGTTCCGAAAATTTTCCCGCGCCAGGTGCGCGGCGCCCCTGGTTTCCATTCAAACCGGGGGCCGGAAATACATAAACGAGGGAAAGAAAGCGTATGGCACAAAAGAAGAAACCCGCCGCGAGAAGCGGCGCGAAAACCACCCGCTCCCGCTCGCGGCGCAGCCAGCCGGATGTGGCCCAGAGCTGGAGTATTTTGCTGTTCTGCCTGGGCGTTGTGCTTATCGCCATGGCTCTGGTGGCCGGTCAGTCAGTCTGGGCCATGCTGCGGGGCGTGCTGTTCGGCGTGTTCGGCGTGTGTACCTATTTGCTGGGGCCGGTATTGCTTTACATTGCGGTGCTGGTGGCGCTGGGGCGACCCATCTGGGCCCGCTGCGCCAAGTCCCTGCTTCTGATGATGCTCATCTGCGGCACGGCGGTGGTATTCTCCAAAATCGACCTGGTGGGCCTGGGCTTCGGCGAGGCAACCGCAGCGTTGTATGCCAACGGCCAGGGTATGCTGGGCGGCGGCCTTTTGGGCGGCATCATCGGCGGCACTCTGCTGGCGCTGTGTGGGCATCCGGCGGCAAACATCCTGCTGGTCATTATGCTCATTGCCATGGTCATGTGGTACATGGGCGTGACTCCGGGCGATCTGTGGCAGATTGCAGAGGACTATCTGGGGGACTGGCGGGCTGACCGGGATGCTGCCCGCGAGCAGCGTGAAGCTTGGGAGGAAGAGCAGCTGCGCCGGGAGCCCGAGCGCCGCGCCGCCGCCCAGGAGCGAGCTGCCGCCCGCCAGCAGAAACAGGAGGCCTTTGCCCAACGGTTCCGGCGCAAGCCCCAGGTGGACATTGATCTGGGGCCGGACCCGGTGGTTACCACCGAGACCGATCCCCAGCCGGAGGAGCCTCTGGTGGGTCCCGGCGGCACCTTTGGCATGTTTCCTCCCATGGACCGGTCCGAGCCGGAGGAGCACAGTGAATTCGAAACCGAAATTCCCATGGACGAACCCCAGCAGGACCCGGATGTGGGCTTCGAGCCCTATCCCAGCAGCAGCCCGGACTATGCCTGGGAGATGCGGTTTGACGAAGCACCGGAGCCCTCCGATGCGGACGAGCCGCCCTTCCAGCTGGATCAGCCGATTCCGCTGGAGCCGGAGCAGCCTGCTGCAAGCGTCACCGAGTTGGACAGCCTGATTCACAAGGCTATGGAGCCCAGCCAGACCATGGGCAATTCCTATGGCGAGCCGCTGCGCCCGCTGAATCCGGCGGCCGCCCCGGCGGAAACCGCTCTGGCACAGCCTGCGGAGCAGCCCGCTGCCTACCGCTACCCGCCGCTGGACCTGTTCCAGGTGATGGAGTCGGCGGAGGACCCGGGCGTGGAGGCGGAGCTGAAAAAGAACGCCGAGCTGCTGGTGAGTACGCTGGAAAGCTTCGGCGTGAAGACCCGCGTGCTGGACATCTGCCGCGGCCCCTCGGTTACCCGGTACGAGCTGCAGCCCCTGGCAGGCGTGAAGATCAGCCGGATCACCGGTCTGGCCGACGATATCGCCCTGAACCTGGCGGCAGCCGGTGTACGCATTGAAGCCCCCATCCCCGGCAAGCCTGCCGTGGGCGTGGAGGTGCCCAACCGGAAATCCAGCCCGGTGGGCATCCGTGGAATCTTTGAATCTCAGGCCTACACCCGCAGCGCCTCGCCCCTGACCCTTGCTCTGGGCAAGGATATTGCGGGCAACGCCCAGGTGGCCGACCTGTGCAAGATGCCCCACCTGCTGATCGCCGGTTCCACCGGCAGCGGTAAGTCAGTGTGTGTGAACAGCATTATCATCAGCTTTTTGTACCGCTCCAGCCCCGAGGACGTGAAGCTCATCCTCATCGACCCCAAGGTGGTGGAGCTGGCGGAGTACAACGGCATTCCCCACCTGCTGATGCCGGTGGTCACCGAGCCCCGCAAGGCGGCAGGCGCGCTGGGCAGCGCCGTGGCCGAGATGGAGCGCCGCTACCATCTGTTCGCCGAGAACAACGTGCGTGACATCAAGAGCTTTAACCGGCTGGCGGCCGAGACCGAGGGCCTGGAAAAGCTGCCTTACATCGCCATTATCATCGACGAGCTGGCCGACCTGATGATGGTGGCCGGCAAAGAGGTGGAGGATTACATCTGCCGCATTGCCCAGAAGGCACGTGCCGCGGGCATGCACCTGATTGTGGCCACCCAGCGCCCCAGCGTGGATGTCATCACCGGCCTGATCAAGGCCAATATCCCCAGCCGGATTGCCTTCGCGGTGTCCAGCCAGGTGGACAGCCGCACCATTCTGGACGCGGGCGGCGCGGAGAAGCTGCTGGGCATGGGCGACATGCTGTTCATGCCGGTGGGCGCTTCCAAGCCCCTGCGCATCCAGGGCACCTACGTGAAAGACGAGGAGATCAGCGCCGTGCTGGACTTCATCAAGAAGGACAACACCTCTCAGTACGACGAGAAGATGATCGAGGAGATGGAGAAGCACGCGGTACCGGAGAAGGCCTCCGGTGGCGACGGCGACGATGAGGACGACGGCCACGATCCCATGCTGGAACAGGCGGTGGAGGTGGTCATCGACGCCGGTCAGGCTTCCACCAGTCTGCTGCAGCGCAAGTGCAAGCTGGGCTACGCCCGTGCGGCCCGCATCATGGACGATATGGAGCAGTTGGGTGTGATCGGTCCCTACCAGGGCGCCAAGCCCCGGGAGGTGCTCATCACCCGGCAGCAGTGGATCGAGCGGTCCATGCGGGCGGACAACACCCCCGTGCCGGACGAGATCCCCTGAACCCTATGCCGCGCTCTTGTGCGCGGCGGGCAGGATTTGTTACAATAGAATCGAGCCAAACGTTCGTGCCCCCGGCAGACCAACGGCCTGCCGGGGGCGCGTGTGATATTGCATGGACAGGCGCGGCCTTTAAGGACACGCGCAACAAAGAAAGGAGACCCTTTATGCAGCAGGGCACACAGTTTTTGCCCATCAGCAAAGAGGATATGCGCCAGCGCGGCTGGGACGAGCTGGACTTCGTTCTGGTTATGGGCGACGCTTATGTGGACCATCCCAGCTTCGGCCCGGCCATCATCGGCCGGATTCTGGAGGCCGAGGGCTACCGGGTGGGCGTGATCAGCCAGCCGGACTACACCACCTGCGAAAGCTTCAAGGTGCTGGGCAAGCCCCGCTATGGCTTTTTCATCGGCGGCGGCAATGTGGACAGCATGGTGGCCCATTACTCGGTGGCCAAGGTGCGCCGCAAGGTGGATGAATACACCCCCGGCGGTGTGGCGGGCAAGCGCCCGGACCGCAGTGCCACCGTTTACACCCAGCTGGCCAAGCAGGCATACCCGGACCTGCCGGTGATCCTGGGCGGCCTGGAGGCCAGCCTGCGCCGCTTCGCCCATTACGACTACTGGATGGACACCGTGCTGCCCAGCATCGCCGAGACCTCCGGAGCGGATATCATCAGCTTCGGCATGGGCGAACACCAGACGGTGGAGATCGCCCGCCGTCTGGCGGCAGGGGAGAAGGCCAGCGAGATCCGGGATGTGGAGGGCACCTGCTACATGACCGACTTTGCCCATCTGCCCGCCAAGTATCTGGAATGTGCGGGCTTCAACAAGGTGAGCACCGACAAGGTGGCCTACGCCAAGGCCTGCCGCATCCAGATGGACAACCAGGATTCCGTTACCGGCCAGATCATTGTGCAGAAGCAGGAGCATGGCTATCTGGTGCAGAATCCGCCGGCAAAGCCCCTCACTCGCCGGGAGCTGGACCGGGTGGCGGCGCTGCCCTACACCCGCACCTGGCACCCCAGTTATGATGCACTGGGCGGCGTGCCCGCCATCGAGGAGGTGGAATTCTCCATCATCCACAACCGAGGCTGCTACGGCGGCTGCAATTTCTGCGCCATCACCCTGCACCAGGGGCGGCGGGTCACCAGCCGCAGTGTGGACAGCGTGGTGGAGGAGGGCGAGCTGCTCACCAAACAGCCCGGCTTCAAGGGTTACATCCACGATGTGGGCGGTCCCACCGCCAATTTCCGGCTGCCCAGCTGTGCCAAGCAGATGACCGAGGGCATGTGTCAGGGCGGCAAGAAGTGCCTGGCTCCCGGTCCCTGCCCTCATCTGATCATCGATCACACCGAATATCTGAATATGCTGCGCCGTCTGCGGGCTCTGCCCGGGGTGAAAAAGGTGTTCATCCGCAGCGGCATCCGCTACGACTACCTCACCTGGGACAAGGACGAGACCTTCTTCAAGGAGCTGGTGGAGCATCACGTTTCCGGTCAGCTGAAGGTGGCCCCCGAGCACTGCGCCCCCAATACCCTCAAATACATGGGCAAGCCCCCGGTGGAGGTGTTCAACAAGTTCTCCAAGCGGTTCTATGAGCTGACCAAGAAGGCGGGCAAGAAGCAGTATCTGGTGCCCTATCTGATGAGCAGCCATCCGGGCAGCACTCTGGAGGATGCAGTCTATCTGGCCGAGTATCTGTACAAGCACAACATCCGCCCCGAGCAGGTGCAGGACTTCTACCCCACGCCGGGCACGGTGTCCACCTGCATGTTCTACACCGGCCTGGACCCCTACACCCTGAAGCCGGTGTTTGTGGAAAAATCCCCCGAGGGTAAGGCGCTGCAGCGTGCGCTGCTGCAGTATTACGAGCCCCGCAACGCAGAAAAGGTGGTCAAGGCACTGCATAAGACCCACCGGGAGGACCTGATCCCCCTGCTGGTGCCCGGCTACAAGCCGAAGGTGAGCGCCCAGGCCCGTCCGGTCACCGGTCGAAAATCCGCCCAGAATGCCAAGGCGGCAGGCCGTCCGGTGCAGGGCCGGTTCGTTCCCAACCATGGCAAGGGCAGCGGAAAAAATTCCGGCCGTCCCACCTTCGCCCCCAAGACCAAGCGGAAGTAAGCCATGGCAAAACGACGGAAACGGCGCACACGGCGCAAAAAATATCCCATTCGCATCACGCCCTCGCAGGGGCTGGTCTTTCTGCTCACTGCCTTCTGTCTGGTCATTGGCCTCCGGCTGGGGCTGGGAGGCCAGAGTGGTGAAGGCGGGTTTACCTGGCGCGATTTTTACGACGCGCTGCAGGTGAATGCGATGCCTCAGGGGCTGGAGGAGGTCCCGGCGGATGGCCAGGCGGCGCACTTCATCGATGTGGGTCAGGCGGATGCTACCCTGCTGCAGAGCGGGCAGGAATACTGCCTGGTGGATGCGGGCGAGGCCTCCAGTGAGGAAGCCCTGCTGTCTTACCTGGATGCAATGGGCATCACCCGCCTGAAGCTTCTGGTAATGACCCATCCCCATGCGGATCACATTGGCAGCATGCAGGCGGTGCTGGAGCATGTGCAGGTGGAGCAGGTTCTGCTGCCGGACTTCGACAAGGCACCCTATCCCACCACCCGCACCTTCGAGCGGGTGATGGATACCATTGAACAGCAGAATATCCCCACTGTGACGGCCAAGCCGGGGCAGGAGTTCACCATCGGAGAAGCGACCCTCTCAGTGCTGGCAAACGGTGTGGAGACCGACAATTACAACAACCTCTCCCAGGTGCTCTTCTTCCGGGCTCCGGGACTGCGGGTCATGCTCACCGGGGACGGCGAAACCGAGGTGGAAGAGGATGCACTGGCCCACTGTGAGCTGCCTCAGGCAGACGTGTTCAAGGCGGCTCATCACGGCTCCAGCACCTCCAATACCCTGTCCTTCCTGCAGGCAATCCGGCCTCAGTATGTGGTGGTCAGCTGCGGAAAGGACAACAGCTACGGCCATCCCCATCAGGAGGCGCTGCAGAACTACGCTCTGGTGGGTGCCCAGGTGCTGCGCACCGACGAGGACGGCAGTGTGGTTATTGCGGCCATCGAGGACGGACTGCAGTGCTACACGGCTTCCGGTGGCCAGCAGGCAGACAGCGCAGCCTGAGAAAGGAGAAGAGCGATGCAGGAGCTTTGTATCCTGGACCGGTGGGAAGGGGACACGGCGGTGATCGAGGTCAGCGACGAGGCGGACCTTACCCACTGGCAGCGGGCAAACCGCGGCGAGCTGCCCGCAGAGGCCCGGGAGGGCGATGTGCTCACCCGGAGCGGACAGGGCTGGCAGGTGGACCGGGAAGCCACCGCCGCCCGGCGGGAAAAGATGGCAAGGCGGCTGGCCCGGCTGAAAAACCGGGGAAATCCCTGAATCCAATAAAAAAGAAAGCGGCGGCGCATACGGAAAGCTTTTCCGTGTGCGCCGCCGCTTTTTGTGTGCAGATAAATGGGCCTGAAACAAAAACTCCCCTGTGCGGGATGCACAGGGGAGTGAAAAAGCGATTCAGAAGAATCAGACAGGCATGGTCTGGATGGTGCCGCGTACGCAGTCCACAGAAACCATGGTCTCGTCCTTCAGCAGGCGGGTGGCGTTGGCAACACCAACGATCACAGCCTTGCCCAGAGCCAGACCGGCGATGGCGGCGTGGCTGTTCATGCCAGCCTCCTCAACGATCACGGCATTGGCCTCACGCATGTAGGGCAGCATGTCGTTGTTGGTGTAGGGAACCACCAGTACGCAGCCGGGCTTGCACTTGCTGGCAACCTCTTCGGTGTTGCGGCAGATGCACAGGGCGCCCTTGGCGTTCTGGTTGCCGATGCCCACGCCGCTGGCCAGGAACTCGCCGACCATGTGGACCTTGATCATGTTGGTGGTACCGGAAACACCCACGGGAACACCGGCGGTCACAACCACCAGGTCACCGCTCTGCAGCAGGCCGTGCTCCACAGAGGTCTTAACAGACAGCTCAACCAGCTCGTCGGTGCTGTTGGCGTAGGGCATCAGGATGGGATGCACGCCCCAGCTCAGAGCCAGGTGACGCTGGGTCTGCTCGTCCAGCACGCAGGCGATGATGGGGGTCTCGGGACGGCCCTTGCTCAGCAGGCGGGCAGTCTCACCGCTCTTGGAAACGGTGATGATAGCGGTAGCCTTGATGTCGGCTGCGGTGGTGCAGGCGGCATGAGCGGTAGCAGCAGCAATGCTCAGGCGGGTATCCAGGGGGCTCTTGCGCATATGCTCGATGTAGCTGGAGTCGCTCTCGGTGCGCTCGGCGATGGCGGCCATGGTGCGAACGGCCTCCACGGGGTACTTACCGGCAGCGGTCTCACCGCTCAGCATGATGGCGCTGGTGCCGTCGTAGATGGCGTTGGCAACGTCGGTGATCTCGGCACGGGTGGGACGGGGATTCTCCTGCATGCTCTCCAGCATCTGGGTAGCGGTGATAACGGGCTTGCCGGCGGAGAAGCTGTGGTAGATGATGTCCTTCTGGATCATGGGGATCTCGGTGAAGTCGATCTCAACGCCCATGTCGCCGCGGGCAACCATGACGCCGTCGGCAGCAGCCAGGATCTCGTCGATGTTGTCGATACCCTCGCGGTTCTCGATCTTGGCGATGATGCGGATGTTGGACTTGTGCTCGTTCAGCAGGCGGCGGATATCCTGGATGTCCTGCGCGCTGCGGGTGAAGCTGGCGGCGATGAAGTCGTAGCCGTTCTCGATACCGAACAGGATGTCCTCCTTGTCCTTCTGGCTCAGGTAGGGCATGGACAGGGAAACGCCGGGCACGTTAACGCCCTTGTTGTTGCTGATGGGGCCGCTGTTGTTCACCAGGCACTCGATGTCGGTGTTGGTCACAGCGGTAACGGTCATGCTGATCAGGCCGTCGGCCAGCAGCACGGTGCTGCCAACGGAAACGTCGCTGGGCAGATCCTGATAGGTGATGGAGCAGATGTCCTTGTTGCCCTCCACGTCACGGGTGGTCAGGGTGAACTTCTGGCCGGCTTCCAGCTTGGTCTTGCCGCCGGCGAACTGCTTCAGACGGATCTCGGGGCCCTTGGTGTCCAGCAGGGCAGCCACGGGGCGGCCCAGCTCCTCACGCAGAGCCTTCAGTTTGTCCAGACGGCCCTTGTGCTCTTCGTAGTCGCCGTGGGAAAAGTTGAAACGGGCAATGTTCATGCCGGCCAGGATCAATTCGCGCATTACGCCCTCTTTGTCGGTAGAGGGGCCTAAGGTGCAGATGATTTTCGTCTTACGCATTCGTAAAATCCTCCTAAATACTCTCTTCTCAAATATCTATCCACAACGTCTCCGAAGCGGAGACGGGGTCGCTGTTTCGCTCGCCGCCCCTATTATATAATAAAAAAACATTTCGTGAAAGGGGTACGGGCAAGCTTTCGGAAAAGTATATGCAATCGTACCAATTAAATAAAAATTTAACAGAATATTTTATTGCATTTTTTCAACAAAGCTGATGGGATATACTTAACTTTTTAAGGCAAATACGATATAATGAAACAACACCCTACAGCCAACGAAAAGGAGGCAGAAACAATATGGCAAAACGAGTGTTTTTAGTAGTACTGGACAGCTTCGGCGTAGGCGCCGAGCCGGATGCGGATAAATTTGGTGATGTGGGCGCCAACACCCTGGCGTCCATCGCCGCCAGCAAGGCGTTCGATACCCCTAATATGAAGAAGATGGGCTTGTTCAATCTGGACGGCGTGACCTGCGGTGAGCCCGCGGAACAGGTGCTGGGCACCTGTGCCCGCCTGCAGGAGGCCAGCAACGGCAAGGACACCACCATCGGCCACTGGGAGATCGCGGGTGTGGAGAGCGAGCGTGCTCTGCCCACCTATCCCAACGGCTTTCCTGCGGAAGTCATCGAGGAGTTTGAAAAGCGTACCGGCCGCAAGGTGATCTGCAACGCCACCTACTCCGGCACCGAGGTGCTCAAGGACTACGGCGAGGAGCATATGCGCACCGGCGCGCTGATTGTGTATACCTCGGCCGACAGCGTGTTCCAGGTGGCCGCTCATGAGGAGATTGTGCCGGTGGCTCAGCTGTATGAGTACTGCCAGATCGCCCGGGATATGCTCAAGGGCGAGCACGGCGTGGGCCGCGTGATTGCCCGGCCCTTCGTGGGCACCTGTGCGGCAGACTTCCAGCGCACCCCCCGCCGCCATGATTACTCCCTCAAGCCCCCCAAGAAGACCATGCTGGACGCGCTCAGCGCCGCGGGCAAGGCTGTGATCGGCGTGGGCAAGATCTACGACATCTTCGACGGCGAAGGCGTCACCGAGACCATCCGCACCTCCGGCAATACCGAGGGCATCAAGGTAATGCTGGATCTGGCCGACCGGGATTTTGAGGGCCTGGCCTTCATCAACCTGGTGGATTTTGACATGGTCTACGGCCACCGCCGCAACATCGACGGCTATGCCGCCGCGGCCACCGAGTTTGACCAGGGCCTGGGCGAGATGCTCAAAAAGCTGCGCCCGGACGATCTGCTCATCATCACCGCGGACCACGGCTGTGATCCCGGCTTCACCAAAACCACCGACCACACCCGGGAATATGTTCCCATGCTGGCGGCGGGCAGCTGCGTGAAGGAAAACAACAATCTGGGCACCGTGCTGGGCTTCGGGGCCATCGGCAAGACCATCTGCTCTTATCTGGGTGTGGAGGCCGAGCTGGCGGGCCAGGACCTGAGCGAGCGGATGTTCCAATAAGCCAAACGTGCGGAAAAGCATGATTTTTTCAATCATTTTTAATTTTTTTGAAAAAGTTGCAATAAAAAACCGCGCCCTTTCGTTTATTATATAGCGGCCGCGGAGCGTTGCTCCGCGGTCTGTTTATTAACAGGGGAAAGTATGAAACTGTACGGAAAGGGTCTCGTGAATATCAAACTGATCATTGTGTGGGTGCTGGCGGTATATTTTCTTGTGGACAGCATTGTCCGGTCGCTGCGCTCCAATTTCAATTTCGGCATGCTCATCATGTATGCCATTACCGCCGGGCTGTGGGTCTATGGCCTGTTCCACCGGCAGATCGACGCCTTCTGTGCCGCCGGGGTGGGCCGGGTGCTGCGCATCGGCTTTTTCTGCGGCGTGGGCGTATTCTGTGCGCTGCTGGCCTTCGTGGCCCTCAGCGGCTATACCGACCAGCCTCAGGGCGATGAAAAGGCGGTGGTGGTGCTGGGCGCCGGGCTGCGCAAGGACGTGCCCAGCAAGCTGCTGGTCTGCCGGCTGGAGAAGGCGCTGGAATACCACGAGGAAAACCCGGACGCGGTGATCGTGGTCACCGGCGGCCAGGGACCGGGCGAGACCATCCCGGAAGGGGTGGCCATGGCCAGATGGCTGGCCGAGCGGGGCGTGCCGGAGGAGCAGATCATCGTGGAGGACAAAAGCACCTCCACCGAGGAGAATCTGCTGTTTGCCCGCCGCCTGCTGGAGGAGCGGGGCATTGCAGCCACCGAGCCCATCGTGGTGGTGACCAACGCCTTCCACTGCTACCGGGGCGGGGAATATGCCCGCATGGTTGGCTTTACCGATGTGGACACGCTGCCCGCGTCCATCGGGCTCAATTCCATTATGCCCTGTTATTTCCGTGAGGTATTCGCGGTATTGTATTACTGGGTCTTCAAAAGCAGCCGGACCGGCTGGATGCTGCAGTTTGTGGGCATCTTCTGACGGTTGGCTGGAATCCGATAAAATGAAGAGGTGAAATCATGGCGCCAATTATCCGTGTGGAACACCTGCGTAAGGTTTACCGGGTGGGTCACGAAAAGGTCATTGCGCTGAACGATGTGAACCTGGCCATTGAGCCGGGGGAGGTCTGCTGCATCGTGGGCCCCTCCGGCAGCGGCAAGTCCACCCTGCTCAATCAGCTGGCAGGGCTGGAAAAGCCCACCAAGGGACATGTGTTCATCGGCAAGCATGACATCAGCGAGATGACCGAAAACGAGCTGGCGAAGTTCCGCCAGGAGCATCTGGGCTTTATCTTCCAGAGCTACAATCTGCTGCCCAACCTGACGGCGGCGGAAAACGTGGCTCTGCCGCTGATGTTCAAGGGCGTGGGCCGCAAAGAGCGAATCAAGCTTGCCACCCAGGAGCTGAAAAAGATGGGTCTGGGAAAGCGGGCGGGCCACAAGCCCACCGAAATGAGCGGCGGCCAGCAGCAGCGGGTGGGCATTGCCCGGGCCTTTGTGGCCAAGCCCAAGGTCATCTTTGCAGACGAACCCACCGGCAACCTGGACAGCCAGACCACGAAACAGGTGCTTTACCGGATGCTGGATATGGCAAAGGAAAACGGCATTACCTTTGTTATGGTCACCCACGAACGGGACCTGGCCGCAGTGGCGGACCGGGTGGTCACCATCAAGGACGGCAAGGTGGAGAGCGATGTGGTGATGGACGCCGAAGCCAAGGCAGCGGCCATGGCTGAGATGTTCAGCGAGATTATGGAACAGGAGGCCCCGGCGGAACCCAACACCACGGTGCCTTTGAATAGCGAAAAACAGTGAGGAGAAGAAAACCATGAAACAGAGCATCAAACGGATCAGCGCCGTTCTGGCCATGGCCATGGCACTGAGCGCATTCAGCGCCTTCGGCGTATTCGCCGAGGGTGAGAGCACCGCCCCGGCCAGCGCCCCCCAGAGCACCAGCGTGGCCGCACAGGCGGAAAACGGGAGCACCTCGAGCTCCACTTCTACGTCGAACTCTACTTCAGAAACTACGCCTACTCCGGTCCCCACACCGGAACCCACCGAAGTGCCCGTGGCGCAGGTCGGTTCCTACGATATTTCTCTGGTGGACGGCCGCGACAATCTGTGGGACTGGGACGAGCGCGCCAATGTTACCATCCACTTTACCAATGGGGAGACGGTGATTAGTGCCCGTCTGGTAAACAACGGCACCTTTGCGGCAGATAATTATGGCACAGTGGATGTACCGGCTTCCGGCGGCAGCATCACCTTCAGCAATGTGCGCTACAACGGCGGCGGCAACATCCTGCAGTTCGAGCTCACCACCACCACGGCCGGTGTAGTCACGCAGTCCATCACCATCGCCCAGTGCATGGACGTGAACCCCAACCCGCCGGAGCCCACCCCCACTCCTGAGCCGGTTCCCACCGAGAAACCGGAATATGACTACCCGAAGATCCTGGTCAAGGACTTCTCCTTCGGCGGCAACAGCGTGGAAGCCGGCAAGGAGTTCACCCTGGAGCTGACCCTCTTCACCACCAGCGGCAACGCCAACCTGCAGGACGTGATGGTGGGCCTGAACTTCGGCGAGCTGAAGGGCGTTTCCCTGGCCAGCGGCAGCATGAATACTTATGTGGGCGAGATGGCTCCCAACACCACCAAGACCATCAGCTATAAGATGATCACCGACGCCACCATCGAGCCGGGCGCCATCAGCATCAATGTAAACCTGACCAGCAAGAACGGCGAGGCCGCCACCGCGCCCATCTCCATCCCGGTGACCCAGCCCGAGCGGTTTGACATCACCAACATGGAAGCCCCCGAGACCATCATGATGGGTGAGGAAGGCTACCTGTCCGTCACCTTTGTAAACAAGGGCAAGAGCGCCATCAACAACCTCTCCGCCGAGATCCAGGGTGAGAACCTGGCCAACCCCGGCCAGAGCCAGTTCCTGGGCAACATCGCCGCCGGTACCGAGAACTCGGTGGACTTCAGCGTTATGGCTGCGGCCGAGGGCACCATCAACGGCAAGGTCATCCTGAGCTACGAGGATGCCAAGGGCGAAGTAAAGACCCTGGAGAAGGAGTTCTCCTGCACCGTGGAGCCCATGATGGACATGAGCATCGATCCCATGGACCCGGGTATGATGGACCCCACCATGACCGAAACCGCTCCCGGCATGCCCATCTGGGGCTGGGCGCTCATCGTTGTGGGCGTTGTGGCTGTGGTTGTTGTGGTCGTGGTTGTGGTCAAGAAGAAGCAGAAAGCAAAGAAACTGGCTCAGTTGGAGGATGAAGATGAAGATATCTGATCTGCTGCGTCTCAGCACGGATAATCTTCGCCGCCGCAAAGGCCGCACCGCACTGACGGTGATCGGCGTGGTGGTAGGCACCTTTTCCATCATCGTGATGATCAGCCTGGGCATTGCCAGCAACGCCCAGAACGAGGCCATGCTGCAAAGCTGGGGTGATCTGACCCAGATCACCATCAACAACTACCAGTGGGGCGCGGCCAGCGGTGATGTGCCGGTGCTGGACGATAAAATGCTGGATCAGCTGCGCAGCTATGAGCATGTGGTGGCAGTGACCCCCATGTATCGGGACAATAACCTGAACGCCCAGGTCTACGCAGGCAAAAATGACCGTTACGAGGCCTATGTCTGGGAAATGTACGGCGTGGACATGGACGCATTACAGGCCATGGATTATAAGCTGATCAGCGGCAGCTTTGTGGCCAGCGATACCAATCTGGGCAAAAAGAAGATCCCGGTGCTGATCGGCGAGCATTTTGCCTATGAATTCCAGGATACCCGCAAGAGCTATAACAGCGGTAAGCGTCAGCGCTATTGGGGCGAAACCGACGCGCTGGGAAACCCGGTGGAGCCCTTCTTCGATGTACAGAAGGAAAAGCTTACCCTGCGCCTGATGGCTTACGATAAAAACGGAAACGAAAAGACCGAGGACTATCAGCTGGTGGTTATGGGCGTGTTCCAGCAGGATGACGCCAAGCAGTATTTCACCAATGCCGGTGTTGTCATGCGGGTGTCGGATATGCAGATGCTCAGCAAGGCCTACCAGAAGCTTTCCGGCAACAAGGGCAACAGCGGCGGCGTGATGATTTCCTCTGCCGGCGGCCGGCCAATCCAGCAGAAGGATAACGGTTATGAAAACGTCTATGTGAAGGTAGACGATGTAGACAATGTGGCTGAGGTGGAGGAGAAAATTCAGGATTTGGGATATGAGACTTCTTCGATGACCCAGATTCGCGAGGAGATGCAGGCCAGCGTAGCCAAGAGCCAGATGATTTTGGGCGGCACCGCAGCTGTGGCATTGCTGGTGGCGGCGCTGAACATCGCCAACACCATGATGATGTCCATCTATGAGCGCACCAAGGAAATTGGCGTGATGAAGGTGCTGGGCTGCGAGGTGCGCAAGATCCGTAACATGTTCCTGGTGGAGGCCGGCGCCATCGGCCTGCTGGGCGGCGTGATCGGCGTGGCGCTCAGCTATGCGGCCAGCGCCATTCTGAATAACCTGACCACGATTGCGGCGCTGCTCGGCGGCTCGATTGATCTGAGCGGTCTGATGAGCAGCTTCGGCGGCGGCTACTATTATGGCATGGACGGCGGCAGCGCTGCCATCTCCATGATCCCGCCCTGGCTGGTGCTGCTGGGTCTGGGCTTCTCCACCCTGGTGGGTGTGCTCAGCGGCCTGTGGCCCGCCATCCGCGCCACCAAGATCAGCGCGCTGGAAGCCATCCGGCACGAGTGATTTTTTTAAAAGCGCAGAATACAAAACAAAAAGCTTCGGAGTGCCCAGGCACTCCGAAGCTTTTTTATGTCCTTAGGGAAAATGCAGATCAGTAGCGGGCCACTACCAGGGTGTCGCCCGCCTGCACGCCGGTGTCGCCGGTGGGAATGATGGTGCGGCCCTCCCGCTGCACCAGCACCACAAGTGTTCCAGGAGCGGGCGGGGCATCCCGCAGCTGTTTGCCGCACAGCTTGTGGGAGGCGTCGATGCTTACTTCCTGCAGCGTCAGGCTTGCCCGGTTCTCGAATTCCCGGGCTGCAATGACCAGAAGGTCGCCCGCCAGTATCCGGGTGGAACCGCTGGGCACCAGCACACCCTCGCCCCGGCGGATGATCAGGCTGACCAGGAAGTCCGGCGGGGTCACGATCTCCCGCAGCAGCTTGCCCGCCCAGGGATGGCCTTCGTCCAGGTGAAGCTTGATGAAGCAGATGTCGTTTTCCTCCTGGTAGTCGTTGAAGGTGCGGCGCACATCCGCGTTGTCATCGATCATGGCAAAGCGGTGAGCCATACGGGGCAGCAGGGTGCCCTGAATGCCCATGGAGAGCAGCACGATGCAGAAGACCAGATCAAACAGATCGTAGGTGAGCGGCGCATTGTGCAGCACTGCATAGATGGCGAACACGATGGAGGCTGCGCCGCGCAGGCCAGCCCAGGAGACCAGCGCAATCTGTCCGGCCTTCGCCCGGAAGGGCGCCAGCAGCGCCGCCACCGCCACCGGCCGCCCCACGAGAGTAAGAAAGGCCAGAATGCACAGCGCGGGAACGAAGACCCGCGGCAGTTGGGCCGGGGTAACCAGAAGACCCAGCAAAAAGAAGATCATCATCTGGGTGATGCCGGTGATCGCGTCAAAAAAGCGCACCAAGTCCCGTTTCTGGGCGATGGGTGCATTGCCCATCAGAATGCCGCACAGATACACGCTCAGATAGCCGTTGCCGCCCAGCATGGAGGGAAGGGCATAGGCAATCAGGGCAGCGGCAAACACAAAGATCGTGTCGCCCTGGGCCATGGCGGCATGAGAGCGCCGCAGCAGAAAGGAAGCCGCAATGCCGATGCACACGCCGAACAGAATGCCGAACACCAGCTGTTTGGCCAGAACCAGCGGCACCGAGATGTCGCCGCCGGTCATCAGGGTCACCAGCACCACCGTCAGCATATAGGACATGGGGTCGTTGGAGCCGGACTCCAGCTCCAGCAGACTGGCGGTGTTGAACTTCAGGTTCAGGCTGCGGGACCGCAGAATGTTGAACACCGAGGCCGCGTCGGTGGAGGCGATCACCGAACCGATGAGCAGGCTCTCCAGCCAGGAAAGCCGCAGCACCAGGTGGATGAACAAGCCGGTGAGCCCGGCGGTGAGCAGTACACCCAGGGTGGAGAGCAGCATCGATTGCGCCGCAACCGGCCGGGCAGCCTTCCAGTTGGTGCCAAAGCCACCGTAGTACATGATAAAAATCAGACACACCGAGCATACGGTCTCGGCCAGGGAATAGTCATTGAACCGGATACGAAACAATCCGTTTTCTCCGAACAGCATGCCCAGGCCGATGAACACCAGCAGGGTGGGGATGGGCAGCTTTTCGGTGAAGTGATGTGCCAGAATGCAGGCCAGGATCACCACGCCGACCAGCAGAAGAATTCCGTTCAAGGGCATACCTCCTTTGCAGATGCAGGAATAGCGCCTGCGCTATAAAATACTGTATGCGCAGGCGGGCGGATAAAGCCACAGTAAACCGGGCACAGAGAAGAAAAAGCGTGGGCCGTGTGACTGGCCCGCGCAAAAAGCCGTATGCTGCGATCAGAAGCCGTAGGGGTAACCGATGGCCTGGCGTACCGCTTCGGCAGCGTCCGCACCGCAGAGCCGCCGCACCAGTGCCAGAGAGAAGGGAATGGAAGCGCCCAGCCCCCAGCCGGTGATGATGTCGCCGTCCTCCACCACAGGTTCCTTGACCACGGTGGCACCGGCCAGCTGGTCGGTGAAGGAGGGATAGGCAGTGGCCTTTTTGCCCTCCAGCAGGCCGAAGGCTGCCAGTGCGCTGGGAGCGGCGCAGATGGCGGCCACCAGCTTGCCAGCAGCGGCTGCCTGCTGGCAGACAGCCTTCACAAAGTCGTTTTCCTTCAGGTTGAGGGTGCCGGGCATGCCGCCGGGCAGCATGACCAGATCAAAATCGGCAGCCTGGATATCCGCTGCGATCGCGTCGGTGTCCATGCGCACATTGTGGCTGGAAAGAATCTCCGGCTTCTGGTTCACCGATGCGGTAACTACCTCCACCCCGGCACGGCGAAGGATATCCACCGTGAGCAGAGCCTCACATTCCTCGGTTCCATTTGCCATAAATACACAGGCACGTTTCATCGTTAAGACCTCGCTTTCCCGGGCCCGGATTCCGGGCCTGATGTTTTGTGTATGGTCAGCGGCCGGTGGGCTGCCCGTCCCTGGCCGGGGCGACCCGGCAGACGGTGAGCACGCCGCCGCTTACGGTAAATTTGACTTCCAGCCCGGCAAAGGTCAGGCCGTAGAGCCGGTCCGGGTCATCCTGGTAGGAGGGGCGGGGGTCCTGCGCCAGCACGCCCTGCAGGGCACTGCGCTTGGCCTCGGGCACCCGGTCCAGCCACTGCTGGGGGAAGACCACCTCCAGGTGATAATCCCGCACCGGGCCGGCAAAGCCGCTCAGCGCCTCGGGGTGACAGTCCGCCGCGGGCAGATAGGGCTTGATGTCGAAGATGGGGGTGCCGTCCAGCAGGTCCGCACCCAGCACATGGATTACCGGACCCAGCTCCGGGTGAAGCTCCACCCGGTCCAGCTTCACGCAGGAAAGACCGATGGCGTTGGGGCGGAAGGGGGAGCGGGTGGCGAATACGCCCATCCGGGTGTTGCCGCCCAACCGGGGCGGGCGCACCGTGGGTGACCAGTTCTGCCGCACCGCTTGGGAGAACTGCCAGATGAGCCACAGATGGGAAAAATCCTCCAGCCCGCGCAGGGCGTTGGGGTCCCGGTATTCCGGCTCGAACACGATTACGGCCTGCAGGCTTTCCACCAGGCCGCTCTGGCGGGGAATACCGAATTTGCTGGTAAAATCACTGTGAATGCGGGCAATCACCCGCATGGGAATGGTATCACTCATAAAAGGTCCTTTCAGGGGATCAGTTGCCGTTCAGTTGAGATAAGACCTCGTCCGGGTTCAGTACCTGGGCGTATCGATTGGCCCAGATCTTTTCCTCATAATAGCGGGTCAGGTCGCGGGCACAGGCGAAGTCATTGTCATCTGCACTATTTTATTATAGCACAAAAAAGGCTGGAGGCACCAGCGCCGCAAAAGAGAAGATTTGGGACATCTGGATTTCTGAAAAGGATGTGGAACAACAAGAAAATGAAGCGAAACTGTTAATTTTATAATTAAATTGTGAAAAAATTATTGCGCATTATGACGAAACATGGTATGCTTTACTCAAACAAAGTCCGTGGGCGAAGACCTGTGGATACAAAGGAGGAATTGGCTATGGCATATTGTAAAAATTGCGGAAAAGAAATCGATGATAAGGCTGTAGTATGCCCGGCATGCGGCGTGCCTCAGCAGGATAAGCCCGCTGTGGTGGACAGCGGCAACATCGGTTGGGCCGTTTTGGGCTGCTGCATTCCTCTGGTTGGCTTGATTCTGTTCCTGGTCTGGAAGGACCAGAAGCCCAATACGGCGAAGAAGGCCGGTATCGGCGCGCTGGTTGGCGTGATTTGTATCGTAATTTACTATGTGATCGTGGTTGCTGCCGGTGTGGGCCTGGCCATGATGGGATGATTTCCTGGCTTTATGTCTGGCTGCCTCGTTTCTGCGGCTGTCACTGCCGGGATGACCGGTCGTTTCATTATCATGGGCGGCGGTTCCCGGTCTGCGCCCGCTGCACCGGCGAGCTGGTGGGAATTCTGGCTGCAGCACTGTGCTACCCGGTATTTCATCTGAGCGTAGCCTGGGCGGCCGTTTCTATGATTCCCATGGTTCTGGACGGTGGCATTCAGGCGCTGAGCAGCTATGAAAGCACAAATGGCCGCCGGTTCATTACCGGCCTGCTGTTTGGCTGCGGATTGATGTCCCTGTTTTTCACCAGCACGGCGTTTGCGTTCCGCTGGGGCGTGCAGCTGGGAATGGGATTGTCCATCCCCTGAAAAAGAATATCTGAAATAAAAAAGCCCGAATCCGTTTGGCCTGGCATGGCACAAATGGATTCGGGCTTTTTGTATGGATTCGGGTGGGAAGAGGCACCGCCGAGATACTGGCCGTTTTGTAAAAGGAAAAATGAATGAAAAAGATGCCCCTGCCGGATGAAGTGATTTCCCATATCAACAGGAAATCATTCTTTGTTCTTTTCAACGAAAAAAATGAGCTTTTGGGGCAAGAGAGCCCGTTTTGTTGATCTATGTTAACGACACGATGAGGGAGTTGCATTATAATTATACCAATAATGTTTAACTTGGGAACACAGAGAAAAAGAATACAAACGGGATGTAATTTGGTGGTGGTCAAGGTGAAATTGCTGTTGCCGGATGAGCTGATGTTTTATGGAGGGTTGGGATTGACCGCATTGACGGTCCTTCTTTTTATTGCCTTTTTGTGCATTTGGAAGAGTAAAAGCAAAAAGCTAAACCGTCAGCTGGATGTGGAGTATGGAAAATTGGACGGTAATTAAGCCGAACCTTCAGCAGAAACAGAGGAGCAATTATGCAGACGATCATTGCCTCTACTTATGAGGTGATACAAAAATTAGGTGCAGGCGGCGGCGGAAATGTGTACCTTGCAAACCATCTGCGTCTGAATAAAAAAGTAGTATTAAAGGCCGATAAACGGAAGATAACTACCCCGGCGGAATTGCTTCGTCGGGAAGTGGATGTTTTGAAGAATCTGAAACATCCGCATATCCCGCAGGTATACGACTTCTTTGTGGAAAATGACACAGTCTATACGGTAATGGACTATGTCGAAGGCGAAAGCCTGGATAAGGCGCTGAAGCGTGGCGAGCGTTTTGCACAGCGTCAGGTAATCGAGTGGGCAATACAGCTTTTGGAAGCGCTGGTTTATCTGCACAGCCCGATTCACGGTGATCCACCCAAGGGATTTATCCACAGCGATATTAAGCCCGCCAACCTGATGGTAATGCCGGATGGCGGAATATGTTTGATTGACTTTAACATTGCGCTGGCGCTTGGCGAAAAAAATATCATCGGCTGCAGCGTTGGTTATGCTTCTCCTGAGCATTATGGTCTGGATTTTTCGACAGACAGCATGGTGTCTGTTACTGACGGAAAGGTAACGGTAACTGCGGAACAGGCCACCGAATACGTTCCGAACGATGAGGTGACGGAGTGGGCCGATGCACCCAAAAATATTTCCACCGGCCGGGGAAGACTGAAAGCGGTCACGCCGGATGTTCGATCGGATATTTATAGTGTGGGTGCAACGCTTTACCATTTGCTGTCGGGGAACAGGCCCGCAAAGGAAGCCGATCATGTGCGTCCGCTGTCACGGCAGGAATTCAGCCCGCAGGTTGTGGATATCATTGAAAAAGCAATGCAGCCCAACCCGGATCTGCGCTATCAAACGGCGGCGGAAATGCTGGAGGCATTCCGTTCGCTGCGGAGGAATGATCCGCGGGTAAAATCCCTGAAAAGATGGGTAAGAATTTCGTGCACGGTTCTGGGGGCTGCGTTTTGCATTGGTGTTCTGTCGGCATTTGTTGGCCTGAAGCGGATGCAGACTGTGGAAAGCTGGCTGAAGCTTGCGGAGTATTCCCAAAATGCTTTGCAGGATGGCAATAAAACGGCGGCAGTTTCCTATGCGCTACAGGCGTTTCCAAAGCAGAAGAGCTTGCTCGTTCCGCAATATGTTCCGCAGGCACAGCGGGCGCTGGCGGCAGCTTTGGGGCAATATGACCTGTCTGACAGTTATCGGCCGCATGGAGTTGTGGAACTCCCCTCTGCGCCGCTGTGCCTCAGGCTTTCGCCGGATGGGAAGACAGCCGCTGCCATGTGTGCTCAGTCTCTTGTGATAATCGATACAGAGAGCCTTACAGTGACCGCGACCCTGGCTGCCGACCAGTCCGCGCTGGCCGAGGCAGAATTTGTGGACAATGACCGCTTGGTATATGCGGGGCAGAACGGGCTGGAGCTTTACAGTGTTTCGCAGCAGGCCGTACTTTGGACCGGCAAACCTGCAACCGGAATCAGTGTTTCAGAAGACGGTCAAACCATTGCGGCGGTTTACAGAGACGAGTCCTGCGCAACGCTTTATACAGCGGATACCGGAGCGCAGATTCTGCAGGTGGATTTCAGCGGCAAAAAACAGCAGGTGACGGGAAATGACATTTTTGCCAATCCTAACGATAACCTGTTTGCTCTGAATTCGGATGGTTCTATGCTGGCTGCCAGCTTTTCGGATGGAAGCGTCCGGCTCTTTGACCTGAACACCAACGAGGTGTTTACGGTTCTTGAGCAAATGCCCGAGTATGGTCATTTTGAAGGTGGCTTTTCCGGACACTACTTTGCATTTTCCGCGTCTGGCACGCAGGACTCGGTGTTTGCAGTACTGGATATCCAGACGATGGAGCAAACCGGAGGCTACCAGTCGCAATATCCCTTCAGTGTGTACACGGATGCCAATGGAATCAGTGTGCAGACAGAAAATATTCTGGTGAGACTTGATCCTGTCACCGGGGAACAAACGCCCCTTGTCACTACATCCAAGGGAATTCACAGCTATGCAGCGGGCACCCCGCACAGTTTGGTTGCTACGGCGGATTCACTCGATTTTTACGGCGAAAATGCAGCACAAATCGCCAGCTATGAAATTCTGCAGCCAATTGATTTTTTGTGCGTAGCAGATGGAATTGCGGTAACGGGTAGCCGAAACGGCACTGAACTGCGGATTTTGTCTTTTGAAAATCATTCCGAAACTCAGGAGTTTTCGTATGATCCGGCATATGTGCATGACGAAGCGCGTCTGAGTGCGGACGGGAAAAATCTGATGCTGTTCTCATATCGGGAATTTTGCATTTATAACCGAGACGGGAACGTGATTGCACAGGTCGAAATTCCAAACGCCGATCAGGTGTATGATCAGCAATTTCGCCGCCAGGAGCAGAGTTCCTTCCTGGAAGTGATCTATTACGACGGAACCGTACGGAAATACGATGCAGCAACAGGTGCTGAGCTCAGCTGTGAACAGGCTGCACCACCGGACAGCGATCTTCAGGAGGAGTTCCTCACAGAAAAATTCCGCATTGTTTCGCCGTTGCACGGTGCTCCAATGGTGTATGACCGGGAAAGCGGAAAAGAAGTTGCGCAATTAAGCAGCGATGCCTACCTTACTTATATCACACAAAGTGATGCCTATATCATTGCACAGTTCGTTACGACAGAAGGCGAATATTATGGTCAATTGTTGGATGAGAACTTCCAAGCATTAGCCGATCTGCCCAACCTGTGCGATGTGCTGGGGCAGACATTGGTTTTTGACTATCCGACGGGAGATATCCGCAGCACGGAGATCTGTTCAGTGGAAACATTGCTGGAACTTGCAGAAAAAACAGCTTGATTCGCAATCCCGGAGGAAAAAATTGCCCGAAACCGGCTTCGTTTTGCAGCGAGAACGAGCAGGTTTTGCAATAAATTTGTGAAAGGAAAAGGAGGAATAGGGGAATATTTCTGCCCAAAAGGGGAAACAACAGCGATTTGAAACGATAAGTAGCAAGGAAAGGACTGTAAAGAAATTCATGAAAATGAAAAAGCTCATTTCATTTCTGCTTGCGGCAGCTATGACAGTTTCGGTAGCATTTCCTTCTGCCACAGTTGCCTTTGCGCAGGATAATGTGATGGATGCATCATCGAATATGGTGATGAATCTGGAGGATCTGGAGAGCGAGCCTGTTTCCGACGAAGTCAGCGAGCCTGCTTCCGTGGAAACCAGCGAGCCCGCTTCCGACGAAGCCAGTGAACCCGCTTCCGACGAAGCCAGCGAGCCCGCTTCCGACGAAGCCAGTGAGCCTGCTTCTGACGAAGCCAGCGAGCCCGCTTCCGACGAAGCCAGCGAGCCCGCTTCCGACGAAGCCAGTGAGCCTGCTTCCGACGAAGCCAGCGAGCCTGCTTCTGATGAAGCCAGTGAGCCTGCTTCTGACGAAGCCAGCGAGCCCGCTTCCGACGAAGCCAGTGAGCCTGCTTCTGACGAAGCCAGTGAGCCTGCTTCTGACGAAGCCAGTGAGTCTGTTGTGGGTGAGGATGAAACGGAAGCTTCCGCAGTGGAGCAGACTGCAAAACTGTTTGAGGCGCTGCCTTTGGCAGATGCGGTTGCATCCATGACTGAGGAAGAAGTGGAGCAGGCCAGTGCTGCTGTGGGTAAGGCGCTGGACGCGCTGAATGCTTTGACCGCAGAGGAAATGGATCTGTTTACCGAAAAGTATGAGGCGCTGTATCTGTCGGTGGTGGAGGATTTGATTCCGGCCCTGGAAGAAGCGGCAAACAATCCCACCGAAGACCTGTCTCTCCGCCCGATGCCCGAGACCGAGGATATCTACATTACTCTGAATGGATATACAAAAGACCAGCTGAAAAAATTCCCGGTAGACGAAATGGTTAACCGGATGACCGACCGGCTGGGACAGAAAATCGAAGTCGATCCCAATTATACTCATGTGTGGGTTTACTTCTCGCGGGAAGGCTTTGACGATGTATATGAGCTGAACAAAGGCGATACGATCGATTTGTGGGCGTATTATTATTCCCAGACGATAGAATCGATTACCACAGATTATACTGTGTATATCGTTTTGAGTAATGGTGCACAGCTGACGGATACCAACTGCCATCGGTATATCGTTACAGTGGAACTGAATACGATGAACACGGTTTGGGGTGAATTTGACTATACCCTGATCGATGAAAGCGGAAAGAATGTTTATTCCAGCCAGATGGACGTCAGAACAGGCAACAAAAATCTGGGTGCGTTGGGCATGCGAGTCGACAGCCATGTAGTCTATACCGAGGGTTATCAGGTTGGTGAGAACTATCGTTTGAAGATGGACGGTATGGATGAGCTTCTGCGTCAGGGAATCCAGGTGGATGTTTATCCTATGGCAAACTTCCTGGCTTATCGTGATCAGGGGCAGGAACTGACTGGTTCTCTGAACGATCAGATCTTTACCGATACCGGTTATGGAGCAAATTTTGACACAGAGCTCAATGCAGATAATGCCAGTGCGGCAGATAACATGCTCTGCTTCGTGTTCTCGAATGCGGATAACGGCCGTGTGATTGGAACGGTTGGCCTGGGCATCCAGTTGAAGCCGTTTGTTGAGCGCACGAGCCTTACTCTCTGGAGCTATGAAAATGGCAGCATGAAGCAGTTGGATGAAGAAGATTGCTACATATATCAGAACAGGCTTGAGGTTCAGATTTTTCCGCAGGAAACGGATGGCGTGGTAATCAGTGATGTAGGCTATATTGGAAGCGTGTCTCTCCGCTTGCCGGAGGGATATCAGTTGGAAGGAAGGACCTATTATGCTACGCTGAGTAGCGATCACGACAAAATCACCAAGGTATATGAAGGTTATCAGCGCACCCTGGAATTAGCCCAGACGAGCGGGGCGAAAGATGTGACCGAACAGATTCTGACCTCCAGCGATAACGCCCCCTATGGATATACATTTAAGGGGACTAAAGACACTTTTAATACGGAATTCTCGATTTTTACGGAGAGTGGAGATCGGCTGGGAGTTATGATGAACGTACGGGAAGAGTCTGCTCCCAGTTTGCAAGATCCGGATATTAGCTTTGATATCCGGAGTGTAAATTATAACGGCAGATATCTGTCTTCTTATACGGCGGACATGGTAAGTGGTGTACAGCTGGACACCTACTACCGCATTGATGATAAGTACGATGTGGGCGGATACCAGATGGTATTTATCAACGAAGAGCTGACCGATCAGGAACTGAGAAAACTGGTTCCTACATTCTATGTTCCCAATGGGTTTACTGTAAATAGTGGCGGAAGAGTGGAATCTGGCGTTACAAGCCTGGAACATGTGCTGTGGTCCAAGGATGCGGCCAACACGGTGGCATACCAAGTGCAGAATTCTGGCAAGGAAGTGCGCAATTACCAGGTCACTTTTGTTGCCAAGAAAACAGAACCTACTCTGTTTGTGGCCGGTCCGGACAAGCGGTTCGTTAACCTGACTGCAGACAACTATTTTGTTCACGATATTCTGGTCGCTAATGTGGGCTCCAGTGAACTGACCGGTCTCAAGGTTGAGCTAATCAATCCCGTGAATGTAAAACTGGACGATTACTGGACGGTAGGCGGAGAAGGCAACGACACTCTGCCCGCATTTGATTCCACCAGTCCCATCTATAAAACGGAAGATGAGACCGGTTCGAACGGAGAATACAACCGCTACGCTACGCTGGCGAACATCGGCAAGATCCGTCTGCTGGCCGATGGCGAAGGCAAAATCAGTGGTACCCTGCGCATTACAGCGGCAAATGGTCATAGCCGGGATATTGAACTGACCGGTATTGCGGCCAACCCGCATATCGTCTCTGCGAATCTGGATGATGCGGTTATGTACGTTCCCTATTCTTACATGGTAGTAACCGACAACATGTATAAATGGAACCGCACAACCTTCAAACTGATCGACGGCAAGCTGCCGGAAGGCATGAAGCTGTATGAGAACACCGGTGAAATCTACGGTACTCCCACGGAATCCGGTGAATTTACCTTTACTGTGCAAGCGGATTACAGCAGCTCTCGCTTCTCGCCCTCCACAGCAACCTATACGTTGAAAGTTTTGGACAACAGCAATATTGATGTTTACAACCAGACGGATGAAGGCTACGAGATCGAGATGCACCTGGGCGTTGAGCAGGGTGAAGGAACCCGCGACTTCTGGATCGAAGACCCCAGCAAGGATCAGCTCTTTGTTTCCAGCGGTGAATTTGTGGAGTTCGTAAATCTTTGGCTGAACGGTGAATACCTGATTCCGGGTGTGGACTACACGGCTGAAAGCGGTAGTACCCGTATCACTATTAAGAGTCAGACCTTCCAGAACAAAGCGCTGCAGGAAGGTTACAACACCATTGCGGCAGAGTTCCGTGTGGATGGTGATTACCAGAATGAACTGAAGCGCACGGCCCAGAACTTCCGTTTGAGCGACATCAAAAATGAAGGCGGCAGCGGAAACGGCGGCAGCAATGCAAACACCAATAACGGAGCAAGTGGAAGCACGACGGGAGATGCCACTGCAAATCCGCAGGCGCAGAGCCTCAATCTGCGCTTCCATCTGGCGGATGCACAGGGAAATCCGATGACTGGTATGACGGTAGAATTGCATTCCAGCCCCCGTACGGCAGTGTCTGACGAACGTGGAAATGTTTATTTCTCCAATGTGGAATTCGGAACACACACCTTGACCGTGAAGGACCAGGCTGGCAATACGCTGGGAAGTCGGCAGTTTGTTTTGGCTGCAGGCAGTTCGGGAATCAACGGAAATACGCTCACCGGCGCTGCAGGAGGCACGCTGCTGGTGAATGTGCAGATTGCGGATGGTGTCCTGTCGTTTGTAAGTGTGATCCCGCAGACAGGTGACGAATTCAACCTGAAGTTCTGGTGTGCTGTGCTTGCAATCAGCGCCGGAGCAGTGCTGGGGTTGAGTGTGTATAAGAAAAAAATTCAATATATGCACTGAAGCGTGTTTGATGCATAATATGTCAAATCAGGGTTTTGAAAAGTGTGATTTTTGTGTTTGAAAATCTTCTTTGAAAGAATTCTGGTAAAAATAAAAAGACCTGCTCTCCCAAAAACGGGGGGCAGGTCTTTTTTGGCATTTTTTCATATTTTATTTAATGAGGAAATAGAGAGAAGAGCCTATAAAAGAAGAAATCAAATTGAAAAGCAGTAAAGGAAGTTTTTTCTTTTATACCATTGTTCTAAAAAACATCAACGCGAAAAATGGAATAGAAGACTTTTTCGAATTAAAGCGGCACGAAAAGTGTTGATTTATTAACATAGGTTAATGACGTGAAGACTTGTGCAGTGGTAGTATCTATATGAATCGTGGCGTGAGAAGGAAGAAAGAGATGGATATTGCTAAATTTTGTGCCGATGTGCTGAAAATCGGTGACAGCGGTCTGATCGAGAAATTAGATACATGCGCGGAAATTGAGAGATTGAAAAAAGGTGCGGTAGTTATTCGTGCCGGTGAGATTCCCACAAAGATCGGTTTTCTGCTGGAGGGCTCATTCCGGGGATATACCGTGGATGTGGAAGGAAGGGAAATTACGGATTGTTTGAGCAATCAGTGCGGGTTTCCACTGGTTGCAAGTTTTGCAATCGATGTACCGGCATTTGTTACAATCGAGATGCTGGAAGACAGTAGAGTGGTTTATTTCCCCGGTCAGGAAATTATGGATTTAATGCAGGAATATCCCAGTGCATTGGATTGTTATAATCGGCTTCTGATCAATTCCTTAAAATATCATTGGACCATCAAAACACTGCTTCATCAATATACAGCTATGGAACGGTATCGATGGTTTCTGCAGGAGTATCCGGGAATGATCGAGCGGGTCAATAACAGATATATCGCGTCTTTTTTAGGAATGAATGCGGTAACGATGAGCCGGCTGCGCAGGGAAATACGAGAAAGGGGTAACAACTATGACGCAGATATTGTTGTATTGTGACGATGACTACTTTGTGGAATCGTTCAGCAACTTTGCCAGCGCGCATGCAACCGATTTGGAATTTTACAGTTATACCAATTGGCATAAGGCCATGGAAACGCTGAACACAGCCAAAAAACGGTGGGATGCGGTTTTGGCGGATCCGGAATTTCTGGATGAGATCAGTGGCGAGAAGTTCCTGAAGCTGGCCATTTCGGAAGAAACGCGTTTCGGTGCGGAAGTAGAGCGGACTACCATTAATATTTATCAGCCCGGAAACGCGATTATTACAGATATTTTGAATGCTTTGGCTGTGGCGGGCGGCAAGAACGGAGCCAGAGCGCAGAACCATGCAAGGGTTATTCCGGTTCTTTCTGGTCAGGGCGGTGCAGGCTGCTCGGTGGTCAGCTATGCGCTGGCTGCGGCCGCAGTCCGCTCCGGTAAAAATGCGGTCTATCTGAATCTGGAATACGTTCCCACAACACAGCATTTGTATCAACATACCTTCACTTCCGATATGGATGACCTGCTGTTTGCACTGAAGGACGGTCGGGATATTGCCCCTACGGTGATGAACACCCTGGAGCGTAATCGGGATGGTGTGCTGGTTTTGCCTGGATTCCACAGCTTGAATGATATGATGTCGCTGACGCAGCAAAATCTCCAGACGCTGTTGTCGGTGCTGGCAGAAAAAGCCAGTGTGGATTATATCTTTGTCGATTTTTCGGCAGGGTTTGGTGTGCCATGTCCCTGGGTTCTGGAAGAAAGCGTTGCAGCGATTCAGGTGTATACCGACACGCAGGCTGGTTGGGCGAAGCTTTCGGCTGCACAGCAAGATCCATACATTCAGGAACTGCCGCTGCGGGGATCGCTGTTCACTGTGATCAATCAGTGCCGCAAACGGACGGAAAAGGATGGAGCCGATGCGGTAATCCCCTTCTCGGAAAGCTTGCAAAACGGGGTGCTGGTATCTGATGTACAGAACCGGAACCCGGCTTTTCTGCAGGCCTGTATGGAGCTGCTGAACAAATTGAATTAAGGTGGCGAAGCTATGGAACTGACCAGCGAACTGCTCGAACAGATTTATCAGCGTACAGCGCGGGCGTTGGAAGGAAAAAGTGAGATCTCGGATGAGGAGATCAAAGACACAGCGGATAAGATTCTGCGGAATGTGAAGCCGGATACCTACATTTCGGTGCAGGACCGTCTGGAAGTGTGTAATTACGTTTTTAACAACATGCGTAAGCTTGGCCCCCTCCAGGCTATTCTGGACGATCGCAGTATTACCGAAGTGATGATCAACGGACCTGACACGGTGTTTATCGAACGGAATGGCCGGCTTCAAAAGCTGCAGATGCATTTCGAGAGTGCCCGGCAACTGGAGGACATCATTCAGCGCATTGTTGCCAAGGTCAACCGAACCGTTGATATGTCCAACCCGATTTGTGACGCGCGCCTGGAAGATGGCTCACGCGTGAATATTGTACTGCCCCCGATTGCACTGAACGGCCCCATTGTGACCATCCGAAAATTTCCGGATAAGGTGATTCAGTTTTCCGATTTGATTCGATGGGGTTCTGTTACGCCGGAAGCTGCGGCGTTTTTGCAGTCTGCAGTGGAAGCCAAATACAATATTTTTGTCAGTGGCGGTACCGGTTCGGGCAAAACCACTTTTCTGAATGCACTGTCCAGTTTTATTCCTTCGGATGAACGTATTATTACCATCGAAGACTCAGCCGAGCTGCAGATCACTACGATTCCCAACCTGGTGCGTCTGGAGACCCGCAATGCCAATACAGAAGGAAAAGGCGCCATTACGATCCGTGATCTGATCCGTTCATCGCTGCGTATGCGCCCGGAGCGGATTGTGGTCGGTGAGGTTCGCGGCGCGGAAGCATTGGATATGCTTCAGGCGATGAATACCGGCCATGACGGCTCGTTGTCCACCGGCCACGCAAACTCGCCCCTGGATATGTTGTCTCGTTTGGAGACTATGGTACTTACGGGTTCGTCATTCCCCATTGAGGCAATTCGCCAGCAAATTGCTTCGGCGGTGGATTTGGTGGTGCATCTGGGCCGTCTGAGCGATAAGAGCCGTCGTACCCTGGATATTGTAGAATTGACTGGGTATGAGAACGGGAAATATCTGATCAATCCGCTGTTCACCTTTGAGCGAGAAGAGGAACTGCAGAACGGAAAAATCATCGGTGGCCTTGTGCGTACGAAAAACCCGATGCAGAATATGCACAAGTTTACGATGTCCGGTGTGAAATGCCAGGGGTTGTAAAAGGGAGGAAGAATCATGAAAAGCGCGCAGGATGAAGCGCTGCAAAAGGGAAAAAAGCGCAAAGAGAAAAACGAGCATCTAACGCCCACAAAGAACACCAACATTGCGGAGTTGGACTATGCGGTGTACATCATGACCAAGCGGGAGAAAATCGTGTACACACTGTTGGCGGCTGCGCTTTTGTTTGCGATAGGATATGTGTTTTATCGAAGTATAATTGTGTCCTGTTTGTTTGCGTTGCTTGCATTCAAGTATCCCAAAATACGCGCAGCGCAGATTGCGCTGAAGCGGCAGAAGGATCTGCGCATGCAGTTTAAGGATATGCTATACAGCCTGTCCTCTGCGGTTGGTGCGGGAAGCTCGGTGGAGCATGGTCTGGCGATTGCTCTGACCGACATGAAAAAGCAGTATTCCGATCCTAAAACCAGCATCATTCAGGAATTGGAATTGATGGTTTCCCGCGTAAATCTTGGGCAGAACGTGGAAGAGGTTTTCAACGATTTTGCCCGCCGCAGTCACATTGAGGACGTGCAGACCTTTGCTAATATTTTTGAAGTGTCGAAGCGGACGGGTGGTAACTTGATTCGCATCATCCGACAGACAACGGATGTGATCAGCGAAAAAACCGACGTGAAAAATGAAATTGATACGGCGCTGGCGGGTCGAAAGATGGAGCAGAAAGTTCTGACCCTGATGCCGATCGCACTGGTGTTGTTTATGTCTGAAACAACGGACGGGTTCATGGACCCTGTTTTTTCCACCATCGGTGGTCGGGTTGTGGCCACTGTTTCCTTGCTGTTTATTCTGAGCGGGTATCTGTGGTCCAAGAAAATCACCGATATTGAAGTGTAAAGGGGAGGACGGAGATATGGCAGAAATTTCTCCGATAGCGGCAGTCTATGCGCTTGCGGTTATTGTATTTGTATACCTTCTTTATAAAAAAGGGCAGAAAAAGTACAGCCGGCGCATTGAACCGCTGAGTAAGGAAGAATTTCCGTTGCGGGATTTTTTCCCCATTGGATATGTGCTGCTGGATATGGTGGGCTATCAGTATGGAACCAGCTTTGACCGTAAGCTGCGCAGTCAGCTGCGGGAAATACATGACCCGGATTATACGGAATATTACCTCAGTGTATATTGGTGCGCTGCGGCCAGCTATCTGGCGCTGGGGCTGTTGGTTTCTGCAATGATGGCGGTTGCGGCAGGTCTGAGCGGCGCGCTTGGCGGAATTCTTTTGGGTGTCATTCTGGCCTATGTAAGCTTTGAGGACATCAAAAAGAAGGTGGAGACACGCCATTTGCAGATTGCCATTGAAATGCCTGACTTTACCAACAAGATCCTGATTCTGTCTGGCGCGGGCATGACGATTCGTGCGGCGTTGATCAAGATTTCCCATGAAATGGCGTCGAACAGCCCCTTGTATGAGGAGCTTGCCTACAGCGTTCGCATGCTGGAAAACGGCGCCACCGAAGAGGCAGCGCTGGAACGGCTGAACGTACGCTGCAATACCCCGCAGATGCGCCGCTTTACCTCGGTGATTCTGCAGAATCTGCATCGCGGCGGCTCCGATGTGATCGGCGCGCTGCAGGATATTGGCCGGGAGCAGTGGGCAGAACGCAAGGCTGCTGCCAAAAAAGTGGCGGAGGAAGCAGATACAAAGCTGCTGTTCCCCATGATGCTGATGCTGGGTGCTGTGGTGCTTATGACAGTTGCGCCTGCAGTGATGAGCATGCAGATCTAATTGTGTTATGGAGGCAAAGCAATTTGCCTGCATATAAAAAAGCTTTATTTTACAGGAGGACGTATCATGTTGAAGGAATTGAAAAAATTCTGGCAGGAAGAGGATGGCATGGGCACTGTGGAGATCGTGCTGATCATCGCGGTGCTGGTAGCGCTGGTCATCATCTTCCGTAAGGCGATTGTTGGGTTTATGAACAGTGCCACTCAGAAAGTGTTCCAAGCGGCGTCGGAAAACCAGGACCCCAATTCTATCGCAGGATAAATTGACTTGACTAAGGGCCTTTGTATTTTGCCGCCCTGGAAACAGGGCGGCAAAATACAAGTTCAATTTTTGGGGAGTGAGGGGAAGAAAATGAAAGAGACGCGTACAGGCAAAGACGCGCAAAGGGGCATGTTCACCGTTGAGGCGGCGCTTATCATGCCTTTGATTTTGTTCAGCATTTTTGGGGTTATCTTTCTCAGCACGATCCACTATCAGAATTTTGTGGCGACGGCCGAGTCTATACGCAGCGCAAACAGGATTGCTGCGTACTGGAGCTATATCGGGGTAGATAATCCGCCTGCTTTAATCAGCGGCACACCGGCGGAACAATTAATCACGGTGAATTCATATGCTGCCCGGTCGCCGTATCGGTTTATCAGTGAAACCTTGGCTACTGCTGGAGGCAAGCGGCTGGACAACGGAGAAAAATACGCAAAAACAAGAATTGCGGGAATTCCCTTTCAGGTATACGCGGAGGGGCAGGCGGATGTGGAAGTATTTGCTGATTACGGGTTCCTCTCCAGCTATATTGTGGTGAGTGCGAAAAAAACATACATCAACCCCCTGGGAGCGTTGATGGAACAGATCGGGATCGGGGAAAAAGAAGAACGAAAGAGTACAGCGAAAGCGCTGATTACCAATCCCAGTGAATTTATCCGGAATGTGGACATCTTGTACGATGTGGGGCAGGGAATCATTCCCAACGAACCAAAATCCGGTAAATCAGAATAAATAAGAAAGAAGGCTGCGCCATGTTCCATATGAAAAAAAGAACGAAAGGTGCCATCTCTGTTTTTTTAGCCCTGATTTATATCTGGGTGTTTGTATTGATGTGTATTTTTGTGGACGGCGGACGCATCCGTATGGCGCAGGCACAAGCAGAGCAGATTCAGCAACTGGCCAATGAGTCGATGATGACTTACTATGACCAGGGGCTTTATGAATATTATGATTTGTTCGGTCAGGGCAAATACACAACAGAAGAAATGACCGTAAAGATTCAGCAATACATGCAGCAGGCGCTGTCGCTGGATGTATCCGGCTCGCTGGAAGGTGCGATGGATGCCTCCTGGATTGCTTCGCTGGACGGGGATACCTATTTTGATGGATATGACCTGACGGTGGATCAGATCACCGTGGGCAGCACCCTGAACCTGGGCAACGAGGAAGTGTTCAAAAGCCAGGTGAACGATGCGATGAAATACAGCGGTCCGCTGATTCTGGCCAATAACTTCCTGGGTGTGCTGGATGAACTTTATGGTGCGAAGGAGAGCATTGCCACGGTGGAAGAATGCGTTGACGCAGTGTCCGGCGTGACAGATCAGTTGAATGCGTTCCAGACGCAGTTGGATAATATCCGCAATCAGCTGGCCAATTACTGTACCGATCCTACGGCGGAATTGTCCATCGCGGAAAATTCCGGTGCGGCCAAGGACCAGACAGAGTATGCAGAGAAATTCGACAAAGACGCAAAGCATGAGCTGTCGGCGTGGGACAATAAAATCGAGGATGCTGTGGATGATGTGGTAGATGAGGTCGAGGATGCGCTGAATGGAGAAGAGGAAAACAGCGAGCAGGAGGATGATTCCGCAGTCAACGAAGCTCTGGATAAAGTATACAAGGAATACGAAAAAACCATTGATAAGGTCAGCAGCAATGCCAAAACACTGGATACCAATCTGGGCAGTGTGATTCAGCAGGCAAAGTCGCTGGAAAGCAACCTCAAGTCCAAAAGTCAGGAGCTGAGTACAAAAGGTGGGCAGGCCAGCGGGAGCAATGCCCAGATATACAACGATTTCGGCGATAACATCGAGATTTCTCGCGAAAGCGTACACAATTATGTGGAAACACTGGAGCAGGTGCGCACAAAGGTGCAGCAGCTTTGTACCAAGGAACCGACTCATACGGCTGTGAAAAAAGCAGCCAAGGAGGTAACGGAGCAGCTGAAAGAGACAAAGGATCAGCAGGCAGAGGGTGCGTTGCTGGCGAAGGATGAAACCGCAAAGAACTATGCCGCGTATCAGTTAAAGCTCTTCCAGGAAATTGTGAACGCGCTGCCGGGTCTCAGAATTTCGGCAGGCAGTGAGGAACACCTTGAGCCTGTAAAGGATGAGGATGGTACCAGCGCAGAGGGAGCGGTGGACTCCAGCTCCCGGTTTGGAACGGTGACCACACGCGCTGAGGCGGACGGTGAGACGGTTGCAGATCTGCATTCCAATGAATACAACCGGGACAATGCGGCGGAGAAAGCCAAAGAGATGAGCGGAACGGTGTCCAACATGTGTGATTCCTTCATTGGCAGCGCAGCCGGAGACGTGATGGACAACCTGTTCGAAAACGCATACATTCTGGGGAATTTCCGCGATTATGTCCATACTTACAAGATGACAAGAGATCAGATCGGGAAGGATGGCTGTGATTCTGTGGCCAATGCGAAATTCCTGAATGGAGACGAATATCTGACAGCAGAGCAGTATCAGAACATTGAAACGACCTGTGCGGAAGCGGAGTATGTACTGTTCGGGAACACAGATTCACGCAGCAATGTGGTCAGCGCTTATGCAAGCATCTATGGAATGCGTCTGGCGCTGGACTACATTTCGGTATACATGACAAGCCAGTATCGGCAAGAGGTTTTGACTGCGGCACAAGCAGCGGGATATTTTGCACCGGTGGTTCTGGTGCTGATGCCCTTTGCCTTTGCACTGCCCAGAGCAGCTGCGGATATGGGCATGATCATGCAGGGCCAAACTGCACCGCTGCTGTTTACTGATGCTGACGACTGGCTAAAAACAGAGTTCACCAGTGGTGTTCTGTTGGGTTACAGTGATTATATGCTCTTTTTGCTCACCGCGATGAACCAGGATAAAAAGGTGAGCAGAATGCAGGATATCGTTCAGATGAATATGCGTAAGCTGAACGGGGATTTCACTCTGGACAAAGCGCTGGTGAATACATATGTTCAGTCGGACTGTTCGGTGAAGTATCTGTTCATGACGCAGGCCTTTGTGCCGGACCAGTTCTCGTTGGATGGCAGGTACCAGTTCAGCGTGGCAACAAACGTGTCCTATTAAACGGAAAAAGGGGAGGAAACACCATGCTGTTTGCGGCAAAAAGCAGGGCGGACAGCTCCAGGGGATCGCTTACCGTAGAGGCGACTCTGATCCTGCCGATCGTGCTCATCTCGTGGTTTACCATTATCAACCTTCTGAATATCTATCTGCTGCAGGCAGGAATTCAGCAGGCGCTGAACAGCACGGCACAGCGTATTTCGGAATACTGCTATCTTTTGGAGCGGGTCGATATGCTGGATGATGTTGCGGACATTATGAACATGAGCGGAACAACCACACAGAAATCCAGCAAATTGAAGGAAAGCTTCAACGATATGGGAACGCACGCCCAAAAAATCGGAGATGAGCTGAGCAATTTTTCAATCAGCAGCATCCAGACCATTGTGGACGAAGCCCAGGGCTTTTCCGAAAGTGCTCAGAATGCCTACGAGGTGCTGAAAAATGTGACGGAAGAAGATCTGACGGACTATTTTCTGAGCGAGCTCAGCAATGTGGGCGGGGGTACGCTCATGGGGCTTTTTGTGAATCAGTATATCAGTGATCTGCAGATCAACACCAGGGATCTATCGGAGCTGGATTATACCAAATCAAAGTTTCTGTATGGAAACGATCAGGAATTTACGCTTGTAGTCACCTACACATATCACAATCCGCTTTCGATTAAATTCTTTTCTGAGGTGGAAATGGCGCAGATGGTTACAATGCGGCCATGGGTCGGAGATGTGGGAACCGGTTTGAAGGACCTGGCCGGAAGCTGAGAAATCAGGAAAGGAAGAGTGGGATTGAATATCCTTTGTTTCATAGCATGTGCGCTTGTTCTGAGCGGATTTTCGGTGTTTTTTGCACTGGGAGGCGTTGCCGACAGAAACGAGATTCTGCACCGTGCAAAGCAGCCTGAGGGAAAAAAACTGTTGATCATAATTGGCGCAGCAGAGCTTGGCATCGGAATTTACGGTGCATGGCTGTTTGGAATCGGGTATGACTGGGGGGCTTTTTTTGCGCTGGCCTCATACCTGCTGGCAATCACACCGGAGGATATTCGGCAGCATACCATTGCCGATGCAGCGACTCTTACTTTTGGTGTGCTGTTTCTGTTGCTCCGGCTCAGCCGGTTTCAGACGGTCGAACTCATCGACGCACTTTTGGGCGCAGCCGTGGGTGCAGTCCTTTTAGGGCTTCCATACCTGATCCGGCGCAGCAGCATCGGTTTGGGTGACGTTAAGATACTGGCGGTTTGTGGCCTTATGCTGGGGCCGATCGGAGTGATTACGTTTTTGATGCGTGCGTTCCTTGCGATTTTTGTTTACAGTCTGGTTCAGCTGATCCGCAAGAAAGTGACGCTTCATTCAGAAACACCATTTGCGCCTTTTCTGCTGCTGGCTGCATTAATATGAACGATGAACGGCGGAACCGCCTGACGAGATGTGGAGGAATTTCAAATGATGGAAGAGAGAAATCAATATGGCATTTCCCTGCAATCGGAAAACGATGGCAGTTGTGTTGTGGCGGAACTGCCCGAAGGGAGAAACCTGATCGATTACTGTTGCAAAATGCTGGAAAATAACGCGATTCCCGGCCTTCTGCCGGTGCGCCATCAGATCCTCAACGGGCAGGTTCGGCTTCGCTACAGTCTGGCGGGCAAGGTTCGCTTGGGCGATTATCTGGCTATGCACCCCTTGACCTATGCGAACGGCCTGCTGATTCTGCGTAATCTGACCAACTCGCTCCTGCGGTTGAATGAGTATTTTCTGCGGCTGGATCAGTGCGTTTTGGATGTGGAGCACATCTACATTGGCGACGGGTTGAATACCTATCTTCTCTGTGTCCCTGTGGATTCCAGAGAGGTTTCGGTCAGTGGGATCAGTGTGCGACGTTTTTATGAGCAGCTGATTGGCCGGTATTTTGCCACAATGGACTGTGCCGACTATGATGAAATGTTCAAGTGGGTCCATCAGGTTGTTTCCTTCGATCTGGAGGAATTCCGCAAGCATTTTTTGGAGCAGAGTGTGGTTGCCGGCCGTACAAAGGCAGATAGTGTCAGGGAGAAAGCTGCAACGGAATATGTTCCGGCACAGCCTGCCATGGGAGTGGGGGAGGAAACCCGCCCCGCGGAACCGAAAATTTCTGAACCGGCGGAGAAAAATCCGCTGGATAAGCTTGGCGCTCTGGGGAAGATTCCGCTGATGGACCGATTGAATCGTGCCGGGCAGACAGCGGAGCCACCCGCACCGGAAAAAGGTGAGAACGCTGAGCCGCAGGACGATTTGTTCCCTATTCCGCCCAGCCAGAAACCGGAAAAGCAGGAAAAGCAGGAAAAAAAGGAAGAGAAAAAGAAGAAGAAAAAGGGTCTGTTCGGGTTTGGCGAGCGCAAGAAGCAGGCAAAGACTGAGGATGAAATGCCGATTCCTTCGGATAAAAAACCGGCAGAGCCCGTGATTCCTCCAGTGCGCCCGGTACAGCCTGCAGTACCGCCGGTTTCGGTGCAATCGGTCCCGCCAGTGCAGAACGCACGGAATGGAGAGCAGAACAGCCACAGTGGGAACGAGGATGACTGGGAGCAGGGAACAATTCTGGTAAAGCAGGATGAGGGGACCATGTTGGCATCCAGCTTTACTCAGAGAGCGGTATGTGCCTATCTGGTCCACCAGGGCCGGCGGATCAACATCGACACCACACCATTTGTTTTGGGAAAGATGAATTCGACCCATTCGCTGAATTATGCCATTGCCAATAACAACAAGGTGTCGCGCAATCATGCGGAGATCCTGCTGTCCGGGGATCAGTATGCGATCAAGGACAATCAGTCCCGCAATGGCACGTTTTTGAACGGACGGATGCTGCAGCCGCTTCAGCCGGTGGCATTGAAGGACGGCGATGAGATTCGCCTGTATGACGAGGTGTTAGTTTTCCATCTGGAGAATTGATTATGGGGTATCGAATCGCTTGGGTCAGCGAGACCGGAAACCGGCGCAAGACGAATCAGGACAGATGGCTTGCACTTGCAGAAAAACGAGACGGCAAAGCCTATGCGCTGCTTGCTGTGGCGGATGGAATGGGCGGTCTCAAACAGGGCGATCTGGCCAGTGAAAAAGCGGTGGAACTGCTGCGGCAATGGTGGCGGACTGTAGGCAGTCAGCAGGCGGCGGAGCAGTGCAGCGATGCGCTGGACGAAGTAATTTATGAGATTCACCGGCAGCTTTTTTACCTGTCTCAGCAGCAGGGAGCTGCACTGGGAACAACGCTTTCTGTTCTTGTTCTGGCTGGTAAAAATTATCTGTTCAAGCAAGTAGGGGACAGCCGGATTTACCTGCGTGTTAAGGGGAATACAACGCTGCTCACAACAGATCAGACATGGTGCAATGAAGCGATAGCGCAGGGGTTGTTGGCCCCGGAGCAGGCGGAGAATCATTGGATGCGGCATGCACTGGTCAATGCACTTGGGGCTTCAGAAGAGCTGAAAATTGATACAGGCAGCGGAACAGCCCCCAACGGGGCCTGCTTTTTGCTCTGTAGTGATGGCTTCTATAACGGACTTCCCGCTCCGCTGGAATCCTATACCTGGGCCAACCAGAAGGAACTGGACAGACTCAGCGAGGAGATTTTGAAAGGCAGCGCCCCGGACAACCTGACGGCGGTTTTGTGTCGGGTCTCACTTTATTTACAGGGAGGCAGAAGCATAACGTGAAACTATGGGCAATATTTCGGGCAGTGGTGTTTCTGGTACTACTGGGAGCAGCGGCTTGGCAGGATATTCAAAACCGAAAAATCCGGAATCCGCTCATCCTGCTGGGGGTGCTGCTGGGACTTTTGACAGCCATTCCCTATGGATTATCCGGTGTGGGAGACGCGCTGGCAGGAGGACTTATTGCATTGGCAGTGGGATTCCTGTTTTGGAAGCTACGGGTGTTCCGAGCAGGAGATGCAAAGTTGCTGTGGGTTGTTGGCTGTTTTTCCGGAACTGGCCAACTCCTGCAAGATTTTGCGGCTATTCTGCTGGTGTCGGGTGTTTGTGCATTGTTTTTGATGCTGCGACATGGTGTACTGCTGCGGAAATTCAAGAGAGTCGGGCTGTACCTGAATGCAATTGCTGTACAGAGACGTTTTGAAGTTTATGAACCGGAAGAGGAGGATGTGTGCAGTTTCCCCTTTGCGGTGGGTGTTTTCGGTGGACAACTGGCTTATTTTATCTGGTTAATGGTTCGATAAGGCCACAGCCAAAAAGCTGTCCTGGATGCCTTTTTACGCGGCTGAAGTGAGATGCTTTCCGGGTGAAATCAAGAAGAGCTATTCCAAATCGGTGAAGTGTATAAAAAATGCCGGCCATACAGGCCGGCATTTCAGCCTGTCGAAAAAGGCCACCTATCGGTGGTCTTTTTCTCGTATAAGGAAAGGGAATGCGGTATAATGGTGTGGGGTGATAAAAATGCTGGTAAA
>NZ_NFHD01000030.1 GCF_002159185.1 Gemmiger sp. An87
GGCTTTCCGGCGCAAATTGCCGGAAAGCCACTCCTCTTTTTCAAACAACAACCATCTGATTTTCCTGTTCCAGATACCGGCAGAACACAAATACCGCGCAGATCACCCAAGGTTCAAACTCCGGGCCGCATTCGATCTGCCAGCCTCCCGCATCAGATATGCTTTTCATCGACAAAGGGGGTCTTCAACGATTCATGTTGCTTGCCAGCTTTTTGGCCAGCAGCACCAGCAGGATGGCGGCGGCCGCCAGAATGGCGCTGCCGATGTAGCCCATCACATAGGAGCCGGTGGAATCGTAGAAGCTGGCGCTGATCTTGGGGCCCACAAATGCGCCGATGCCGTAGCCGATGAAGATCAGCCCGTAGTTGCGGTTGTAGAACCGGGAACCGAAGATGATGCGCACCATGGGCGCAAACACCACCAGCAGGCCGCCGAAGGAGAAGCCCACCAGAGCCACGCAGACCAGGAAGTAGGGCAGGCTCTTCGCCACGGTGAGCATGAGCATGGAGATGCCGTTCAGCAGCAGCACCAGGATCAGGGAGTTCCAGCCCTTCAGCTTGTCATAGATGAAGCCAAAGGAGATGCGGCCGATCATATTGAACAGGGTCATGGCGGAGACGCACATGGCCGCGGTCATGGCCGACTGGCCGATTTGATTCTGGGCGATGGGACTGGTGGCGCTTACCATCATGGTGCCCGCCGCGTTGGCGAAGATGAACATGATCAGCAGCACCCAGAACACCGGGGTGGCCACCATCTGGGGAATGTTGTAGTTTTTGCGGTTCAGCTCCTGAGACTGGGTGGTGCTGGGCTTCCAGCCTTCCGGCAGCCAGCCCTCCGGGCAGGGCACGATCATCCAGGCCACAGCGCCCACGCCGATCAGGAACACGATGCCCAGAATCCGGCAGGCCATCTGTGCGCCGTAGCTGTCGATGAGCCACTGGGCAATGGGCGACATGATGAAGGGGCCGCAGGCAGCGCCCGCCTGCACCAGGCCGGAGATGGAGCCACTCTTATCCGGGAACCACTTCAGGGCGGTGGGCAGACAGGCGGGATAGATGGTACCCGCGCCCGCACCTGCAAACAGGCCGTAGAACAGATACAGCTGGGGGATGCTGGTGGCAAAGCCGGTCAAAAACCAGCCGCCCGCAAAGAACACCAGGCCGATGTAGATGGCCACCCGGGGCTGCAACTTTTCGGCCAGGTAGCCGCCGAAGAAGCCCACGGCACAATAAACAAACATATAAATGGTATACGCCATGCTGAAATCCGAGCTGCTCCAGCCGAACTGGGTGGTCAGCGGCAGCGAGAACAGACTGAAAAAGGCAGTGGCACTGGTAAACAGGCTTTGCAGCCAGACGCCCGCGAATACCATCCAGCGGGTCTTGCTTGTAATTTTCATGGGATATTCCTCCTCGTTGTTCCGATTACTGCAGGGTGCCCAGGTCCAGCGCAACCTCGCGGCCGTTGAACTTGCCCGCGGCGCGGCTGGTGCCCAGCCAGTAGACCATGTCCGCAATGTCGTCCACTTCCAGGAAGGGCACGCCCTCGTACATCTCCTGCCAGTTGGCAAAATTCTTGCCGGTCAGGTCGTTGATGAACTTCACATAGCTCTCGGTCTCGCACATGGGGGTCTTGACCTTGGTGGGGCACAGTGCATTCACGATGATGCCCTTGCTGCCCACCTCCTTGGCCAGGGTCTTGGTCAGGCCCAGAATGCCCCATTTGGACATGCAGTAGGTGGCCAGCTGCGGAGTGCCGTACAGGCCGCTGGTGGACGAAATGTTGATGATCCGCCCGAAGCCCTGCTTGAGCATGTACCGGGCGGCGTATTTGTCGGTGCGCCAGGTGCCGATCAGGTTGATGTCGATCACCTTCTGCACCTGCTGGTCGGTCAGCTCCCAGGTATAGCCGAAGTTGATCACGCCCGCATTGGCGATCACCACGTCCAGCCGGCCGAAGGTCTCCCAGGCGGTCTGGAACATGGCCTGCATCTGCTCGTCGCTGGTAATGTTGCACTGCACCGCCAGGGCCTTGCCGCCCCGCTGCTCCACTTCCTTCACGGTTTCCTGAAAGCGCTCGTCGGCGGGGTCCAGCATATCGCCCAGAACCACGTCAAAGCCGTTTTCCGCATACTTCAGTGCATGAGCACGGCCCTGCCCCATGGCGCCGCCGGTGATCAGCACTACTTTTCTCTGTTCCATGTTTTCTGTTTCCTCCCTTTTCCGCAACTGCGAATTCAAACGCAAAAAGCCGCCGGAGAAAGCAGTTGTTTGCTCCCTCCGGCGGCTCCCATGATACAGCCTGAACCCGCTTTAAGGTCAAGCGGGCATGTTCGATAATTTTTTATTTAACTATTTGTGCATCTTTTCCAGTGTTCTCCGGCCCGCAGCCGGTGTCCACCGGAATCCAGACGCAGTGCCAGTTGAAATACTCCTCCTCCGGCTTTGCCATGCAGGCCACCTGGGTCACAATGTCGCCCGCCAGATGCAGGCCGCAGCGGCGCATATAATCAAAGGCTGCCTCCAGGCGGCGGTAGCTCAGATATTCGCTGGAGCGGGACGGAATGCAGGTATACACGCAGGGGCAGGGCGGATAATATTCCACCAGCTCGCTCTGCTCCACCCCAAGAAAAGCCGCATACTCCTCATCCAGCCCCAGCCCAAAGTCGAAGTTCTCGTCCCCGGCTTCGATCTGGCTTTTGTGAAACACCGCGGTGGAATATACAAAGGGTGTTTTTTCCATCCATTCCCGGATCAGCTCCGTCTCCTGCCGGGTGCGGGGCAGCGTGTAGCATTTCTGGGTATTTATCCGGTAGATACCGGGGCTTTTCAGCATGCGGTAAACGCCCACGTCCTCCCGGGCGCTGCGGATGCGCTGCTGGCACTGGCGCACACTGCGCAGCAGGTTGATGTTCCACAGAATCTCGTGCTGGATCTCCTCCTCCTTGGCGTGAAGCGCCCGCTCCACATCCTCCAGACTGCGCCCCTCCAGCAGCGCGGCGGTCTCCTCCAGGGAAAAGCCGCACTGCCGGTAGTGGCGGGCACGGGCCAGCATGTGCAGGTCCCAGGTGGTAAAATGCCGGTATCCGCTGCCCTCCGCCCGCAGCGGCTTGATGATGCCCTTGCTCTCGTAATACCGGATGGCCTCGGCCGTAACCCCCAGCAGCTTGGCCATATCGCCGATGGTGTAATTGGAATATCGCTCCATATTCTGATCGCTCATTGCTGCACCAACCTTCAAGCGGCTTTAGGGCAATACCGCACAATTCCAGGTGGTGAAGCGCGCCGGAAATTTTTTGCGGAATGAACCCAAAAGCGCCGGCAATCCTTTGTGGACCCGCGAGCATTTTAGGAAAATTCCACGGAAAATTTTGGCGTGATACGCCGCCTGAGCCGTTAGGCGTGAATTATGCGGTGTTGCCTTAGGTATTTTGCGGGCCCTTGAGCGTTTCAGCGCCCGAATCCGCCGCGTATTGTGGATTTTTATTCATTGTATCACAATTCCTGCCCGCCGCCAAAGCCCCTGTCCCCCGCCCCTTGACAGAAGCTTTCCAAACGAGTATACTTTATAAAGTTAAAATGCTGAGATGGAGACAGCGCACCGCACCCCTGGGTACAGAGAGAAGGTTCACCGGCTGAAAGGCCTTCCGAACAGAGCGATGCGAATTCCCTCCGGAGCAGTTCGTGCCAACGGGCCCTTGCGGCCTCAGTAGTGCGGAACGGTTCGCCCCGTTACCGGCGCCGAAAGTGCCGTCGCGTTTTGCGGCGGAATATGGGTGGTACCACGGAGTTTACAGCTTCGTCCCGTTGTGTTGCGGGGCGGGGCTGTTCTTTTTTATCATCGAAAATGAGGTGTATTATGGAAGCAAAGATCAATGCTCTGAAAGAGCAGATGGAGATTTCGCTTGGCGCTGTGCAGTCTCAGGAAGAGCTGGCCGAATTCTGGCAGGCTTACCTGGGCAAAAAGGGCAGCATCGCCGGGCTGATGAAGGAGCTGGGCAAGGTTTCCGCCGAGGAACGGCCCGCCATGGGTAAGTTCATCAACCAGTTCAAGGCCTATGCCGAGCAGCGCTACCAGGAAGTGCGCGCCGAGATGGACCGCAAGGAGCTGGAGGCTCGCAACAAAAACGAGCAGGTGGACATCACCATGCCCGCCGTGAAGCGGCCCATGGGCTCGCTGCATCCCATCACCATCGTGAAGGACCAGATGGTGGACGTGTTCGCCGGCATGGGCTTTGAAATCTACGAGGGCCCCGAAATCGAGGACGATGACCACAACTTCACCCGGCTGAACGTGGCGAAGAACCACCCCGCCCGTGACATGCAGGATACCTTCTACGTGGCCGAGGACATCGTGCTGCGCACCCACACCAGCCCCGGGCAGATCCGCGTGATGGACGCCGAGAAGCCCCCCATCAAGGTGCTGGTGCCCGGCCGCGTGTTCCGTTCGGACAGCGACGCCACCCACTCCCCCATGTTCCATCAGATGGAGGGTCTGGTGGTGGACAAGAAGATCACCCTGTGCGATTTGCAGGGCATGCTGGACGAGTTCGTGAAGAAGATCTTCGGCAGCGAGGTGAAGACCCGCCTGCGGCCCAGCTACTTCCCCTTCACCGAGCCCAGCGTGGAGGTGGACGTGAGCTGCTTCGAGTGCGGCGGCAAGGGCTGCTCGCTGTGCAAGGGCACCGGCTGGATCGAGGTTCTGGGCGGCGGCATCGTGCACCACAAGGTGCTGGAAAACTGCGGCATCGACCCCAACGAATACTCCGGCCTGGCCTTCGGCATCGGCATCGAGCGTATCGCCATGCTGAAATACGGCATCAACAACATCGGCCTGCTTTATGAGAACGATCTGCGGTTCCTGAAGCAGTTCAAGGACTAAGGAGGCAAACCCATGAAAGTACCATTCAGCTGGCTGAAGGAATATGTAGACATTGACGTAACCGCCCAGGAGCTGGAGGAAAAGCTCTTCAGCTGCGGTTTTGAAGTGGAAGAGCTGATCCCCGTGGGCAAGGACATCTCCGGCGTTGTGGTCGGCCACGTGGTGGAGTGCGAGAAGATTCCGGACACCCATCTGTCCCTGTGCAAGGTGGACGCGGGCACCGGCGAGCTGCTGCAGATCTGCTGCGGCGCGGACAACGTGCAGGCGGGCGGCAAATACCCCTGCGCTCTGGTGGGCGCCACCGTGCTGGCCACCGGCAAGGACCACAAGACCGTGGAAGGCGTTATGACCATCAAGAAGGGCAAGCTGCGGGGCTACGAGAGCTTCGGTATGCTGTGCAGCGGCGTGGAGCTGGGCCTGAACGACGATCTGTACCCCGGCGCCGATTATTTCGGCCTGCTGGTGCTGCCTGAGGACGCACCCGTCGGCGCGGATGTGAAGCCTCTGCTGGGCATGGACGATTACATCTTCGACATCTCGGTCACCGCCAACCGTGCGGACTGCCAGTCCGTGCTGGGCATTGCCCGCGAGGTGGCCGCTGTGCTGAACAAGCCCCTGAAGATGCCCGCCACCGACTACACCACCAGCGATTACACCTATCCCGGCCTGAACATCACCGTGGAGGCCCTGGACCTGTGCCCCCGTTATCTGGGCCACGGCGTGCGCAACATCACCCCCGGCCAGTCTCCCCAGTGGATGCGCCGGTACCTGGCTCTGTGCGGCCTGCGCAGCATCAGCAACGTGGTGGACATCACCAACTTCGTGATGCTGGAAATCGGCCAGCCCATGCACGCCTTTGACATGTCCACCCTGGAAAGCACCCAGATCATCGTGCGCCGCGCCCGCAACGACGAGTCCATCGTCACCCTGGACGGCAAGGAGTTCCAGCTGAACGACAGCAATTTGGTCATCTGCGACGGCGCAAAGCCCGTTGCCCTGGCCGGTATCATGGGCGGTCTGAACAGCGAGATCACCGAGAACACCACCCAGCTGCTGTTCGAGTCCGCCAAGTTCTTGCGGGACAACATCCGCAAGACCTCTCGCAGCCTGGGCCAGAGCACCGATGCCTCCAGCCACTACGAGAAGGGTATCTCCGAATACACCTGCGAGCTGGGCATGGCCCGCGCGCTGCACCTGATCCAGGAGCTGGGCTGCGGCGAAGTGACCGCCAGCGCCTTTGACGTGAGCGCCGGTGCCCCCCGTGAGGGCAAGCGGTTCACCGCCACCATCAGCGGCATCAACCGGATTCTGGGCATTGATGTGCCCGCCGAGGCCATTCTGGACATCCTGCGCCGTTTGCAGTTTGAGGTGAAGCAGGACGGCGACGTGCTGGACGTGACCGCGCCCCGCTACCGTGAGGACATCGAGATCGGCGAGCCCGACCTGGCCGAGGAGGTCATCCGGGAATACGGCTACGAGCACATTGTGCCCACCTTCCTGCAGGATTCCAGCGTGACCAACGGCGGTCTGAATCCCTCTCAGCAGCGCCGCGCCAAGCTCAAGCGCACCCTGTGCGGTCAGGGCTACTACGAGATTTCCACCCTGGCCTTCTACGCGGACGCCGATCTGGACGCGCTGCATCTGGCCGAGGACGCTCCCGAGCGCCGGGTAATCCGCCTGCTGAACCCCATTACCTCCAACCTTACCATCATGCGGCCCCTGCTGGCTCCCTCCATGCTGAACACCGTGGTGGAGAACCTGAAGAAGGGCAACAACGCCGGCCGGCTGTTTGAGCTGTCCAACGTGTACGCACCCAAGGAGCTGCCCGTGACCCAGCTGCCGGATGAAATTCCCCACCTGGGCTTCGCTGCTTTCGGTGACGAGGAGGACTTCTTCACCGTAAAGGGCAGCGTGGAGGCCCTGGCCGAGGCCTTCGGCGTGCATTTCGACTACGAGCGCGCCGAGGATGTGCCCTACCTGCATCCCGGCATCTCCGCCTACATCCTGTGCGACGGCAAGCGGGTGGGCATGTTCGGCAAGCTGGCCAATCAGGTGACCGGCGAGCTGAAGCTGCCCAAGGACAGCAAGGCCAACCATAAGATCTTCCTGGGCGAGATCGACTACAACGCCCTGTGCGCTCTGCTGCCCGAGAGCATGCGCTACCAGCCCATTTCCGAGTTCCCCGCCGTGACCCGTGACCTGGCTCTGGTGGTGAAAGAAGGCATGACCTGCGGCACCTTGGTGGAGACCATCCGCTCCGCCTGCAAGCAGGTGGGCGACGTGGAGCTGTTCGACGTGTACCGCAGCGAGCAGATCGGCGAAGGCAAGAAGAGCATGGCCTTCAAGATCTTCTTCGTTCCCGAAGACAAGGCGCTCACTCCCAAGGACATCGACCGTTTCATGAACAAAATCCTGGGCAACCTGAAGCACAAGCTGAACATCGACATGCGCTGATCGGCCTGCCTGTTTTCACCGGTTCATCCCCGGCAGCTTCGCACCGTTTTTCGGTGCGAAGCTGCTTTTTATTTGCACCTACCACAAAACAGCGGCCGTTGCTTTGATTCCAAGCAAGAAAGAAAAGCATCGCATTGAACAAGCAGATTTCCTACCGCATTTTCTTTTATGTTCTGGGGCTTCTGATTCTGGCCCTTGGTCTGACCCTGAACACCAAGGCCGGGCTGGGCGTTTCTCCCATTATTTCGGTTTCCTACAGCGTTGCCCAGATCTTTGAGCTGAACTTCGGCAATACCACCATGTTTCTTTACTGTGTGTTTGTGCTGGCCCAGCTGGTCCTGCACGGCATTCAGTGGAAGCAGCACCCCGAAACCGATTACCGCTTTGTACTGCTGATGGACGTGCTGCAGATTCCCCTGAGTCTGGTATTCACCCGGTTTCTCAACCCGTTCGGCGCCTTTTTTCCCGGATCTTTCCGCCGGTGCTGCAGGCTGGACCGACCGGCTCCCCCTGCGCCTTGTGGTGCTGCTGCTGGCTATCCTGTGCACCGGTGTGGGGGCGGCCATGTCGCTCTCCATGCGGATCGTGCCCAACCCGGGCGATGGCATTGTCCATACCCTTTCGGACTGCACCCACCGGAGCGTGGGCTTTACCAAGAACTGCTTTGACCTGTGCAACATCACCCTTACCATTCTGCTGGGCCTGCTGCTCAGCGGGCATCTGGTGGGCATCGGACCGGGCACAGTTCTGGCCGTGGTGGGCGTGGACCGTGTGATCGCCCTGTTCCAGCATCTGGCGGGCCGGAAAATTGCCCGGCTCTCCGGCACGGCTGCCTGAGGCTATTCGTTCTGCCGCTATATCAAAAACGCCTGCCCGGATTACACTTGCCGGGCAGGCGTTTTGGTATGATCTTGCTGGGTTCAATCACTGGGGAGGAACACACGGTCACTCCAAGATTTCCGCGGAAAAGCCGCCTTTGTGCTGGTCAGCGGTGAAGCGCACCACCACATCTCCGGGTATGTCCACATCAAAGGCTGAGGTTGGGAGGTCTTCCCGTTCAAATAGAATTTCTCCATCGGCGCTTTTGATCTGGAGCGCGCAGCTGCCCGCATCGGTCTGCACCGTTACGTGAAGCGTAGCGGGCTGCGTGGTTGGGTGCAGGGTTCGCTGCTGCCAGCCATCCCATAAAATATAATCCGCCGACCAGCTTTGGGCACTGCTTTTTTCCCAATAGCCGATTTGCAGATGCGCGGAAGATTTCTTGGCTCCAATGCCCAGAGTCCCCATCACCTGGAGGAGCAAAACGATCCCCACCAAAACAAAAACCGCCGTTTTAAAATCCATTTGTTTTCGCATTCTCTTCCCTCCCGCTTCCGGAATCCGGCCGCTTGTTCGCTCGCGGCAGTTACCTTTATTATAAAAGCTGCTCCGGGTTTACGCAATCTGCAATCTACCATCCGCCTCGCAGCCCCTCCTAGAAGGCGCCGGAAATCATCATCCAATTGTAGTACACTATGGATAATGATATATTCCTGGTTATCCAACAAGTCTGCTTAACGGCTTCCGGGTTGCCCCTTCCGGCAAAAAGTTTGCAGGATGAGCAAGAACATTGGGGGACCATCTCGCTTTTGCTGCCTGCGCCCTGTTTGCTCCGGCATTTCATTTTTCTATTGAGGTGATTTTTGTGAAAACATCCTGCATTCTTCTGGCTGCGGTTCTGGCCCTGACGCTGCCCGCCTGCTTGGCTCCGGCTTCCAGCACACCGGCTTCTGCCCCGGAATCCTCCAGCGCCGTCTCCTCCGCACCTGCATTCTCCAGCGAAGCCGCCTCCTCCAGCGTCATCCGCTCCGATTATTTTTATGTTACCGAGTCCGATTCTTCCGCCTCTGATTTGACAGACGCATCTGTCTCTGCGCCGGACCTTGCAACTCCGGATTCCGATGCCTTCACTCGCTTTGAGGCCGGACTTTCCGACCTTGGAATCTCCTTCTCCGAGCGTGTCACCATGGATGCAACGCACATCGGCGGCGAAGCCGGATACAAATATCAATGCGAGGGCTATAAGATCGAGCTGTACCAGTTTGACCCGGAATCCGATGCATACAAAAAGGCGGAATCCGAAGGCATCGTAACTCTGGAAGGCTTCGGTGACTTTTCCGCCCTCGCCCACGATGGCCTGGTGCTGCTGAACAACAGCTCTCTTCCCCAGGAGATCGTTGATCTGTTCAATTCCTTATAAGCTTTTTCTTTGCAAGCGGAACAGCACAGCCGCACCGCTCCTTTGCTGGAACCGTGGAAAAACCGCTTGCCCAAACCCGGCAACTGTGCTATGCTTAGAGCAAATAAAAAAGAAAGGGAAAGGTATTGCCAGGATGCGTATTCGCTAACGTTTTCACACAAACAAATTCTGAACTGCAGAAGGGGTCTTTGTACCCTTTGTTTGTGCTGGAACCGGGCGGATATTGCTGGGCCTTTCCGTTTTATGTGGAAACGGCCTGGAAATGTGCGGCTTCGTGTATTTCCAGGCTTTTTTGCGTCCAAACCGCCCCTCCGGCGCCTTCTGCAAGGCTAAGGAGGTATTTTTATGTCCAAAATTCTGTTGTCTGCACATCATATCGTCCAGTATTTCGGAGAGCAAAAAATTCTGGAATTTGAAAAGCTCACTGTATACGAGGGGGACCGCATCGGGATCGTGGGGAGCAACGGCGCGGGTAAAACCACGCTTTTGAATATTCTGTCCGGCGAATTGGTTCCGGACGAAGGAACCGTAACGCGAGCAGTGCCGGTGAATTATTTCAAGCAGTTCCGGGCACCGGCGGCACAGGCGGACCCGCAAAAATGCCGCGAGCTGGGCCTTTCGGGCAAGCTTTCCCGCGAACGGCTGAGCGGCGGCGAGATGACCCGCCTGGGGCTGGCGGCCCTGAATCCGGATTCTCTTTTGACTTTTGCAGATGAACCCACCGCCAATCTGGATGCGGAGGGTGTAGAGCTCTGCTGCCGGATGCTGGAACAATATCCCACCCTGCTGCTGGTCAGCCACGACCGTGCCGTTCTGGACTGGCTGTGTACCCGCATCCTTGAGGTAAAGGACGGGCAGCTTCATTTTTACACCGGCAATTTCACCGCGTATCAGAAGCAGCGGGAGGAAGCCTTCCAGCGGCAGGAATTTGAGTACCAGCAATACCGCAGCGAAAAAGTCCGGCTGGAGAAAGCGGCCCGCCAGCGGAGCCAGGCCAGCCAGAGCGTGAAAAAAGCGCCCAGCCGCATGGGAAATTCGGAAGCTCGTCTTCACAAGCGAGCAGCAGGCGAAAAGATGGAAAAACTGGACAGCGCCCGGAAATCGATCTTATCCCGTCTGGAACAGCTGGAGGTAAAAGAAAAGCCGCAGCAAGCGGCCCTGGTTCACATTGATTTTTCTCTCACCGATCCACCCGCCAACCGGGAAATCGTCACCGGCAGCCAGCTCACCTTCGGCTATGGGAACAGTCTCATTTTTAAAAACGCCTCGTTCTCACTGCCTAACGGGAGCAAAACAGCCCTGATCGGGCTGAACGGAGCAGGAAAAACCACCCTCATGGAATTGATCCGCTCCGGCGCACCGGGAATCCGTCTGGTTCCCAAAGCAAAAATCGGATATTTCCAGCAAAGCCTGGATGCCCTGGACCCGGACAAAACGGTTTTGGAAAACGTGATGGAAGCCTCGGTCCAGAGCGAAAGCACCATGCGAAGCATTCTGGCACGGCTTTTGATCCGCCGGGAGGATGTGTTCAAAAAAGCGGGTGTCCTGAGCGGCGGCGAACGGGTCAAGCTTGCCTTTGCCAAGCTGTTCGGTTCCCCTGCCAACCTGCTTTTGCTGGATGAGCCCACGAACTTTCTGGACATGCCCGCCATTGAGGCGCTGCAGAAAATGGTACAGGATTATGAGGGAACCGTGCTGTTTGTCTCCCATGATCGGGCGTTTTCGGATGCCTGCGCCACCCGGATTCTGCGGATTGAGGACAGAAAACTCCTCGCCTTTGATGGTAACCTTACTGCCTGGGAGAATAAGCAGGCCGAGGCAAAATCCGAAAAGAAAATTGATAAAGTTCTGCTGGAGCTGCGGCTGGCCGAAGTGATTTCGCGGCTGTCACTCCCGAACTGTTCGGATAAAGAAGAGCTGGAAAAAGAGTTTGCACAGCTGATTGCGCAAAAGCGAACGCTTTAAACCTAAGTGAAGCGTGAAACGGAAAGCGCCCGAATGCTGCTGGCATTCGGGCGCTTCATGTATCATCGAAATGGTATAGCGGTAAGAATACGAAAAAACGTGCCGCTTGCGGCACACCATACTTCTTCACTATTCACTATTACCTATTCACTCCAAAAAATCCCGGGCAGGCAGTTAAAGTTAGTGCACAGTGAAAAGTGAAGAGAGAAAAAGGAAAAATCCCGAACGCTGTCGCATTCGGGATTTTTTGGTGGCCCGAGTGCAACGCCAGGCGAACCCTTTGCCTCTGAGGTTATCGTTTCGGCGTGCTCGATCTTTTTGTTTATCCACAATATATCATGCAGCCGAAAGCAAGTCAAATAAAAGAAAAACGCCCCCGGCGACGCACGAAGCGATGCCGGGGGCGTTGTATTATTCTTCTTTGGCCCGCGGGGCGGTGTAGGTCATGGCCTGCGCGGAATCGCTCACGCCGGCGGTGGTGGGGTCAACGACCACGCCCACGATCACAAGCACGGCAAAGACCGCATTGATCACGTCAACGAGCTTCGCCACGGTATCGGTCAGGTCGATGGTGATACCGAACACGGCCGCCACAACCTGCACCAGCAGGGCCAGGGCCGGCACAATGGTCAGCCAGAAGGTTTTGTTCCCGATGCGGACTTTCCAGTTGATAGCCTTGATCATAGTTTCTTCCTCCTTAAATCTTTTTCACATAGTCCAGAGAAACCCAGCCCGCGCCGGATTTCAGCTTGCCCCATGCGCTCGCGCCGGGGCCCTGGGATTCCTGAATGATGGTATAAACGCCCTTGGGGCACACCTGGGCAACCGCGTAGTTGGTGCCGGGGCCCTTGCGGATGTTCAGGTCAGACACATCCACTTTGACGGTGTACGGTACGGAGGGGGCCGGGGCGGCGGTTTCGCCGTTGACGGTGCAGTATTCCGGGTTTTCCAGGTAAATCCACCCGGCACCGGATTTCAGCTTGCCCCAACCGTTCCGCACCTCCACGATGGTGAACACACCCTTACCGGTCTGTCCCTTGATGGTGCCGCTCATGGAAGGCTGAGAACGAATGTTGAGATCGCTGACAATCACCTTGACGGTGAAGGGAACCGCCGGGAAGCCTGCGGTGGTATCGTCCGGCGGATTGCTGGTGTCGGCGTTTTCCTGATCATCGCCGGCGCTGCCCAGCCGCTTGTTTACCTCGGCGGCAATCTCGGCGTGCTTGTTGTACAGGTAGTCCCCGGGGCAGGCTTTGTTCGCAAACCAGCGGTGAACAGTCATGTTCTGCTTGTCCACCTGGCCCACCAGCGATTTGTTCCCCTGCCAGAGGAGCTTCTTGATTCCGTTCCGCTTACAGATGTCCGTCACCAGGTCAATCAGTGCGGCATACGCTGCTGCGGTAACGGCATAGGGGTGAGTGGTGTCACTCGCAACTTCAATCGTGATGGCGCGGTGATCGTTGTCAGAGCCAGAAATCCCATTCACCCGAATAGGGTTTCCGTTTGCATCTTTGCCGCCAGAGCACCAGCTTCTGTCTTTTTCGGATACAGACTGGCCAATCGAACCATCCTTGCCAACAACATAGTTTGCGCTCACTTCGCGGGGTGTGGTAGCAAAGAAATCACATCCCTGCTTTGCAGTGACCTGCCCCACATAGCAATGGATGGTGATCGTGTCGATGGCGTGGTTTCTCGGAGAGGTTCTGTTTTTGGTGAGGTTCGTATAGGTAACCAGCGGAGATTCGCTCATAGTGGATTGCTCCTTTCCTTCTGCGATGTCGTATTCGTGCAGATTGTACTTTTCGATCAGCGCCACGAGCTTTTCGGCGTAGTCCGGGGCCGTGGCGTACCCCGCCGCCTTGATAGCCTTGCAGGCTGCTTTATAATCGCGCTCGCCGACAACCGCCGCATAGCGGGAGGCAGCCAGCAGGAACGCAGAATGGTCGGCCACGCTTTCCTCCCACGAACCGTAGGCCCGGAAAAGCGCCGTGATGGTAGTGTAATTGGCGCCGTCGTAGCACTCTTTGGTGTCCTTGCTGTACACCTTTCCTGCCCACCTGCTGTCCGCCTTGATTCCGAACAGGGCGTTTGCATTCACCGCGAGCTCCGATGTTCCCCAGGCGCTTTCCAAAATCGCCTGGGCGGTGGTCAGGGAGGCGAGGATGCCGCTCTTCTCCATGTCAGCGCGGGCAAGGCCGCCGATTTTTTCGATGAACTGTTTCTGCTCCATAGCTTTTTTACCTCCATCACTCAAATGGGAGGGCCGCGTATGCGGTCCTCCCATGTTTCATAAAAAAATATTTTCATCGGCACACTTTTGGTATACTCGCTTTATATTGGCGATTGCGAAAACTGCCTTGTTGTTCTCGTACTCGGGATGATCTGCGCAGTACCTCTCGTATCGGGTTATATCGTCGAGGATTTGGTCAAAGTGTTCTTTCGTATGGTGCTGATCGTGGAGGACTTCATCATTGAATCGCAAAATCCTGTACCGGCAAGTCGTTGCTTCACTTTCATAGATGTGCCGCATGACATTTTCCAGCTTGTCCGCATTCAGCGCCTGGGCCTGTTGGATTTTCTCGATAGACTCACAGAGCGCGGTTCGGATATCAATGCTTTGTTGTCGCCACTCCGGGTAATGTGTCGCCTGTTCCAGTGCCGCCTTTACCCGTTTCTCTTTTTCCTGCTCCTCGGTGAAGCGTTCAATCATCCGCTTTTTGGCGATGCGGTAAAGCCTCCACAAAAAAACGACCGCAGAAACCACCAGGGCCGCTTCTCCCAGGCTCACCTCTCCAAACACCTGAATAAATTCATCCATGCTCGCTTCCCCTCCGACTATAACCCGTCAGGCCAATCCGGCAATTCATCGCCCCCGATGGCCTTGCGGTAGAGTTCATCAGCCCGTGCAATTTCATCCCGCCCGGTTTCGGTGTCACCCAGCTCCGCAAGGCGCGTGGCTAAGACTTTGATTGCACGGGCTTGTACCTCCACCGTCGATTCCAGTTCCATGATCACCTGTAAATGGCTCATGGCCTGCCTCCTCCTTCGCTTTTCTCCGCCCGGCTTTTTCCATTTCCGACCGGTAGATTTCATTTAACCGCCAGCGCAAACTCTCACTTTCCGTGTGCATCAGTAGGCCGCGAATGCTGGCAACTCGACGGTCAAATTCTTGGCGCGTGAAATCTCCGGCAGCATATCTTTCGCTGATCTTCCGGGTTTCCCGCTTGATGCGTCGAACCGTGCTTTTGCGCAGCTTCATGTGTGTGGCCCATATTCTGACGCCAACGAACTCCACGCCCTGGTGCAGCGGGCGGATGCTTGTTTTGGCGTTCAAGTCAAGGTGGAGCCTGTTGTGCAGAAATGCTTCAATTTCAGCCTTCCACCGGTGCAAGGTTTCCTTGTCCTGTGCCAAAATCACCACATCGTCCATGTACCGTATGTAGTAGTGGATTTTCAGTTGGTGTTTGCAGTATTGGTCTAACTCGTTGAGATAGATATTCGCAAAGAGCTGTGATGTCAAGTTGCCTATGGGCATCCCTACATCATACCTCCACTCATTCACCGGTGTATCTTCCGGCGATTTCCCCCGCGGCAGCCCAAAAGGTTCCGCCCTGCTGTTTACTACCCCTTTGATGAACTCCATCATTTCCGGGTCTTTTACCCGGCGACCGAGTATATCCAGCAGCACTTCGTGGTCTACGCGGTAGAAGTATTTCGAGATGTCCAGTTTCAGGCAATACCATTCAGGGCCCGGCTTTCTGTTCACCTGGCGCATCCAGTATTGCAGGCGTTTGGCTGCCCGGTGGCTACCCTTGCCCTTGCGGCAAGCATAGGAATCCTCAATAAACAGCTTATCGAACACAGGATTCAAATACTGGTACAGGCTCCATTGCACGATACGGTCCGGGTAATCGAGAGCCATCACCAGCCGCCTCTTGGGCACATAAACCCATAGCTTCCGGTACGGCCCCAACTTATACTCGCCGGTCGTCATGCCTCTTTGTATGGCAAAGAGGTTATCTTCCAAATGCGCGGTGAAAGCCATGACTTCGGGCCTGTATCGTTTACTCTTTCTGGCATTCCTGTCCGCTTCAAGCAGCTTTTCAAACTTGCATATTTCGCCCCATGCGTTTTCTATAACCTGCATAAATTCTCCATGGCCGCGCGTGACGTTTCCGCCTTCGCGGCAATACACATTTTTTCCCGGAAACCGGGAAGGGAACCGGGCCCCTTTTAGCCTGCGCGCCGATTGCACCCCGTAAGGTGTAACCCTCTTGTCCGGCGCAGAACCGCCGCCACAGCGGGCGATACAGACGAAAAGCGGAACGGCCGCCGATGTTGCTGTTGGAGTTCGACCGCGGGTTGTTCAGGTTCGCGTTGAACACCCCGGCGTTGGACCCGTTGTTCCAGTTGCCGCCACGAATCAGGCACCGTAGACGGCCCGGTCCCCAGGAAAACGTCACTTGCCGGAAAGCGACTGTATGTATTTTCCGAGCAAGCGCCCGATTTCTGCATTGTACCTCGCCCAGGTTTCATACTGGTGCGTGGAGAGCGGCGGCGCAAACTTCGCCCCGCAAAGCTCCTTATCGGCCGCCATCCTGACCAAGTTCCGAAGCCATTCCAGTTCCACGTCCAGTTCTTGTGCCGTGGTCTTTCTGTAATACTTCTTTTCCAGTTCCACGGAAAGATGGTACATTTTGAGCATGGATGCCCGCAGGTCATCCGCAAGATCGCGGTCCCGCCTGCTGAAACCTTTGGTCAGCGGGCGGCCGTACCGCATCATCTCACCGATCTTTTCTTTCAGCCGAAACGGCTGATAGCTGCTCTCCGGCGGCATATCGCTCTGCAAGTTGGTTCGCCTCCCTCTCTTGAATATTCCCCATTCCCGCCCGCGCATTTGCGCAACCATCCGTCCGTCGGGGGTATCGCCTCGCTATCGCTCGGCGTTCAGTGCCCCGGGGCGCAGTGTACAGTTATTCGATCAAAGCGGAACGGCCGCCGATGTAGCTGTAGGAGCCCGACCGCGGGTTGAGCAGGTTCGCGCCGAACACCCCGGCGCTGGACCCGTCGCTCCAGTAGCCGCCACGAACCAGGCACCGCTCGGCCTGGGCGTTGTTGGCATAGAAACTGTCTCCGCCATAGGCGGTGTCGATCGCGCCCTCCTGGGTCAGTTCGGTATCAGGCAGCAGGGCCAGCGCCTGCAACAGCAGCTTGGTAGCCTCGCCCACGCCAGCATCGCAGGTGATGTCCTTGAAAGCACAACTACGGCCGGAATCGGCGGAACTGGTGATGGTGGTCACATACTTCCACTTGCTGCTCACATAGTCCAGCTTCACGGTGCCGGCGGTGGTGCCGCTACCGTCGGGGGTCACCAGCTCGCCGGTGTCCGCTTTGATGGCCTTCCACGCAGCACTGCCGGCGGACAGGTCGCAGGTGGGTTCGGAAGCATCGTTGTCCTTGATGATCTGCACTTCGCCGTTGACCAGGCGCAGGCCGGTACACCACTCCCACACATTGCCGTTCAGGTCCCAGATGCCTTCCACGGTGCCGTCGTGGCTCCAAGTCACAGGGCCGGTGCCGGTTGCAACGCGAGCAGTCTTTCCGCTGTCCGTAGATGTCGGAATTGCGCGGTACAGGGTCTCGCTGGCATCCTTGCCGTAGTTGTTGTTGCCTTTGGGCTCAGTGCCGTTCTTGTGACACCACAGAGCAATGGCAGCCCACTCGGCGTTGGTGATCTCGTGGAACTTATCGCCCTTCGCGCGATTGTAGTTCACTACGGTATCCAGCGTCACATAGTTTGCCGGGTCCTCCCCGGGCAGGCTGTATGCGCGGCCGTTGTGGTGAATCGTCTGGTACTTGCCTACCCAGAAACCGTCGATCTCCTCGCCGTTGACGCGAAAAGCGGGATGCACGCTGGTGTCCTCGGTGGACAGCACATCACACAGGCGGAACTTGGGAATGTACACCATCACGCTGGGCATTTCTCTGTCGTCGTACTTCATCGCATTGCTGGGGCAAACGCTTTTCAGGGCCAGTTCGGCCATATCAAAATTCGCCATGTTCCTTGTTCCTCCTTTATCGAACCATAATGCCGTCAATGGCAAAAAGGCGCAGCGTCACGTTGTCCGTGTTCAAGGGCAGCGGGGTGCGGGTCACGCCCTCAGCCATGGTTCCTTCGCCATCTTCGTTCATGGTTTCCGCCTCTTCCACCGGCACGACGGTTTCCTCATACTCGCAGGCAGGGATTTCCACCTGCGCTGCATAGTACAAGCCGCGCCCGGTGGTCAGGAAACCTTCGCTGTCCACCATGATGTCCCGGGTCACAGGGTCGTCCTGCTGATAGCGGGCCAGGTCGATGGTCAGTGCACCGTTCGCAAAATCCAGCCGGGTGCCGGTCAGGCTGTAGTCGATCTTCTTGCCCTCGTTCATTTCGACGATTTTCATTTGGCGTCCTCCTTAGCTTTTCGGCATCGGGTCAGTCATGCCGCCCGATACCCGAATCTGAACTTTAACGGTAGTCGCGCTGCCGTCATGTACGATTTTGAAACCATTCCTTGCGCGGTCTGTGATCTGGATGTGCCCCAGGCGCCCACCGGAATAGTCCAGTACAGCAACGTCCACGCTGTAATTGATGCTCTCGCGCATCTGTTTCAGCGCCACGGTCGTAGGCTGGTTGTTGAACGGCCATTTCTGGCCGGCGGCCATTTCCAGTGTGACTTCGTGGAGTTCGACCGCCTGGTTGTAGTTGTCCTGAATCTTTTGGAACTGAAAGATAGCGACGGCAAGGCCAACGTCACTGATGCCAAGCTCCATGTTGTTGAAATGTGCCTGGTCCATCAAGGTTCCTTGCTGGATTACAGCTCCATGCTGATCTGTTACATGATCAACCCAATAGGTCCGTTTGTATGCCACGGGTTATCCTCCTTACTCAGTTAGCGTCCGCTTCAATAAGCGGGAAAGTGAACCGTAGCAGTGCGGTGTTCAGGCTGGTTCGGCTCAAACTAATCGACTGCTGTCCTGCCAGTGCGCCGTACTGATCGTACACACGCACGCCCGTGATCACGTCAGCGGCACCAGAACTGGGCACATTCACGAACACGAGCACATCCGTGCCAACGATCTGTTTGCTGTTCACCGTTCCGTCACGCCAAGTCCCGTTATTGAGCTGGTATTGAAACCGGTCAACGCTCCTCAGCAATTCTTCACGGCGCGCTTTCAGAAAATTTTCGGTAAAAAACGCCATGCAGATTTCCCTCCTTTCTTCTTTATGGCAACGTCCCGCAGCGGTCGTTCCCGCTTTGAGGCGGCGCAACGAATACACCATCCGCAGCGGATTCCTGCCCGCTGAGGATTTTTGCATTTACCGAATACCCCTTTGTCCCTTGGTACATAAGGTTCGGGTTTTGCATCTTCTCCCTGTCCCCCGGCAGGGTCCCGGCAAATTCCGGGTTTCCTACGAATGCGTCCGATACACCTGCGCAGACCATTTTCCCGCATACGGAATAGCCAACCGTAGACGGCACCGGCAATGTTCCCGCAAACTTCGGTTGCACGGCGAAGCCCTCGGCCTTCGGCGCCACTACAATGGAGTGGCTTTCAGTTCTTCCCAGTGTGGAGGGCATCCAGTAAGTACCGCAATAGATCGTCCCGCAGACAGGCGGCTTTATTGCCCATGCCTCTGCGCCCGCTCCGATGGCGATTCCTCGCTTGATCATGTAACTCATGCTTTCGAGGTGTGCACTCCACCGCTTTGCCGTGATCAGCCGCCGTTCGATCTCGTTTGCACTGTAGATTTTTGCCGGGTTTGACGGTGTGGTTTCCGTCACATTCAGGTAAAGCCGAAAAGTGCCTGGTTCGCCATCGTAGTTGAACCATTCTTCCAGTTCGGTTCCCGGAAAGATCGCATCAATCTGCAACTTAACCGCGTGCACAGTGCCCATCAATCGGCGTACTGTCAGTGCAGTTTGTATGATACGGCGCTTTTGTTCGATTGCGTAGTCCGTATCATACCAGTCGATCTTCCAGTTTATTGCCAGCGCGTCAAGCACTTCTTCTCTGGCGTTACCGATATCGGTGTATATTTGGCTGCCGTCCACATACTGCATGGTTCTGCGGTGTATCAGATTCACCGCATCGGACAGTGCGGCAACCCAATCCTGTCCGGCAACAACGCGGGGGAGCACGTCCACGACGCGGGCATCCGGCAGGCTTTTAATCATCTTCGAGCCCTCCATAGGTTACTTCCGCCTCCGTGCACTTAGGCAGCTCTGTTTTCTCCACCGTTGCATCCGCCGGGGCGATCAGCTTTACCCGTTTTGCGCCCGCTTCCCTGATTTTTGCAATCAGTTCCGTGGGGTTGATGTCACGTCCAAGATGTCGCTGCCACTCCTGATACCCCTGGACCGCAGCGTTGACCCTTTCCTGTATGGAGCCCGCGCTTTTTTGATCGCTTTCTCCAATCCAATAGGTCAGCTCGATTCGATACTCGACCTCGGCCGGCTCCACGCAAACCACCTTGTCGCACAGCGGCCGAAGGGTTTCACCGCTGATATATTCTTTCAGGGATTCGCGTTCCGGTTCATTGGGTAGCCGTCCATCCTCCATGACAAAGTAAATTGCAATGGTGCAAGGTTCCGGGCTGACGATCTGCACATCTCCCACATCACTGCGCCAGGCGCGCACATAATACTCATAGGCATCACGCGGGCCGGCACAACTGAATCGGCTCGGGGCCAGGAATGCACGTTCTGTCAGGCTGTCGTCGCTTTCGGTGTCGAGGCCGCCGGTGCTTTCTGATACATTTTCGACTGCGGCAATGTACGGGATAGGGTCAACCAACACATTGATTTCCCCGATCTGGATTCCGTCGCTTTCGGTTCCGCCTTCCTCGGCCTGAATCATAGTTTCAACATACAGGTCGCCGGGCGGTATTTCGGTATAGCTCAGGGTGTTAAAATACCTGCCCCCCTGTGTTTTCACGCGGGTGCCCGCCGGGACGGCCACAGTTTCTTTTCGTGCCTCAGCGAGGGAAAATCGCTCTTTTGCCGTGGCCCTTTGAGCGGCCTGCCGGGTCAAGCCAAGGAGGGCGACCAGCGCATCAAGGGATTCCCCCGTGCTGGTTTTCAAAAGTTCTGCGCGTCCCTTCGCATCGACATACTGCATGGTTTGGTATTCGATCAGTGCAAACGCCTTGATCAGCAGATTCTTCGGGTCTGCATCCCCCATGGTCAGCTCTTTCCCGGTTTGCTCGCGGTAAATGCGGGTATACTCGGCGCGCAGCTGCTCTTCCGTTTCTTGCAGCGTCATGTACCCAATAAAGCTGATATCGGGCACACTTGCCAATTCGCTGATATTAGACAATCTTGATCACCACCTTCGGCACCATGTTTCCTTCCACGACCTTGCTTGCCATCCACTCAACACGGACGACCTGGGCGCGGGGTTCGTATTTCTGCGTCTTGCTGACTATTTCCGCAGCAAGGAGCGCCTGGGCGCTCATTTGAGGATAGTCGGTAATGTTCGCATCAATCCCAAACTCCCGGTCTAACGCCTGTTCCCCGGTGTGCGTTCCATAAAGGATTTGCAAATTCCGGTAAACCTCTTCCTCTACAGTATCATCGGCGCCGCCGGCTTCAATTTCGATTGTCGCTTCATCCATCAAAACCATGGCGAACCTCCTACAGATATTCCTCTACGGTCAGACTGACCTTGCACTCGATCATCTCGCCTCCCGCAAGCACCGCTCCCCATTCCTCACTTATGTCCGTGATCTTGAATGGGAACGACGACAAAGGGCGGCCGCCAATGATGAAATAATCCGTGGCGCAGCTTTCAGCTCGTTGCTGTAAAACACTCAGCGTGGTACGCGGCGGCACCCCGTCCTGCGCCCGTAAAAGCAGGTCGAAGGAGTAGCTTTTCAGTTTTGGGCCGGTCCACTCGCTGCGCGATTTACCGCCGACGACATCATGCGTTGCCCAATCGCTGCCGGTGCTCCCTTTGAAATTGCTGGGTGTAAGCAATTTCTGTTGGCTCACGGTAAACACCATGCCCATAAAAGTTCCTACAGCCATACTTCCTCCTTTAGGTTTCCGCTATGCCGCTTTTCTCTCCGGGGGCTGCGCAGACGTGCTTATGCTGTAGCAGGCTGATGCTTTGAATTTTCACATCGCCAGCAGCGCCTTCCATGTTCAGGTTGGGCGCCTGCATTTCAATCTTGGTCGGGCTGGATATGGTGATATCCCCGGCAGTGCTGATGGTAATGGTCGCCCCATTGATATTGAGCGTAACATCTCCGGTCACTGTTTTTGTCACCATGCCCTCGATGATTGCAGTCAGATCGCCGGTGAGCGTCTTTTCAACATTGCCCTCCACAGTTTCCTTGATATCGCCCTCAACCGAAACCTCGATATCGCCTTTGTATTCTGCCTTGCAGTCACCCTCGCGTTTCTCCTCCGAATCGCCGGTGATGTCCATTTTGAACCCACCGCCCGCTGAGATACTCATGGTGCTGGATGCTTCCAGGCTCATGTACGAGCCCGCTTCCAGGCTCACAGTCGTTCCAGCAACAACGCCCACACCAGCCTCGGCCTGGACGCTTACACTCGCACCGCTGCTCTTTATCTGGACTTGCCCTCCCGCAACCAGAGAAGCCGGGCCCTTTGCCTCGTCGTAAATCTCGCCGTTGCAGTTTCGCCCGGTGCGCTTGTCAACGAACTGCGTGTAAACGCCCGTGTTCTCGTCGTACCGGTCATACGCCTTGCCTTGACGGCTGCCGTATTCCCTGCGGTACAACCCCTTATATCCTTCCGCCGGTTTATTGGTGGCGTTCCAGACGGTGCCGGTGGTAGTGCCAGCGGCAGTGCCGTTGGAATTGTGGCTCACGCTGACGATCTGGCCGATGTTGGGCATCTTGTATTCGCCATTGGACATCGCATTGATTTTCCTGGTCACGCTCTGCCCGCGGTCGAAATAGGTCACTTCGTATGTTCCGGCAGCGTAATCAATAGAGCTTACCCGCCCGGTGCGATTTGTGCTTGCCATTGTATCACCTGCCTAGTTGGTGGTTATGCCGCCGCCGTTGCAGTAGCTTGCCGGCACCCATCCGGTGACATTTTGCCCCACAGGCAATTTGCCGCAGCGGGCTGCCGTATTCGTGATACGATATCTCCCGTTTACCAGGATTCCATCGTAGAAATAGAACGTGCCGCTCTTGTAGCAGCTTGGCGACGCCGCCACGCTGGTGTAATAGAAAGGCGCATTGGTCAGCTGTACAGCCGCCCCGGCCGTAGCCCCGGCCGCCGCACTGGCAGCGTTGGCCGCCGGGCTGGTGGTCGCATAGGTGCTGTCGTAGTTTTCCGTGCTGCCTTCTTCGCTCTGGTGGTATTCGATGGTGCCGCCAACATCCCAATAATGGAACGGGTCCCGAATGCCGCTGCATTCAAAGTCGGTGGTGAACCCGCTCTTCTTGGAGTATTTGTGCGTCACCTTGTCAACAAAATATTTGCCATTGATTCCACCGGTGAGCCCCTGCCCATATCCGGTAAGCCGCACATTGTTTCCGGCAGCAACAATGAAATTTCCCATTACTGAGAATTTCAGCTTGATGGTGCCGTGGTTCGCGTTGTTGATTTCTGCGCACAGTTGAACGCTGGCATCGTACACGCTGGTAGCCCTGCGGTTCACGCTTTTGGTGTGGGTGCCGCCGCCCACGCTGCACACAATATCAATGTCCTTGTCCGGGTCGGTGTAGTTGAAATACCCGCCCGTGAAGGTGCCGGAAAGGGTCGTATTGTAGCTCAGGCTCCCGGGCACGATGTTGGTGCGGTCAAAGTCCTGCACCGCCCGTTTGCTCTTGTAGCGTTCACGGTCATATACCCAAAGCCGCATGGCGTAGACTTTCAGGGTGAGGCCGTAGTTTTTGCACAACTGGTTGTAGTAGCTGCTGTCTGTTCCGTCCTGCTCGTCGCACTCGATGTCGTAGTCGTCCGCATCGTAGGAAAAGCCCAGGCCGTACCGGGCAGCAATCGTTTCTCCAATTCTTTTGATAGAGGTGTTCTTCCAAACAACCTCCCTTTCCAGCTCGCTGAAATTGGTGTCGCTCGGCTTGCTTACACCGCCGATCTGCAACGTCATGGGGCTGGCCCCTTGCAGAGATATATCATCCACCACAAAAAGGCCGCACTCCATAACATGGCTATCACCAGGCCCGTTCCAATCGTGCCCGATAATACGCGGCCGAAGGGTCGCCCCCTTCTCCGGCATCCAGCCGTTCAGCCATTTTTCGTCGTGTGCATCCAGGGTAATGTCGATGCTGTCGCTATTGTCCGCGGCATTGTCAACATAGGTCAGGCTCTCGATGTCTGCGCCTACCGCTCCCCCAAACGGCGAATTGTCGTAAGTGACTTGGAGTTCTACCCGTCTGCCGTTATTCATAGTTCGCCTCGAATTTCCACGGGGGCAGTAACCCGTTACGCTCCTCCTCCAAATCCGGGGTGGTAAGTACCACCCCGGCGCCGAAGGAAAATGTGTTGATCTGCTGAGGATTGGCCGCCATCAATACATCGGCGTGGTATTCACTTCCGTAAACCTCTTTGGCGATGGTGTCCCATGTATCGCCACTTTTGGTCGTATATGCCATTTTCAGCACCTCAATAAGCAGTCCGCACGCGGCGGCGCTGCATCTGTTCATACCAGGCTTCAAACTGCTGCTTCATGTCAGCCATTACGCTTTCCATCATGGCGCGGTCCGCATTACCCTGCACGGTGATCTGAGGGGCAAAAACAAATTGCCCGGGCGCATTATTGCCATCGCCCGCATCAGGGTTATTGCCTTTATCTCCGCCGCCAATTTCCTTTAGCTCAACCTCGTTTGTTCCCGCAAGAGCTTTCAGCTCTGCAAAGCTGCCGCTGCCGGCCGCTGCAATCGCCTGCCGCGCGGAAACTCCGAGCATTTGGCCCGCTTGCATCCATGTGGCAATATTGCTGTTGCGCACACCACTGCGGAACGAGATAACCGCCTCGGTCCCCGCTTCACCCGCGATGCTGGTGCCGTTGGTGAATCCACCGTTCGCAAGCATGGGCAGATGCGGCAAACTCAACGAGAAGGTTTTTCCTCCGCCGAACGCCTCCGGCACCCAGTCTGGAATCGTAATTCCTCCACCAAACAAGCTGTTAATTCCATCGACCGCTTTGTTGATCAGGGCGATAACTGCATTGATCGGTGTTTTGCATAGGTCAACCAGTGCCGCAAAAGCATTTCCAAAAATCTGTTTTACTCCCTCCCAGGCAGCCGACCAGTTACCAGTAAACACTCCGGTAATAAACGTGATCAAGCCCTGGAAAATGCCTTGGATAGAAGTCATTATGGAGTTGATTCCTTCGCTGAACACTTGGAATCCAGCCAGCACCGCAGGAATGGCAACGCTGCCCACCGTCATTATGGCGGATATAACGCCCTGAACAATGGGCATCACGGTCCGAATGGCGCTGCCAATGATCTGCATTCCGGTCATGACCGCTGTGCCAATATTGGAAATAATGGCCGCAATCGTTGGCGCAGCAGCGGTAAAGGTTTGCAGAATGACCGGCATCACCGTTTCAGTGATAAAGCTGAACACATTCTGGATAATGGGCTTGACGGTCCCGGTTGAGAAGGTCACGATCTGTTCGACCACCCCCATAACGGATTGCAGCACCGTCGTTAATCCGCCGAAAGCTGCGCCCGCATCTGCGCCAAACATATTCGTAATAGCATTTTGTACCGGTGCCAAGGCGCTTGCAACGCCCCCATCCGCAAACAGCCCCGTCACGAAATCCCCAACCATTTGCAGCTTGCCGATGAATCCATCGAAAACTGCAAGGCCGGTATCTCCGAACACATTTCCGACGATTGTGCGGATATCTTCCAGGTGATCGCCCAGAATGCTGACCACGGCAATGATACCGGAGATTGCCGCAATGACCGGTGCAGCGCCAGCAAAGAGGCTGGCAAAGCCACCAGCCACGGGTCCCCATACACTTCCAAGAAGCCCGGTTCCTGCACTGGCGAAACTGCCAAGTGCACCTAACACACCAGACCCTACCCCGGCCACCTTTCCGGCGATTCCACCGGCAGCGGTAGCCAGACCGCCCGCTGTGCGTCCTACGCCACTGTTGGCGATGATGGTCGCCGCATTTCCCGCCCGGTTGGTCAGTGCGCCAGCTCCACTTCTCGCAAACCCCAGAGCGCCGTTTGCAAGGGTAGTGAGCCCCAGCCCCTCCGGGCCTGCAATTCCGGCAAGGATTTCCTTGCTCACGCCGCCGGTGGCTTTCACTCCATTGAGGATTCCTCCTCCAATCGCAGTGTTGGCAACCCCCTTTGCGGCTGTACGGATGCCTCCGAAATACTGCCCTACCGCGCTATTTGCTATCCCGGACTTAGCCATTCCGAGCACCGTTGTTCCACTGTTTGCTCCGGTGCGCACTGTGGAAAACACGCTATTCGCAGCAGCCTGTGCCGTTTTCTTTTTCCCGCTGAACAAACCTCCAAGGTTCTGCATAGCCGCTGCAATTCCAACGGCGCCGCCCTGAATGCTGTTTTGACCATTCGCAGCGTATTCCATCGCTCCCATTTTCGCAGCATTCCATACAGCGCCGCCCTGGGTTTTTGCAATGCTCGCCGCTTTTTGTCCGCCGGTGTAAAGTCCTGCGATTCCGCCTAGTAAGCCGCCGCTCTTTTTTCCGCCGGCAGCAGCAGTTCCACCGAACAGCAGCGAACCTACACCGCCAAACAGTCCCTCGATCACCGGTGCGAACTTCATGGCCGCAAAGGCCGCGGCCAGGCCGCCGACGATCTTTGCAACCTGGTCGCCATTATTCAACAAATAGTCGAGCCCGCGTTGAATATGTGGCAGCGCCTCGTCCAGAGCATTCCCGAAATCCTTAACCCAGTTGCTCGCCAGTGCCCCCAGCGTATTTGCAAGCTGTTCAAGCTCCGGCATATTGGCCCTAACATTTTTCAGGAAGTCGATCATGGACAACCCGAACTCTTTGTATGCAGGCAGGAACGCGGTTCCGATGTCGTCCATCAGAGCAAGCCTTGTATTGCTCAACATCGTTTCGATTGCTTCGGGCGTAGTCGCCTTGATGATAAACTCTTTCTCCATGCTCCCGGTCCAAAGATTCGGGTCAGAGATTTCTTCCAGCATACCCGTCAACAGCGTAAGGTTTTGCGTAACCTTGGCGCCGCCTTCAATGGCCCACTGTCCGAAAAGAGCATTCAGTGTGGAAAGTTTTTCTGCATCCGGGAGGTTGTTCACGGCATCGAAAACATCCAGCAAGGTTCCTACGCCATCAGTTTGCATTGCTTCTGCAACGCCCGTGGCGGTAAATCCCAGTCGCTCAAACGCTTCGGCTTGTGCCGCTGTGGCTGTGCTGCCTTTTGTGATGTTGGTATAAATTCGCTTGATGCTGGTTCCCACGCGGTCCGTGCTCACGCCCATGGCCTGCATACTGGCCGCAATGGCCGCCGTGGCCTTCACATCCACGCCGGCCAGCTGGCCCATGGATGCAGCATCATTCACACTCTGCGCAATTTCTGCGGCCGTGGTGGCGTAGTTGTTGCCCAGGTAGTTGATAACGTCGGCAACTTCCATGATCTGTTCATGGTTCATCTGGAACGCCTGTTCCCACTTTGCACCCCAGTCGCCGGCCTGATCTGCGGAAATATCCATCGCGGTGCCCCACATGGCAATGTCCCGCAGGAAGTCGGTTTCCATCAGATCTTCAAAGGACTTGCCGGATTGGCCGGCTGCCGCCGCAAGGCGGGTCAGGTCCTCAAAGGTGTATGGAATTTGCGTGCTCAAATCTTTAAGCCGCTCTTCCATTGCCGCATAGTTTTCTGCAAAGGTTTTCCCGTTGTCGGCCAGCTTTTGGCTGGCCTTACCGGTTTCATCGGCCATGCCGTCTACTACCTTGACGACATCCGACATGTAGTTTTCAAACTTTGCAGCTTCTTTGGTGCAAGCCGCAATGGTGGCGAGTGTGCCCGTTGCAAGCGTGCCCATGGCGGCCAGGCCGATTGTGCCAATATTGCTTATGCTTTTGGTCAAACTGCCGAGCTTGCTTTGGCTGCTGTCTATCGCGGCCGTCAGGCTCTTGTCCATCTTGCCGGCGATTTTGATACTCAGTTCTAGCGTTTTGTTCGCCATTCTTCTGCCACCTCGTTATTGAGTTCAACAAAAGCCCGGATTGGCAGTTTCAAATAGAAGTCAATCCCGGTTTTGGTAAGCTGTGACAGTTGAATCGCCTTTTTGCGGAGGGCTTTTGCTCCTCCCTTTACTCGAAAAAATGCGGGTCATTTACCGCATTTTTCAGTTTCAGAACTTCATACAGCGGCAAGCCGGTGAAGAACTTTTCGGGAAGGCCCGTCGCCATGGAGGCGATCACGCAGGCGTAAAGATAGTTGCCCGAGTTCTCGGTCACCACAAACCCCTCTCGCGCCAGACGGTTCTCTGCTTCGCTCTCGTTCATGCTGTTCAGGTCAGCAATGCCGGACAGGTCGATTTCCTGATAGCTTTTGCCCTCGAAATTCTGCGCTTTTTTCAGGCGCATCACATGGTTTTCGGTGTCGGCATCAACATTCAGGTACGCGCGCACGGCGGAAACCACCCGTTTGACGCCCCAGCGAGGCATCAGCTTGAAGAACTCCACCGGCTGCCCGCTCGCCTTTGCGGCAATGCTGCAAGCAAAGGAGGTCGTGGTTTCACACAGCACCGCGGCCGCAACATCTCGTTCCATAAACAGATCGTGCTGGATTTTGATGGCATCCTGAACGGTCAGCGCATCCAGGCCGCTCAGGTCGATTTCATTGTGTTCCTCGCCCTCGAAGGTGTAAGGTCTGGGCAACTCAACGACAAGCCGCTTGTCCGCGTTTTCGGTTTTATTTTCAACGGCCACCTCGGGCGCCGTGATGTTTTTTTCGTCAACAGTTTTGTTCGCCATGTGTATTTTCTCCTTTCGGTGTGGCAGTGTTTCAGGAATAAAAGGATACCCGCCCCCATTGTTTTGGAGGCGGGTATTTGGTTCAGATCAGGCCGCGCACTTTGGCAAGCATATCCTGCCCGCGCACCTTGTAGACGTTGTTCAGCTTGTCGATTTCCACAAGCTGCTCGCCGTCCACTTCGATCATAATGTAGGTGAGTTCCAGGGTGACGGTGGCTTCCATGCTCTCGCCCTTCTCGATCTTGCCGGGCTTGAACTTTTTAACGCGCCCCATCTCGACCACGCGCAGGCCCTTGAAATCGTAACCGCCGGTTTTGTCGTAAACCTGCTGGGCGGCGCGGAAGGTCAAATTGACGTTGGACAGCGGGCTCAGCATATCGGCAGCGGAGGAGTACAGAGTGTTGAACTGGATTTCCTGCTCTATGCTTTCCCACTGGCCGATGGTGGGCGAATCAATTTCGCCGCCGACGCCGAAACCCTCAACGGTGCTGGTTTTCATGTTCAGCTCCGGGAGGTCTGCGCTGGCGCCGGTGCCGATCATCCGGCTGCCATCAAGATAGACATTGGCGTCATTGATCTTCTCAGGGATATAGTTGTTGCTGATCATGGCATTTTCTCCTTTCTATCGTCCGCCTTACGCCAGCGCGGTAGAGAGCGCAGTCGGGTCAAACTCGATCACGTCCTCGATGTTCTCCGCGGGGGTGTAAGGGGTGATGTACTGATGGAAGGTGATCTTCCCGTCCAGCAGGTCCGCGGTGGTGTTTTCGCTCTCGTCGAAGGTAATTTCGTAGCGGGCGCACACATCCCGTGCCACGAACCCATTGCCGCGCACGTTCTCGCTGTCCACGATGGCTTCGATCAGCCGCTTATTCGCGGGGCTGTCCACGCGGGAGAAGTAGGTCAGGATGAAGCTGTTGGCTGCCCAGGACAGGAACCGGCGGACGCTGAACCAGCGGTCCTTCGGGTCAGTGGTGCCGGGATAAGCTGCGGTGTTGTTACCCCACAGCCGGAAGCCGTTCATGTTCAGGAAAGTGGCAACGCCAAAGCTGTTGATCGTATTGGCCTGCTCCTGGTCCAGTACGACATCCGTGCCGTCAGCAAGGCAAGCGGTGGAAATCGCCAGGGTCTTGTTGGACGGGCTCACGTTGGGCGTATCGCCGTTGGCCGCGTCCGTGTATGCGGTAAGCGCAGCCGCCAGAGTAGAGCCGCAGTAAACTACTTCTCCGACCTTGGCGCAGGGCCATACGGCGTAAGCATTGGCATCGCTCACAGCCTGGGTTTCCTTATGCGCCTTCACGTCCGTGTACTTGGTAGCGCCCTCCTCGGTGCTGTCGATGTCCACCACGCAAACGCATTTGAAAACGCCGTTGATATCCTTCGTTTTCGCTTGCAAGGCAGCCGAAACGGTAGCATCCATGCTATAGCGCGGTGCCAGCAGGATTCCCGGCGTCATAGACAGTTTGGGGTAAATCTGCCGGATGACTTCCATTCCGGTTTCCGCACCAGTGCCCGCATCAACGCTGCCCACGATGTCGGCCGCAGTCACCTTGGAGGGGTCAATCTTTTTGCCGGTAACGGTGAGGCTGGTGGCGGACGCCCCCTTGCCGCCGGCGATGGGCACAATGTTGAGGCTGCCATCATTGTTGAACATGGTGGTATAATCTTCCCCGCGGGTCAGCTCAGTTACGCCGTCAGCCTTCACGGTCAGTCTGTCCGGCAGCACACCAGGAACATCCAGGATGCCAACGCCGCCGTTGACCTGGACAGTGGTTTCCTCAATGTCGCCAGTGTGCTTTGCGGGGTCAAGTACGTTGATCAGTACCAGCGGTCCGGTACCCACCACGCTGAATGCCGCGCTGATGCTCTCGCACAGTGTGTAGGAGGCAAAGTCGTCGCTGTAGCCGACGGCTGCCACAGCCTCCTTGTAGTTATTTACCAGAATCGGCGTGTTGACCGCTGCTGCCGGATTTTCCAGCATATTGATGGGGGCCGTTCCGATAACAACCTGCAAACCGGCCGTGCCGGAAAGAGGTGCAGTCATAGAGGTCGCCTGTTCGCTGGTGTAAACACCATGCTTGTAGTCTGCCATTCTTCGTTTCCTCCTTACAGTTCAGAACGAATTTTGTTGTACAAAATCGCTTCTGCCGTTCCAACGGTTTGCAGCCGTTTGCGGATTTCCGCAAACCGTTCGATGGGCACAAGCAGGTTTTTGGTTTCAGGATGTTCTTTGATGAAAAGCGCGAGTGCGTCAGGAATCTTGCCTTCCGCATAAACCGTGAACTGTTTGGTCACATTGCGGATGTTGGGCCCGCAGTAGACGCACGCGCCTTTCTTCTCTTTTTTGCTCGCCTTTTTTACGGCGGGCGGGTTCTCGACGGTGGCCTCCGTGATGTTCTCCGCATCCAGGCCGCCGGGTCTTTCTTCTTTTTTCGTCATAGCAACTCCTTCAATGCCGTGTCTTGTGTCAACGCCGGTGCAGTGCAGATCATATTCACCGCGCCGAAGTAGTACGGGTGGGTATCATCTTCCTGAAACGCCCATGTGATGGGTTTGAGAATCGTAAATGCGCCACCAAAATAGGGCATCGTGCAAGCACGCTGTACAATGTCCTCTTTGATGTTCGCCACATCCTGCCATCCGTCACGCTGTAAGCCCGTGTCGTATGCGCAAATGATCAGGCTGAAATTGATTTCCTGTGGAGCGTCATCGTCCTTTACCACGCCGTCGCTCATGCGTACCACGATATAGGGTGCCGCGGCGGCATCGGTGTCAGCGTCAGAATCATTTTCCTGCGGGACCGGCAAATCCTGCTTAAAGATTTTCAGCTTTTTTCTGCTGGCCTGACCGCTGAAAAACTTCCCGTCGAAAAGTTCTTCCAGCATTTCGATCATGGCATCTTGGCAAAGTTGAGGTGTGCGTCCAATGCCTGCGCTTTCCACTGCGCTCATATAGTCTTTCATGGTTTACACCTTCCCCGCTCTCGCCAACACCTTCTGGACCTGTTCGTTCAGCCTGTTGTGCAGATATTCTTCTACATTGGGCTCAACCTCCGGCCAAATCGTGTTGTGCATCGCTGTGGCACTGGGGCTCCCCATTGTGACCAGCTTTTCGACCTTGCCCGCTTTGTTTCTCCATCTGGGTTTTCCGCGGGCCGTGACCGTGTTGTGTGAGCTTGACCCTATATGGCGTTGCACCATGCCAACATGACCACTGGCAAATTTGACCAGGAAGCCCTTGCTCATACTCCCAGCACCGGTAAGGGGCGCCATAGAGGACGATTTCAATACGCGGCCCTTGACTACACTCGGCGCGCTGCGAAAAACGTCAACGCCTGTGTATGCCTTGGTGGGGCTGCTCTGGAAGTACCCCAGATCATTTCTCATGCTTGCAATATGCAGCTCTGCGCTCAGGCTCGCATTGGTCGCCTTCTTCCGTTGCACCAGGTCTTTCAGGTGTTTCCGGCCGGCGGCATTGACCGCATATCTGGCCTTAGCCTGCGCCACCATCAGCTTGCGGGCTTCTCTGGCCGTTGCATTGATGGCCACCTTGGCAGCCGCCGGGGTCTTTTTTTTCAAATCCCCCAGCGCCTGTTCAACTGTGTCCAGTCCTTCCAGTGTGATGGTGAGATTTCCAGCATCATAAGTCACATTGCTCATTGCCGCGTCCTCGCCATAGTCATGCGGTAAACACCGCTTTCCTCTTGGCATGTCTGGATTGTGTAGGTGCGCTGGTGGTCCGTTCCGGCATCCATTGTCAGGTGCTTTCCGACTTTCGGCTTCGGGCCATAATCGCACACCTTGATGTACAGCACGGTGTACGCCGTGTAAAGGCCGGTATCAAAATTCTGTTTTGCACCAGCCTCCCAGTGTGCCGAATGTTCCCGGAGTTCTTGATCTTCTACGATCACGAGGGCTTTTTTCCCATCGACCGTGTGATACTCTGCGTGTTCGTCCGAATTAAAAAACGCAAGGCAGATATCCGCCGCTGCGAAGTCCTTGAACGTTCTCTTTTCGGGTTTGTTGTCAGGCACCCCAACTTCTTGCTCAATTTCAAACAGTGCCATTGTTCCGTCCTCCATTACACAAAAATACCCCGGCCCCATTGAATGGGGCGGGGTGTTGTGCTATTAGTCGCAGACGGTGGCGACCAGCCAGGAATCGGCCTTGTCGGGAATGGGCAGGGGGTGCGCCTGAAGTTCCACCATCCTCCGGTCGGGATGATGTTCCACATAGCTGCGCAGCAGGCGGGAGGTTTCGGCAGAAACCCACTGCTGGCTTGCGTCGTCGATGTAGGTGCAAAGGCCGTATGCCATCATGTAGTTTGCGGTGGAGGAAATCAGCACAACGGCATTGTTGGGGATCAGCGGCTTGGTTTCCGGCTCGTCCGGGTCGGTCCAGTCGTCCAGATAAACTTCCTTGTACTCGTAGATATCCACATTCGGCTTGTTCAGATGACCGATGTAGCGCACGCCGTTCGGCAGGTCGCGGGGATGGACAAGGCCCATTTCGATGCGGCGGATATCCAGCATCTTCTGAACCTTGGTATCAGACAGGAACAGGTCGAGTGCGGTCTTGCCCATGATCACCATATCCACGTTGGTGAAGCCGTTGGTCAGAACATCGTCCACCCAATCGTCCAGGTCTTTCAGCGGATTGGCGGCGCTCTGACCCCATCTTGCGGTGCCTTCCAGCTTTTTCTTGTTGGTGAAGCCGAAGTCGATCACCTCGTTCACGCCCTGGCCTACAATAGGAATCTGGCCGGTCACAATCGCCTGAACCGCCATCCACTCTTCGCGGCGGGTGGTCGCATCGTTCAGGGTGTTGTACTCCTCCATGAGCTGTTCGGCTGCCCGCTGCGCAGGGGTGCGGCCACTGTACAGATCTTCGCCGGGCATGCGGTTCATCAGGTTGTCGGCGGTACTGGGGATGTAGGGGTTGATCAGAGGCGGGGTGTAGCTCTTGGTCTGGTAACCCTTGCCGCGCATGGCGGTGCCACCAACGCGAGGGTGGACGAAAGCCGCCATTTCACGGCCACCCTTCTTGATGTCAATGTCCACGCTCTTCGCGGGAGAGATTTTCACATTGCTGAAAAAGGTGTCCCGGAAGAAAGTGTGCACAACCGGTGCCTGCCGCACAACCTCAGCGAGGTATCGCGGGGTATAGATATTCACTTCATTCGCCATAATCGTCGTTCCTCCTCTTATTTCACGAAGATGCCCAGCTCGCGCAGAGGCACTTCCACGTCGGCAACAGTGGCGTGCTCGGGCAGAATCAGCGCATCGCCGAAGAACGCGCCGGTCAGGTATACAACAGCCTCTTCTTCGGCGTCGGCATCATCGGCCACGATGCCGTACAGGCCGGTGGTGGTAACGGTATAGGGGTCCTCGCCGCCCACAGTGATTTTTGCCAGCTTGCCATCCCCATCCAGCACAACCACTTCGCCGCGCTGCACAGCAACAGACGCCACCTTCACAGCGGTATTGATTTCCGAATTATCGGCAATCAGGTATTCCGGCGTGAAAGCAAAATCTTTTCTTGCCAAATCCATACTCATGATGTTTCCCTCCTCTTACTTCTTGGCCTTGGTGCCCAGTTCCTTGATCGCGTTCATGAACTCGTCATCCTTCTGGCCGCCAGCAGTACCGGCGTCGTTTTTAACGCCATTCATGCCGCTGCCGTCGGCATCCTTCTTGATGTCATTCAGAAACTTGTCGCCCTGCTTCTTGGCATTTTTGACCACCGCCTTGGCGAAATCCGCCGCGCTCATGGGCTTGACAAACTTCGCCTCGTTGGTCATGTCCTCGCTGCCGGGCAGGCTCATTTCCTCAATGTCCTGGATGCGCTGGCGCTCCTCGTTCCGAGCATTCTGCGCCGCCGCCTCCTCGATTTCGTTGACCAGGGCAGGGTAAGCCCCGCGCAGATCGTTCACGGTTTTGATTTCGACTGCCATGTTGTTGTCCTCCTTCTGGCAATTTTTATTTACAAAGCCTTCGGCGGCGGTTGCTGCCTTGGCGCTCTGTACAAAGTTGGGGGCCTTATCGAAAGGCACTCCGGTGTTGACGCTATTGATAAACAGCAGACCGCCGCGGTTCTCTGCCACAACGCTTTCGTCGTCTACCAATTCGTCAACAAAGCCGTTTTCTTTGGCTTGTGCGGCCGTCCACCAGCTCGTGGCATCCATCCATGCGGTTACATCCTCTTTGCTTTTACCCGTCTTTTTCGCATACAGGCCGATGATGCTTTCCTTGATGGCCGCCAGGGCTTCGATATATTTCCGCAAATCCTCGGCGTCATAGTACCCATAGGCCCCAATGCGCACAGGATGCACCATGTAGGTGCTATCGTTGGCTGCGATTACCTTTCCGCAGTGGCAGGCAACAATGGTTGCCGCACTTGCACACAGTCCGTCGATCTTTGCCGACACATCCGCCGGGTGCTGTTCCAGCAGATTTCCGATTGCTTGGGCAGCGAACACGTCGCCGCCGCCAGAGTTGATTCGTACCACGATCTTGTCCAGTGCTCCCAACCCGGCCAGCTCGTCAGCAAACTGTTTCGGGGTCACTTCATCGCCCCACCAGCTCGTTTGCGAGATATCTCCATAGAGCAGAAGCTCTACAGTGTTGTCGGCCTGATTTCGGAACTGCCAGAACTTTTTACTTTCAGGCATCTCCTTGTCCTCCTTCTTCCCCCGCCGTGGGCGGCTTCGGCTCCGGCGGGTTTGTGATCTCATCTACCTCGCGCTTGCGCTTTACCTCCATGGCCCTCTGCCGGACGTTCCGGTTATAGTCTCCACCCGTCATTTGGGCTGTTTCCTCCTGCGCCGTGCTGAAACAGGCATCCACCCGCTTGATGGCCGCCTCCACCTCCTGTACCGGGTTCAGGTTTGTGCGTGCCGGCCCATTCCATGCGCAGGCCGTGTAGGCTTTCCGCCGGGCCAAGTCTGTAAAAAATCCAGGTGCGCGAATGCGCCCTCGGGCAACAGCTTCGGCAAACCACTCCTCATAGATCGGTTGGCAAAAATCATCTGCAAACCAATCCCTCTGCATACTGCAAACACGCCAGAACTCATTCAGCGCGCCTCTTGCCGCCGAATAGCTTGTGGTGAACTGTTTGAGCATGACTTCCGGCGGAATTTCCAGTGCGGCGCCAATGAGCTTGATCATGGCATTCGTGAAGGTGTCATATCCTGCCGTCGGGTGTTTCGGGTCTGCAAAAACCGGTTCCTCTCCGGGGTTCAGATCAATAATGGCGCCAGGGCCCAGCTCAATGCTGGTTTGATCCTGTGTGTCTATCAGCTCCGATGCAGGAATCATTTCACCAAAAGGCCGTCCGTCCGCCGGGCTCTGGGATTTGATGAACACCGTAAACATGGCCGAAATGACCGCCGCCGTAATCTCAGCGTCGGTATATCGTCCCAACTGTTTTAGGCTTTCCAACACAGGTGCTAAAATCGGAACACCGCGGCACTGGCCGATTCTTTCCCGATTCATAATGTGCAGCACATTTCTGCGGCCGGTAATCGCCCCGTAGGCTTCAACCCGCTGCCATGTAATACCTTCTGTGCCCGCCGTGCTATTGCTCGCCAGCGGGTGGCGGTTGCAAATCCAGTACGCAACCACCATACCGTCGCGGTCGGTTTCCACGCCCTGCACAATGCTATAGACATCGTGGCCTTGCACCGTACACGGCGCAAGACGATCAAATCCGTTCGGGCTGCAAATCCTGTCGCCCTCGATCAGACGAACGCGCAGGTCGTAGGGCTGTCCCGCCATGGTCTTTACCGGCAGCAGCGCAACGGCGTCACCGTTCATCAAATAAGACAAGAATGCCAGCTGTTGGAGCTTCCAAAAGTTGTCAATCCGTTCTGCATCGCAAGTGGGCGTGTCCGCCCACAGAGCAAATTCCCGTGCGATCTGGTTTTGCAGTTCCTCGGTCTGTTCTTGCGTCAGTCCCAAAAACTCCCCGTCCACCTGTGGCGACGGTATAAGGCCGCTGGCAACCACATTGGTGCGCATGGTTTTGAGTGCGGCGGCGGCCGTCGGGATGCCCATGTAGGCATCCCGGCTTCTCTGGCGCAACACATCCAGGTTGTCCTCGATGTCCTCCTTGGCGCTGCCGCCGTGGTACATCCACCCCCTCATGCTTTTCTTGGTCTGGTTTGCACCGTAGTTTCCGTACCCGCTGTTGATCACAGACAGGGCGGCGCGGGCGGCGGCCCGCTTTGCTGCGTGAACGGGCGCGACGGCGGCAACCGCTCTGTCAATGATATTCGGTTTTGCCATGTCTGCCCTCCTCACACATCACGAATGACGGCCCTGTACGCCCGGTTTCTGCCACCCTGTTTTTCTTCGGCCTCCGCCTGCGCCAGCTTACCGGCCCAGTATTCCATCTGCTCGCGTACCTGTTTCAGGTCTGCACGGGTCAGCGTTCTGTTCCCGATCTGGTAGCTCTGCCCTGTTGCAATCGCTTCCTCGGCATCCAGCCAGGTTTTCAGTTTTTGTTTACACAGCTCTTTGCTGAATACTGCCATATCAAACAATGCCTCCGTTTATTCTTCTGCGCCCTTGACGGTGCCTCGGTGCTATTGCAGCCTCCTGCTTGGTCAGCACCGGGTTGGCTATCTCCAATGCAGCCGTAGCATAGTTGCGCAGGTCAAGCGGCTCGTTTCGTTTATACTTCTCGTCTTTCAACACCCACATGGTGGTCATGCGGCCTTTTTTGAATCGGGTCACCAGCTTTTCGCTGGTTAGTCCCCGGAAATACAACTCGTCGTAGCCAGCTTCTTCTTCCGCCGGGAAATGGCAGTAGTTCGGGCCTTTGGTTGTGTGCCTTAGCCGTTGGTACAGCAGTGACTTTCCTGCATCAACGCCGATGATGAACAGCGGCGCACGAACGCGGTTATTGGTCGAAGGGTTTCGGATATATGGGACATCCGCTCCGCCCTTGCCCTTTATTGCGAATACTCGCCTGTCAAATCGCTCTTTGCAGAAAGAGTAAACGGCGTTCGCGTGATGTCCGCCGCTGTCCATGCAGCAGGCGATAATTCGCATGGCGGTGCCATCCTTTTTACGGAAGGTCCCCAGCAGAAAGTTGTCCAGATCATTCCACACCTGTTCTTTCATCAGGTCCCCGAAAATTTTCTGGTAACGGATTCCCCAGCTCTCTTTGCCAACGCCCCAGCCGACCACTTCAACCTCAAAGCGATCATCTTGCACGTCCACGCCGGCAGTCAGCGCCAGAACATCGTCCGGCACCTCTGCCTCGTAAATCTCGCGGCGCTGGTACAGATCACCTTCCTCAACCTGCTCTCCCTGCTCCTCCCAGGTTTCCCCCAATTCGGTATTTACCCACACTTTCATGCCTTCCGGGTTTCCCTGTTCAAGCTGCTCATTTGCGACCAAGAACTTGGAAACAATTTCATTCCAGCTGCAAAACGTGCTCGCCAGTGTATTCAGGTGAAACCCCCGGGCCTCTGCGTTTGGGTTTTCCGCAACGAATTTACCTCGCTTGGACGCCTGTTTCCAGGCGTATTCTCCGCTCAGGGTTCCGCAGGATTCGCAGGCGTACAGCACCGGCGCCGACGGGTTTTCTTTGTCAAACTTAACCCCGCCCCACGTCAGTGGTTGATAGTGTCCGCACACCGGGCAAGGAACATTCCACTCTTCTTTTGTGGATTGGTTGAACTCGGTTTCAATACGGCTATGCCCTTTGATAACCGGCGTTGATACCATGACGGTTTTCTTGTCCCAAAATGTGGTCTGTCGTTTTTGCGCCAAGCTGAGGGGGTCGCCCTCCGTTCCGGCGCTTTGTGGATATCTGTCCACCTCGTCAGCAAGCAACACCTTAATTGGCCGGCTCGCTAGGCCCGTGGCGCTGTTGGCGCCCACAATGGTTATGTGCCCGCCGGGGAAGTTCTTTTTCAAGATGGTGTTGCCGGAATATCTGCTTTTGGTGTCTACCTTGTCCCTCAGTTCCGGCGTGTCTCGGAGCATCGGCGCAAGGCGGTCTTTTGAAAATGTTTGCCCCATGTCAAGCGTCGGCTGCATACATAGCATCGGTGCCGGGGCATAGTCCATGTAATATCCGATAGTGTTCAGTATAAAGGCATCGGTTTTCCCGATCTGCGCAGCAGACATGATGATCACTTTCCGCACATGGAGGTCCCCGATGGCATCCATAATCTCCCGCTGGTACGGTGCCTTGTCCGTATGCCATCGGCCTGGTTCCGCACTGCTTTCTGCCGAAAGCATCCTGTACCGGTCCGCCCACTGGCTTAATGTCAATTCCGGCGGAGGGTCAAGGGCTTTCAGACATCGTGTCAGCATTTCGAGGGTCGGCTTTGGCAGTTCTACCAGTTGCTTTGTTTTCACGGACCCACCTTCTCCCGTTCACGCAGTTGGGGAAAAAGCAGCGGTATCGCTCCTCCTGGATTCTTTCTCCCCACACACAGCCGGCGCATTTACTCTTCTCCTTCCCCTTTTTCTTCTTGGGTGTTTTCTTTCTCGGCATTCTCGTCGCCGCCTCCCGTTTCTTCAAGGGCTACATGGTAGTCACTCATTTCCTCCAAGGTTTCTTCGATAGCCTTTTTCAGCTCGTCAAATATGGCCGTGCGGTCGCCGCCCATGCTTGCCAGTGTGGGCGATAGCTTAGCGGGAAGCGCAAGAAACCGGCTTCTTGCATTCAGGAAAATGGTTTTGATACCCTTTTCGATATCTTCGGTTCTATGCAATTCCCCCATACGAAGTCGGTTTTCCATTTCTGCGGCTTCTCTTTTCGCCCTGGTCAGCCCCGCCCGTTCATCGTTCAGGTTGATTTTCCCGCTGCCATTTTTGATATAAGTGATATATCTCGAAACCGTGAGCCGCAAATCATACAGGCCGGGGCGGGCCTCCTCGATCACGCCCTCGTCCCGCAACTGCCGCACCCGCCTTTCGGTCAATCCCAGCCAGGATGCAACGACCTTACTCGTGTATAGCTTCATCGTCAATGTCAGCCTCCTCTTGCGGGTCAACGTCAATCGCCCCGGTCGCTCTCATGCGCATAATGTCGAGGCGTTGCCTTTCAAGTTCCATGCGTTCTTTATTTTCTTCGATGGTCCGCAGGCTGTCCGCAATTTTCGCAATGCGCCCCTGAACTTTGTACAATGCCTCTTGCAATTTCAGTACCCGGCTAAAGGCGCTGTCCTTGCTGTACATACCCATGTTCTGTGCTGCGCCGTCCTTCTTCGCTTCGCCCCTTCCCGCCGGTACACGCATATCCAAAAGACTGGTTATATACAGGCTATCTTCCGGCGCCTTCTCGTATTCAGCGATTTTGGACATGATTTTGTGCTCCCGGAATTTCAGGATTTTCATTTCATGTTCCAATGCTTCCCGGCTCCCCAGGGGCGTTTGGTCCACAAACTCCCGTTCCTCGTCGGACAGCATATCGAAAAAGACGGCGCTGTATGCTCCGTCCTTTTCTGCATTTTTATTTCCACGCGGCGCACCCGGGTGGCTGCCTGCCGCATTTTTGTGTCCGGCGCTATTTTTGTTTCCGGGCTGGCCGCCCCTCTTTTTTTTGGGCAGGGCGGAATCCCATTTGTCCAGTGTTTTCCAGTTCCGCACAGTCTGATATGTCACGCCCAATTCATCGGCCAGCTTGCGCAAATTAACCTTTTCGCCCTTGGCGCATCGGGCGACATATTCAGCCTTGGCGGTATCTCTTGACGAGCTCCGCTTTGGCATTTTGCACCTCCGCATAATGATAATGCCCGCGCTTATCTGGCGCGGGCATTTTATTTTTCATGCTATCAATATAGCATCGAAAGCCTGTATAAGTTGCTAACTCTCGCAAATTTTTTCATCAATTTTCTTTTTGACCCCCCTATTCTTTTTTTCCAGGGCCCCGTGGAAGCCCAAAAAAAGCACTTGCACCTAGAAAACTTTTGCGCTTCGGAACCCGTATATTAACGCGCGCGCCCGCCAGTACCTGCGCGCGCATGGGTGCAGGCAGGCGTGGCGCGTGTGTATATATTGCGCGTGCGTATGGGCGCATTGCGGCGCTTTAATGTTCGCGCGGGTGTGGGTGGTGGTGCTGCTGCTGCTGGTGCTGCTGCTGCTGGTGGTGGTGCAAGTAACAGGGCGGCCCATGATCGGCAGCCCGGCATCATCGGGCCGGCGGCGGGCGGCACCATCGGGCCGGCGGCGGGCGGCACCATCGGGCCGGCGGCGGGCGGCACCATCGGGCCGGCGGTGGGCGGCATCATCGGGCCGGCGG
>NZ_NFHD01000031.1 GCF_002159185.1 Gemmiger sp. An87
AAAGTATCGCAGAAAGGTGATTTACGGGAAATTAAGAAAAGATATTGGAAAAATCCTGAGGATGCTTTGTGATTACAAGCATGTGGAAATCATTGAGGGGCATGCAATGCCAGACCACATTCATATGCTCGTATCGATTCCGCCGAAATTGGCGGTAGCAGATTTTATGGGATACTTGAAAGGCAAGAGTACGTTGATGATTTTTGAGAGGCATGCGAATCTAAAGTACAAATATGGAAGGAGAGTGTTTTGGGCAAAAGGGTACTAAGGGCCATATAAAATAGGAAAACTGCAAATATAAGGCTTTTCGGAGCCTGCAATCCGAAAAAATAAAATAAAAGTCTATCACATTACGCTGAAAGCCGTCCGGGTAAAATCTGGGCGGCTTTTTTGCGTGGTGGACTTGGAAAGGAGGAAAATTTTTCGATAGAAAATCAACGCTCATTTTTGTGCAATACACCAAAATTGAAGGAGGTTAGTGAATGGCAGATGACAAACTCAAAACCGGCCCGGAGCCCCCTGGCCCGGATCGTCCCGGTGACGCGCCTGTGAAAGAGGCTCCGCCAATCCAGGAGCCCCCGGTTCAGGAAACCAACGCGCCGGGGAAAACGCAAGAGCCCGCCGCGCCTGGTACGGGCCCGGCACTCCAGGCGGAACAGTCTGTTATTCCCGGTATGGGTGAGGACAATCCGGCCCGCTCTGCACTTGGGGAAGTAGTGGTTGATTTTGACAAGATCAACGAGCTTATGTCCCAGCAACGGGCAGCGACGCATGGAGCCGTAGACAAATTAAAGGCTCCGGCTACTGATAAGGATGGTAAAGAGACCCCTATCCCGGAGGAAAAAGCGCCGGAGGCGGATCAGCCGAAAAAGCGCCGGGGCCGTCCCCCGAAAGAGCAGGCTGCGGTGTCTGCGGGGAAAAAGGAGAAAGCGGCGAAGCCCCGCACAGGCCGCCCGTCTAAGGTTGACAAGGCGGCCCGTGAGGAGGCTCCGCCCGCTGTTCGGGACAAAGTGTCCAGAGGTGACAAAGATGGGCTCACACCTGCTCAACGCGGGGGGAAAACGCGCAAAGAGCGCAACCAAAATGTACGAGATTTTTTAGATGGCAAGCGTACATCTCCCTTTCCGAGTGGTAAACCGCTGGTCAAAGAGGCTGCCGCTCCGCCGCCGGAGATCAATCTGCCGCCCACGCCTGACGTGCCGCCCCGCCCGGTGGAAGAGGGAAAAATCGTCTATCTGAAAATGGCGGAGCTTCATCCGTTCCATACGTTCCGGGAACACCCCTATAAGGTGCAGGACGATAAGGCGATGGACGATCTGGTGGGGACGATCAAGGAACACGGCATTATGACACCCGCCACCGTCCGCCCGGAAAAGGACGGCAAGGGCTATGAGATCATCGCGGGCCACCGCCGTCATCATGGTGGTTCACGAGCCGGGCTGGAGGAAATGCCCTGTATTGTCCGGGAGATGACTGACCTTGAAGCTGTCCGGGAAATGCAGAACAGCAATAAACAGCGCGGTGATCCGCTCCCCAGCGAGCTGGCAAAGCTTCTGGATTTGGAGGTGGAGGCCATCAAGCGCCAGGGGGCCCGCCCGAAAACAGAGAAAGAGGCCGAGGCCCTGGGTAAGCTCTCGGTGGAGATTGTGGGTAAGGAACACGACATGAACTATAAAAAGGTCATGCGGTATATCCGTCTTAATTCCCTGGTGCCGGAGCTTCTGGACAAGGTGGACGCAAAGCAGATGGGCTTTATGCCTGCGGTGGAGATCTCGTATATCAGGCCGGAAAACCAGCGGCTGATTGCCGTTTCCATTGACGGGGAGCAGTCCTCCCCCTCGGTGGCCCAGGCAAAGCGGCTCCACGAGCTGGACAAGGAGGGCAAGCTCAACGGCGATGTGATTGACGGGATTTTGAGTGAAGAAAAAAAGGAGGATCGCGGTGTGATTATTTCGACTGCTGAACTGTCTAAGTATTTCGGCAAGGAGGTCACTCCTGCCAAAATGAAGGAGCAGATCATGGCCCTGCTGGACGAGTGGAAAGAGAAACAGCCGCCCGAACTGGCAAAGCCGGACAAGAAAAAGGACTTGGAGAAGTAACCCGGCCCCGCTTCTGGACACTTTGTCCAGAGGTAAGCGCCCCGCGCTTGGGATGGGCTCTGTGGTGATATATCCCCCGTCGCCGCCTATATTCCTGCACAGCCGGGAGTGGGCCGTCAAGGGTGCAACGCACCGCCGCTCGCGGCGGCTTGCCCTTGACGGTCTGCCCCGGCTGTGCTACTTCCAGCGGCGCGGCGGGGGAATATCCTCCAGAGCCGCCCCCTTTCCCATGAATGGGAAAGGGCGGGGGGATAGGGTTGAACTACCTATATAAATATCGGAGGTGTTGACAATGAAACGATCCCTTGCTTATATCACCGCTGCGTGGCGCGGTGATCCTGCGGTGGATATGGAGCAGGCGGCGCATTACTGCCGTGTGGTCTACGATGCGGGCTATTCCCCCATCTGCCCCATGCTCTATCTGTCGCTGTTCCTCAATGACGCGGTGCCGGAGGAGCACAAGAACGGCATCGACATGGGCCGCGATCTGCTCCGGCGCTCCCGTGTGCTGGTGGTATGCGGCCATTCCGTGACCGAGGCCATGAAAAATGATATTGCCGTGGCCCAGCGCCTGGGGATCACCGCGACTACCCTTGAGGGCATCCTGACCGTCAAGGGCCAGGGGCGGTGCTGATGGCGTCCCTGTTTGAAGCCTACATCACCAACCTGGGAAAGTACAACGAGGGTGAGCTGGTTGGCGAAACGCTGAAATTCCCCACAACTACCGAAGAAGTACAGGCCCTTTTGAAGCGGATTGGTGTGGACGGGGTACGTTATGAGGAATTTTTCATAACCAGCTTTGACGGTGATGTGCTGGGGCTCTACGACTATCTCACAGAATATGAAAACCTGGACGAGCTCAATCATCTGGCCTGCCTGCTCTCCGAGCTGGATCAAGGTGAGTTAGAGAAATTTGAGGCCGTCATTGATAGCGGCGAACATACTTCCAGCGTGGCCGATCTCATCAATCTGGCGCAAAACCTGGATTGCTACGAGTTTTATCCCGGCGTTGAGGACGATGAAACCCTGGGCCGCATCTATGTGGAGGACATGGAGGCCATTGACGTGCCGGAGCACCTGCTGAATTATTTTGACTATGAGGCATACGGGCGGGACATTCGGCTTGAAGAGGACGGCCACTTTGCCCCTGGCGGCTATGTGCTGAACAATGGCGGTCAATTTATCGAGCACTATCACGGGATCGAGGACATTCCCGACGAGCACAAAGTCTTTGCCTTTCCGCAGCTCACGGTGCGGGAACAGATGGCGGCCTATAAAGAAATTATTGACGGTTCCTCCCTGGAGGGCTATCGGAAGATTGCCGCAAAGGAACACGAGGAACGATAACGGCACTTCTGGACGTTTTGTCCAGAGGTGCTTTTTTCATGGAAAGGAGGGATACGGCTGATTGACGAGGACGTTTCCAGACGTACCATAGCAGTTTCGATCAAGGCGACAAAGCTCACGGGTCGGGTGCTGGCCCAGGCGTGTCTGGCGGTGGGCCGGAAGATTAAGAAAACGTACCGGGCCCGCCAGACACCCCACGGAAAACAGACGGTGCGCCAGCTCATGGGCCACGGGGCCGCCACGAACAGCATCGAAGTGGAGTCCCCAAAGGACTTTGACCGGGTGGCCCGGCGCTGGAATGTGGACTATGCCTTTTATAAGACCGGGCCGGACAAATACCTGTTGTTTTTCAAGAGCGGGCAGGCCGACGCCATCACCGCTTGCTTTTCGGAATATTCCCGGCGCGTGTTGAAGCGTTCCAAGTCCCAGCGTGTTCCCATCCGGGAACAGCTCAAACGGGCTGCCGCTGAACTGGCCCGCCAGCCGTCCCACAAGAGAGAACGTGCAAGGGAGGCGGTGCATGAGGACAGATAGCGTCAAAAAGTATGTGATACCCAATATCCCGTACCTGTTTATTCTGTGGGCCTGCCTAAAGCTGGGGACGGCCTACCGCCTGGCTCCTGGAGCAGACTTTGCCCACAAGCTCATGGGGCTGGGGCAGAGCATCGGCCCGGCCTTTGCCGACTTTGCACCGGGGCTTGCTCCCTTTGACTGGCTCATAGGCATTGTGGGCGCGGTGGGCTTTCGCCTGCTGATCTACTTCAAAAGCAAGAACGCAAAGAAATTTCGGCGGGATGAGGAATACGGGTCGGCCCGCTGGGGCACCGAAAAAGACATCAAGCCCTTTGTTGATCCGAAGTTTGAGAACAACGTCATTTTAACAAAGACGGAGTTTCTCACCATGAACACCCGGCCCAAAAATCCCGCCAACGCCCGCAACCTCAACGCCTGTATCATCGGCTCGTCCGGCTCCGGCAAAACCCGTTTCTGGCTCACGCCCCAGCTGCTCCAGGCGCACAGCTCTTATGTGTGCGTCGATCCGAAAGGCGGGGTGCTCTCCCAGGTGGGGGCTTTTCTGCAACGCCGGGGGTATAAGGTCAAAGTGTTCAACAGCATAGATTTTTCAAAATCCATGCACTACAATCCGCTGTCCTACATTCACAACGAGGCAGATATTCTCAAATTCGTGGACACCCTGATTGCCAATACCAAAGGCGAGGGCAAGGAGGGCGATCCGTTTTGGACGAAGGCGGAAACGCTTTTGTACTGCGCCCTGATTGCCTATATCATTTTCGAGGCCCCCGCCGAGGATCGGAACATCAATACCCTGGTGGATATGATTTCCGGCATGGACGTGAAAGAGGATGACGAGTCCTATATGAACGCGGTGGACTATATGTTCAAGGGACTGGAAAAGCGCAAGCCGGATTGCTTTGCCGTGAAGCAGTACAAGAAATATAAGCTGGCAAGCGGCAAGACCGCAAAAAGCATTTTGATTTCCTGCGGCTCCCGGCTGGCCCCCTTTGACATCCCCCAGCTCCGGGAGATCATGAGCTATGACGAGCTGGAGCTTGACCGCATCGGGGATCGGAAAACGGCGGTTTTCTTCACAATTTCCGACACAACCCCCACTTATAACTTCATTGTTGCCCTGGCCTTTTCGCAGATGTTCAATCTCCTGTGTGAACGGGCCGACAATGTTCACGGGGGCCGCCTGCCCCATCATGTGCGGGTGCTGTGGGACGAGGCGGCCAACACGGGCCAGGTGCCCTCGCTGGAGAAGCTGGTGGCCGTCATCCGTTCCCGTGAGGTAAGCCTGTGCCTGTTCTACCAGCAGTACGCCCAATGCAAGGCCATATACAAGGACAACGCCGAAACGATCCTGGGAAACATGGACAGCGTGATTTTCCTGGGCGGGCGGGAAAGCTCCACCATCAAGGAGATTTCCGAAAACTGGCTGGGAAAGGCCACGATCTCCATGCAGACCGAGGGCCGCTCCCGTGGGCAGTCGGAAAGCTACAACCAGAACACCCAGCGGCTGGGCCGGGAGCTGATGACCCCCAGCGAGCTGGCTACCATGCCGGGCGATAAGTGCATTTTGCAGCTGCGGGGCCTGCCCCCGTTCTTCTCGTCGAAATACGATTTGAAGCAGCACCCCAACTACAAGTACACGGCTGAGGCCGATAAAAAGAAAAACGCCTTTGACCTTGATAAGCTCATTAACCGCCGCAGGCGGCCTGGGCTGAACGAGGCTTGTGAGGTGTACGAGGTAGCCGTATCGGACACAGGGCCCGTAAGCGAGGACGAGGACATCCTCAACTACGACGATGTGGACGATCCGGATGCCTATGTATAAAGCACTTCTGGACAAAGTGTCCAGAGGCCGTAACCTGCCGCCTGTATGGGCGGCTTTTTTCATGGCCGGGGAAACCCCCGGAGAAATGGAGGCTATATGCAGTTCTTTTCTTCCGCTATTGATACTTTGCAGACCCTTGTTGTGGCTCTCGGCGCTGGCCTGGGCGTGTGGGGCGTTGTCAATCTCCTGGAGGGGTACGGCAGCGATAATCCCGGCTCCAAAAGCCAGGGCATGAAGCAGCTCATGGCGGGCGGCGGCATCATCCTGCTGGGCACCACCCTGATCCCTCTGCTGTCCGGCCTGTTTTAAGGTAGCGGCTTATGGATTTTCTCACCGACTGGCTCACAGACTGGCTCAAAGAGCTGCTGATTGGCGGGATCATGGGGAACCTGGAGGGGCTCTTTGATTTCGTCAATGCTCAAGTCGGAGAGATTGCGGTACAGGTGGGGACTACCCCGGCGGCGTGGAACGCCGGGGTATTTTCCCTCATCCGCCAGCTTTCCGAAACGGTGATCCTGCCGATTGCCGGGCTGGTGCTGACCTTTGTTGCCACCTATGAGCTCATTCAGATGCTTTTAGAAAAAAACAATATGCACGAGTTTGACGTGGCGAATATCTACAAATGGATATTCAAAACGGCTTGTGCCATCTTCATTCTCTCAAACACCTTTAATATTGTGATGGCCGTCTTTGACGTGTCGCAAACGGTGATTGCCCAGGCGGGCGGTCTGATCCAGGGCTCCACGGACATCACGCCGGATATGATGGCGGAGCTGGAAACCACCCTGGAGGGGATGGATTTAGGGCCGCTTTTGGGCCTGTGGCTCCAGTCCTCTATCATTGGCGTTACCATGTGGGCGCTGGGCATCGTCATTTTTGTGTTGGTGTATGGCAGAATGTTGGAAATCTATTTGCTCACCAGTTTGGCCCCCATTCCTATGGCAACGATCTCCCATCGGGAGGTGGGACAGATCGGGCAGAACTATCTGCGCTCCCTGTTTGCCGTAGGCTTCCAGGGGCTGCTCATTCTGGTGTGTGTTGCGATTTATGCGGTGCTGATCCAGGGAATTGCCACAGGCGGAGATCCCATTGGGGCGATTTGGGGCACCGTGGGCTATACGGTTTTGCTCTGCTTCATGCTGTTCAAAACCGGGACGATTGCGCGAAGTATCTTTAACGCACATTGAGAAAGGGGTGTTCTATGCCGAGAAGATATGGGCCCGACGGGTCGCGCCTGTGGAACGGGAAAGCGCCGGAGGACTTCAACCAGGCCGATGTTTACCGTTTTATGGCGGAAACGGAGGCCGTTTTGCAAAAGCAGGAATTGCTGGGCGGCAGGGATGACGCGAAGAAAATTGCCCAGCAGTTAGCCGAGGGGCGGGCGCAGGCCGCCCGTGAAAACGCCGCCCGGCCCGCCCCGGCAAAGGGCAAGGAGGCCAGGGATGACCGATAAGGGCACCTCTGGACAAAGTGGCCAGAAGTCCCCGGAGGGTCTGTTCCTCATGGATGGCATTGAGGGCCTGCGCTCCCTGCCCCGTCATTCTGTGGATATGCTCTTGACTGATCCGCCTTACGGCACCACCCGGAACTTTTGGGATGTGCCCCTGCCGCTCCCGGAGCTGTGGGAGGCGGTCAAGTGGGCGGTCAAGCCGGACGGCGCTGTACTGTTCTTCGCACAATGCCCCTATGACAAGGTGCTGGGGGCATCCAACCTGTCCATGCTCCGCTATGAGTGGGTATGGTACAAAAGCCGCTGCACAGGCTTTCTCAATGCCCGCCGCGCTCCGCTGAAAAAGACGGAGAATATTCTGGTGTTCTATCAAAAGCTCCCGCTTTACAATCCGCAGTTTGAGCAGGGCAAGCCATACAAAAAAATTGCGGGTAATAACGGGAACAGCACCAACTACGGAAAATTCACCCGTTCCGGCAGCGGATCGGAGGACGGCCTGCGCTTTCCCGGAAACGTGCTGACCTTTCCAGCCGTCCAGCGCACCGTCCACCCCACGCAGAAGCCGGTGGCCCTGTGCGAGTATTTCATCAAAACCTACACCCGGCCCGGCGAGGTGGTTGCGGACATCTGCGCGGGCTCTGCCACAACAGCGGTTGCCGCCCTCAATACGGGCCGCCGCTTCATCTGTTTTGAAACCGTCCCCGCCTACTACGCCGCCGCCACAGAGCGCATCCGTCTGGCGCGGTCAGCATTGGAGGCCGGGGAGAAAGGAGTGTAACTATCGGACAGTATTCTGTGATCTATGCCGATCCCCCCTGGCGCTACACGCAAAAGGGCTTACAGGGTGCGGCGGAGAAACATTACCCCACAATGGGGATTGACGAGATATGCGCGCTCCCGGTGGCTGATCTGGCGGCCCCGGACAGCGTGCTTTTTTTGTGGGCTACGTTCCCGCAGCTCCCGGAGGCCCTGCGGCTGATCAAGGCATGGGGCTTTCAATATAAGTCTGTGGCTTTCGTCTGGCTGAAGAAAAACCGAAAGTCCGAGAGCTGGTTTTATGGCCTGGGCTTTTGGACGAGGGGCAACGCGGAGGTTTGCCTGCTGGCGACACGGGGACACCCGAAACGGCAGGCGGCAAACGTCCATCAATTCATTATTGCCCCGATCCAGGAGCACAGCCGAAAGCCGGACGAGGCCCGTGATAAGATCGTGGCCCTCATGGGCGATGTGCCCAGGGTGGAGCTGTTCGCCCGGCAGTCCCCGCCCGGCTGGGATGTGTGGGGGAACGAGGTGGAAAGCACCATCCCGGATTTCTGGACAAAGTGTCCAGAGGTGGCCAAGTAAAGTTGTAATATGAGTAAAATTTCAAATTACAACAAAAATGCCGGAGCATTTTTGCCCCGGCATGGAAGTTCATCTGCGTTGTTTCATCTTTTTCTCGATTTTGCTGATGTTCGTTTGAGTCGTTCCTAAGAGATCAGCCACTTCCGCTTGTGTTTTACCTTCTGCTCGCATCCTGGCGATAGTTGACTCCATTTGGCTAAATGGTTTGTCTCGATGGGTGCGCGATTGAGAAACAATAGCGGCATCATCATAGCTACGCACTTCAACCATAACGGTTTCAGTGGGCATTCTCCGTTTTAGCTTCAGTACATTGTCCTTCTTGTGAACTTCTACATCTTTACTGGCCATCAACTCCCGGAGGGTCATGTCCGCTATATCCTTTGGAACCATACCATCGGCACCTTTTTTTATTAAGTTACTCATAGTTTTTCACTCCTATCAGAAAATATGAAATATAATTTTCATATGAAATCATACCACTCATATTCCGGCTTGTCAAGAAAAAATTAAAAGGAGGTTTATATGCCCTATGTAAATGTCCCCAACGACTTATCCAAAATCAAGACCAAACTTGCCTTTAACCTGACGAAACGCCAGCTTGTGTGCTTCGGGATCGCGGCGGCGGTGGGCATCCCGTCCTACCTGCTGGCCCGGAGCGCCATCGGCAACACCGGGGCCATGTTCCTGATGATGGGGGTGGCGCTCCCGGCGTTCCTGCTGGCGATGTATGAAAAAGACGGGCTCCCCTTTGAAAAGGTGGTGCGGAACATCCTGCGGGCCCGTTTCCTGCGGCCTGGGGTGAGGCCCTACCAGACGGAAAATATCTATGCCCCGTTTACCCAGCGGGGCGCTGTGAGAAAGGAGGATGCGATTGCAAAAAGCAAACAGCCCAAAGCGCGGCCCCGGAAAGGCCGCTAACCGGAAAGCTGCGTTGTCTGCCCAGCAGACGATCCCTTACCTGGTGATGCACCCGGACGGGGTGTGCCAGCTCCCCGGTGGGCTCTACACGAAAACCGTGGAATATGAGGACATCAATTATTCCGTGGCTTCTACCGAGGATCAGACGGCGATTTTCAGTGGGTGGAGCTCGTTCCTCAATTACTTTGACAGCTCCCTGCCGTTTCAGCTCTCCTTTATCAACCGCCGCTCCCGTTCCCGGAGCAAGTACAAGGTCAATATCCCCCCGGCACAGGATGACTTTGACAGCATCCGGGCCGAGTTCACAAGTATGCTGAAAAATCAGATTGCCAAAAGCAACAACGGCATCGAGCGGTCAAAGTATATCACGTTTGGCCTGCCCGCCGAGGGGATCGCGGAGGCCCGGCCCCGCCTGGAACGGGTGGAGGCCGATGTGACAGGCAATCTGAAACGGCTGGGCGTTCCCTCTGCTCCGATGGACGGGCAGGAACGGCTGGCGCTGCTTCACAGTCAGATGCACCCCGGCAGCCGGGAGCCGTTCCGCTTCTCCTGGCAGGACATTCCCCGGACGGGCATGGGGACAAAGGACTTTATTGCCCCGGACAGCTTCGACTTCCGGCAATCCCGGACATTCCGCATCGGTCAGTATTGGGGCGCTGCGTCCTACTTGCAGATTTTGGCGTCCGAGCTCTCTGACAAGCTCCTGGCGGAAATTCTGGAGCTGGATGCGGAAATGACCGTTACCATGCACATTCAGACGGTGGATCAGCTCAAAGCCATTAAGACCATCAAGGGAAAGCTCTCCGACATTGGCAAAATGAAAGTGGAGGAACAGCGCAAGGCGGTGCGGGCCGGGTACGATCCCGACATTCTGCCCCCTGACCTGATCACGTTCAGCAAGGACGCAGCGGAGCTCCTTGCCGATCTCCAGTCCCGCAACGAACGGATGTTCCTGCTCACGTTCACGGTCATCAATATCGCCCCCACCCGGCAGCGGTTGGAAAACGATGTGTTTACCGTGGGCGGCATCGCACAGAAATATAACTGTGCCTTGAAGCGGCTGGACTGGCAGCAGGAGCAGGCGTTTGTGTCCTCTCTGGCCCTGGGCTATAACGAGGTGGAAATCCAGCGGGGCATGACCACCAGCTCCACGGCGATTTTCATTCCCTTTATGACTAGGGAGCTCCGCATGGCCGGGCCGTCCCTCTACTACGGCATGAACGCCCTTTCCCATAACGTCATCATGGCTGACCGCAAAAAACTGAAATCGGCCAACGGGCTCTATCTCGGCTCCACGGGCTCCGGCAAATCCTTTGCCGCAAAGCGTGAGATCATCAATGTGTTTCTCACTATCCCAAAGGATCGCATTATCATTGTCGATCCGATGGGCGAATATGCCCCGCTGGTGCGGCGGCTGGGCGGCCAGGTGGTGGAGATCGCTCCCGGCTCTCCCAGTCATATTAACCCTATGGACATTCAGCTTGACCTGGACGATGACGAAAGCCCGCTTTCCATGAAAGCGGATTTTTTGTTGTCCCTGTGTGAGCTGGTGGTGGGCGGCAAGGACGGCTTGCAACCCATCGAAAAGACGGTGATTGACCGCTGTGTGCGGCTGATCTACCGGGATATGGCCCTGGGGATCGGGGACGGCAAGCCGCCCTTGCTCCAGGACTTGTACGAGGAGCTTTTGAAGCAGCCGGAGCCGGAGGCCCGCCGTGTGGCAACCGCCCTGGAGCTCTACTGCACCGGCTCCCTTAACCTGTTCAACCACCAGACCAACGTAAAGCTCACGTCCCATATCGTGTGCATCGTTCTCAAAGGGCTGGGAGAAAACCTCCGCAAGATCGCCATGCACGTTACCAACGACTTTGTAACTTCGGCGGTCAATGTGAATTTTCACAGCGGCGTTTCTACCTGGTGCTATTTTGACGAGTTCCATATCCTGCTCCGGGACGCGCTTACCGCCAGCTACTTTGTAGCCGTGTGGAAGATGCTGAGAAAGAAAGGCTGCGTCCCCTCGGCCCTGACGCAGAACGTCAAAGACCTTTTGGCCAGCCGGGAGATTGAGGCCATTCTGGACAACACGGATTTTATGATTCTGCTGTCCCAGGCCCAAAGTGACCGGGCAATTCTGGCAAAGCAGCTCGGCATTTCGGAGCATCAGCTCTCCTACATCACCCACAGCAATTCCGGCGAGGGCCTGCTGTTCTATGGGGATGTGACGATCCCCTTTGTGGATCGGTTCCCCCGTGGAGAAATCTATAACCTGCTGACTACCCGCCCGGAGGATTTGAAGAATGAAGCGAAAACCGAATAAGCCCAAACAGGAGCCCAGGGAGCGCCCCGGCTCCTGGGAGAGCGCCGCCGATCCCGGCGGGGCCGCTGGGGGCGGCTCCCCAGGCGGTGCCGGGGCTTGGGACAACGGCACTTCTGGACAAAGTGTCCACAAGTCAAAGTTTCGGCAGAAAAGCAAACAGGAGCAGGCCGCCGCGTCTAAGCTCCGCATGGAGGAGCGCGGGGAAAAGCTGGAACGGGCAAAGGATAAACTGGCAAAACAGAAGCCGCCCAAAAAGCCCGGCCCGGTGCGGCGGATAGGCCGGGCCGCTGGCGGGGCCGCCCACGGTTTTGTGCATGGCAAGATTTATGAGAATGAACAGGAAAACGTGGGGATCGAGGGGGCCCACCGCTCCGAGCTGGTGGGCGAGTCCGGCCTGCGGCATGGCAAGCGGTTCGTGCAAAAGAAAATCCGGCAGCACCCGGCAAAGGCTGTCCAGCGGGCCGAGTCCAAATATGTCAAGGCCACGGCGGACTATCATTTCCGCATGGCCGCCCAGGAACACCCGGAAATGTCCGGCAACCCCGTTTCCCGGATGTGGCGCAAGCACCGCTTGAAAAAGCAGTATCAAAAGCGGGCGCGGGAGGCGGCAAAGACGGGAGCGGCAAGCGCAGCCAAAAAGACCGCCGCCACCACGGAAAAGGCCGGAGCGAAGATCGCGGGCTTTGTGAAGCGGCATCCCGTGGGGGTGCTGCTGGCTCTGGCCTGTGTGCTCCTGCTCTTTATGATGCAGTCCTGTTCTTCTTCTCTGGTGATGCTGGGAAATTCAGGCGCGGGGGCCGTGGGCGCTACCACCTACCCATCGGAAGACGGGGAGATCCTGGCGGCGGAGGCGGCCTATTCCGGCATGGAGGCCGAGCTGCAAAACTACCTGGGCACCTATACCGCCACCCACAGCTATGACGAATACCATTTTGACCTGGACGAGATCGAGCACGATCCCTATGTGCTGATCTCTATCCTCTGTGTGCTCCATGAGGGGGAATGGACGGCGGACGAGGTGCAGGGCACCCTGGAAACCCTCTTTGACCGCCAGTATATCCTGACGGAGCGCGTGGTGCGGGAAACCCGGTATGACAGCGACGGCGATCCCTACTCCTGGTACATCTGTTATGTCACGCTGGAAAACAAAAACCTTTCCCATCTGCCCCTGGAAATGATGGGCGAGGAACAGATGGCCCGCTATTCCCTCTATATGTCCACCCTGGGGAACAGGCCCGATCTGTTCCCGGAGTCAGCCTATGTGGGGAAATACATCACAAACCCGCCCGCTGACTATGACGTGCCGGAGGAATATCTGGACGATGAAACCTTTGCGGCCATTTTGGGCAAGGCGGAGAAATACCTGGGCTATCCCTATGTGTGGGGCGGCAGTTCTCCAGCCACGTCCTTTGACTGCTCCGGCTTTGTGTCCTGGGTGATCAATCACTCCGGCTGGAATGTGGGCCGCCTGGGAGCCCAGGGGCTCTATAACATCTGCACCCCTACCAGCGCACCCCGCCCCGGCGATCTGGTGTTCTTTGTCGGCACCTATGACACGGCGGGCGTGTCCCATTGTGGCATCTATGTGGGGGACGGGATGATGATCCATTGTGGCGATCCCATCCAATATGCAAACCTGAATACAAGCTACTGGCAATCTCATTTCTACGCCTACGGGCGTTTACCCTGACGAGGAGGTTATCTATGGCGGCAAGCAAGAGCCAAAAAATCCAGGCCGAGATTGATAAGGTCAAGGCCAAAATCAGCGAACAGCAGGCCCGGCTGAAAGAGCTGGAGCAAAAGCACCGGGAGGCGGAAAACGAGGAGATCGTGGACATTGTGCGGGGCATGAGCGTTTCCCTGGAGGAGCTGCCCCTGGTGCTCCAGCGGCTCCGGGACGGCGGCACCTCTGGACAAAGTGTCCAGAAGTCCGAGGACGGCGGAAAGGAGGAAAATTGAAGATGAAACGCTTTCGGGTGATGGCGGCGGCGCTCTGCGCCGTCGTTCTTTTATGCGGCTTTAGCGTCCCGGCGTATGCCTACGCGGACGGCGGTGAGGGGGCAGACTACGGCGATCCCACCATGACGGAGGAAACTCCCGCCCCGGAGCCCACCATTGAGCCCGGCGAGGGCTTTTCCGAAGAGGGCAACCTTGTGACCCGCGATCTGCTCTATGACGAGCACACCAACAAGCAGTTTATTACCGTCCAGACCAGCGGCGGCAACACGTTCTATATCGTCATTGACTATGACAAGCCCGTGGACGAAGAGGGCGAACAGTACGAAACCTACTTTTTCAGCGTTGTGGATGAGGCCGATCTGCTGGCTGCGGCGGAGGCCGCTGGCGTGGAACAGGCGGTGTGCTCCTGCTCTGAAAAATGCGAGGCGGGGGCCGTCAATACAGATTGTGCCGTCTGCTCTGTCAATATGAGCAAGTGCGTGGGCGTTGAGCCGGAGCCGGAGCCCACGGAAACCGAGGAGCCCGCCCCGGAGGAGGCCGAGCCGGAAACGGGCGGCAACACGGGGATGCTCCTGGCGGTGCTGGCCGTGGCCCTGGTTGGCGGCGGAGCGGCGTTCTATTTCAAGGTGCTGCGCCCCAAACAGCAGAAAGCCGCCGCGCCCCAGGAGGACTATGGCGGGGAGCTGGATGACTATGACGGGCCGGACGGCTACGGGGACGAGGACGATGACGGCCCGCCCTGGGACGAGGAGGACGATGACGGAGAGGAGGCTGACAAATGAGGTTTACCGACAGCCCCTTTGAAACAATGATGAAACAGAAGCCCCGGCCCCAGGCTCCGTCCCCGGCGAAACCGCCCAGGGGCTCCCGGTGCTCCGGGTGCCCCTACTGGCGGGGCATCGGCTGTGTGTCCTGCTACCGGGAGCTCATGCGGGCCCCGGCTGGCGGGAGGTGACGGCTTGGCCCGTGAACTGACACGAGAGGAAAAACGGGCGATCCGCGCTCTGGTAACAAAGTGGTGCGCCAACTATGACCGGGAGTGCGGGTGTCTGCCCCTGGACTGTGAGTGCTATATGCTGGGGAAACGCTGGACGGGGGCGCTGTGCCGCTACTTTCGGGAGGCGGTGCTGCCCCTTGATCCGGCGCTGGAGGCCGCCCTCTTGACCGAGGGGCCCAGGCCGGATTTTAAGATTTGCCCTATCTGCGGCGGGCCCGTTGCCCCGGATCGGCGGCAGGCTTACTGCTCGGCGGCCTGTGCAAAGAAAGCCCACCGCCGACAACAGCGGGAATATATGCGGAAAAAGCGGGGCTGGGGCGTTGACAATTAGGCCCCCCAAACCCGCTGATTACAAGGCTTTTCGGGGCCGCTTTTGGGGCAGGCTGTGTGTTTCTACGGCCTGCCCCTGTTTGGCTCGGATGCTGTCAACATTTTAGCGCGAGACTTCTGGACGCTTTGTCCAGAAGTTGCCCGATCCCGGAAAGGAGGTACAATGGACAAAAATCAAGGCTATTCCATTCTGAAAGCTGTTATGCTGGAAAATGGCCGGGGCTTTGCCCTGGGGCATCATCCCACGGCCCCATCCCCCTATGTAACGTGGGCCTGCTACGATGACGAAAAGGGCCAGCGGCAATATGAATGGGGGCACTATGGCAATGATCTGAACGCTATGGAAAAGGACTTTGCAGACCGGGTGCAGGACTACCAGCGGCTTTTCAAGGTCAAGGTCGTACAGGTCGAGGCTCCCGGCCTTTACAAGTATTATTCCACCCAGCGCCCGGTGGACATCGGAACATTCCCTAAACCGCCCCACAATGCCCCGGATGAAATCGTCAACTACGATCAGCGCGTCCCGGTGGAGGGCGGCGCGTTCCTGGCCTGGGGCCATCTGACCTACACCAAACCGTTGACTGAAAAGCAAGCGGCGGACTATGAGCTCCGTCCCGCCCCGGTTATTTCCGAGCTGCGCCGGGAAAGCGGCGGCAGGCCCCGCCCGATTGCCGAACAACTGAAAGCGGCCCAACGGGAGGCCCAGGAGCAGCGGGCCCCGGATGCCCCCAAAAAGAAAGCCCCTGACTGGGGCGACAGATAGGAGGATGACTATGGACAAGAAGCATGAACAGGATTTTGCCGATCTGGAAGTGAAGCGGCTTTGCGGGGTGTTTGGTACGCCGATCCCCGCGCTGCCCCCGGAGCGTGACAAGGCGCTGGACAAGGTAAAGGAGCCGCCCCGTACCAGCCGGAGCCTGGAACGGGAGGAGCGGTGACAAAGAAACGCCGCCGCCCCATCCATCTTCATGTGATGGTGTCCGAGGAGGAGCTGGCGCTGATCCAGGAGCGCATGGCCGAGGCGGGCATCCGCAATATGGGGGCCTATATGCGGAAAATGGCCCTCAATGGCTATGTGCTCCACGTTGACCTGTCACCCGTCCGGGAGCTGGTGTCGCTCCAGCGGCGTTGCTCCAACAACTTAAACCAGGTGGCGATCCAGGCGAATACCTATGGCGGCATTTACCCGGAGGAGATCAAGGCGTTGCAGCGGGACTATGAAAAGCTGTGGCGGCCCCTGTCCGATCTTTTGGAAAAGCTCTCCGCCATTGTGCGGCTCTGACCTGCCGGGGAGCGGCCTTGTGCTGCTCCCCGGCTATCTCGACTTCTGGACATTTTGTCCAGAGGTGGGGATAGCCGAGGCATCCTTGTTGGCTCCCTCCCGCAGAGTTATAATATACATATAGAGGCGAACAACGAACTTTTGTAGGAGGTATGAACGATGCGGACGATCTTAAAAATAATCGCGGCCCCCTTTATTCTGGCCCTGATCCTCGTTGTAGCGGTGCTCTCATTCCTGTCCTGCGTGGCGGACGCTGTGTGCGTTGTGGCGTGTGTGGGCCTGTCCCTGTTGGCGATCCTTTGTCTGCTGGCCGGGCAGACCACGGGCTGCATCGCGATGTTTGTGCTGGCGTTCCTGGTTTCTCCCTTTGGGCTCCCGGCCCTGGGCGGCTGGCTGGTGGAGCGCCTGTATGGTGTGAAGTATGCGGCGATGGATTTTATGGTAAGCTGATACTTATGGACGGATCTAAATGAGTTTGATATAATAACAAACAGTTTTAATAAAACACTATGCTCTTAAAGTGTGGAGGTAGATCAAAAATGAAAAATGATGATGTTTTTGAACGACAACTATTCTCAATAACTACTATTATTGAAACAAAGCTTAGAATTGATAACTTGGTATATTCGTCCCAAGGATCAGGTTTTTACTATACAGAACAATCACCCGCAGAAGAAGGTAAAACAGGGCCTCAATGGTACAAACTCGATAAGTTTTGGCTTGTGACAAATAGGCACGTTGTTGTTTCTGAAATAGATGGAAAGGAATATTTACCGGATTCATTTACATTTTGTTTTAGAGAAAATATAGACGGACAGATTAAATGGAAACCTATCACTTTATCAAAAAATGAGTTATCTAATGTGTTGAAGTTACATAAAGATAAAAATGTGGATGTTGCCATATTGGATGTATCGCAATTCGTCAATGATGTTATAAAAGAATGTACTCAAAGTGAGAAAAAACCATCGATCTATCTGCCCGCAAGTTTATCAAACAAAAATTTGCCTGAAAACCAACCGCTAACCATAGATGTTACGAGTGATATTATAGTAGCAAGTTATCCTAAAGGATTTTATGATAAGTTTAATAAATTTCCCATTGTTAAATCTGGTATTGTTGCCTCTGGATGGGGGTTAAATTTCAATGGTGATCCAATGTTTCAAATTGATGCGCAATTATTTCCGGGATCATCAGGAGGGCTTGTGATTAGCAAACCCACTAATATTGCATTTATAGATGGCTCTGTTAAATATTCCAAATACAAACAATTTGTTTTTTTAGGCATTTATTCTGGAGAATATCTCTGGCGAGAAAAAGTGAAAATTGATGGGAAAGAAACAGAAGTGAAGCATTCTTACGGATTGGGAAATGTTTGGTACTCGCATTTGGTTCCACAAATAATAAGTGAGGGAATAAAATTTAAATAAGAATACACTATTTTAGTTTATTTGAAATTTTGGGCGGCAGAATTTTCTTGCCGCCCATTTTTTCTGCTGGGAAAGGAGGTGCGGCTATCGCTACAACTTATATCCGGCCCTACAAAGTAGCGGCGGGAAAAACTGCTGTCCAGACGATGGAGGATCGGTTTGCCTATGGGCTCAATCCGAAAAAGTTGGGGGCTGTGTCTGCCTATCTCTGTGATCCTGCATCCGCCCCCGCTGAGTTCCTGCTGCTGAAAAGCCAGTACCAGGCGGAAACGGGCCGGGCCGTGGAGCGCGGGGCCCTGTTCTTTCAGATCCGGCAGGCGTTCCCGCCCGGCGAGGTCACGCCGGAGGAGGCAAACAAAATCGGCTATGAAACGGCCATGCGCTGGACAAAGGGCAAGTATCAGTTCTTTGTCTGTACCCACATTGACAAGGGCCACATTCACAACCACATTTATTACAACTCCACCGCCCAGGACTGTTCCCGGAAATTCCATAACTTCATCGGCTCCAGCTTTGCGGTGCGGCGGCTCTCTGACCGGGTGTGCATTGAGCACGAGCTGTCTGTTATTCAAAATCCGAAGCAGCACAGCAAAGGACGCTTTCTCCATTATGGACAATGGATCGGGGAAAAGCCCCCCTCGGCCCAGCAGCGGGTGCGGCTGGGGATCGTGGCGGCTCTGGAGCAAAAGCCCGCCGACTTCCCGGCGTTTCTGCGGCTCATAGAGGAGTCCGGCTTTCAAGTAAAGCATGGGCGGGGCGGCGCGATCTCGTTTCTGGCCCCTGGGCAGGATAAGTACACCCGCCTGCGGGCATCCACCCTGGGCCCCGGTTTCGATCCCGATGACATCCGGGCGGCGATTGCCGGGGAGCGGCCCATCCCGGAGCTTCCCCAGGACAGCCCGGCCCCGGCCCGGCGCGTCAATCTGATCATCGACATTCAAGAGCGCATGGCCCAGGGCAAGGGCCCGGCCTATGAGCGGTGGGCCAAAGTCTATAACATAAAGCAGATGGCCGCCGCGCTCCTATATCTCCGGGAGCATGGGCTTTCCGATTACGAGGCTCTTGCGACAAGCACCGAGGCGGCGGTGGATCTGGCTCACAAGCTGGCCGGAGAGCTGCGGGACACGGAGGCCGCCCTTTCCAAAACCTCCGAGCTCATGGGCGCGGTGGTGCAGTATGCAAAGACGCGGCCTGTGTTTGACGGCTACAAGGCGGCCCGGTATAGCAGAAAATATCTGGCCCAGCACGAGGCGGAGCTGGCAGACTACCGGGCGGCAAAGGCGGCTATGAGTGAGCTTTTGGGCGGGGCAAAGCTCCCCAAAATGGACACGCTGAAAAAGCAGCGCCGGGAACTCTCCGAAAAGAAAAAGGCCCTCTATGCGGAATACCGCAAGGCCCAGGCGGATATGCGGCAGGCCGTGGCAGTCAAGGCGAATATCGATCACCTGCTCGGCCACGCGGACGAGCAAAAAAATAAGGCCCAGGAGCGTTAGCTCCGGGCCGCCAACAATGGGCGCTTGCGCCGGGACTTCTGGACAAAGTGTCCAGAAGTTCAGCGGGTTTGGGGAGCTCCCCAACAAGCATTTTCACGGGCCTGCGGCCTGTGAAAATTTCGGAGTGTGGCCACACCCGAATTGCTTGCCAAAACGCGCACCCCGCAACATGGCATGAAAAAACGGAGGCGCGTGCTTCTCTTACGCATCCTCCGTTTCACGGGCTTTTTGCAGTCCCTCTGCTGTGTATTTCATTACGGTTAGCTCTTTTTCGTCCATTGTGTTGAGCATGACATCTATCTGTTTCCGGCAGGTGCTCTCTCCGTTGAGCTTGTCCGGGAAAAAGAATTGATCCACGGAAATCTCCAGCAGGGTGACAAGCTGGTAAAAAACATTGAGGCTTGGTTTCTGCCCCCGGTTTTCCATATACATGATAGAACGCGGAGTACGATCCACAAGTTGGGCCAAGTATTCCTGTGTCCAGCCCTTTTCCTCCCGTTTGTGTTTGATTTCACGGCCCAGGGCGTGAAAGTCAAGATGTTTGTCGTATTGGTACATTCTCATATCACCCTATATCATTCTACATTTCAGGATTGACTATGAGAACGAAATAAAATTTTATATAGAGTAGTATTTTATTTCGTGAGAGCAATCCAATAGCAGTGTTGACAGGGCTATAAGACTGTGGTATTATGGAGATACAAACTACACCAGTCTTATGAGAGGGGCCCTTGCTCATGGATATTAAACTGTTTGATTCTGAACTAAAAGTAATGGATGTTCTTTGGAAGGAGGGGGATACACCCGCCAGAGAAATAGCACGGGTACTGACAGATGAATTAGGATGGAATGTCAATACGACATATACGCTTATCAAGCGTTGCATAAAAAAGGGGGCGATTGCGCGTTCCGAGCCGGGCTTTATGTGCCATGCATTGGTTTCCAAGTCCGCTGTTCAAGAAGCCGAAACTGATGAATTGATCAACAAAATCTACGATGGTTCTGCTGACAAGTTGTTCGCTGCGTTGCTCGGGAGAAAAAAACTGTCTGAGGAACAGATCCAAAAGCTGAAACAAATTGTTGGCGATCTGGAATGAGGTGGTGATAATGAACCTGCTCCAAATGAGTTTTACGGGTGCTGTAATGATTTTGGCCGTTACGGTCATTCGTGCTCTTGCAATTAACAAAGTCCCGAAAAAGACATTCCTGGTGCTTTGGGGGATCGCACTGGTGCGACTGATGATACCGTTCTCTTTGCCCTCTTGGTTTAGCATCTATTCTCTCTGGAACCGAGAAATGCCCACAGAGGGAATGAATACGACGGCGGGTATGCTGATACCTGTGATACCAGCGGGACATCAGGCCACCATACCGCACAATACTGTCGGCCCTGTGGCGAATGTCTCAGCGCCGGAAATCATCTGGATTCTTGGATGTGTTCTCTGTGCGTTCTTCTTTGCAGCAGCCTACTGGAAATCCTATAAGGAGTTTCAAATGTCCCTGCCTGTCAGAAATGATGGTATTGAGAAGTGGTTGGAAACTCATCCAACAAAACGAACCATTACCGTGCGCCAATCCAGTTTGGTATCTTCTCCATTGACCTACGGCGTGATTCACCCCGTCATTTTACTACCGAAAACCACAGTCTGGAATAATGAAGAGACGCTGCATTATGTTTTGGCACATGAACTTGTGCATATCAAGCGATTTGACATTATAACAAAAGTTGTGCTGGCGGTTGCTCTCTGTATCCATTGGTTTAATCCTCTGGTATGGGTCATGTATGTTCTGGCAAATAGAGATATTGAGCTTTCCTGTGACGAGACGGTAATTCGCCAGTTCGGAGAAAATACAAGAGCAGTTTATGCCAAAGTTCTAATCAGCATGGAGGAAACAAGGAGTGGTTTCACCCCTCTTTGTAATAATTTCAGCAGAAATGCGATTGAAGAAAGGATAACAGCAATTATGAAAACACGGAAAACAACAGTTGTATCTCTGGTTCTTGCGGCGTTGATTGTTGCGGGAACGACAACGGTCTTTGCAACCTCTGCTCTCGCTGAGAGTAAAGGCTCCATGGACACGAACTATTATGAGACGGAAACCTCCGAAGGTGTTTTGACTTCCTATACCGATGACAACGGAGAGACTCACTATGTTCTTGATGACGGAAACACAACAAGAACGCTGAGCGAAGAAGAATTTGAGCAGCAGTATCCCTCCCCGGTCATCGAGTGGTGGACCTACGACGAATACAAAAACTGGCTGGATAACGAAAAAGAAACGCTCCAGAGCATAATCGGCCAAAAGGGATGGACCTCTGCACATGGCGAGTTTGTTTGGACCCAGGAAATGGTCGATGAAACGATTGCCGAATACGAAAAGGTACTCCAGGACATCAAAAACGGCATGATGTACTCCAAGACCGTCGATGGTGAACAGGACATCATGGTGGGTTATAATCCAGAGGACATCGTGACCAGCTCAAGCTATGATTATTTTGTGAAGCTGGAGAACGGTGAAGAAAAGTTATTTGGGCCTTATGAAACGGCCGATGAATTGCTTGCGGCGGTAGAGTCTTTCTGCAATGATCAGGTCAAGTTGGGAAATATGGATCAGAGTGAGGCCCGTGAAATTGTTAGTCAGTGCGTACAAAACTAAATTGCATGAACATGTGCAAAATGGAATGGTTGCTCTGTCCGGTTTGCAAAAATAAAACCAGAATTAAGCTACGCGCTGATACGGTACTGGAATATTTCCCGCTTTATTGCCCTAAGTGTAAACAAGAAACTCTGATATATGTAAAACAATTCAATACGAAAGTTATCAAAGAGCCAGACGCACAGACGCAGAGCCGATAACCCGTTAGCTATTAGGCGCGGATTATCGGCTCTTTTCTTTTGATAGCAGATTGTGCCGGTGCTCATTCGCACGATACAACAAGACCGTTGAAATCGGCCTTGCGGCACAGACGGCGGTTTTGAAATAGCAAATTCAAGCCGCCGTTTTCTTTTTGAAAAATGAGAATACGGGGGGTGTGTTAAAGTCGCCCTTTTTTAAGGATACGGCGGTGTCCAGGAGGTATCGCCGTGTCTTTTTTTCTTTTCCATCCCCCTAACCTGTCAAAAAAAGTCCACACGCCCAACAGGATCAGTCCGGCGGCGGATGCGAAATTTGGCAGTACATAAATGAATTTGTCATTTCATGCGCTTGCGTGGCCTTGTGTCGCGCAGGCGCATTTTGTTTGTCCGACTTCTGGACACTTTGTCCAGGAGTGCGGGGCGGTTCCCCAGGGTGCCGCTCCCCGCCAGCTCCCCATTTTGTTTCCGCTCAACCCATCAACCGAAACAAAATGGAGGACAAGCTATGACAACGATCAATCTGAAAGATTTTTATTATTGGTACTTATCGGACGAACTGGTGGAGGTGCCTGACGAGGTAGCCGAGGAACTCATGGCCAGCAAGCGGCGCGAGGCCGCCCATGCGGAACGGGTGCGCTACAACAAGGCTTATTATTCCCTGGACTGTGACGATGGGATCGAATACTCCGCCTGCCTGCACGAGCCCAGCCCCCAGGAGCTCATGGATCGCAAGGAGCTGTTCTTCCGGCTGTGGAACGCCCTCAATTCCCTGCCGGAGATCCAGGGCCGCCGGGTGGACGCTCACTTGATCCTTGGAAAGAGCTACCGTCAGATCGCCCGCGAGGAGGGCGTGGACAAGAGCGCCGTCCGCTGCTCCGTGAAATGCGGGATTGAGCGCATGAAAAAATATTTGCAGGAAAATTTCTGAGTTACCATCTCCATTCACCCCTCTTTTTCTGGTGGTATGTGAGAGGAGGTTTTCTCTCCGCAAAGGAGGTGCGGGGGCCACAGGCCGCCGCACCCTTTGTGGGGGAGCGTCGCTGCCGAGTATGGCTGTCTTATGACGGGGCAAGAAAATGAGCGCGGCGCTCCCCGCCATTTATGAAAGTGAGGGATAACAGAATGGACTATGATCCTATGTTGGCTGCTATGCTGTCCCAGCCGTGGAGCAACAATGCCTGCCGTGGCTATGTCATCTACGCGATGGAGAACTGCGGGTTTTCTCCCAACGACATCCGGCGCGTGGTGGCGGAGCTTTATGAGGTTTTCGACATCCACAGTCTGGAAGAGGCCCAGCAGCACTTTGAGGAAAGCCCTTACTGACTTCTGGACAAAGTGTCCAGAGGCAGCCATTTAGCCGGACGGCCAGCACTTTCGCGGTGCTGGCCGTTTCTGCTCACCATTGGAAATACTGGCGAATAACTGCAAAGGAGGTTTTCTGTGAGGCTAAACGCACAAGTGATTGAAAAGATGCAGAGCGTCAATCTTGACGCGGTGGATAAGGAAACGCTTGTTGACGCAAGCGGTTTTGTTTTTGATAATTCGTTGCCGCTGGAAAAGCGAGCTGCTCGTATGCTGGAACAGTTGAAAAACCCCTATTGTTTCCGCTATGGCGATATGGCCATCAAGCTGGAATTTGCCGAGGACGGCCCCTCTCTCCAGGAACTGCTGACGGGCTTTTTCCTGCGGCAGAAAAGCGGACTGTAACGATCCGCTACTTCCAGACACTTTGTCCAGAGGTGGAGTCATCCTTGTTGTACCCCCGGTGCAGAGGTATAATATAGATGTAATGTGATAGGAAGGAGGACACATGGCAAGAACAGCAAACCGGGGGACAATGAGCGCCAGTTCCCCAACTTCATACAATGTGATGCGCTGGAGATTAGGGAAATACATTCGCCTTTCCAAAGAAGATTTGCTCCGTGGCCGCGATGAAAGCAACAGCGTGGTAAACCAGCGGCGGCTCCTGGAACAATACCACCAGGCCCACCTGGATGAGTTCTATGAGGGCGCGGAAGCGGACGTATATGTGGATGACGGAAAAACAGGTACGGACACCAACCGCGAGGACTTTCAGCGGCTCCTGTCCGATATATCCAGCGGCAGAATTAACTGCGTGATTGTAAAAGACCTGTCCCGGCTTTCCCGAAACTATACCGATGCCGGAAACCTGATTGAAAATCTTTTCGTCCGGCTCAATGTCCGTTTTATCAGCTTGGCGGAGGGCGTGGATAGCTACCGCAACCCCGACAGCGTATCAAATATAATCGTTCCCATTACGAATGTAATGAACGATCAATACTGCTACCAGACCTCAAAGAAAATCCGTCAGGTGTTTGATATGAAGCGCCGCAACGGTGAGTTTATCGGCTCGTATGCTCCGTATGGATATGTGAAAGACCCCGGCGATAAACACGCTCTGCTGGTTGACCCGGAGGCCGCCGAAGTAGTCAAAAGCATTTTTTCCATGTTTCTGTCTGGCATGAATAAGCACGGGATTACCTATTATCTAAACGATCATGGTGTCCTTTGCCCCACGGCCTACAAGAAACAGCAGGGGCTCAGATACAATGCTCCCAACGCCCAAAGCAATCCTATGTGGAGCACGATTACCATAGACACGATCTTGAAAAACCGCGTCTATGTGGGGGATATGGTACAGGGCCGTCAACGGGTGAAAAGCTATAAAATCCATATCCAGGAGCGGGTGCCGGAGGAAGATTGGTTTATCGTAGAAAATACCCACGAGGCCATAATTGACCGGGAAACCTTTGATAAGGTGCAGGGCCTGCTCAAGCGCGACACGCGCACAGCTCCAAAGGCAAAGCAGCTTTACCTGTTCAGCGGCTTTCTGAAATGCGCTGACTGCGGCAGGGCGATGTCCCGGATCGCTTCAAAAGGCATTTATGTCTATTACCAGTGCGGAACATATAAAAGCCTTTCAAAAAAGGCTTGCACCATGCACTCCATCAAGAGTGACCGCCTGGAGGCGGGCGTCCTGTTTGCAATTCAACAACAGGTACATTTGGCTGTTGCCTATTCAGAGCTGGTGTCCCGTATCAATTCCGCGCCCCTCAAAAAAAGCAAGTCAAAGCGGCTGGAGGATGCCATCGCCGCAAAAGAAAAAGAGCTTGCTAAAATCATGCGATACAAGCAAGCCCTTTATCAAGACTGGAAAGACGGGGAAATCACCCGCAACGACTACCGCCACATGAGCGAGGACTATGAACGGCAAGCCGAGGCCCTAAATAATGTCCTGCGGACGCTGACAGACGAGCAGGAACAACTGGAAAACGGCGTGGATGCGGAAAGTCCTTTCCTGGCAGCATTTCTCAAATATCAGAACATCGACAAACTGACACGGGAAATTCTGGCCGAGCTCATTGATTATATCAAAGTTTACGAGGGCGGCAATATTAGCGTGAAATTCAAATACGCTGACGAGTTCCGCCGCATGGCTGAATATATCCAGCTCAACGCCCCTATGGTTCAAGAGGCTGCGGGCTGATATATAGCCCTATTACCTAATCCGTTTGCTGGTTTTCCTAATATATATTGCCCATATGTAAATACGGTTGGAGGAAATGAGGCAAAGATCCGCAAGTACATCCAAGAACAGGAAATGCAAGATCAGATGAGCGATCAGCTGAGTTTCAGAGAATATGAAGACCCATTCAAAAATATAGCGGATCTTGATGATGATTCACCGGAGATCCCGACCGACAGTAGAAGAAAGAAGTAAAAAAGCAACGCCAAATGCGGTTGGCGTTGCTCATTATGCACCTTTAGGTGCTGCTGGAATAATGGCCCTTATAGGGCCGTTCTGCAAACCCCACGTTCAACGTGGGGTTATGATTTGTAATGTGGGTTTGCGAGTGTGATTATGCTAGGATGGGAAAGGTGAGACATTTCCTTGGAAGAACCATGTTTGCCCAGCATAATGAACGCATAAATGAACAGATCCCTGAGCGAACATATAGGACGGATAAATTCTATAGCAATCCGCCGAATAGCGGGCCGAGGGCAACCGGAAATGTGAATCGAACGATGTCGTCGAACGGACAGGGGGAAGCAAGGTAGGATCTCGAAAGAAAGAGCAAGTAGCCACCTTCGTTTTTGCAGGGGCAGGAAAAAGAACTGTAGGCCGCATGAGATCATCTCATGCGGCCTACAGTTCTATAAAATATGCTTTTCAGGGTATAGATATCTAAGTGGAACTCACTTGATATCCTGCTGCTTCAAAATTTTCAGGCCAAAGAAAACAGACAGAATAAAATATCCACACAGAACAATGAAGCACGGCAGGAACGATGACAAGTCATTCGATGCCGCATAGGTAGACGGCATATGTGTAGAGGTTTTGATAAAATCAAGGTCGATCTGAATTTTAAAAACTCTTAATGCCATTTCCAAAATTTGCGGAATATTCGGAATGATCAGGGCAGAAATAAAGCCTGCAATTGTATTTCTGGTATAGATGGTCGTCGTGGCAGCAAAGCTGATGTACACCAATACAAAAAGAGCACGTGCGATTATAGAAAGGGCATAATAAGCAGGATACGAAACTGTTCCCATTCCATATTTGCTGAATGCGAGAACCCCTGCAATCATGCCGTTGACCAGCATTGTCAATAAATAGGCAGCAGATACCGTCAAAACAATCGAGAAGTAGTATTGTTTCTTCGCGATGCCACGGCCGATGATATTCTTCATCACGCCGGAACGATAAGTTTCCGTGATTATGTTCGCAGTCAACAGCATGAAGGCATAGAGAACGATACCATCGTTTCTAACGCCCCTAAGTTATGTATCTGCCGCCCACTGCATATACGACCAATACAGCCATGTTGTGTCTGATGAAGCTCTGGACATCGAAGAAAAAATCATCCATTTCTTTAGCGACTCTCTTTGACCAAAAAGGGCGGGCCCCTTCAGAGGACCCGCCCTTTTTCAACACCCGTAAATGAGGTCTGCAATTGGCGCTATCCTGCTTCCTGTAAGCGGTTCGCAATCATCTTTAGCTCAGAAAAACGAAAAATTAAGTTCATTCAGTGCAATGTTTAAAAAGAAAGCGGTGGCTCCGAATAAACAAACAAGTGCGATGGGCATTCCCCACAGGGCAGCAGCCCAGAACGCCAAAGGATGTTTCCCGAAATAAACAGAGAGTCCTTTTGTGAAAGAAGAAAACAGGAGGCTTTGAGAAGAAAATACGGTATGCTTTGTAAGCTGGCTTTCCTGCGTTGGATGAATTCTTTCTGCCGCAATATGGCTTGATTGCATCATAATAGCTGCACCTCTTTCGACGCTTCTCATGGTCATACTATAGCACATAGAGGTCAAAGAAGCCGTTAGGAAACTTTTTGGCTTGCTAAGATTTTGTTAAGACGGTTATCTTAATGGAATCTTAATGCGCTGATGAGCCTTCTTTACATTATTTCAAGGCAGAGTATGGTACAATAAAGACAAAAATGAGAAGCGGGCGATGGAAGATTGGATAATTGGTACGAGTCGGAATACGAAAAAGCAGATAAACCGCGGCAAGGCCGTTTGAAGATATTTTTTGGCTATGCTGCTGGTGTGGGGAAAACCTATGCGATGCTGAAAGCCGCTCATCGTGCGAAGGATCAGGGTGTGGATGTTGCAGTGGGTTATGTGGAAAAGCATACCCGCCCGGATACATTGGCGCTGTTGGATGGATTGGAACAACTCCCCACGTTGAAAGTAGAGTACAAAGGAATCGTTCTGAACGAGTTTGACTTGGATGCAGCATTGAAAAGACGACCTCAATTACTGCTTGTGGATGAATTGGCGCATAGCAATGCAGCAGGTTGCCGCCACACAAAACGATACCAGGATGTGGAAGAACTGCTGAGAGCGGGAATCGATGTATATACGACGGTCAATGTGCAGCATCTGGAGTCGTTAAATGATCTGGTGGCTTCTATAACGCAGGTTGCCGTCAACGAACGGATTCTCGACTCGGTGTTCGATTCAGCTGACCAGGTGGAGCTGGTGGACATTGAGCCGGACGATTTGATCCTTCGGCTTCAAACGGGTAAGGTTTACCAGAGGAACCAGGCCTCCCGTGCGTTGAATCACTTCTTTACAAAGGACAATTTGGTAGCGCTGCGTGAGATTGCGCTGCGCCGTACGGCTGACCGATTGAGCCGGAATGCGCAGCGGACAGGAAACGAGACTGCGGCGAAGGCAAGCGAGCATATTTTGATTTGTCTTTCCAGTTCACCGTCGAATGCAAAGGTGATTCGTACAGCGGCACGGATGGCAGAGGCGTTCCATAGCAGTTTTACAGCGTTGTTTGTAGAAACGACCGAGACAAAGGAGCTGAAGGGAGAAAATCTCAAGCGGTTGCGCGATAATCTGCGGTTGGCAGAACAGCTTGGTGCACAGATCGCCACCGTTTATGGAGATGACCCGGCGGTACAGATTGCCGAATATGCAAAGGTCAGCGGCATTACAAAAATTGTTCTGGGCCGTACCAACCACAAGTCCACGGCCTTTTTGAAAAGCAAAACACTGGTGGATAAGCTGACGAAACTTGCCGGTGACATTGATGTGTATATCATTCCCGACACACAGCCGCTCTACAAGAAAAAAGCATCCTTCATTCATCTGGAAGATCACAAATTTCGCTGGACGGATTTGCTGAAGGTTGTTCTGATTACGGCAGCAGCTACCGGAATCAGTTTTTGCTTCTATACATTGGGGCTGCGGGAAGCGAATATCATTACGGTATACATCTTGGGCGTTCTGCTGACGGCCATCTGGACAAACGGGCATCTCTATGGCGCGCTGGCATCGCTGCTCAGTGTTATCTCGTTCAACTTCTTCTTTACGGTACCACGCTTCACATTGGCAGCAAATGATCCGGATTACCCGGTCACGTTTTTGATCATGCTGGTGGCCAGTGTGATTTCCAGTACACTGGCCACACGGGTTAAAAAGCAGGCGCGCCAGTCTGCCCAGAAGGCATATTATATGGAATTGCTGATCAACAGCAATCAAAAGCTTCAGCAGGGGCGTGATGAGCAGGAAATCATTCAGATTGCGGCAGAGCAGGTGAGTGCACTCCTGGATCGGCCGGTGCTCTACGCTTTGGCGATGAAAGGACAGGAGCTTTCTTTTCAGGTATCGCCGCAAAGCGAAGCAAACAAACAACTCAGTGCAATGACGCCGGAAGAAAAAGGGGTTGCAGACTGGGTAATAAAGAATAACAAGCATGCGGGCGCGACCACCAATACGCTCTCGCACGCGCATAATCTGTATCTCTCTGTCCGGGGAAACCAGGAAGTAATGGGCGTGATTGGCGTTCCGGCAAAGTATTATCCGCCGCTGGAGGTTTTCGAGAAAAACCTGATGATTTCGATCCTGAACGAATGCGGCCTTATTCTGGAACGCAGGAGATTGCGGGATGAAAAACAGAAAATCGCGCTGGAGACGCAGCGGGAAAGGCTGCGGTCCAACCTGCTGCGAGCGATTTCCCATGATCTACGCACACCGCTTACCAGCATCAGCGGAAATGCAGGCGTTTTGATGGAAAAGAGCATCGCGCTGACGGAAGAGAAAAAGCAGGAAATCTACGCGTCGATTTACGATGATTCCATGTGGCTGGTGGACCTGACGGAAAATCTCCTGTCCATTACAAGGATAGAAAACGGCACGATGCATCTGCAGATGAATGCGGAGCTTATTGACGACGTACTGCGGGAAGCAATTGCGCATGTGGATCGTCAGGCTGCCAGACATCACATTCGGGTGAACCTGGAAGATGATTTGCTGATGGCAAAAATGGATGCCCGGCTGATTGTTCAGGTAATCATCAACATTGTGAATAACGCCATCAAGTATACTCCGGAGGGGTCTCACATCTGCATTTCCGCTGAAAAAGAAGACAGAATGGTATGCATCCACATTGCAGACGATGGACCGGGCATTTCGGACGAGGCAAAGGTGCATCTGTTCGACATGTTCTATACCGCCGGGATTGGAAAAGCCGACAGCCGGAGAGGGTTGGGCCTGGGGCTCAGCCTGTGCCAGTCCATTGTGGAGGCGCATGGTGGTGAGATCTTTGTGGAGAATAATGAGCCGCACGGAGCAGTATTCTCCTTTACATTGCCTTTAGAGGAAGTGAATTTAGATCGTGTATAAGCCGAAAATTCTGGTAGTGGAGGATGATCCAGCCATTACCAATCTGATTCGAACCACTCTGGATACCCAGGAATATCAATATCATACAGCGAAAAATGGCGCAGAAGCATTGCTGGATGCGGTTTCTTATAATCCGGATGTGATCATACTGGATTTGGGTCTGCCGGATATGGATGGTGTGGAAATCATCCATAAGGTGCGTGGCTGGAGTATGGTTCCGATTATCGTGGTAAGCGCCCGGAGTGAGGACCAGGATAAGGTGGAGGCGCTGGATGCCGGGGCGGACGATTATCTGACCAAACCGTTCAGCATCGATGAACTGCTTGCTCGATTGCGGGTGGCATTGCGACGCAGCCGTGCAGAGGAAGGTGCATCCCAGACGCAGAGCAGCATATATCGCAATGGCGGAATTGTGATCGATTATGCGGCCGGCTGCGTATATATGGAAGGAAACGAAGTCCATCTTACTCCCATTGAATATAAGCTATTGTGCGTACTTGCGAAAAATACGGGAAAAGTGCTTACACACAACTACATTTTGAAAGAGGTGTGGGGGAGTGTGCTGGCTTCCGATACCCCTTCGCTTCGTGTGTTCATGGCAACCCTGCGCAAGAAGATTGAGAAAAATCCATCCGATCCCAAATACATTCAGACTCATATTGGCGTTGGATATCGAATGATCCGGCAATGATATCGTAAAAAATTGATTTAAGGCAGCTCTGGTTTCAGAGCTGCCTTTTTGTTTCAAAAGGCCTGGAGAGCGCTTTTACAAAGCGGCGGGATCGTCTTAACAGAACCTTTATACGGTGCATGAAACGCTAAGACCAATTTCACAAAGAAGTTGGTAAAATGATTTTGCAAAAACGAAAACAGGAGGATACCGTTATGATGGATCTTATTATGATCGCGGTTTTAGCGGGCTCTGTGGGTCTCATTTATTTGCTGATTGGCTGGTGCCAGAAGCAGGTAGACCGGAGCGAGTAAGGAGGAGTGAAGCCATGATTGTTCTTGGTGTAGTTGTTGTGTTCCTGGGTTGCTATTTGGTCTATGCTCTGGTACACCCGGAAAATTTTTAATACTTGCAGGAGGAATTGAGTATGCTGCAAATCATCTTGACCATTATCCTTTATTTGATAATGGTAGTTCCGGTGGGTACTTATGTCTATCATATTGCAGCCGGGAAACACACCTTTGCCGATCCGGTGTTTGACCGTGTGGACGGCGTTATCTTCAAAATTAGCGGCGTAGATCCCGCCGGCGGGATGAGCTGGAAACGCTATGCGGCAGCTCTGGTGGGAACCAATGCAGTGATGATTCTGCTGGGATATATTGTTCTCCGCATTCAGAGCATTCCGCTGTTCAACCCCAATGGAATTGAGGGGATGGAGGAGTCGCTCTCGTTCAATACCATCATCAGCTTTATGACCAACACCAACCTGCAGCATTATTCCGGTGAATCCGGATTATCTTACCTGTCGCAGATGCTGGTGATCATCTTTATGATGTTTGTTTCCGCTGCCACCGGTTATGCGGCCTGCATTGCGTTCATCCGTGGTCTGGCTGGGAAATCCAAGGACAATGTGGGAAACTTTTTTGTGGACCTGGTGCGGATCATCACCCGTGTGCTGCTGCCGTTTTCCATCGTTGGAGGCCTTTTGCTGGTATGGCAGGGCGTTCCTCAGAATTTCTCCGGCAATGTTGTCGTGGATACCATTGAAGGAACCAAACAGGTCATTGCAATGGGGCCCGTTGCCGCCTTGGAGATCATCAAGCATTTGGGAACCAACGGCGGTGGTTTCCTGGGTGCCAACTCCAGTACACCCATCGAGAACCCGACAATCCTCTCTAACCTGATTGAACTGTATTCGATGATGCTGCTTCCCGGTGCCTGTGTGATCACCTTCGGAAAAATGGTTCGTGACCGCAAGAAGCTGAAGGAACAACCGGAAAAGACTGTACATAAGAGCCTGAGTGTTTGGATGTATGGACGGGAAGGCCGCAGCATCTTTGCCGCCATGGGAATCCTTTTTGTGATTGGTCTGAGTGTATGCTTCTGGGCGGAATCACAGGGCAACCCCGCTCTGGCAGATGCGGGCTTGAGCCAGTCCATGGGAAGTATGGAGGGCAAAGAAGTGCGCTTTGGCATTGCGCAGTCCGCCTTGTTTACCACGACGACCACGTCGTTCACCACCGGCACGGTAAACAACATGCATGATACGCTCACCCCTCTGGGCGGCATGATCCCGATGCTGCACATGATGCTGAATGTGGTATTTGGCGGCAAGGGCGTAGGACTGATGAACATGATTCTGTACGCGATTCTGGCCGTGTTTATCTGTGGGCTGATGATCGGCCGGACTCCGGAATATCTGGGCAAAAAGATCGAGGGCCGTGAGATGAAACTCACCGCTCTGTGCATCATCATTCATCCGCTGCTGATTCTTGCGTTCTCTGCACTGGCTGTGGGAACACAGGCTGGTCAGGCGGGAATCACGAACCCTGGCTTCCATGGACTCTCGCAGGTGCTGTACGAATATGCTTCCTCGGCCGCAAACAACGGCTCCGGTTTTGAAGGTTTGGCGGATAACACCCTGTTCTGGAATATCACGACCGGTCTGGCAATGTTCTTTGGGCGCTATCTGTCCATCGTGATCCAGTTGGCGATCGCAGGCTCTCTGATGAAAAAGCGGTTTGTCAATGAATCCGTCGGTACGCTGCACACGGATACGATGAGCTTTGCAGTGATTCTGGTGTTTGTGGTCTATATCTTTGCAGCACTTACATTTTTCCCGGTGCTTGCACTTGGCCCCATCGCGGAGCATCTGACCCTTTGGGCATAAGGAGGAACCCCTATGAGCAAGAAAAATCAGAAGCTGGTCACGCCGGATATATTCCGGCAGGCGCTGATCGGCTCCTTTGCAAAACTGAATCCCGTATACATGATGAAAAATCCGGTCATGTTTGTGGTAGAGGCGGGCTGCTTCATCACGCTGCTGCTGTCCTTCTTCCCGGGGCTGTTCGGAGATGTAAGCACTGGCACAAACCTGCGGCTGTATAATATCATCGTTTGCGTGGTGCTGTTTATCACGGTTCTGTTTGCAAATTTTGCCGAGTCTGTTGCCGAAGGGCGGGGAAAGGCACAGGCTGCAAGCCTGAAGAAAACCCAGAAGGATACAAAGGCCCGACTGCTGATGCCGGACGGCACCGAAAAAGAGGTGCTGTCCAGCGAGCTGAAAAAGGGTGATGTGGTCATGGTCTGCGCCGGTGAAGTGATTCCCGGCGATGGCGAAGTGATCGAAGGCATTGCGTCTGTGGACGAATCCGCCATTACCGGCGAGTCTGCTCCGGTGGTTCGTGAGTCTGGCGGCGACTTCTGCTCGGTGACCGGCGGCACGACCATTGTGTCGGACTGGCTGAAAATCCGCATCACTTCGGATGCCGGCAACAGTTTTCTGGATCGTATGATCGCACTGGTGGAAGGAGCTTCCCGTAAAAAGACCCCCAACGAGATTGCGCTGAATACTTTGCTGGTTTCCCTGACGATCATTTTCCTGATCGTTATCGTTACGCTTTATCCCATCGGCATTTATTCCGGCGTTCAGCTGCAGACTTCTACTCTGATCGCGCTGGCGGTTTGCCTGATTCCCACCACGATCGGCGGTTTGCTCTCCGCCATTGGCATCGCGGGTATGGATCGCGTTACCCGGTTCAATGTGATTGCCATGTCCGGCAAGGCAGTGGAAGCCTGCGGCGACGTGGACACCATGATTCTGGACAAAACCGGCACCATTACTTATGGCAACCGTCTGGCCGCTGATTTCTTCCCGGTAGGCGGTGCGAACCGCAGCGATCTGATCCGCTGTGCGGCCCTGACCAGTCTGCACGATGATACCCCGGAAGGGAAATCCACGTTGGAGCTGGCCCGGCACCTGGGGGATAACAGCCAGGAAACTGCCGGCTCAAAGTTCATCGAGTTTACGGCGCAGACACGGATGAGCGGCGTTGATCTGCCGGATGGCACGAAAGTTCGCAAGGGCGCGGCAGAAGCGATCGAGCAGTATGTGAAAGCTCTGGGCGGCACGATTCCTTCGGACCTGCATGAGCAGGTGGACAAGATTTCCAGCCTGGGCGGAACACCGCTGACGGTATGTGAAAATGACCGCATTCTGGGCGTGATCTATCTAAAAGATACGGTGAAGCCCGGCATGGTCGAGCGCTTTGAACGGCTGCGTGCGATTGGGATCAAAACCATCATGTGCACCGGCGATAATCCGCTTACCGCGGCTACCATTGCAAAAGAAGCAGGTGTTGACGGCTTCATTGCCGAGTGCAAGCCGGAGGATAAAATCGATGTGATCAAAAAGGAGCAGGCGGAAGGCAAGATTGTTGCCATGACCGGCGACGGCACCAACGATGCTCCCGCGCTGGCGCAGGCAAACGTGGGCCTGGCCATGAATTCCGGCACGACTGCTGCCAAGGAAGCTGCCAATATGGTGGACCTTGACAGCGACCCGACCAAAATTCTGGAAGTGGTTGAAATCGGCAAGCAGCTGCTGATCACCCGCGGCAGCCTGACCACCTTCTCGATCGCGAACGATATTGCCAAGTATTTTGCGATTATCCCTGCGATGTTCATGATCTCCATCCCTCAGCTGAAGGTGCTGAATATCATGAATCTGGCTACACCGAACAGTGCGATTCTGTCTGCGCTGATCTTCAATGCAATCATTATCCCTTGTTTGATTCCTCTGGCAATGAAGGGCGTAAAGTATCGGCCCATGTCCTCCGGAAGAATGCTGGCCCGGAACATGCTGATCTATGGCCTGGGTGGCGTGATTACGCCGTTTGTGGGAATTAAAATCATCGATACGTTGATTGCCCCTCTGCTCACTGCCATCGGTCTTGGGCTCTAAGAAAGGATGCGAACTCCTATGAAAGAATTTTTACACGGCACGCGTCAGGCGGTTCTTGTTACAGTTGTTTTGATGCTGATCTGTGGTCTGCTTTTTCCCTGTCTGCTCACCGGTTTGTCTTCGGTGATTTTCCCGCACCAGGCGGGCGGCAGCCTGATTACCGTAAACGGAATGGCGGTTGGAGCGGAGCATGTGGGCCAGGAATTCACGCAGGACTGCTATATGTGGAGCCGTCCGTCTGCTTATCACTACAATGTTTATACCGAGAGTGAAGACGGCAGGAAATACTATAACGACGGCACAGAGTTTGGCGGCCTTGCCTCCGGTTCCAACAACTATGCGCCTTCCAATCCGGCGCTTGTGGAGCGGGTGGAAGCCGATATGGAGGCATTTCTTGAGAAAAATCCTGAAATCAAGCGCGAGGATATCCCGACCGATCTTCTCACCGCATCCGGTTCCGGCCTGGACCCGCACATTTCTCCTGCATCCGCTCAGATTCAGCTTCCCCGCATTGCACAGGCTTCCGGTTTGAGCGAAGAAAGCCTGCAGGAAATTGTGAAGCGCAATACAATGGGAAAACTGTTTGGCGTGTTCGGTGAGGAAACGGTGAATGTGCTGAAGGTAAACATTGAAATCGCGCAGGCCATGGGAACTCTGTAAAAAGAAGGAGCGGCCCATTATGATGGAGATGCATGCGTTCCAGAACGCGAAACAGCTCGAGATTCCATCTCTGGTTGGGCCTGAAAAGCCCGTTGCACAAGAGCTTCTTGCGTTTCTATTTGACATGAGCGCATGGACAAAGGCCAGCCCACAGATCATTGTTGGCGGACAGAGAGAAAGTGATGTGCTTTATGCACTGTTTCGCGGTGTTGCATTCGTAGAGCTGGATTTTTGGCAGGTATTTGGCCCGGAATTGGCAGTACTGATGCCGCGATGGAAAATTGATGCGTTTACCAATGCAGATTCAACGCAGGAAAGTGTATGGCTTGCCTTGGAAAAACAGGGCACAGCGCTGTATGGTGTGCAGAAAACGCTTTCCGGCCGCGCATCGGAAATGATGCAGGAGCTTTGTTTGCGAATTGTCTGCGAATCGCCAGACCAGGCCAGGACATTAAGAAGTTTGTTTCAATCAACGGATTGGAACAATGGGATTGCAGCGCTGGAATGGGAGTATCATGCGTTTTTGGAACAGGAGAAGATTCCAACCATTTGGCAAAATTGCTGCTTCTGTTATGGCGGCATACTGGAGAAGCTGAAATATTCCGATTGTGTCCAGGCGCTTGATTTTCATCAGAAGAAAGCGCTGTGGTCAGGTTTTTTGAGAGATCGGTTTGATTATGCGGAATTTGAGTGGGTTTATCAACTGATTTGTCAGAATCGCCTGAACGACCGTGTTGAATGGGAGCTTTCTCTGCACGCAGCATTGCAGGATCAGGGATACACAGTTGATTTTGCTGAATCCAAGTTTAAACTGTATAATGGTCAAAAAAGACCTTGTTACTTCAATTTCGACAGCCATCAGTATGCGCAGCGTGCGCTGCTGAAAATTATGTTTCCGCTTAATTTTTAAAAGAAACAGCAAAGGGGGACGCATAAGATACATGCGTCCCTTCAAACTGTGTAAAAGTAGGAATAAAAAATCGTGGCCCGATTCTGTTCCATGCAAATTAAGGAATAAAGAAACACGGCAGCAAGACCTTAATTTCCGCCAGGAGCTGTTGGAAAGACGAAATAAAACGCCTGAACCATTCACACTGGGCAGAATGTGCTGGCATGGACGATAACGCAAACATGTAAGTTTCCTTAGGAAACGATAGCGGTATGCTCAGAACAAAAGAGGGCCGGCGGGGTTATACACCCGCTGGCCCTCTTTATGCTGCTTGCATCGTCCTTTCGATTTGTGAACAGTGTATTCTTTGAATCAGTAACTCGTACACCAAAAGTCCTGCAGGGATGTGTAACGGTCATGGATCAGAAGGTGATTCTGATCCGGACCAATACCACACAAAAGCTTTGCTCGTTCCATCATCGAAAGAGGAGGAAGACCCTGTGCTGCTCGATAACCAATAAGCTCGCAGGGAGTACCATTCCGGAACACAAAAACACCTGCGGGCTTATCTGCGAAACCGTGCCAATCCAGCGCCGGGTTATCCGGTGTATCACGGATTCCTTGCTGGAAGAAATCCAGATCTGCTGCATCAGCGGAATCTTCTTCAGCAGGCATTTCCTTTTCCGCTTCGAAATCCCACAAGCCCATTGCATCCATTTCATCAAGTTCATACAGGAATTCCTCATCCGGAACAGAACGGATCCCGAAGACCAGTCCTTCTTCCTCATCAGGAGCTTCTACATCCTCCCATTCAGGCGAATCTGCCCAATCCTCTGTTACTTTTCCATTCTCAGCATGCGCACTCATGTTGATGCCCAGCAAATATTCCACTGCGCCCATGTCAATTGTGAGCTGCGGATACATTGCGGCCACCTTATACAACCAGTGCAGCGGAGGGGCATTGAGGGTTTGAAATTCAAATACAACGGACTCGCATCCTTCTGTCCACTCCATATCCTGCAACGTTACATCGTCTAGCACATCTCCATAACAGCCCCAGCATTCGTAAGGACCTTCGTCCACATCGCAAGGCACAAGTACTTCCAATGTAAAGCAAAGCTTCTGAGACTGTTTCTGTCCATTGGTCCGGTGTTTCAGCGTGGCATAAATGAATGTTTTCAGCTCTTCGCTGGGACCAGACACTTTCATCGAGATACTGCATTTGTTTGCCATTGTTTTTTGCTCCTTTTCTTTTTAAAAATCATATAAAAAAGCCATTCCATGACAGTCCGGCAATGCCGCCGCAATCACAGAATGGCTTTTTATCATAATATTGCAAGCTCCAAAGGGCGCACTTAGAGTGGGTAGTTTCGTTGCCCAGAATTCGCGTTGAATTCCTGCTTGCCTGTATTATATGAATTGCATCTGCAGATATCAATCAATCTTCTGAAAAATTTTAGAAGATATCATGTGCGGCTGCATCAATCCGCTTGCGGAGAATTTCCTGAACCTCCTGCATCAGCAGCAGTCCCGCGGAAAACCCGTATTGAAATGCATCGCTGCATTCCGTATCGCAGACAATCAGCGTCTGTTCCAGCATCTGGTCCACCAGTGCCATATCATCCTCGCTCAGATTGTTCCGCAGGTCTTTCAGGAGCTGTTCAATCTCCTTGCCTGCCTGTTTGTGCCGGCTGTTTCCTTCCATGTTGTTTTCACAGGGAAGCAACTCTCCCCGGTAGATTGCATCCAATACCATGCGGATTCCCTCCTTTATCACAGAAGCTGCTTGTCCTTGTGGGTGGCCAGCGAGAAGTTGTAGGGCGCACTGGGCCGTCCGTCCGGGAAGTTGGGTGCGGGCAGGGTATTCAGAATGCGCACCATCTCCTGCAGTCTGTCAGAATAGCCGTTGGTCAGCAGGATTCCCCGGGTGGGCTGAATTCCCTCCAGAACCAGACCGTCCCAGTACATCCGCAGCTGGTACAGATCCTTCGGCTCCGCCTTTCGAGTCTTCAGCTCATAGATATCGCATTTTCCGTTTTCACCTTTGTCCACCACATCCACGCGGGTACCGGTGGGCCAGACGCAAATCTCGCTGGTTACCTCATCCTCCGGGTTTGCTGCCTTGAGAATTTTCATCCACTTCTTTTTCAGTTCATCCTCGCTGAATGTGGCGGCGTTTTTCTGCGGCGGGAACTCAGCCAGCGCTTCAAAGACCTTGTTCCAGTCCGGGTCGTTGCGGTCGATACCGGTTTTGTTGTTCAGGGTGGCAAGAACACCACGGGGCAGCTCGGGCAGGATCAGCTCGCCCACAAAATCGTTGTAGCTGTTGTGCCGGGAAATGGGCGTGCCGTCTTCTTTGTGCCAGATCTCACCCAGCTGAGCGGTGGCAATCACTCGCTTGCCCAGCCGGATGTCGATGCCCTGCGTGGGCTGGGTTCCCTGATAGTAATACCGGGCCTTGCCGCCCAGTACCAGATGATCCCGCTTGGATTTATCGAGGGTACCGTGGACATAAATCACCGGTACAATCTGGCCACCCAGTTCCACTTCCAGCTTTTCGGTGCGCGCCATCATCATGGGAACCTGGATGGGCGGAACCAGC
>NZ_NFHD01000032.1 GCF_002159185.1 Gemmiger sp. An87
TATTTCGGCTGAACAGCTCCACATTGGCACCGTCAGCAAGGCTCGCCCATTCCACATCCAGCACTTTATTGCTGTCCAGCGCCGTCGAAATTGTGTAAAATCCTTCCGGAACAGATACAACATTTCCCGGCAGCTCTCCATACCAGTAGTTCATATCAACATTTCCGCTGACGCCACTGATCGAACCCTTACTGGTATACTGCCACATCTCATAGCGGCCATTATAACTGCAGGAAGAATGCCATTCCGCCACCCAACGGTACCAGTTTTCAAAAACTGCATCCGTCAGGTAGTGATTCCACCAGTTCAGACTCGCATATACACCGACATCATAACCCTTAGAGCCCACAATATCGCAGAAGATTCGAGCAATTTCCGCCAGACCGCTGTTACCCAGCACCAGCTGACGGTTTTCCTCCAGATCATAGAACACAGGCAGGTCAGGATTATGACCCTCCAGCAGACGAACCGCATGAGCACCCTCTTCCACGGCCATATCTGCTGTCATCGCGTAGGAATAAAAATATACGCCATAGGGAATGCCCAGCCGCTCACATTCCGACACATTGCGGGACCATTGCTTGTCGTCCTGTTCTGTCAGGTCCATACCGTAACCGCAGCGAATGATGGCAAAATCGATCCCGGCAGCCTTTACAGCCTCCCAGTTAATCACACCCTGATGATGGCTCACGTCAATGCCCCAGTAACCGCCGCTAGAAAATGTGCTCACACCATCCGGCAAATCAAGCCCCAGTGTGTTCACTTGCGCATCCATTGGCGTACCATTCTGATATCGCCAGCTGTTTTCCTTGCCGGTCTGCGGCAGCTGATCCAGCCAGCCCTCCCGCTTTGCCTGCAAGGCCATGCGCATGTCTTCCATTGCAGCCTGCGCATCGGCCAGCTGGGTCATCATATCCTGCAACTCGGGGTCGGCCTGACCATCCTCCGCCATTTCCATCGGCATAGCCGCAATGGCATCGATCTCTTTCAGGCTTTCTTCCAGTTCCTCCTCTGTCATTTCTGTCAGAGAGTAGCTCTGTTCCAGCAAATCTTCAATCTGCTGCTTCAGCTCTCCTTCGGTTACCTGACGCGACATCCGATCCGGCACAATGGTTGCAGTCGGCTCTGGCGTTGCGGTCGGTTCCGGTGTTGCAGTCATTTCCGGGATCACGGTCGGCTCTGGTGTTGCAGTGGCCTCCGGAGTCGCGGTCGGCTTCGGGGTTGCAGTGGCCTCCGGAGCTGCGGTCGGTTCCGGTGTTGCAGTCACTTCCGGCACAACAGTCGGCTCCGGGGTCGCAGTGATCTGGGGCTCCTCAGTAGCCACCGGCTCCTGCGTGGGCGCAGCACTCACAACCGGGGTGTTTTCCGGCTCTGTTTCCGCGCTCTCCTTCGGCGACTCCGCAGGCACGCCTTCCTGCTCCAGCTGCGCAACGATCTGCTCCGCAAGCGCGCGGGAATCATCCTGCGCAAAAACACCAATTGAAAAACAATTCAGCAGCAGCGACGCAGTGAGCACTACGCTCAATACCGCTGCCAAGCCTTTCTTCATTCCCTGTTGCATTGTTTTCTTATCTCCCTGTTTTCTTACCGTGATTCACCTTTGAATTCATGGTTTATTGTTTCACGGTCGGTCTTGAGATCGATTCAATCCCGGGACAAAATGCAAATCCCCCGAATACGCTTCCGATCAGAACCATGCTTCTTTTCGCCTTATGGTCGGGCGAGTGAAGCAGGATTCGCAGCAGCTCACGTCCACTGCGGGCAAGGTAATACAGCATACCTTTGATGCCTTCTTTCCGGTAGGTATAATTTTCGTTTCGATAAGCATAGCGATATCTCTCGATCCGTTCCGGAACATCCGTGGAAAGGCTTGCCCCGTTGTTGCTCTGCATCATATGCGTCACAATGCTTTGGCCAACCGCGTAGCAATCCAGCCCCATACGGCAGCTGATCCGCCTGGTATACTCCAGATCGTCGCCCCAGATGAAAAACTCCTTGATGGGCAGTCCCGCCCGGCAAATCACTTCCGCCGGGAAGAACAGTGATACAAAGGTTGCCTGTTCGATCTGAATGATTCCGTGTCGGAGCAGCTCCACATGCTCATAAAAGTTCTTTTTGATCTTTTGCCGGTTCATGCGGCATTCCTTGCCATCCTTCCACAGGACTACACTGGACAAAAAACCGTAATTTCCCTGCAGCATTTCGTGGGCGCTCCACAGTTGCTTCAATGCATCCGGCTGAGGAATCGTGTCGTCATCCATGATCCACACGTAATCATAGCCCGCTTCCACGGCCCAGCGCATACCAAAATTGAAGCCGCCGGCTCCACCCAGATTCTGCCCTGTATTGCGGTAACGTACCCGCGGCTCCGCCCATTGTTCCATTGCCTGTTGTGTTCCATCGGTGCTGGCATTATCCACCACCAGCACATCGCAGACAACCTGCTCTTGGGCCAGAATGCTTTTCAAACACTGCTGCAGCAGATCCTTTCGGTTGTAGGTTACCACCACGGCTGCAATTCGTTCCATCGTGACTGATCCCATCATTTCCTTTTTGTGCTTTTGCAGAATTCGATCTGAGGCGTAAAAGAAATGCCTTTGCAAAATCCGCCCCAGATGATTTTCAATTTTCCAAGCTTACCGCTGCTTTTCTGCAACACCTGAACGCTGTGCCATGCATCTTTTGCCAGCAGCCACAGCCAGCCCTTCAGGCCTTCCCGCCGGTACAGATACACGTCGTTCCGATAGAAATACCGGTAACGGAACATCCGCTCCGGCACATCGGTGGCGATGTTCACAATGGTTTTGCTTTTCATTGCATGGACCACTGTGCTGCCCCACACCGCATAGCAGGGCAGCACACGGGAGATGCGCCGGGTGTATTCCCAGTCATCGGTCCAGATGAAAAACTGCCGCAGCGGCAGACCCATTTGCTCAATCACCGAGGCCTTCAGAAACAGCGACACAAAACTGGCCATCTGAACCGGTGCAAGCTTCTGCACCGGTTCAGCCAGGTCCTTATAGGGAGTAACCCGCTGCACGTTCATGGGGCACAGTTCGCCGTCCGTCCAGAGGCACCGGCTGGAAAGCCAGCCGTATTCCCCGTTCAACTGCTCATGCGCTGCCCACAGCTCTGCAAGCGCCCGTGGCTGCGGCAGGCTGTCGTCGTCCATGATCCACACATAGTCATAGCCTTCTTCCACAGCCCAGCGCATGCCGAAATGAAACCCGCCGGCTCCACCCAAGTTTTCGCCGGTATTCCGGTAAAACAGCCGGGGCGAGGGCGTCTGTTTCAGAGCCTGTGCAGTCCCATCCGTGCTGGCATTGTCCACCACCAGCACGTCGCACACCGCCTCCTGCTGGTCCAGCAGATGTTGTATACACTGCAGGAGCAGCTCTTTTCGGTTGTATGTGACTACCACAGCCGCGATTCGTTCCATTGGTTCTTCCTTTTCTCAGGCCAGCTCAGCGCGCACCTTGGCCAGCGCGACCTCCACGACCTTGTCCATATCATAATACTGATACTCGCCCAGACGGCCGCCGAAAATCACGTTCTTCTCGCCGGCAGCCAACTCCTTGTACTTCGCATACAGGGCACCGTTCTTCTCGTCGTTCACCGGGTAGTAAGGCTCGTCGCCCAGCTTCCACTCGGCGCTGTATTCCCGGCTAATGACCGTCTTCTCCTGGGTGCCGAACTCAAAGTGCTTGTGCTCGATCACGCGGGTGTAGGGAGTCTCGGCGTCGGTGTAGTTCACCACTGCGTTGCCCTGGTAATTGGCCTCGTCCAGCACTTCGGTCTCAAAACGCACACTGCGGTATTCCAGCACGCCCAGCTTGTAGGCAAAGTAGGCGTCGATGGGGCCGGTGTAAACCACCTTGTCAGCCATGGCGTTCCAGTTTGCCTTATCCGCCAGGTAATCCTGGCCCAGGCGTACCTCCACGCCCTCCAGCATCTTCGCAACCATGGCAGTATAGCCACCCACGGGGATGCCCTGATACAGAGCATTAAAGTAGTTATTGTCATAGGTGAGACGCACGGGCAGACGCTTAATGATGAAAGCGGGCAGCTCGGTGCAGGGACGGCCCCACTGCTTCTCGGTATAGCCCTTGATCAGCTTCTCATAGATATCTACACCCACCAGATTGATGGCCTGCTCCTCCAGATTCTTGGGGTTCTCGGTGTAGCTGGCCTTGCGCTGCTCCTCGATCTTGGCGGCAGCTTCGGCAGGGGTGATCACGCCCCACATCTTATTAAAGGTGTTCATATTGAAGGGCATGTTGTAAATCTCGCCCTTGTAGTTTGCGATGGGGCTGTTGGTATAGCGGTTGAAGGTGGCAAACTGGCCCAGGTAGTCCCACACTTCCTTATTGTTGGTGTGGAAGATATGTGCGCCATACTGGTGCACCTGGATCCCCTCCACCTCATGGGTGTAGATATTACCCGCAATGTGGTCCCGCTTATCAATTACCAGGCAGCTCTTGCCCGCCTTGGTCAGCTCCTGAGCAAATACCGCGCCGTACAGACCTGCGCCGACGATCAGATAATCATACCGTTTTTCCATATTTTTACTCCTTTATCTCTTTGACGAATCAAGCGTCATATTTCATCAGGAAATCCCCCTGAAACTTACGATTTGCCGATAAATTTTCTTTTCAGAAACGCCCCGCCCTTTTTCAGCCAGTTTTGCTTTTCCATAAAAAGATAAGGCATTTCTTTATACGCAATGTGATTGGTTTTCACCCAAACATCCAGCAGTCGTTCACTCACGAAGCCGAACACCCGAGCATCGTTTGGGCTGTAATCGCTGATGTCCAGCTCTGCCTCCAGTGTGAACAGCACGTCGAACAACCAGCTGCAGTAGCCGTCCAGCAGATCCCGACGCATGACAAACATATTAAACCGATGGCCACTGGTGCTCTTCATCACCTGGTCGAATGCAGGCAGATACTCTGGATACTTCCGGGCCAGAATCTCACGGGTCTTGTCCAGATCCTGCGCGTGATGGGCGTGCACATATTGGCTATAGGTCGTTTCGATCCAATACCGGCGCTTTTTCGGGAGGATTACCGGACAGGCCCCCAACATCTGCTCAAAATCGTTTTGCGCAGCGATTCTGGACCATTTATCCCCCTCCCGCCTTGCTCCGGCGAAATAGCGCCGGTAATGAACGATGCCCAGATACCCGGCAGGAAGGTTTTTCCAAGCCCAGTACAGAGCAGTCAGCTCGCAGTAGTTGGGATTTTTCCGGGAAATGGAATCGCCCTGATCATCCCGCAGAACGCCCGGGATGGAGAGAGGCTCGTGAAGCGCAGCCCCCACCTGGATCGGATAATAGGGTGAGCCATCCGGCACTCTGCTGTTTTTATGGGTTGCGATCAGAATCTTGATATCCAACGGATTCTCTCCTCACCTATGTGGAATTGCCAGAGCACACACCAGCAGTACCGGTTTCCTCCCACAGCAAGTATCACTGTGCAAGACCGTCTGCCTCGTTTTTTGGAGTTGACCGGAAATTGGTCACACCAACTCATTATAATCATCCTTTATGATACTCCATTTTGACAAAACCTGCAACCAAAACACAAAATTTGCCTTGATAAAATATCAAATCATGGATTCTTTTCCGTTCCGAGAAGAAAGATGTTTGCTGAAATTCTCCGTTCACGAATCTGATCTCCGGCACATATATAAAAAAGGGGCCGCTCATTGAGAGCGGCCCCCGGTCGTTTGATCATTTAGTAATCTTCAGGAATCAGCACACCATAGGTGCCGTTTGCCCGGCGGTAAACCAGCTGAATCTGGCCGTCGTCCATATTACGGTACAGATAGAAGCTGTGGCCCAGCAGATTCATCTGCAGAATCGCCTCTTCGGTGGTGCAGGGTTTCACCACGAAACGCTTCTCGCGGATCACATCGTAGCTTTCCTCCGGTTCCGTCTCGGCGGGCCATTCCACGGCCACCGAGCGGGTGAGCTTGTCGCCCAGGCGCTTGCGGTTCTTCACGAGGCGGCGGGTGAGCAGATCAACTGCATCGTCCAGGGCGTCTTCCATGCGTTCCTGCATTTTTTCCGCCCGGATCACAAGGCCCTTTTCCCGCACTGTTATCTCAACGGTCTGGCCGCTTTTCTCCACCGTCACCGTTACCTGCGCTTCGGCCTCGCCGGCAAAGAACTTGTCCAGCTTGTCCAGCTTTGCCTGCGCTTTCTCGATGAAACTGGGTTTCAGGGAAACTTTTCTGCCAGTGCATGTGACCTTCATAAAACCAATGCCTCCTTTGTGGCAAATATCCCGGATATATTTTGTGCTATCCGCATTGATATCTGCCGTTCTGATGGTTATATTGTATCACATTTGTACAAAAAGAAACAGAGTAAAACCGCACTAACTTGTAAACTTTTTGTGTTGCAACAGTGACAAAAAGCTTTCGGTCAGGAAATGAACAAAAAAACCCGCGGCCGCTGCCTTTTAGCAGTGAACCGCGGGTTTCTTTTCCTGTTTTTCGTTGATCAGCCACGCCGGCGGGAATAACCGCCGCCGCGCCGGTTTTCGGTAACGCGCTTCAAGTCGGAGATCTTCTCCTCGCTCTGGCTCTTGAACTTGGCCATCATATCCTCAAAGCTCAGATCACCCTGGGGCTGCTGAGCCTTGGGCTGCCACACCCGGGGACCATCGTTCCGGTTCTGACGGAGAGGACGGCCGCCGTTTGCGCCGCCCTGGCGGGCAGGCCGGGCCGGACGGGGCTCCGGCGGCAGAGTGCGCTTGATGGAGAGGGCGATCTTGCCGTCCTCGCCGATGTTCATCACCTTGACCTTCACGGTCTGCCCCTCGGTGAGCACCGTGGACAGGTCTTCAATAAAGCTGTTGGAAACCTCCGAAATGTGTACCATGCCGGTTTTGCCTTCCGGCAGCGCGACGAACGCGCCGAACTTCTTCACGCCAGTGATCTTACCTTCCAGGATCGCTCCTACCTCTAACTGTAACGCCATGTAACCCCTGTTTCTCCTATTGTTTCAAAAATTATTTTTATGTAAAAGGCCCGCAACGCCGGCATCAGATACCGGCCGCCCTTTGCATCCTGTTTATTTTCCGGTCATATCCACAAAAACTCGCTCGTTGGGCTTCGCATAGCTCAGCTGGTCCCGTGCAACCCGTTCCACGATTTCTTCGTCGGTGCCGGACTGCAGAATCCGGCTGAGCTCATCGTTCTGGGCCTGCTGTGCTTCCAGCTGCTGCTCCACCGCCTCCAGCTGCTGCCGCTTGGCGGCAATTTCCACCTGGTTGAACACCATGCCCACTACCAGATAAGCGGCCAGAGCTGCAAGGCCCAGCCGCAGCACGAGGGAAGAGATTCCGCCCTTCTTTTTCTCGATCTTGGTCATACCCGGCAGCCCCCCCTTTGCCGGCGTGCTTTGCGGTACGCCTTAAACCTGGTATTGATTAGAATTATACAACACCTTGGCCTTTTTTTGCAACTGTTTTGTTTGTCGTTTTACCAGAGCACTGCGTAGTTTTTGCGCTGTACGGCCCGCCCCGCGGCCACACAGGCGGCCCACCGGACGCACCGCTGTGATCCAAACCAGCCGCACCGGCAGCAGTACCAGCCATTGAACGAAACTCCGCAGCGCAGCAAGGCCCGGCGCCAGTACAAAAAAATAGCTGCACAGCCCGGCTGCAGCCCCTGCCGCCATATACCACCGTACAATCCCGCTGTAACTGCGGCCTGCGGCGAAGCTGTGCAGCAGCACTGCCGCACACACAAAGGCAGCCAGATCCAGAATGAGGCACACCGGGCGGCTGCCACCCAGCAGCCAGCGCGCCCCGTCATAAGCCGCCGCCAACAGCAGGCCCAGTCCCAGGCAGCACAGTGCGTCCGCCAGGGCCAGTCCCTCGGGAATGTGCGCCGCCATACACGCTCAACGGGCCAGGCGGCGCAGAAAGCCGCCCGGGCTCTTCACCGGTTCCGAATACTGCATGTATTCGATGGTACCGAAGATCTTCAGCTCGCCGGTCTGGATGGAAAGCTCGCTCACCTGGATGTTTCGCCCGCCGATCACCAGTGTGCCCAGCTGAGTCTCCAGGGTAGCCCCCTGTTCGTCGTAGCTCACAATGCGGGTCACACCGGTGGCAGTCAGGGTCCGTCGGTCCTCTACAATCAGATTGTGTGGCAGCTTAACCGGTTCCGGCGCGGGCTGCTCAAAACGTTTTTCCTGCATTCTTTCACCTGCTTTTGCCACAAGGGCTTTTTGCACATTGTATGCAAAAGCAGATGAGGATTATTCCTCGATGACCTGGTACATCTCCCGGGCCACATCCTTGCCCATGGGCGCGTCGGTGGACAGCACCTTTACCTTCACCGGCTTGTTGCCGAAGGTGATCTCAATCACGTCGTCCACCTTTACCGCATAGCTGGCTTTGGCGGGCTTGCCGTTCACCAGGATACGGCCTGCGTCGGCCACTTCATTGGCCACGGTGCGCCGCTTGATCAGGCGGCTGACCTTCAGATATTTGTCAATGCGCATTGCTTGTTCCTTTCCTCGGATACGAAAAATCCCGCCGCCGGGGCCGTGAGGCCACCGGAAGCGGGCAGTGTATTCCAAAAAGCTTACTTCGCCACAGCGTCTTTCAGGGCCTTGCCAGCCTTGAAAGCGGGAGTGGTGGTAGCGGGGATGGTGATCTCCTCTTTGGTGCGGGGGTTGCGGCCCTTGCGAGCGGGACGCTCACGGGTCTCGAAGGTGCCAAAGCCGACCAGAGACACCTTGTCGCCCTCGGCCAGAGCCTTGGTGATGGCCTCTACAGTAGCATTCACAGCCTGCTCAGCGTCTTTTTTAGAAAGGCCGGCGTTCTCGGCGACCGCGGCGATCAGTTCAACTTTCGTCATGTTCATATACCTCCAAATGATTTATCAGTAACAAAGGTGTTACACCTTTGAGGACTGCTCCTCGTTCTTGGCCTGCCGCCAAAGGGCGCGGCGCTCCTCATTGCTCAGACCGGCAAGCGCTTTGCTCCCGGCCAGCTCTTCACAGCGGATAATCCGGCTCTGGTACCGGTCGGACGCACCGGTGAGCACCTGCTCCGGGTCCACGCCCAGCGCACGAGCCAGACCGGCGGCGGCAAACAGCAGGTCGCCCACTTCTTCGGCGGCGTTCCCCCGCCCCTGCATTGCCTGCTCCAGCTCTGCCAGCTCGTCCTTCACATCGTTCAGGGCATCCTCCGGCTCCTGGTAAGCAAAACCATAGGCTCCGGCCCGCTTCTGCAGCTTGGCTGCCCGCATTAGTGCCGGAAACGAGCGCGGCACGCTCTCCAGCCGATCCTTTGCGGTGGCGCGACCCTTCTCGGTGTTTTTCAGCGCTTCCCAGTTGGCCAGCGCCTGACCGGTAGTAGCCGCAGCGGATTCTTCCCCGAACACATGGGGATGGCGGTAGATCAGCTTTTTGCAGATACCATCACACACATCGTCAAACGTAAAGGTACCCTTTTCGGCCTCCATCTGACTATGCAGCGCTACCTGGAGCATTACATCGCCCAGCTCCTCGCACAGCAGATGTGCATCGTTCTGGTCAATGGCATCCACCGCTTCATAGGTCTCTTCAATGAAGTTCATCCGGATGGACGTATGGGTCTGCTCCCGGTCCCAGGGGCAGCCACCCTGCGGTGCACGCAGCTGCGCCACGATGCGCACCAGATCCTGTGCGTCATACCGCTCCTTGGGTGTAAATCCCACGGAAACCGCCCCCTTTGCCTTGTGACTCCTCATATTCTACCCTAGATAAAGCGCCATTTCAAGCCCTTTTCCCCTATTTTTGGCCCCCGAAGGCCGTTTTCATACCATGCTATAGAAATCCTGCCCACTTTGGCGTTTTTTTATGGTGAAAACAAAGATTTTTCGCGGGTTTTCTCCCCACTTTTTCTTTACAGAAAAAACGGGCGGTGGACGTTTTTTCGCCCGCCGCCCGCAACAATTCAATTGGTCTCACGGTTTTTGGCAGACAGAGTGAACACTACCGCCTGGCCCACGCCCGCGTCGCCGGTCTTAAAGCTGTGCCCCGCAGCCAGAACAAAACAGGGCATCCTCATCGACCTCCGCGCCGCACTGGGGGCAGGTCTTTTTGCCGGGCTCCTGTGCGGGTGCAGTATAGGTGTAGGTATAGGTGCTCTGACCCTGGCTCTCCTGCTTCTTCAGCGTTTCGATCTCCTCTTCAATGGCGCTGATCGCGTCCACATACTTCTTCACCAGCAGATCGTTCTTCTCGCCGTTCTTTTCCAGGCTGTAGACCAGTGCGCCCAGCTGGCGCTGCGCCTTGCTCAGGCGGGTCTGAGCGTTCATCAGGTCCACCTGTTTCTTGCCCTTCTGAGCCAGATCGGTGGCAGTCTTCTTTGCACTGTCGGCCAGCTGTGCACCGGTTTCCAGGATCTTATCCAGATCGATATTCATTAGCCAAACACCTCTTTCTTTTATGGTGCGGCGCGTCAGGCGCGCCGGGAATGCATTGCTTGTTGTTTCATTATACTCTAAGGTGCTGCAGCACGCAACGGCTCAGCCCAAAAATTCCCGGAGCATGGAATTTCCCGGCACCAGATCCAGGCTCAGCGGGTCCACCAGCGAAAAGCAACCCGCCAGAGCATTCAGCCGCTCGGCATTGGGATGATCCTCCGGCAGCTCGCCCGCCAGCGGGGTCACGAAAGGTGCCAACAGGCAGATCTCGTAGCTAAAGGAGGTATCCATCAGCAGGTCTGCCTCTTTCTTGAACACCTTGATGAACTTATCCTCACCGGCACACACCCGCTCCCACATGTTCAGGGTCTTTTCCAGGCTGTGGCCCCGGAACTTATAGTCCCGCACCATGCGGCGGGCCAGGCGGATATCCCGGGTGGGCAGCACCCGCTGGCCCCGATAACTGTATTCCTCCCGCAGGCCCGCGTAAACCTTATATACCTGATCCCGGGGGAGGCTGTCGGTCAGCTGAGGATTCAGCGCGTGGATGCCCTCCACGATACACACCCCACCCTTCAGCTCCAGAGGAATCTTTTCCGGCTTCCGGTTCTCTGTGAGGAAGTCGAATTCCGGCAGCTCAGTGCGCCCGGTGGTAATCAGTTCGTTCAGGCAGCGCTGGATCTCATCCACATCCAGCGCGGTGATGTTCTCGTAATCCTTGCTGCCGTCCGGCAAACGGGGATACTCGTTCAGGTTTTTATAAAAATTGTCCAGGCTGACCACCTGGGATACCACGCCGCGCAGCCGCAGTGCCTCGGCCAGCTTGTGAGCCGTGGTGGTTTTGCCGGAGGCAGAGGGCCCGGTGAGCATGACCACCGAGCAGCCGCTGGCCAGCACCTCGCTGGCGGCGGCGTGCACCCTGCCCTCATATTCATGCTCGCAGTGGCGGGCAAAGCTGGCCGCGCTTTCGGCGGCGGTATTGATCAGACTGACCTCAACCAGTCGTTTCGGAATCCAGATAGCGGGCATAGAATGCACTCACTCCTTCTTTGCGGCGGAGGATCTCGTCGAAGCCTTCGATGTATTCCGCCGGGTATTTGTAGTTGAAAATCCGCTCGATGCGGCTGCCGCCCGGCTGGCACAGCTTGGTGCTGCCGCCCGCACCGGCGGACAGGATGGAGTGAATCTCCTCCATAATATAGATATTATAGTACCCCTCATAGCCGGGTTTACACCAGCCGGTGTTTTCCAGGTTCTTCAAGGTATTCTTCTGCCGGTAGAGATAGTACGGCCGGTAGCCCGCATCTGCCAGGCGCTGATTTGCCAGCTCCACCATGGCGGCCACGTCCGCGTAAGCCTCGTCCCGGTTTTCAATCACCAGATTGGACGCCCGCTTCAGGGTGAGGGTGTGCACGGTGATGTTCTCCGGGTCCAGGGCGATGGCCTGGTCCAGGCTGGCAGCAAAGCTCTCCACCGTGTCGCCGGGGAGGCCCGCGATCAGGTCCATGTTAATGTTGCCGTGACCGACCTGCCGCGCCTCATCGAAGCAGCGCAGGATGTCCGCTGCAGAATGCTTGCGGCCAATGTTGGCCAGCACCTGGTCGTTGAAGGTCTGGGGATTGATGGAGATGCGGCTTGCGCCGTATTCCTTGATGACTGCCAGCTTTTCTGCATCGGTGCAGTCGGGACGGCCGGCCTCCACGGTGTACTCCTCCAGCCGGGAAAGATCAAAGCATTCCCGCACGGTGCCCATCAGCTGGCGCAGCTGGTCCGCCGAAAGACTGGTGGGGGTGCCGCCGCCGATGTAGATGGTTTTCAGGTTCAGCCCGCAGTGCTCGGCCTGGCGCTTCATCTCCCGCACTTCCTCGCACAGCTTATCCACATAGGGCTGCACCAGCTTCTGGTCCCGGCCGATGGTGCGGGACACAAAGCTGCAGTAGCTGCAGCGGGAGGGGCAGAACGGGATGCCGATGTACAGACTGTAATCCAGCGGCTGCCGACCGGCGATGATGGGCTTTTGCAGGTCCGCGATCTGCAGCGCCAGAGAAAAGCGCCCGGGAGTGCAGTCATAACGGTCCACAAACAGGTCCCGGATGGCCTCCTCCGACCTGCCCGCGGCCCGTTTATCATGAATGATGCGCACCGGGCGCACGCCGGTGAGCTTGCCCCAGGGCATGCGCAGGCCGGTGGCCTGGCCCAGCAGCTCATACAAAAGGCTGCACAGGGCAAACTCCACGCTCTCGCCCTCCTGGGGCAGAGGTGCAGTGCGTACCAGACACTTGCCGCCCCGTCGGACACCCGCCGCCAGACGGCAGCGGCCCGCAGCAGCAAAGACCAGATCCTCGCCGCGGACATATTTGGCGGTCAGGCTGGCGCCGGGAAAAAACATACGGGCAATGTTCTCCGGCTCATAGCCGGAGACGCCGCCCTTGATATGAATCAGCATAAATGCTCCTTGTCTTGCTTCAAACAAACATCAGATAGGGATTCTCGGCCTTTTCCTGGCCCAGGGTGGTGAAATCACCGTGGCCAGGCAGCACCGTAGTATCGTCCGCCAGAGGCAGGGTCTTGATCTTCTTCAGACTTGCCCGCTGGTCGGCAGGACTGCCGCCCTCCAGATCGGTGCGGCCTACGCCGCCGGCAAACAGGGTGTCACCCGCAAAGAGCAGGCCGGCGCACTCGATGATCCAGGAACCGGCGGTATGACCCGGCGTATGCCAGGGAGTAAATTCTGCCTCATCCACCTGAATGGGGGTACCATCCTCGTAGCAGGCGTCACTTTTGGACACCGGGTACATCGCGTCCCCCTTCGCGTCGGCGGGGTCCAGCCAGACCGGGCAGTTCCAGCGGCGGCGCAGCTCCTCCACGCTGTAGACATGGTCAAAATGGCCATGGGTCAGGAAGATACGGGTCAGTTTGGCGTTCTTCTTGGCCAGAAGGCGATCGATCTCGTCCGCCGCAGGGGCCGGGTCCACCGCCACGGCGTTGCCCTGGTCGGTAACGATCACAAAGCTGTTGGTGTAATAGGGCGCGGGGCCCCGCAGATGATATACGTTCATAGGGTCTCCTTCTTGTTCGGGAAATCGTTTACCACTCGTCAGTATCGATCACAATGGTCACCGGGCCGTCGTTGGTCAGGCTCAGCTGCATATCGGCGCCAAATTCGCCGTGCTGCACCTCTTTCAGCCCCTGCTCGTTCATCTTCTCCAGGAACAGCTCATAGGCCTGCACCGAGAGTGGAGGCTTGGCGGCGGCAATAAAGCTGGGCCGCTTGCCCTTTTTCGTGTCCGCGTAGAGGGTGAAGTTGCTCACCACCAGGGCGGAATAGCCCAGTTCCACGGCGCTCTTGTTCAATTTACCCGCCTCGTCGGAAAAGATACGCAGATGGGCGCATTTTTCCGCCAGCTTGGGCACGATGGCCAGGGTGTCGGTGTCCTTCACGCCCAGCAGAATCACCAGACCGGGACCGATGGGCCGGGGCGCTCCCCCGTCCACCACCACGCTGGCGCTGGTCACACGCTGTATCACAGCTCGCATTGGTTTTCTCCTTGTTCTTGAGATATTTTATACGCGCATCACGCTGACCACGTCCTTCACCCGACGCAGCTTGGCCAGCACGCTGTTCAGATGCTCGGTGCTGGCGATGCCGATGGTGAGCGACATGGAGGCTCGGCCATTGTCCACGGCGCGGGCGCTCATGGCGTACACCGGCACACGCAGCTCGGTCAGTGCCATTGCCACATCGCCCACCAGACCACTGCGGTCCATGGCAGTGAGCTCCAGAGTGGCCTTATAGTTTTCCTGCTTGGTGTCCTCCCAGTAAGCGCGGACCCAGCGGCCCCGGTTCTCCGGGTCCGCCATGCTGGCCTGGGCGTTCTGGCAGTCCTTTTTGTGAATGGATACGCCGAAGCCGCGGGTGATGAAGCCCACGATCTCGTCGCCGGGCAGGGGGCTGCAGCATTTGGCGAACTTCACCGGGCAATTGTCGATACCTTCCACCACAACGCCGTCGCTGCCCTTGTATTTCTTCAGGGGGATATCCGCCATCAGATTGGCGGCCTTTTCGTCGCCCGCCTTTAGCTTGGCGTATTCGTCCTTGATCTTGCCCATCAGACGGCTGATCTGCAAGCCGCCGTAGCCCAGTGCCGCATACATTTCATCGGCGCTGTTTAGCCGCTGGCGGCGGGCGATCTCAGCCATGAATTCATCCCACTTATCGTCCGGGACGGTGATCAGGTTGCGGCGCATCTCCCGCTCCAGGGCGGCGCGGCCCTCTTGAATGTTCTCCTCCCGGCGCTCCTTCTTGAACCAGTTGCGGATCTTATTGCGGGCCTCGCTGGTGGTTACGATCTTGAGCCAGTCGCGGCTGGGGCCCTTGTCCGCCGGGCCGGTGATGATCTCGATGATTTCGCCGGTGACCACCTTATGATCGATGGGCACAATACGGCTGTTCACCTTGGCACCGATCATCCGGTTGCCCACCGCCGAATGGATGGCGTAGGCAAAGTCGATGGCGGTTGCACCGGCAGGCAGGTTGATCACATCGCCCTTGGGCGTAAAGGCGAACACCTCTTCGGGCAACAGGTCTCCCTTGATGTCCTGCAGCAGGCTGCCGGCATCCTCGTTCTCCCGCTGGCTTTCCAGCAGCTGGCGAACCCAGGCCAGGCGTTCCTCCAGACGGTCACTGCTGCCGCTCTGGATACCGGCCTTGTATTTCCAGTGGGCCGCCACACCGTATTCCGCCATCTGATCCATCTCGCGGGTACGAATCTGTACCTCAAAGGGAATGCCTTCGTGGCCGATGACGGTGGTGTGCAGCGACTGATAGCCGTTGGGCTTGGGGGTGGAGATATAGTCCTTGAACCGGTTGGGCAGCGGGTGGTACATGTCGTGGATCACACCCAGGGCATTGTAGCACTCGGCCACCGTGTCCAGGATGATGCGCACCGCATACACATCGTAAATCTCTTCAAAATCCCGGTTCTGCATGAACATCTTGCGGTAGATACCGTAGACGCTCTTGACCCGGCTTTTCATGATGGCTTCCGGCATGCCGTTCTCGGCCAGCCGTTCCCGGATGACCTCGGCAATGTTCGTTACAAACTCCCGGCCGCCGTTTTCCGCCAGTAGGTCCTTGATGTTCTGGTAACCCACCGGGTCCAGATACCGCAGACTGCGGTCCTCCAGCTCTTCCTTGATGTTGCTAATGCCCAGACGGTGAGCAATGGGCGCGTAGACCTCCATGGTCTCTAGGGCCTTGTCCCGCCGTTTCTGCTCAGGCCAGGCATCGCCGGTGCGCATATTGTGCAGCCGGTCGCACAGCTTGATGATCATGACCCGAACGTCCTGGCTCATGGCCATGAGCATCTTGCGCAGGTTTTCTGCCTGCTGCTCCTCCACCGAGGAGAACTTGATCTTGGTCAGCTTGGTCACACCGTCCACCATGTGGGCCACATCCGCGCCGAACTGGCTTTCCAGCTCATCCAGCGTGACCGAGGTATCCTCCACCACATCGTGCATCAGGGCGGCGGCCAGGCTCTCGGTGTCCATGCCCAGATCCACCAGCAGCATGGCAACATGCAGCGGGTGGCAGATATAGGGCTCGCCGGAGCGGCGGAACTGGCCGCTGTGGGCCCGCTCCGCCAGCTGGTACGCTTTGTCCAGCATCTCCATATCGTAGGGGCGGCCCGATTCCAGGACCATTTGCTTCAAATCATCGTATACTACATATCCAGCCATGGATCATGCCTCCAGTGCCTTAAGTATCGGGGCCGAGAACAGGTCCTGTTTCTGGGCCACCGGTACCGGCGCATACTTTTTGGCCCCGCCGGTCTCACAGATTTCCACGAGACCCAGCTGGGTCAGGGCGGTCAAACCCGCCAGAATTCGCCCGGTATTCTCCGGGCCAAGCTTTGCAAAAACCGGCTGCAGGTCCTGCGCCCACACCTCGCCCTTCTGAATCATGCGGTAGAGCGTCACGATCAGGGCGCGCTGGGGCAGCAACTCCTGCCGCTGCCGGTCCGCCAGTTTACTGCCGTGTAAAAAGGCGTCGAAAAGCGCCGCCTGCCGGGCAGTCTGGGCAGGCAGGCCCGCGGGGCGCAGCTCCCGGATGCGGCCGGACAGCTGAGGTCCGTTTTTGCCTTGATAGATGGACAGCGTGATGGCAGCATCCACCCGGTCACCGGTCTGGTAGGGCAGCTGGGCCACGCTCACACCGAAATAGGCGGCGTACAGGCAGCCTCCACCCTGGCGCAGCCGCAGGCGACAGTGCCGCCCATCGCTCACCGGATAAACGCCCTCGATCAGCGCGTTTTCCAGAAGGAACAGGGGCGCGGGATTTCCGTTGCCGCAGGGGGCCAGATAGTCCAGGCCCTCCACCTCCTGCACAGTCAGTGTGTCCAGCCGAACGGTCACGTCCAACTCCAGGGGCGGGCTTTCCAGCACCGGGTATTCCCGGGCGGCAAACTCATTCAGCGCCTTGCGCAGCGCCGGGATATTCTCCTCCTTCACCGAGAGACCCGCCGCCAGCGCATGGCCGCCAAAGCGCAGCAGCAAATCGCCGCAGGCACTGATGGCCTTGTGCAGATTAAAGCCGGGCACACTGCGGCCGGAACCCTTGCCCTCGCCCTCCTGCACGCTGATCACAATCACCGGCTTACCGTAGTGCTCCACCAGACGGCTGGCCACAATACCGATCACACCGGGATGGTAATCCTGGCCCCAGACCAGGATCACCCGGTCGTTCTGGCGGGCCGGGTCTGCCGCCAGCTGGGCCTCCGCTTCGGCCATGATGCGCTGCTCAGCCTCCTGCCGGGCAATGTTACTGGCCACCAGCTGGTCGGTAAGCTGCTGGGCTCTTGCCTCATCCTCACACAGCAGCAGCTGCAGCGCGCTGACCGCGGAATCCATTCGTCCGGCGGCATTCAGCCGGGGGGCGATGGCAAAACTGATGCTCTCGCTGGTCACGGGCTTGTCGCCCAGACCGCAGGCCCCCAGCAAAGCCAGAAGGCCGGGCCGCTCGCTGTTCTGCAGTGCGTACAGGCCGTGCTTTACAATGGTTCGGTTTTCTCCCTGCAGCACCATCACGTCCGCCACGGTGCCGATGGCTGCCAGATCACCACAGAAATCCAGCAGCAGCTCCGGCTCGCAGCCGTCCAGCGCGGCGCACAGCTTGAAGGCCACACCCGCGCCGGAAAGGGTCTTGCAGGGGCTTGTGTCGTCCGCCCGGGCGGGGTCCACCACCGCCACCGCCTCCGGCAGTGTTTCACCGGGCAGGTGATGATCGGTAATCACCAGGTCCACGCCCAGCTCCTTGGCGCGCCGGGCCTCCTGGACGGCGGTGATTCCGTTATCCACCGTAATGATGAGCTTATAGCCCTTTTCGGCCAATTGCTCCACAATGGCGTTGGTCAGGCCGTAACCATCCTCCTCGCGGCTGGGCAGCTTGCAGCGCACATTGGCGCCCATGCCACGCAGATGGGAATATAAAAGGGCGGTGGCAGTTACGCCGTCCACATCGTAATCACCGAAGATCACGATGGGCTGCTCTTCGTCCACCGCCTGTAAAATCCGCTGGACTGCTTTGTCCATATCCCGCATCAGAAACGGGTCGGACAAGGGAGCATCCTGCTCCAGAAATTCCATGGCCTGCTCGGGGCTGCTCATGCCCCGGGCCACCAGAATACGCGCCAGAAGCAGCGGCGCGCCGATGGCATTTGCCAGCCGCGCGGCGGCCTGCTCATCGGGCTGCTTGACTTGCCAGGCTCGATAGGTCATTGATTGCTTTGCTCCTTTGAATAGAAAGTATCGTCCGCCGAAAGGCCGTCCTGGGCCAGCATGGCCTGCATGGCGCTAATCTCGGTGGATACATCCAGCGCGGTGTCGCTGAGCAGATCATCGCGCAGGTTCTCGAAGGCACGATTCACCGTGTGCAGAATGCCGGTGATTTCCAGCTTGATGTTTCCTGCCACCTCGCCCTTCTGGTCCTTCACATCATCGTAGGTTTTCAGCAGCTTCAGGGTGGTGGGCATGTAATACCGCACCAGACGGCGAACCTTTCCGGCGCTGTTCGGATGATCCTCCACCCAATCCAGAATTTCACCGGCCTGGGTCTGCATGCGCACCAGCTCCTGCTGCAGGTCCGGTTCGTTCGCCGCGGCGGCTGCATGCTCACCCAGCACCTTCAGGAACTGAGCTCCCTGATCCAGGGTTGCCCGCAGCTCGGCCCCTGCCGGGTCTGCTTCTTCCTGCTGGCGGCGGGCCTCCTGGGCACGGCGCTCCTCTTCCTGTTGACGCTGAAGCTCCCGGTATTCCGCTGCATTCAGGAAAAACCGTTCCTCTTCCTCATCCAGATAGGCATTGGGCAGCCAGCCCTTGCGGATCATAAGGGTCAGATCCTTTTTTACAAAGGGGACCGGGCGCTGCACCACCTCACTGAGCCGGGTCAGCGGCACATTGGTCTGCTGGCCCATGCCCATCAGGTAGCGCTTGCGGCGGAAACGGCGGCCCGGCTGCAAAAACAACCAGCGAGCGCCCAGCCCAAATGCAACGCAAAGCGCCAGGAAAAATACACCGGTGACAATGCCCAGCGCAAGCGGCCCGGACACAAATCCCATCACAAGGCACATCACGCCGAAGAAGCCCAGCACCACGGCGCAGCCTGTGGCCACGGTGCCGCCCATCATGCACAGGCCGTTGGACACTGTTTCTCCCAGTCGGTCCACTACCCGGTCCACCCGGGCAGCCGCACGGTTTGCACCAGCATGCGTCTGCGACGCCTTGTAGCGGGGGGCACCAGTGGCAGAGGACCGCACCGGCTGCGGGGGCTGCTGGCCCTGTTTGCCTGCGGCCTGGGCCTCGTTCAGGCTCTTCTGCACCTGATCCCAGCCCTCCTTCAGCCCCCGGCCCACCTCGGTGGCCACAGCGGCGCCCAGCTCGTTCATGCTGCGGCATACCTCGTCCCAGGGGTCCTGACCGCCGGGCGTACGGCCGCTTCCGGTCTGGCCACGGCGCTGCTGGCCCTGACGGCCCCAGGCATCGTATTCATACGGTCGTTTCTCTGCCATCTTCTCTTCCCCATCCATTCCGTTTTATCGTTCCGGCCTGCCGGGCAGCGCCCGAAAAGCCGCTGTTCACATCATTCCTGCGGGCCACCGGTGGCCATCAGCGCCCGGGCACAGCGCAGGCCATCCACTGCGGCACTCACAATACCGCCCGCGTAACCCGCGCCCTCGCCGCAGGGATACAGCCCCGGCAGTGCGGTACACTGCAGATTCCCTCCCCGTTCCAGTCGCACCGGGCTTGAGGTACGTGTTTCCAGGCCGGTGAGCACTGCGTCCGCCGCGGTATAGCCCCGCAGCTTGCGTTCAAAGGCGGAAAGGCCGGTGCGCAGCGTTCCGGCCAGCTCCTCGGGCAGCAGGCTGCCCAGATCATAAGCGCGAACGCCCCGGTCATAGGTGGGCTCCACCCGATTCAGGTCCAGCCGCCCCTTGCCCTGCAGAAAGCTTTGCACGGTCTCCGCAGGGGCCACATAACCGCCGCCGCCCGCCGCATAGGCTGCCCGCTCCAGCTGCCGCTGAAAGGCAATGGCCTTGGCCGGGTCCTGATCGAAGTCCCGGCCATCCACACTGACCACCACCGCCGCGTTGGCATTTTTGCCCGCACGGGCGTGATAGCTCATACCGTTGGTGAGCGCGCCGCCCTCCTCGCTGGCCGAGGCAACCACCTGGCCGCCGGGGCACATGCAGAAGGTGTAGACGCAACGCTCACCCACATGCTGGCTGAGCTGATATTCCCCCCGGGGCAGAGCCGGATGGCCTGCCGCCTGGTGGTAAAGGCTTTTTTCGATCTCGGTCTGCAGATGCTCCGCACGGAAGCCCACCGAGAAAGGCTTGCAAACAAGGGGCAAGCCCTCCTCCTGCAGCATCTCGAAGGTATCCCGCGCCGAGTGGCCTACCGCCAGAATCAGCGCCGGAGTAGCAATATCGCCGCCGGTGGTCTGCACGCCGCAGAGCTTCCCGTTTTCCCGGATCAGTCCGGTGAGACAGGTATTGAAGCGCACCTCGCCGCCCAGCTGCTGAATCTCGCCCCGGATGGACTGAATCACGCCCCGCAGCAGATCAGTGCCCACATGGGGCTTCTGCCGGTAGGCGATCTCGGCCGGTGCACCGTGGCGCAGCAGCGTCTGGGTCACAAAGCCGCACAGCTCGTCGTTAATGCGGGTGGTAAGCTTTCCGTCGGAGAAGGTTCCCGCGCCGCCCTCGCCAAACTGGATGTTGGCGTTGGGGTTCAGCTGGCCGGTGGCGGAGAAATGCTCCACTGCCTTAACCCGCTCCTCCAGGGCCGGACCCCGCTCCAGCACGATGGGGCGGTATCCGGCCCTGGCCAGTGCCAGTGCAGCGAACAGACCCGCCGGGCCCAGGCCGCACACAACCGGGCGGCCGCCCAGTGGCGTCTTGGCAATTTCAGGCCGGAATTCCACCTGCTTGGATATAGCAACGCAGGGCGCGGCCCCGGCCAAGGCCGGTTCCGCACCCTCGTTTTTCAAGGTGATGGCGATGGTATACACCAGCACGGGCTTGCCGTGCCGGGCATCCACCGAAAGCTTTGCCACCCCCGCGCTGGCCACCTGGCTTTCAGGCAGGCGCAGGGTTTTCAAGGCCATGGCTTTGGCCTGCTGCTCGGGCTGGGGCACGTTCAGCCCCACCCGAAGCCCTCGAATCAACAGCATCTTTTCTGATCAGCTCCCGGAATTTACTGTGATGGAACACTCTACCGAATAGCTGCCCACTGCGAAAATGGTGCTGGAAGAGGGTACCGATATGGAGGCCGAAAGGTTCTCCGTGCCTGCGACCACCTGGCTCTGGCTCATATCCACCGTGGCAACCACGCTGCTGGGGGACAGTTCCTCCAGCTCGTCCTCGGGGCCGATCAGCGTTACGTTGGACACCTTAGTGTCGTTCACCGTTACCGTGTAGCCGTCCGGCTGATTGATGGTGCGGATGTTCGCCACATTCAGGGTACGGCTTGCAAGGCCGGTGGTGTCAAAGCTCAGGGTGATGGTCTTCACATTGTTCTTGCTTTCCACGCCCTTGGGCAGGTTCACGGTGAGGCTGTAGGACTTATCCAGCTCAAAGGTGGACAAGTCAAAGTCGCTTACCGCCAGCTCGGTGAGGCTTTCCAGCGTCTCGGGGCGGCCGCTCACCACCATGGTCTCCTGGGACAGGGTGTAGTTCAAAGTATTCAGGTCGAAGCCCTCCGGCACGTTGATGAAGTTCACCGCCAGGGGCAGCTCCTTGGTCTGGTAAATGTTGATGGTTACATCCACCACCGTGGTGTCCATGGTGGTGTACTGCAGGCTCAAAGGCTGACCCTGAGCATCCTGCGCTTCCAGCGTGACCGTTTTGATCTTGCTCTCCGACATATTCTCCAGATCAGAGCTGGGCTCCACCCGGGCCACGATCCGATCAATGCTGTCCACCTCGCTGGCGGGACCGTTCACGGTCACCGAGCTGGGAGAAGCCACAGTGCCCTGCAGGATATAGCCATCCGCGATGGTCAGATCGCTTGCCTGCACCTGCACGGTAAAGGTTTTTTCCTCCACGGAATCGAACACCACGGTAACCCGCTCGTCCTTATTCACGGTAGCCTTCACCTGGCTGGCGCTGTCCCGCACCAGCACGCGCAGAGGCAGGGTCACCTCGCCGGGGCCGTTCACCGAGGAATAGTCGGGATAGACCACGAAATCTTCCGCCTTCAGGCCGCTCAGGTCATAGCCATTGCCCTCCAGCTTCAGGGAAACACTCTTTTGCGGGTTGTTTACGATATCCAGCCCCTTGCTGGTATAGCTTGTGGAATTATAGGTGAAGTCCACCGGCACATTGTAAAGTGTAAAGGTGGAATTGGGGTTGATCACCATAGTGACCACCATCCACATCGCCACTGCCAGCAGAATGGACAGCGGGATGGAAAAACGCCGGTCGTCCAGCAGAGATTTATCTTTGTCCTTTTTCATTCTTTTTTCTCCAGAAAGAAGATTTTTTAGGAGTGTCCTGCTGTTCGGGAGGAACCAGTTCCTCCTGAAGCAGGTTGAACAGATTCTGACGGTCCAGCCGGCGGATCAGCACGCCGTTCTTTGCCAGCGAGATGATGCCGGTCTCTTCACTGACCACCACCACCACCGCGTCGGAATTTTCGCTCATACCCAGCGCCGCCCGGTGACGGGTGCCCATGTCCTTGCCGATTTCCAGATTGTCTGACAGCGGCAGCACACAGCCCGCCGCCTTCAGCATACCGTCGCGCACCACCACGGCGCCGTCGTGCAAAGGCGTGCCTTCGTAAAAGATGGTGCCCAGCATCTCCCGGTTCACATCGCCGTTCAGCGGAGTGCCGGTGCGGATGATCTCGGACAGATTGGTGTTGCGTTCCAGCACGATCAGCGCGCCGGTGTTGGTGTCGGACAATTGCTCCGCAGCATCACAGATGGCCAGGCAGGCATTCTGCCACTGAGCACGCAGGCCCGGGTCCATCCGGCGGCTGCGCAGCAGCTTGGACGCCCATTTGTCCGTGCGGCCCATCTGCTCCAGTGCCCGGCGAAGCTCCGGCTGGAACAGTACCACCAGCGCCAGGATACCAACCTGCAGCACGCTGTTCATAACCCACATCACGGTGCGCAGCCCCAGGATATACGCCAGTGCGTACACCGCAACCACAACAATCGCGCCCTTGGCCAGCTGCGCGGCCCGGGTCTTGCGGATCACTGCCAGCAGCTCGTAGATCACGAAGGCGACGATGGCAATATCCAGAATATTCTGCGGCTGCAGCCAGATGGACATCAAATTGCCCACAAACTGGCTGATTTCAAACCCATTCGCCACAAAAAAACCTCCTGTTTGCGCCACTCCGGTCCGGTTGGCCCGGCGGCGCAGTGTTTCAAAACTCCATGTGATTCATCATTCGGTGCTCCCCGGATAAAACCGCCGGAACAGGCACCGCATCTGCGCATGTTACCATTGTTAGTATATCACACGCCCGCAGGCTTGAAAACCTTTTTTTGGGTCTGCCGGTCAGCGGGTAATCAGTGCCACCGCATGCACTGCGATGCCTTCGCCTGCACCGGTAAAGCCAAGCTTTTCCTCGGTAGTGGCCTTGACGCTCACCTGCTCTTCGGAAATGCCAAAGGCTTCGGCCAGGTTCCGGCGCATGGCGGGAATGTGGGGGGCCAGCTTGGGTGCCTGGCACAGAATGGTGGAGTCGATGTTCTCGATCTTCCAGCCCTGACCAGCCATCAGGCGGGCCACATGACGAGCCAGCTCCAGACTGTCCGCCCCCTTGTAGGCGGGGTCGGTATCCGGGAAATGCTTGCCGATGTCACCCAAAGCGGCAGCGCCTAGCACTGCATCCATTACCGCATGAGTCAGTACATCTGCATCGGAGTGGCCCAGCAGCCCCTTTTCGTAGGGGATATCCACTCCGCCCAGAATCAGGCGGCGGCCCTCCACCAGCTTATGTACGTCATATCCATGGCCAATGCGCATGCTTGTCTCTCCTTTCAGGTCCTCAGGTGTGGTGATTTTATAGTTGGCGTAATCGCCCGCAGTCAGCACCACCGTCCGGCCTGCCTGCTCGAACAGCTGGCAGTCGTCGGTGATGGAATCGTCCGCCGCGTGGGCCAGCAGCTCCAGATACAGCGCCCGGTCAAAGCACTGGGGCGTCTGCACCGCAAACAGCGTCTCACGGGGAGGGGTCCCCTTCACCCGGCCATCCTCTGCCTGCTTGATGGTATCCTTCACCGGCACCGCGGGGGCTGCTGCACCGGTGCTGGCCGCTGCCTCCAGCGCCTGAGTAATCACCGCCTCGCTCACGAAGGGACGGGCCGCATCATGGATGGCCACCAGCTCGCCGCTGGCCGCGCTCACACCGTTGCGCACGCTGATTGCGCGGGTGGCTCCGCCGCGCACCAGAGTCACCGGCTTTTCGCAGGCAGCTGCCGCCGCGCGGGCGGGGCCTTCATTTTCGCCGGTCACCAGCACAATATCCCTCACCAGCGGGTGCCGGTCAAAGGCCCCCAGACTCATTTCCAGCACGGTGCCGCCGGAAATTCGGCAGGAAAGTTTGTCAAAGCCCATCCGGCGGGAAGAACCGGCGGCCACGATCACAGCGGTAACGGTTTTGTTCATGCTTGGTGCCTCCTGGCGCGGAATCGCCCGCCCTGCAAAGCGTTCCGCTTTCATTGTTTATAACAAGATCCATTATATCGTATCTTGCTCTAAAAATCCACCGGGTGCACACCACACGCGCACAAAAAACAGGCCGCCCCGGCACCATATACCGAAACGGCCCTCTATTCTCTGCCTTTCTGCGCACTTAGGCCTGACGCTGCTTTTTGTCCAGGCGCATCCGGTCGCTGATCATGGCAACAAACTCCGAGTTGGTGGGCTTCCCCCGCAGATTGTGGATGGTGTAACCGAAGTAGCTGTTCAGGGTGTCCACATCGCCCCGGTCCCAGGCTACCTCGATGGCATGGCGGATGGCCCGCTCCACCCGGCTGGCGGTGGTACCGTTCTGCTTGGCAATTTCCGGGTACAACCGCTTGGTCACCGCGTTGATGTAATCCTGGTCCTCCATGGTCAGCAGGATGGCATCCCGCAAAAACTGGTAGCCTTTGATGTGGGCGGGCACCCCGATCTGGTGTAAAATTTCACTGACCCGTACCTCGTCGTTGCCGGTGCCGATCTGCCGGTGCACCGGCGCCTTGCCCAGAGCCTTCATCGTCCGGCCTGCCAGGATCTGCTCGTCAAAGGGGCGCACATAATAGAAAGCAAACCCGCTCTCCAGCAGCTCCTGCTCCGCCTCCTCATTCTGGAAGGGGCCGGTGGCAAAGAAAACAGCGCTGCCGCCCTGGGCCTCATAACGCTGCTTTACCGCCAGCGCATCCAGCCCGGGCATGAACACCTCCAGAAGAACCGCGCGGGGCCGGTATTCCAGCATTTTCTCCAGCACCTGCGTGCCGTCCTTCGGGCACACAACAACCTCCATGCCGCGCCCTTCCAGCGCGGCAACGCAGGCGGCAGTGGCCGCTTCGCCCAGATCGGTCATTAAAAATTTCATGGTTTCCATTGTTGCTTCCTCCTGTTTTTACATCCGTTTTGCGGGTGGTTTCGCTGTGTTGTTTTAACAATGGAAATTTTACCATATATTTCCAGTAGTTGCAATAGTTAATTCCAGTTTTTACCATATTATTGGAAATATTTTCCTGCTCATTTCTCCTCTTTTTCGCCTTCTTGTACATAAAACCGCCAGGTTTCCCGTTCAGCTGTCATCTGTCACATCTTGCAGGACCACCACCGAACACCCTTTCTCACCTGCACCTTACCCCTGTAAATAAAAAATGCAGCCCGGTGTACAAAAGCCACCGGGCTGCGCTTTTCATTCTATCTCATTCTCTTTTCTTTCTGACAAACCAGGAGGAAAGAACTGCCGCCGAAAACACCGCTACATGCAACACCGTATTCGGCACAGTAAAATTGTAAGTATTGGATACCTCCCCATACTCCAGCAGAAAACGGCAGGCCAATCCCATACAAGAGCACACCACCGTTACCAACACCACAAACCATACGCCTGCTTTTCCAAAAAAACGCCGCAGCATTTGCCCCGTTATTACCGCAGAAACAAGTACGGCATAGAGATTCACCGCTATAATCGTCAACGGCCACTTCCGGCTCAGGTTATACAGTGGAAATCCGCAGCAGTTGATAAACACCATAAAACGAAAACAAATGCACACATCGCACGCCGGTGTTTTTGTATTCTGTTTTCCGGCTGATCCATATCCTGTGGCCTCGCTTTCTCCGTTTGCAGCTGTTGTTTTCTCAATCAAGCTGCGAATGAACTGCTTTTCTCTTCTCCCAGGCATAGCCGAACCCAAAAACCGCGATCATGTAAAGAACTGCAATCACCTGCAGCGCCAATGCGGTCGCCTCACCAATATAATTGGGCTGGGATTCAAACAGCATCGCCAGTCTTCCAAAAAGATATGTAGGCGTAGCTGCGGAAAACATCTGCGACGCGGCTGCCAAAAACAGATTGACGTTTTCATCCGGCAAAAGAACATACTGCCACACATACACCGCCAGCGACAAAAGCCCCATCGCGTTTCCAATAAGAATCGCGCAAGGCGCATTCCATCCGGCACAGGCATACCGTCCACCAAGATAAACCCAGAACACCGTCGTGGCCAAAGGCAGCAGGAAAAAAAGAAGCGGACCAACCACAGGCACAAATAAGGTAAAATTCACAACAAACCCAACTGCGACAGGAACAAGTGCCAGCAAAACCAATGTGCGTTTCTTCATACTGCTCACTCCTTCTGAAGTTCAGACGGTAGCCTTTTTCCTACTATTATAATACTATCTTTGCCCGCCGTTGTCAGCCCTGTTTTGCCGCTTATGTAAGGCAGCCCGCCTGGCCGCCTTTTATTCGCCGGATGCCATTGCGGCCGAGCTGTCTGCTGTTTCCAGCATGGTCTGGGCAAAGATGCCGTAGCCACGGGTGGGATCGTTCACCAGTACATGGGTCACCGCACCCACCAGTTTGCCGTCCTGCTCGATGGGGCTGCCGCTCATCCCCTGCACGATACCTCCGGTGGCACTCAGCAGCTGCGGGTCCGTCACTCGGATGACCATATTCCGGTTGGGGTCCTCCTGCCCAAGGGAAACCCGCTCGATCTCCACATCATACCACTGCGGGGTAGTGCCCTCCAGTGTGGTGAGGATACGGGCCGGACCGCAGCGAACCTCCTGTGCCTGTGCCACGATCATATCCTGCCCGCTGCACAGCACCCGAATGTTCCCATAAACCCCGGTGGCCCCATTGACCAGAATATCCCCCATGGCGATCTGACTGGTAAAACGCCCCTTCAGCTCACCGGGCACCCCTGCCTCGCCTTTTTCATAGCCGGTGATGGTTACCGGGGCAATCTCGCCGCTGCGCAGGGCAATGCTCTGGCCGGTATCCGCATCGCTGATCGGATGCCCCAGCCCACCGTATATACCGGTGGAATTGTCCACAAACGTGAGGGTTCCGATGCCCGCAGAGGAGTCCCGCACCCACATGCCTGCCCGCCAGGAACCACTCTCCTCATCCCGCACCGGTTCCAGAGCAGCCGTATACTGCTCACCCCCGCGCTGGTAGATTACCTCCACCGGACGGCCTGCGGCTTCCTGCAGAGCATCGGCCACATCCCGATTATCATGGGTCGCCACCCCATCGATGGACAGAATGCGGTCACCGATTTTCAGTCCGGCGCTTTTTGCCGGATTCGCACCCCCGCCCGGGGCCGGGATATCAGTGAAGCCAACAATAGTTGCCCCTTCCGCAAACATTTTGATTCCGAAGGGAGTTCCGCACACGGTTACAGCCCGCTGGTCCACTGCCACCGCGCGCACGGTCTTCACCGGAATTCGCCCCAGTATGCTTAATGTTACATTATAGCTGCCGCCCGCAGGCACCGCGCCTGCCTGGGCGGCCCCGTTTTGCTGCATGGGCTGCAGCCAGGGCAGCTGCGCAATCCGCAATGTCTGCCCCTGCTCCACCAGAAAAGTATCGGGCAGCTGACAATACAGATATCCCCAGCCGCACACAAACAGCGCACCTGCCACCGCAAGGGCCGCCAGACTGCGCCGGACCCAGTGAATCATACCAAACGCTCCTTTGAAATGGTCTTATGGTTCAGTATGCACCGTTTTGGGTCATTTCATGTAAGCGGGTGAAACGCAGGGCAGACTCCGGGCTTTTGATTGACAAAACCAGCTGGGTCTGATATAGTAAAAACACATTCCCCGTATTTCATACACGGAATGCATGCGGATCAGGCGTTTTTGCCCCGCCTCGGGTATCCTCCCCGGGTGAAAATAGAGGATTTTTTCTTGTGCGGATATGGCGGAATTGGCAGACGCGCTGGTTTTAGGGTCCAGTGTCCAAGACGTGCAGGTTCAAGTCCTGTTATCCGCACCAAAAAGCCCAGCCGATTGGCTGGGCTTTTTTCTGTCCGTTTGGTGCTTTGCCCACAAAATGATATAATGAAAGCAAACAGCAAGCCTCCACACATTCAAACGAGGTGAAGTGCCATGAAGAGAACCATTGCTTTTGTGTTGACTGTTCTATTGAGCATCCTTTTGACCGGATGTATCCGGACCAAACACATCACTCTTCCCTTTACTGCTTCCGACGTGGAACGCGTAGAGTTGTTTCACTACGTTGTACCCGCCGACGCAGAGAAGAAAACCGTCATACAGCCGGAGGACATTTCCGGTCTGGTGGACACCTTCGATGGCCTTTCGGTAACAAACAAAGAAACCGAACCGGTGGCGGGCGGCTCCATCACCAGTTTTCGATTCCGGCTTTTTGATGGAACGATTTATGAAATCGTGTACTCCTCCATTGCCGTCAAATCCGGTCGGATCAGCACAACCGGCTCCGGGCAGGACTTTTTTACCTCCGCAGACATCGAAGCCAGCTGGAGCAACTGCGATTATGAAGCTGTGCCCGCAGCAGAAAATGAACTGCCGTTTGTTTTCTGACCGGGCCGCACTTGCTATAGAAAAACCGCCGCGAAGAGCAGAAATTCTTCGCGGCGTTTTTTTGAACTGTTGTTCTTCCGTGTTCGTTATTCCATATCCTGAGCCTTCATCTTTGCAAGTTCCTTTTTCCTTGCGGCTTCATGGCCTTCCGCCCACATAAAGAAGAAAATCAGCGTGGGAAACACAATGATTTTCCAGTCCTGTGCCCAATTGACCACACCATGGGAGAACGCAACTGCCAAAAGGACGAGCCACGCCAGCGGGATGATACCGCCCACATACCAATACCTTGGCGGGCGGCGGCTGGCCCAATAGTGAAACATAAGCACTGCAAGAGCGATTACAAGCGTTTACTGATGTGCGATAAAGAAGTAATAGAAGTGTAAAAAATTTTGCCGTTCCTATCCGGCACTTGCGCATTGTGTCGGATAGGTCGGGCGTTAGGCTTCGGGCAAGTCAATCTTGCCGACAAAGCTGTAATAAATCTCAATGTCCTGCCTGCGGGTGCCGTTCTCGTCATAGCTGCACTCATGCACGACGATTTTCTCAATCATCTCCCGCAAGAGGGTGGGGGTCAATTCCTCAAAGGCAAGGTGCTTTCGGACGATACCCATAAACTTTTCCGCATTGACGGTGGCGGCCTGTGACTTGGAAAGTTCGGCCTGCAAAGTGGCGGCGCGGTCTTTCAGTTCCCGCTGTTCCTGCTCATAGTCTGCCGACAGTTCCATGAAACGCTCGTCGCTGATTTTGCCGTTCACATTGTCCTCATACAGCCGCTTGATTATGCGGCTCACTTCGGATAATTCTGGTAGCTTTTCCCGCTGGCGGCAAGGTAGCGGCTCATTTCCTCGATGAACCGTTCCAGCCTGTCGGAGTACTCTGCCTGCAACTCGTCGTATTCGGTCTGTGACAGAAAAATATTCTGGTATCGGCCATAGGGCGCGGGCGGCTCCCCACTCACTCCCATTGAAAGGCTACCAGCTACCCGCTGGACGGGGATTATTCAAAATTTCTCTTTCCCCTCTACCACGGACAATAATCAAGAATGCCAAACGCCGGGGCAAAAATTTCTCCCTCACTTACTACTCCAACTTGAAAGGGTCAAAATGGCCGAAAACAGAACCGGTCAAACAAAAAAAGCAGCAAATCTTTTTCAAGACTTACTGCTTTCGCTGGCCGCCAGTAGGCGGCAGGTATTCAGTTTTTATGGCTCGTCCGGCGGATAGTCAAACCGGAACTTGAATTGGCAGTCAATTAGTCGCTGTTTCACATAGTCCTCCACCTCGGCATTGACCTGTCCGTTCACTTTGGAGAAATAGCGGATATATCCGGCGTAGTGGCGCAGGACGGCGTTCACGGCTTCCGGGTCGCCCTCATGGGCTTTATTGTTTCATAAGGGAGCAACTTACTCATACCGGCACGCCTCCATTTCCTCGCGCAGCCGCCGCAAGGCAAGCTGGATATGCCGCCCCGCTGTGCTGCGCGTCCGGCCGATATGTGCGCCGATCACTCGCTGCGGCTGGCGCAGGAAGTAGTAGCGCAAAATCACTTCCTGTGTCTGCTTTGGCTGGGCGGAGAGCGCGGCGGCAAGAGCGGCGTTACAGAGCAGGACGGTCTGGCCGCAGACGGTAAAGGGGTATTCCTCGTCCGGCTCCGGCCCGGCAAACTGGACAAACTTCTCGTCCATCAGATAGTCAAGGGAAATTTGCCGCTCCCATTTCCGGCGAAGCTGCAAAATCTTATCGCGGGCAGCATAGCGGATTACTGCCTTACAAAAGGCGTTGTGCTTGCGCTGGATGTACTCCTGATAGGCTTCAAAGTCGGTCATGGAAATTCCCCCTCTCTGAATAATAGTGCGGGGCGGCAGCACTCCTTGCTGTCGCCCCTTGATTGCCTATCTGCAAAGGCGGGCGGGGCTGTCAACGGCGGCGCGTATGCGCCGTGCATCTTGACCGTTGACTGGCTCGGCTGGCTTTGCTATTACCTTGCGGTAAACGTAAATGGATATGATCGCAGTAATCACTTCCGTGATCCAAAACGCATTCCAGACGCCAACCGCTCCGAGAAACCTGCTGAGTAAAAACGCAGCCGGGATGATTACCACTACATACCGGCAAAGAGAAATCAGTAAGGAGGGCGTGCCTTTCCCCAGCCCCTCCAATGCGCCGGAAGAAGTAACAGAAACCGCCGAGACGATAAATCCGGCCCCGATGATGCGCAAGGCAGTTTCCCCGGCCTGGATCGTCGCTTCCGTGTGGGTAAACAGCCCTATCAGCTGGCCGGGGATCAGCAGACATATCGCGGTTCCAAGCACCATAATGATACCGCTCATGCACAAAACAATCTGATAAATCTGGCTGACTCGTTTGTGCTCCCCTGCACCGTAGTTATAGCCGATCAGGGGGCGCATCCCCTGCACAATGCCATTCGCCGGAAGATAGATGAAGGTCTGCAATTTGTAATAGATCCCCAAAACCAGAATATACACTTCGGAATAGGCAGCTAAAATCGCATTGAGCGCCGAAATCAAAAGAGACGGAAGTGCAAGATTCAGGGTTGCGGGAATGCCGATAGAATACAGCTTGATGACCATCTTTTTGCTGGGCAAAATGTACTGCCTGCGGATATGCACGCGAATTGGCCGCAAAAGATAGACTACAAGGTAAATCGCCAGTGTCAGAGCCTGTCCGATGCCGGTTGCCAGCGCAGCGCCTTCAATTCCCATTTCCGGGAATGGGCCATAGCCAAAAATCAGAACGGGGTCTAAGACGATGTTTGTGATGCACCCGCACATCAGGCTGATCATGGTTGTCTTCATGTTTCCTACTGCCTGGAACAGTTTCTCAAACGCCATGCTGACGGTAACAATGAGCGTAAAGGCGAACGCAACGATAGAATAGCGGACGCCAAGTTCAATGACCGCTTCGGATGAAGTGAACATCCGCAGGAAAACCGGCATGATGGCGATACAGCAGACTGTCATAACAACGCCATGAATCACGGCAAGCACAAGTCCCTGCGTGGCGGCCTGATCCGTTTTTTCATGATCCCCCGCGCCCAGATAGAAGGCGATCACTGCATTGATCCCAACGCCAAATCCAATTCCGGCAGCATTGATAAAATTTTGAACCGGGTAAACCAACGATAATGCCGTCATAGCCTCCTCGCTGATCTGCGCGACGAAAAAACTGTCCACAATGTTGTAGAGGGAATTGACCAGCATGGATAACACCATAGGCAGGGACATGGATAAAATCAGCGGTAATACCGGCTTTTCTTTCATGAAAGTATCATTCATAATTCCTCCTTCGCAGAATACGTTATGATTTTTTTACGGTGATACCAGGCCATCATTATGAGAGCAACAAGCAAGGTGCCAGTTTCCGCGACAGGGAATGCAAGCCAGATTCCGTTCAGATGGAACAATTTGTCCAGACACCATAAGGATGGAACAAGGAAAAGCAGTTGCCTGCATAATTGAATTGCCATGCTGGAACCTACTTTTTCTGTGGCCTGAAAATAGGTGGAAATCATAGTAGAAAGACCGCAAAACAGATAGCTTGTCGCCATAATCCGCATAGCGGATATTCCAAAGGAGCGCATGGCTTCCGATGCCGTAAACAATCCCAAAATCTGCGCCGGAAAAAGGATGACAGCCAACGTCCCCAGTATCATCATGCCGGTGACCAAAGCAGTTCCGTATCGGAAAGCGGAATGCAGCCGTTCGCTGCTCCCTGCGCCGTAGTTAAACCGCATGACTGGCAAACAACCCTGGATCAAACCGTTTACTGTCATGACGATCAGCTGCTGCACCTTAAAATATGCGCCGAAGAAAGCAATCGCCGTATCGGAATACGCCACCAGAAACAGATTAACGAAGGTTACCATAAACGAACTGAGGGCGTTCATAATAAAAGATGGCAGGCCAAAGGCAAAAATATGGCGGATCATCTGCTTTTGCAAATGAAAACCTTTGATTTTTACCCGCACTTTCTGCTTTTTGCCCAGCAGCAAAGCAAATGCCTGAATCATGGACAGCAAATAGCCTGCAACCGTAGCCACCGCAGAGCCGAGGATTCCCATAGCCGGGAAAATGCCAATGCCAAAAATCAGAATGGGGTTGAGCACAAAATTAACAACGACTCCTGCAATCTGAAACCACATGGGAGCAATCATGTTCCCGGTGGCCTGTATCATCTTCTGGATTGCGATATGCACCATATTGGGGATTTGCATGAACGAACATACGCCCATATAGGCAATGCTCAACTGATAGATTTCTTCATTATTGGTGAATGCCCGAAAGTAGGGTTTCATAATCAGCAAGGACAGAAGGTTGAGCAAAGCACCAATTCCAAAGGCCAGTAACAATCCGTGTGTGACGGTGGTATTTGCCTCATCCTGCTTTTTCTGTCCAAGATACCCCGCAATCAGTACATTCACGCCGACACCAATCCAGATAGACGCCGCATTCATCAGTGTTGTAATCGGGAATGACAGAGAAACAGCCGTCAGCGCATTCTCACTCAGCCGCGCTACAAACGCGCTGTCTATCAGGTTATAGGAATATTGCAGGAACATGGAGATCAGCGGCGGTATCGACATTTGCCAAATGAGCTTTCCAACGGGCGCAACTGCCATTTTATTACTGGTCTGCATACTTTCCCTCCTCTCCACAAAGTGTCCGGCGCAAAAAAATTGCGCCGGACAGCAGGTTATTAAATCCGAACAATATAGTTTTGTTTGCGTGCTGCGGGCTGACCGGCTTCCTTGGCTGGATAACCCAATGCAATCGCTCCGACGCCACGCAAGGTTTCCGGCAGCTTCCACTCCCGCAGGAGAGCCTTACCGCTTTCACTGTCGAAAATCTCACGTTCCCGATGTACCCATACGGTTCCCAGCCCAAGAGCATGGGCGGTGAGCATCATATTTTCAAGGACGCAGCTTCCATCCTCTACAAAGGTGTTTGCGGAGCCATCTGCCAGAACCAAAATCACGACAGGCGCGCCATAATAAGGGTCTGTATTGTTCCCCATCACTTCTGCGTTTAACCTGGCGATTTCCTGCCGGTATTTGGGGTCTGTGATTGCAATGATGGTAGGGGATTGACGTCCTCCGCCGGTAGGTGCATAAGTCCCGGCTTCCAGTACAGCGTCCAACGCCTCGGAAGGGACAGGTTGCGGTTTGTAAGCCCGTACACTACGGCGCGTCTTGATCAGAGATAAGAAGTTGTTTTCCATAAAAAATCATCCTCCATTCTGTCAACATTTCCGAGATGCAGGCAACAAAAAAGCCACACAACTATCACAAGACAGTTGTGTGGCAAAAAGATGACCGAATCCGGAAAAGTCCACTCAAATTTTACGTCTATTATTATAACGAGCTTTCGGGAGACTGTCAATCATCAATCTTTACGGAATTGTGGCGACTGTCTGTTGCTTTTTGTGTTACTTTATGGCACATGAGCATTATCGCAAGTCTCATAGCTATTCTTCTCCTTTCCTGTGGATTTGATCTGTCCCGTCCCGGCTGCACACCGGGGATCGGGTTCTCCCAAAGTATAGGAGGCAAAAATAAACTTCCGGTCAAGTTTTCGGGGGTGCGGCGCAGGTTTCTAAAAATTTTCACCATTTCCATACCGGTTCTTCGCAGACGCAGGGTATCATATCCCCAGTACAAAAAGGAAGGAGCGGAGAAAGGATGTTTCGCATCCTGATCGCAGAGGACGACAAAGGAACCCGGCGGCTGATGGAGGATACCCTGGCCGACGCAGGCTATGAACCGATTTCGGCAGCGGACGGCCAGGAGGCGCTGGAGCTACTGACCAGAAAGCATGTAGACCTGCTCATATTGGACGTGATGATGCCCCGGCTGGACGGCTTTGCCCTGCTGGCTGCGCTGCGCCGTTCCGGCAGCCAGCTGCCGGTGCTGATGCTCACCGCCAAGGAAGCCCTGGCAGACAAAAAGCAGGGGCTGCGGCTGGGAGCCGACGACTATATGACCAAGCCGGCGGACGAGGAGGAGATGCTGCTGCGCATCCAGGCCTTGCTGCGCCGGGCCCAGGCCATCAGCAGCCGCCGCCTGACGGTGGGCGGTACCACACTGGTTTATGACGATCTGGCGGTGGAATGGAGCGGTACCGTGACCGACCTGCCCCGCAAGGAATTTCAGCTTTTGTATAAGCTGCTCTCCTGCCCGGACAAGACCTTCACCCGCCGCCAGCTGATGGACGAGATCTGGGATCTGGCCACGGACAGCGACGAGCACACCGTAAACGTACACATCAACCGCCTGCGGGACCGTTTCAAGGAAAACCCCGACTTTTCCATCGTCACGGTGCGTGGGCTGGGCTACAAGGCGGTGCGGCTGTGATCCGGCGGTTGGTGGACTCCACCCGCTGGCGCTTCATCGCCTGCGTGGTGGTCAGCAATCTGTTGTCCGGTCTGGTATCCGCCTTTGTGTGGCTGCCGCTGGCCAGCCGATTTCTGGAATCGGACAAAACGCTGGGTCCCTGGATTCCCATGCTGCTTTCCATCCTGCTTGCCATTCCCATTTCCTCCTTTATCAGCCGGGTCTCCGCCAAGCCCATCCAGAACATGGTGGAGGCCACCAAATCCATCTCCCGGGGAGATTATTCCGTGCGGGTGGAGGAAACCGGCAGCGGCGACATTGCCGAGCTGCTGCGCAGCTTCAACCGGATGACCGCCGAGCTGGGCAGTACCGAGATGATGCGCAACGATTTCATCAACATCTTTTCCCACGAATTCAAAACGCCCATCGTTTCCATTCGGGGATTTGCCCGTCGCCTGCGCCGGGGCGGACTGACCAGAGAGCAGCAGGCCGAGTATCTGGATTTTATCGTGGAGGAGTCCGAGCGGCTCTCCAAGCTGGCCAGCAATGTGCTGCTGATCTCCCGCTACGAAAACCAAAAATTGGTGGCCGAGCAGACTGACTATGATCTGGATGAACAGATCCGCACCTCGGTGCTGCGGCTGGAAAGCCAGTGGGCGCCCCGCGGGCTGATTTTCGAGCTGGACCTGCCCCGTCTGCCCTACCGCAACAACAGCGAGATGATGGAGCATGTCTGGACGAATCTGATCAGCAACGCCGTCAAGTTCAGCCGAGACGGCGGCGCGATCTTCATTTCCGGCACCCAGAAGAATGGCCGTATTTTCGTGACCATTCGGGATGAGGGTGTGGGAATCCGCCCCCAGGATCTGGAGCATATCTTTGATAAGTTCTACCAGGGCGACTCCTCCCGGATGGCGGTGGGCAACGGCCTGGGGCTGGCGCTGGTGCACCGCATTGTGGAGCTGAGCGGTGGTTCCATTACCGCCGAAAGCACCCTGGGCAAGGGCAGCACCTTTCGGCTGGAACTGCCCGTTCATCCCGCAGATTAACCCGGCTCACCCCTCCGTTTTGACCCGGAACGGAGGGACGAAAAAATATTTTTTCAAAAATTTGAAAAAAGGGGTTGCATTTTGTAGAATGCGTGATATAATAAAACACGTCGCCGAGGTATAGCGCTGAGGCGAAAGAGAATATGCGGATGTGGCGGAATTGGCAGACGCGCTAGATTCAGGTTCTAGTGGTAGCGATACCGTGGGGGTTCAAGTCCCTTCATCCGCAC
>NZ_NFHD01000033.1 GCF_002159185.1 Gemmiger sp. An87
ATGCGCCACATTTCATTGCTTTTTCCACCTGTCTTCTTGTTTTCAAACAGAAAACCTGCTCTGGCCTGATTGCCAAAGCAGGTTTTTCTACAGGCTGAAGCGCATCCCGGATGGGATGCGCTTTTCTTGTTTTCGAAAGCCGGGCGGGTTTTCCACAAACCGGCCCGGAGATTGTTTAAAAGTAGCTGCGGATCTGGAACTTATCCACCTTTTCCACCTTTTCCTCGATGAGGGCGGTATGGTCCTCGTTCCAGTGCACCGGGATGGCCTCGTTGCGGGTCAGCCGCAGCAGCTCATCCACCCGCTTGGTCTCCTCGGCGGTGTACATCAGGTAGGACACGCCCTCCCGCTTGGCGCGGCCGGTACGGCCGATGCGGTGGGTGTAGTGCTCGTTGGCACCGGGCACGTCGTAGTTGATCACCGCGTCCACGTCGTCCACGTCGATGCCGCGGGCGGCCACATCGGTGGCCACCAGCACCGCAATGTTGCCCTCCCGGAAGCTGGCCATTATCTTGTTCCGATCGCTCTGGGAAAGATCGCCGTGCAGGCAGTCCACCACAAAGTTCAGCCGGGCCAGCTGGTTGGTCAGGATGGCGGTGGTGAACTTGGTGTTGCAGAACACCATCACCCGCTTGTACTCGCCGGAGATGATGATCTGGGCCAAGTCCGCCAGCTTGTTGCGGCCGGTGGTCAGCAGCTTGTACTGGTGGATCTTGGGCTGGCTTTCCAGCACCGGCTGCACGCTGATCTCCTCGGCATCCCGCTGGTAGAGCCAGCCGATGTCCATCACCTCGCGGCTGATGGTGGCGCTGAACATGCACAGGCTCTTGCGGGCCTTCATGGAATCGATGATTCGGCGCACATCCTTGTAGAAGCCCATGTTCAGCATCTCGTCGGCCTCGTCCAGCACGATGCTGGTCACGCCGCTCACGTCGATGTTCTTGTGGTGCATGTGGTCCATCAGGCGGCCCGGGGTGGCCACCACGATCTGGCAGCCCTTCTTCAGCTTCTCAGCCTGGCGCTGGATATTGGCGCCGCCGTATACGCAGACAATGCGCACCTTGGACAGGAAGTGGGCCAGCTCGGTCAGCTCCTCGGCGATCTGCTGGGCCAGCTCACGGGTGGGGGCCAGGATCACCGCCTGGGGCTTGTTGCTCTCCGGATTGATCCGCTCAATGATGGGAATGCCGAAGGCGCAGGTCTTGCCGGTGCCGGTAGGAGCCTTGGCGATCACATCCTTGCCTGCCATCATCACCGGAATGGCCTTCTCCTGTACTTCGGTCATCTCGGTGAAGCCCATACGCTCCACGGCCTGCAGGATTTCGGGGCTGCATTTCAGCTCACTGTATAACATAGTTTATTTACTCCGTTTCGTATATTCCCGCCCGGTCCCGTGCGCAGGCGCGCACCACCGGCCGCGGGGGTTTTCTTTTTTGTGTATACAAAATTATTATAGCATGCCCGAAGCCGAAACGGAATAGCCCCTCAAGCCTCCTGCGCCGCCAGAACAGCGCGCTGCTGCCTCAGCGCCCGCACCAGCAAAAACAGTGCAATGACAATGGCCAGATAGTCCGCCGTGGTCTGGGTGAAGTTGATGCCATTCAAACCGAACAGACGCCCCAGCACAAACAGCAGCGGGATAAAGAACACGCCCTGCCGGAACAGCGACAGCAAAGTGGCCGGAACCGGCCGGTCCATCGCCTGCAGGCTGTTGATGGTCAGAAACAGCAGGCCCAGAACAGGGCCGGCCAGCGAGGTGGCCACCAGCATCGCGGCCCCGTATTCAATCACCTGTGCATCATCGATGAAGACCCGGACCACACCCGGCGCAAACGCGATGTAGAATCCGCTGAGCAGCGTGCCGCACACCACCGTAAGTGCCCCGCTGAACCGCAGGATGGCACCAAACCGCTTCACCGCTCCTGCGCCGTGGCAGTAGCCCAGCAGCGGCTGAATGCCGTTGGTAATGCCCATATGCACAAACACAATGAACATATACACCTTGGTCACGATGCCCATGGCGGCCACCGCGGTGTCCCCGTAGGGCACCAGCGCATTGTTCAGCAGCACGGTGGAAATACTCATCAGCGCCGAGTTGATGCCCGCGGGAATCCCAATGCTTACCACGCGCCGGGCAATGCGCCCGCAGCCTGCCAAATACTGGGGATGCATGGACAGCAGCGGACTTTTCCGGGTCAGATAGTAGATGTAATACACGCAGCCGAACACGTTGCCCAGCACCGTGGCAATGGCCGCGCCCGCGGTGCCCATATCCAGAGTCAGGATAAAGATCGGGTCCAGAATAATGTTGGCCACAGTGCCGATCATACCGCCCAGCATGGAGGCACTGGCCGCACCCTCACCCCGTACCACATGGCCGAAGGCGTTGGCCAGCAGAATAAAGGGCGCACCCACCGCAATGTAAAACAGATAATCCCGGGAAAATTCCCAGGTGTCCGGCGTGCTGCCCAGGATACGCAGCAGCGGGTCCATGCCCAGCAGAATGGCCACCGCAGCCACCAGCCCCACAGCCAGCGCGCTGTAAAAACAGAAGGCGGAAGCCTCCTTGGCTCGCTTCTCCTCCTTCTGCCCCAGCAGGATGGAGATAACCGCGCTGCCACCGATGCCGATGAGGTTGGCCACCGCCATGTACATCACGAACACCGCATTGGTCAGCGAGACCGCCGCCACCTGGCAGGCATCGTGGGTCTGGCCCACGAAAAAGGTATCGGCCATATTGTAGATCACCAGCACCAGCGACGAAATCACCGTGGGGATGGCCATGCGCAGCACCGCCTTCTTCACCGGCGTGCGCAGAAACAGCTCCTGATCACTTTTCATTGATTTTCCCTCTTCCCTCTTTTGTTTGTTGGCAAACCATTTGCGGGTGCCGCGCCCTTTTTCGGGCGTCCCGCTTACAGGTTGGTCTGCATGCGGGCCAGAAAACGGCGCAGCTGGTCCAGCTCCTCCGGGGAGAACCCGCTCACCAGCTGCTGTTCCAGCTCCTGGCGGATGGCGGAATACCGCCGCTGCAATTCCCTGCCCGCCGGTTCCAGCTGCAGTGCCTTGCGGCGGCCATCCCGGGCATCGCTCACCCGACGGATCAGCCCTTTTTCCTCCATCAGGGCCAGCATTTTGGAGGCAGTGGCCCGGTTAATGGCAAACTCCTCCTCCACATCCCGCTGAAACACCGGCTCCTCCTGCTGCTCTTTATGGAACAGAAAATCAGTGACCCACATGTTCTGCAGGGTGCACTCCTGCAGCTTGCGCCGGTCGTAAAGCGAATGGATGCGCCGCAGAATCTGGTTATCCAGCTTTTTGATCTGAAGGCTCACATCCTGGTTCTGGGGATTTTGCTGCACGGTTCTTCCCTCCTATTTCGTTTGCTTGCAAATTAATTGTAGAGAGATGTGCCCGCCTTGTCAACCCTTTTCTTCTGCTGCACACAAAAAAGGCACGGCGTTTTTGTACAAAACGCCGTGCCGGGGATGCTCATTTGTATGCTCAGCCGGGCAACTGCTGCTGGGCCGGAGCCGTGGGCTCGGGCTGCCGGTTCAGAATTTCCATGAACTCCTCGCCGGTGATGGTCTCTCGCTCCATCAGGAAGGCGGCCAGCTCGTGCAGCTTGTCCACGTTGTCCTTCAGGATCTCCATGGCCTTGGCATGGGCGGATTTGATCAGCTCCAGAACCTCCTGGTCGATCTTCTCCGCGGTGCCCTCGCTGCAGGCCAGCGAGGCGTCGCCGCCCAGGTACTGGCTGTTCACGGTGGCCAGGGCCATCATGTCGAATTCCTTGCTCATGCCCAACCGGGTGACCATATTCCGGGCCAGCCGGGTGGCCTGTTCGATGTCGTTGGAGGCGCCGCTGGTGTAGCTGCCGAAGATCAGCTCCTCGGCGGCACGGCCGCCGGTGAAGGTGGCGATCTTATTGAAGGCCTCCTCACGGCTCAGCAGGTTGGTCTCCTCCTCGGGCACCTGCAGGGTATAGCCCAGCGCGCCAGAGGTGCGGGGCACGATGGTGATCTTGGCCACCGGGGCGCTGTTGGTCTGCTTGGCCGCCACCAGCGCATGGCCGATTTCGTGGTAGGCCACAATCCGCTTTTCCTTGGGGTTGAGCACCTTGTTCTTGCGCTGGTAGCCCGCGATCACGGTCTCCACCGCCTCCATCAGGTCACCCTGGTTCACGATGCGGCGGTTCTGCTTCACCGCCCGCAGCGCGGCCTCGTTCACCATATTGGCCAGCTCGGCGCCGGAAGCACCGCTGGTGGCCCGGGCAATGGCCATGAAGTCCACATTCTCGTCCACCATGACCTTTTTGGCGTGTACCTTCAGGATGGCAGCGCGGCCCTCCAGGTCCGGCAGCTCCACCGGAATGCGCCGGTCAAACCGGCCGGGGCGCAGCAGGGCTTTGTCCAGAGTCTCAGGCCGGTTGGTGGCCGCCAGGATGATAACGCCCTTGCTGCCGTCGAAACCGTCCATCTCGGTGAGCAGCTGGTTCAGAGTCTGCTCCCGCTCGTCGTTGCCGCCGCTGATGCCGGCCGCATTGTCACGGCTCTTGCCGATGGTATCGATCTCGTCGATGAACACAATGCAGGGAGCCTTCTCCGCCGCCTGCTTGAACAGGTCGCGCACACGGGCCGCGCCCATGCCCACGAACATCTCCACGAACTCGGAACCGGCGATGCTGAAGAAGGGCACGCCTGCCTCACCGGCGACGGCCTTGGCCAGCAGGGTCTTACCGGTACCCGGAGGGCCCACCAGCAGGGCACCCTTGGGCAGGGTGGCGCCGATGCTGTTGTACTTGCTTGGATTGTGCAGGAAGTCCACGATTTCAGCCAGGGCTTCCTTGGCTTCGTCCTGCCCGGCTACATCCGCGAAGGTCTTGCCGGTCTGGGCCTCCACATACACCTTGGCATTGGATTTGCCGAAGCTCATGGCATTGGGGCCGCCCATCTTTTTCATCATGAAGCGCATGAGCAGCTGGCCCAGCAGCACCATGAACAGCACCGGCAGCACCACGCTGAACAAAAGATTCATGATGGGCGAGGTCTTGGTGGGAATCACACCGCCGTATTCCACCTCGCCGCCTTCCGGGTTCTTGGCCTCCAGCAGCCGCTCCACCCGGTCCGGGTCGTTAACCCACGCAGTCTGATAGATCCGCTCCTTGCCGTTTTCGTCCAGTGCCTGATAGGTGATGGTGCCGTTGGATGCATCCTCCTGCACCACGCTCACCTTGCCCTCTTCCAGATCGGTGACGAAGCGATTGTAGCTCACTTCGATCACCGAACCTCGCATGATGTTGGGGAACACCAGTGCGTTGAGCAAAAGCAGGATCACCACCGCGGCCACATAGTAATAGATCAGTGCCTTTTTAGGATTTTTGGGTCCTGTTGTTTTCATATTCACTCCGCCTTTTTCAAGTGGTATCGGTTCAATTCTACTATTCTAGGATACATTCCCGATATTAAGAATATATGAACGTTTCTAAAAGATTTCGCGTGCAATTCAGGGCAGCTCCACTTCCCCCAGTTCCAGGGGTGTTTCGCCATAGGGGTCCAGGGTAATTTGCAGGGTTTTGGTGTCCAGTTCTTCCGGGTCCACCTCCAAAATCAGCTCCACGTCGCCGATGCAGCCCACCGGCACACAGGACTCCTGTTCCAGGGTAATGCTTTCGTCCCAGGGGTCCCACACATCCACTGCATATTCGTACCCCTTCACCGGGCGCACGCCCAGGTTCCATGCCGCCACATAAACATCCTGGTCGCTGTTGTTGGTGAGCACGAAATGAAGGCGGTAATATTCGTAACCTTCCTGCGCGCCTTCCGGCTGCACCGGCTCGATCTGCACCCCATCCATGGAGGCATACCAGCCGGGGGCGGTGCCCAGCGCACTCAGATGCATGGCGCCCCAGACGCCGGTCCCCAGAATGGCCAGCACCAGCAGGCCCGCCAGTACCCAAAGGCCCATTCCCTTGCGGGTATCCTCAATCATCGCCGGTCACCTCCTGGTCAAACTGCACGGCCACTCCCGCTGCCTGTACGCTTTCGGTGTTGTAGTCCTCATTCTTTTCCAGCCAGTGCAGCCAGAGAGTTCCCTCGCTCACGGATTCCGGCACCAGGAAATATACCCAGCCCTCTTCCATACCGGTACCGCACAGCTCGTAGCCATTCAGTGCACGCATAGCCCATTCCGGGTGCTCCTGTTCCAGCTCGTAGCCGCCCAGGTTTGGGTAATATACGCCGCCGCTCTGCAGATAAAACGCCCCGTCGCAGTCCCAGGCGGCCTGGTTCATTGCGCCCAGGCCCACCGCCGCACGCACGATTTTTTCTCCCTGGGCAATGCCGGTGATCGGCCCCAGGTCCTCCCCCTGGCCGCTCACCTTCACGGCTCGCTGATACGGACCAAAGGAAAAGCTCTCATCCGCCTGGTACATGCTCTGCTGGGCATCCGGCACATAGACTGCATTCTGCCATTCCAGCTGACGGCCCCGCAGCCAGAAAAACGCCCCCTCTGCCAGCAGTACCACCAGCAGCACAGCGCAGATGGCCAGAGGCAGCAGCCGGGCTGCGCCTGCGCTTTTCTGCTCCGGGAGCTGGTTCGAAAAGCCGTCCGGCTCCTGCCAAGACTCTTGTTCCGGCATCTGTGCGTTCCAGGCATCATATTCCGGTGCGTTTCGCTTCATGGACCCTGCCTCCTGTTCCGGCATTCGCCCTGCCGGGGCGCGCCGGTTCTCGTTTTCTTTTATTATACCGGTTCGGGCAGTTTCTGTCAGCAAAAGGCAGAAAGAAAACGCCGCCGGATGTTCCGGCGGCGTTTGATAAAGCGAGAAGTTTTGTTCTTACAGGGTGGAGATGTCGATCAGCTCCACGTCGTCCAGGGTAGCACCACTGCGCAGGGTCTCCACCAGCACCTTGGCGGTGTCGATGGCGGTCAGGCAGGGAACGCTCAGCTCCACAGCCTTGCGGCGCATCTTCACGCTGTCCAGATCCGGGTCACGGCCGTGATCGGAGGTGGAGATCACGTAGTCCACCAGGCCGCTTTCCAGCAGGTCCAGAATGTTGGGATGCTCGTCGCTGATGCGGCGCACGGTGTTGCAGGCGATCATGTTGCTGTTCAGGGTCTTGGCGGTACCGCTGGTGGCATAGAGCTTGTAGCCCATGTCCTTCAGCTGCCAGGCGGTGTCCAGAATTTCCAGCTTGTCCGCGTTCTTCACGGTGATCAGGCAGCAGCTGCCGCTGCGGGGCTTCTGGAACTTGTAGCCGGCGCCCACCAGGCCCTTCAGCAGCGCCTCACTGAAGGTGCGGGCGATGCCCAGCACCTCGCCGGTGCTCTTCATCTCGGGTCCCAACTGGGTGTCCACGCCGTGCAGCTTCTCAAAGCTGAACACGGGAACCTTAACGGCCACATAGGGAGCGTCGGGACGGATGCCGGTGCCCCAGCCCATATCCTTCAGCTTCTCACCCAGCATGCAGCGCACGGCCAGCTCCACCATGGGAACGCCGGTCACCTTGCTGATGTAGGGCACGGTACGGCTGGAACGGGGGTTCACCTCAATGACGTAAACCTGGTTGTTGTACACCACATACTGGATGTTCACCAGGCCTACCACCTTCAGCTCACGGGCCAGACGGCCGGTGTATTCCACCAGCATCTGTTTGATGCGGAGAGACAGGGTGCGGGGCGGGTAGACGCTGATGGAGTCGCCGGAATGGATGCCGGCGCGCTCCACGTGCTCCATCATGCCGGGGATCAGGTAATCCTCGCCGTCGCAGATGGCGTCCACCTCACACTCGGTGCCCATCAGGTACTTGTCCACCAGAACCGGGTTCTCCATATCGGTGTGCTCGGCGATGATGGCCATGTACTCGGTCACGTCGTCCGGGCCGTAGGCGATGATCATGTTCTGACCGCCCAGCACATAGCTGGGACGCAGCAGCACCGGGTAGCCCAGCTCGCTGCCCGCAGCCAGGGCCTGCTCGGTGGTGAAGACGGTGTGTCCCTTCGGGCGGGGAATGCCACAGCGCTCCAGCAGCTCGTCGAAGCGCTCACGGTCCTCGGCCTCGTCGATGGCGTCCGCCGGGGTACCCAGCAGCTTCACGCCCAGCTCGGTCAAATGCTTGGTGAGCTTGATGGCGGTCTGGCCGCCGAACTGAACCACGCAGGCCCAGGGCTTCTCGGTCTCCAGGATGTTCTCCACGCTCTCGGGGTCCAGCGGGTCAAAGTACAGGCGGTCGCCGGTGTCGAAGTCGGTGGAAACGGTCTCGGGGTTGTTGTTGGCGATCACGGCCTCGTAACCGAACTTCTTCAGGGTCCACACGCAGTGCACGCTGCAGTAGTCGAACTCGATGCCCTGGCCGATGCGGATGGGGCCGGAACCGAATACCAGCACCTTCTTCTTGTCGGTGGGATGGTCGGCGATGAACTGAGCGGCCTCGTTCTCCTCGTCAAAGCTGGAGTAGAAGTAGGGGGTGCGGGCGGCAAACTCGGCGGCGCAGGTATCTACCATCTTGAAGCCGGCGCGCAGACGGGCGGGCAGCTCGGTGCAGCCGCTGATGCGCTTGATGGCCTTGTCGGTGAAGCCCTGGCGCTTGGCCAGCTTGTACAGCTCCATGCTCATCTCACCGGCGGCCAGACGCTTCTCGGTGTCGGCCAGCTTGGCAAGCTTGGACAGGAACCAGTAGTCGATCTTGGTGGCGGCGTAGATCTCCTCGAAATCGAAGCCGCGCTTGATGGCCTCGAACACCACGAAGCTGCGGTCGGAGTCGCAGACGTGCAGCTTTGCGCGAATCTCCTCGTCGGTGCACTCGGCCAGGTGAGGTAGGTCCATGGTATCCAGGCCCAGCTCGATGGAGCGAACCGCCTTCATCAGAGCCTCCTCAAAGCTCTGACCGATGGCCATGACCTCGCCGGTGGCCATCATCTGGGTGCCCAGGTCCTTCTTGGCGTAAACGAACTTATCGAAGGGCCACTTGGGGAACTTGACCACGCAGTAGTCCAGCGCGGGCTCGAAGCAGGCGCAGGTCTGGCCGGTGATGTCGTTGGTGATCTCGTCCAGGCTGTAGCCGATGGCAATCTTGGTGGCAACCTTGGCGATGGGGTAACCGGTGGCCTTGGAGGCCAGCGCGGAGGAGCGGCTCACGCGGGGGTTTACCTCGATGACCGCGTACTCGAAGCTGTCCGGCTTCAGGGCGAACTGGCAGTTGCAGCCGCCCTCGATGCCCAGCTCGGTGATGATGCGCAGCGCGGAGGAGCGCAGCATCTGATACTCTTTGTCGGACAGGGTCTGGCTGGGAGCCACAACGATGGAGTCGCCGGTGTGCACGCCCACGGGGTCGAAGTTCTCCATGTTGCAGACGGTGATCACGTTGCCCTTGCCGTCGCGCATCACCTCGTACTCGATCTCTTTCCAGCCGGCGATGCACTTCTCGATCAGCACCTGATGGATGGGAGACAGGCGCAGACCGTTGGTGCCGATCTCGCGCAGCTGGGCCTCGTCCTCACAGATGCCGCCGCCGGTGCCGCCCATGGTGAAGGCGGGGCGCACGATCACGGGGTAGTCGATCTCCTTAGCGAAGGCCAGAGCGTCGTCCAGGTTCTCCACCACCTTGCTGGGGATGCAGGGCTCGCCCAGCTTCTCCATGGTGTCCTTGAACAGCTGCCGGTCCTCGGCGCGGTCGATGGTCTCGGGCTTGCAGCCCAGCAGACGCACGCCCTCGGCCTCCAGGAAGCCTTCCCGGGCCAGAGTCATGGCCATGTTCAGGCCGGTCTGGCCGCCCAGGTTGGGCAGGATGGAGTCCGGCTTTTCCTTCTGGATGATGCGCTTGATGACCTCGGGGGTCATGGGCTCCACATACACCCGGTCGGCGATGTTGGGGTCGGTCATGATGGTGGCGGGGTTGGAGTTCACCAGCACCACCTCAATGCCCTCGGCCTTCAGCGCGCGGCAGGCCTGGGTGCCGGAGTAGTCGAACTCGGCCGCCTGGCCGATGATGATGGGGCCGGAGCCGATCACCAGAACTTTTTTAATGCTCGTATCCTTTGGCATGGCTCAGCAGCCTCCCTTCATCATGTCCACAAATTCATCAAACAGGTAGTCGGTATCCTTGGGGCCGCCGCAGGCTTCCGGGTGGAACTGCACGGTGAAGCAGTCCATATTGTTGTAGCGGATGCCTTCCACGGTGCCGTCGTTGGCGTTCACATGGCTCACCTCGCCCAGGGATTTGTCCAGGCTGTCGCCCACCACAGCGTAACCGTGGTTCTGGCTGGTGATGTAGGTGCGGCCGTGGGCCAGGTCAGTAACCGGCTGGTTCACACCGCGGTGACCGTATTTCAGCTTTTCGGTCTTGGCGCCCTGGGCCAGCGCCATCAGCTGGTGACCCAGGCAGATGCCGAAGATGGGCAGGCCCAGCTTGGCGATCTCCTTCAGGTTCTCAATGATCTCCACGTTTTCCGCCGGGTCGCCGGGGCCGTTGGAGAGCATGATGCCGTCCAGGCCCATCTCCTTGAGCTGGCTGGCGGTGGTGGTGGCGGGCACAACGCTCACCTTGCAGTCCCGCTTGACCAGGCTGCGCTGGATGTTGTTCTTGCAGCCGAAGTCGAACAGGGCTACATGGTACTTGCCGCCCTCGTTGAGCACAGTGGTCTCGGTGCGGGTCACGTTGGCCACAGCCTCGGTCACGTTGTACTCCCGGATGGCCTTCATCAGGGCCTCGTCCGCCAGGGCCTCCTCGGCGGTGGCGTACTCGGTGGTGAGCGCGCCGTTCATAACACCGCTCTCACGCAGCAGGCGCACCAGGCTGCGGGTGTCGATGCCCGCCAGGCCGATGATGTTCTGCTCCTTCAGGTACTGATCCAGAGTCTTCTTGCAGCGGAAGTTGCTGGGCGCGTCGCACAGCTCGCGCACGATATAGCCAAAGGCCCAGATGCGGCCGGACTCCGCGTCCTCGCCGTTGATGCCGTAGTTGCCCACCAGAGGATAGCTCTGGGTGATGATCTGACCGTAGTAGCTGGGGTCGGTCAGGGTCTCTTCGTAGCCCACCATGCCGGTGTTGAACACCACCTCACCCACGCGGGTGCCGGTAGCGCCGAACTGCTGGCCTTCCAGCACGGTTCCGTTGGCCAAAACCAAAAATGTTTTCAAGGCTCTAATCCCTCGCTTTCAGCGTTGTTGCAAAATGGTCGCCCTTGCGTGACAAAGGCCGGCCCGGCCGGGCAAAAAAGCACCCGGTCGGGCTCAGAAAAGTGATCACAGGGTCTGCTTTGCCTGCTCCTTCATCTTGCGGCTGCCCAGGTGCACCAGAGGCAGCTTGCCCTCCTTGCAGATGGGGCACTCCTCGGGCAGGTAGTTGGGCAGGTCCAGCTTGGCAGCGCTGGCCAGGATGGGAATGGGAGAGGGAGCGTCGGCCTTGGTGCGGTCCACTACGCAAACGATGCCCAGGCACTCGCCGCCGGCCTCTTCGATCACGCGCTTGGTCTCCAGGCTGGAGATACCGGTGGTCACCACGTCCTCGGCGATGATGCACTTCTCGCCGGGCTTGATGGCGAAGCGCTTCAGGGTCATCACATTGTCCACACGCTCGGTGAAGATGGCGCGCTTGCCCAGCTGGCGGCCCAGCTCGTAGGCGTACACGATGCCGCCCATGGCGGGTCCGACGATCACGTCAATGTCCATATCCTTCAGCTTCTCGGCCACGTTCGCCATCACCTTGGCGCACTGGTCGGGGTACTGCTGCAGGAAAGCCATCTGGCAGTAGGCGCTGGAATGGCGGCCGCTGCTCAGCAGGAAGTGGCCCTCCAGAAAGGCTTCGCACTCTTTCAAGATCTCGATGGTGTTGTTCATGGTAACCTCTCCTCTACTCTATCTGAAAACAATTGATAACTGTTCTGTCTCCGGCAATTTTTATACTGCGAGTTTTAAAGCACTCAATTTTTACACAAGGCTGCCGGTCAAAAATTGGATGCCTTTGCGCAATGAACGCAAAAGCCGCCAATGTTACACCCGGGCGCAGCCGCGGATCTCGTCCAGGGTCTCTACCCCGTGTGCCTCCATCCAGGCGGCGATCTCGTCGGTGATGGTCTCGCAGGCGCGGGGATTCATGAAGTTCGCGGTGCCCACCTGCACGGCGGTGGCGCCTGCCATGATGAACTCCAGCGCATCGGCGCCGGTCAGGATGCCGCCCAGGCCGATCACCGGCACATTCACCGCGCCGCAGACCTGGTAGACCATGCGCAGAGCGATGGGCTTGATGGCCGGGCCGGACAGACCCGCAAAAATATTGTTGAACACCGGGCGGCGCTTTTCCAGATCAATGGCGCAGGCCTGGAAGGTGTTTACCAGGCTCAGCGCGTCCGCGCCCGCCTCCACGCAGGCGGCGGCCATCTGGCAGATGTCCTCAGCCTGGGGGCTCAGCTTCACGATCAGGGGCTTTTTGCAGACCGCACGCACACGGCTGACCACCTCTTTGGCGCTCTCGGCCTTGATGCCGTAGGCGATGCCGCCCTGCTTCACGTTGGGGCAGCTGATGTTCAGCTCCACAAAATCCACGCTGGTGGGGTTGAGCAGCTCGGCGCCCTTCTCGTAGTCCTCGATGCAGCCGCCGCCCAGGTTGGCCCAGATGGTGGTGCCCAGGGTTTCCATCACCGGCAGCTCATGGTCGATGAAGTGCTGCACACCGGGGTTCTGCAGGCCGATGGAGTTGATCAGTCCGCTGGGGGTCTCCAGCAGGCGCTCGCCCTGGTTGCCCGCCTTGGGGATCAGAGTGATGCCCTTGCCGCTGATGCCGCCCAGTTTTTTCAGATCCACCATGCCGGCGTATTCCTCGCCGAAGCCGAAGGTGCCGGACGCACCCACCACCGGGCCGGCCATTTCCTTTCCCAGCAGGTTTACCTTCAGGGATACGCTCATGCGCCGAACACCTCCTTGGAATCGAATACAGGGCCTTCCTTGCACACGCACTTGCCGCCGGTCTCGGTGTGGCAGGTGCAGCCCAGGCAGGCGCCGATGCCGCAGGCCATCTTGCGCTCCAGGCTCACGATGCAGCGGGTGCCCACAGCGTCGCAGAGCTTGGCCACAGCCCGCATCATGGGCTCGGGACCGCAGCAGAGCACCAGGTCGTACTCCTCGGGCTTGAGCAGCTGAGTCACGAAGCCATGGAAACCGAAGCGGCCGCTGTCGGTGGCCAGCTGGACCTTGCCGCACACCTGGGTGAAGCGGTCCATGCCATAGGGCTCGTCCCGGAAGCCGCAGAAGTAGTCGGCCTTGGTGCCCGCCTCGCACAGCTCCTTGGCCAGCTGGTACAGGGGGGCGGTACCGATGCCGCCGCCCACCAGGGCCACCCGCTTGCCCGCGGCCTCAGCCACATTGAAGCCGTTGCCCGCAGGGCCCACCAGGCTCAGGGTGTCACCGGGGACCAGAGCCGCCAGCTTTTCGGTGCCCTTGCCCCGCACCTCGTACAGGAAGTCCAGGGTGGCCAGCTCGGGGTCATAGGAGTGCACGCTGATGGGGCGGCTCAGCACCGGGGCCACATCCGCGGGCCAGCAGCGCAGCATGAAGAACTGGCCGGCTTTGGGGGCCTTGTCCCGCCGGGGCCAGCTCACGGTCATCAGGCGGATGGTATCGGTCAGTCGCTGGTGCTCCAGAACCTTTACATCACAGGCGATCACAGGCATTCTTGATGGCCTCCTTCATGTTTACACACTCGTTGTAGGCAGCTTGGGCGAATTCCACGCCGGGCTGCTTCTTGTAAGCCAGCAGGATACCACGGCTGGAGTTCACCACGCCGCCGTTGCCTGCGCTCAGGTACTGGGCGATGTCCTCGGCGGTGCCGCCCTGGGCGCCGTAGCCGGGGATCAGGAAGAAGCTGTCCTTATAGCGGGCGCGGATCTCGGCCGCCTCCTCGATGTGGGTGCCGCCGATGACCAGGCCCAGGCTGGAGTAGCCGTGCTCGCCCATGCAGCTCTTACCCATGGCGTTCAGCTTGTCGCCAACCATGTCGTACACGTGGCGGCCGTCGGCCAGCTTCTCGTACTCGAAGTCCTTGGCGCCGGGGTTGGAGGTGCGCACCAGTACGAACACGCCCTTGCCCTTCTCTTCCACAAACGGCATATAGGGCTTGATGGAATCCAGGCCCATGTAGGGGGCCAGGGTGATGAAATCGGCCTCGAAATCGCCCTCGAAGTGGGCCTTGGCATACATCTCGGCTGTCTTGGCGATGTCGCCGCGCTTGATGTCGGCAATCACCGGCACGCCGGTGGCCTTCACGTAGTCCAGGGTCTTCTTGTAGGCGTTCAGGCCGTCCAGACCCAGGCTCTCGTAGTAAGCAATCTGCACCTTGAAGCAGCCTGCCACAGACTTGGTGGCGTCCACAATGGCCTGGTTGAAGCGCACGATGTTCTCACCGGCAGTGAGCTCAGCCTTGGCAAAGCCCTCCGGCAGATAGGAAAAATCGGTGTCCAGTCCCACGCACACCGGGCCGCGGGCAGCAACAGCTTCGTACAGTTTGTCCATGTTGGTCATTGTGAACCTCTCCTTTTCATCTTCTTCATCTTTGGTCCGGCAAAAGCCGGTTTTTGTTTGGTGTTCAAGTGCGAGGATTCTCTTCCTCTATTATAAAGGATGGCGGCGTTTTTCGCCAGATTCAGCGCCGGTAGGTTACGCGGCCGCCCCGGATGGTCAGATCCACCCGGCCATAGAGCGTTACGCCGTCAAAGGGGGTGTTGTGGCTCTTGGAGTGCATGGCAGCGGCATCCACCACATAAGGGGTGTCCAGCTCCACCAGGGTCAGGTCGGCATCCATGCCCACCTGAATGGCGCCCTTGCCTGCAAGGCCCAGGATTGCCGCCGGGAAGCGGCTCATCAGCGCCTCCAGGTAGTACAGGTCCAGGCCCTGTTCCCGGCACAGTTTGGTGTAGCACACACCGAAGGCGGTCTCCAGCCCGATCATGCCCGCCGCGCCGTTTGCCTTGTCCTCGGCAGAGTGGGGGGCGTGGTCGGTAGCGATGGCGTCCACCACGCCGGTGCGGATGGCCTCCACCAGGGCCTCCACGTCCTCCGCCTGGCGGATGGGCGGATTCACCCGGTAGTCGGTATCCGCAAACCACAGGTGGTGGGGAGTCACCTCACAGGTGACCGGCACGCCCCGGCGCTTCGCGTCGCCGATGGCGGCCACGGCTTCCTTGGTGCTCACATGGCACATATGCAGCCGGGTGCCGTAATACTCGCTCAGGTGCAGGTTGCGCACCGTCTCGATGTTCTCGGCCAGGCGGTAATCCCATTTGGAGATCTCCATGTCCTCAGCGTGGCTCATCAGCACCAGATCCCGCTGGGCGCAGATGGCAAAGGCCTTGGCCATCACCTCATTGTTCTGCACGCCCTTGCCGTCCTCGGTAATGAAACGCAGATCCTCGGGCAGGCTCTTCAGATGGTCCAGGGTGTGGCCGTCGAAGTTCTCGGTGATGGAGATGGTCTGATTGGCTCCGCAGATGCCCAGGCGCTCGGCCTCGTCCATCACGGCGTGGGCCTGCGCGGCGCTGGAGCACACCGGCTTTGTGTTGGGCATCAGGTTCACGAAGGTGTAACCGCCCGCGGCTGCGGCCGCGCTGCCGGTGGCGATGTCCTCCTTGTATTCAAAGCCCGGGGTGCGCCAGTGGCAGTGCAGATCGATGAAGCCGGGCAGCAGGGTGCGGCCGGCGGCGTCGATCACCTCTTCCCCGTGGGCGGGCATATCCTGCATCAGGCCCGCGATCTTGCCGTTCCGGATCAGCACATCCACCCGGGTCCCGTCCGACAGTTTTGCGTTTTTGATGAGCATTAAAGCGCCTCCTCTCAGCGAAAAAAGCTTAAAAAAAATGACTCTTCCCGAAAAAGGAAAAGTCAAACAAAGACCCCATGCGCCAGCAAGAAGAATACCGAAGCCAGAACAAATGCAACCTGCTTGCCGATCATCTTGCTCATGGTTTCGCCTCCTTGCCGCCGGGTCAATTTAAATCGTCTGATTCTACCACAGTTCGCACGGCTTGTCAAGACAATTGTCATATTCTGCCGGATGAAAAGGGCGGCTTCCAAACCGGAAGCCGCCCTCTACATTCAGGAAGCCTGTTCCTTCGGTGCGCCGATCTGGCGCAGCGCCTTGCGGAACTGGAAACTGAACAGAATCACCGTGAAGGTCACGGCCAGTGCATCCGCCACCGGCTCAGCCATATAGACCGCCATGGTCTTGTCGGCCGGGAAAAGCCGGGGCATCAGATAGATCAGCGGCACCAGCAGCACAAACTTGCGGGTCACCGCCACCGCGATGGAGGCTTTGGCGTAGCCCAGCGAGGTGAAGGTCATCTGGCAGGCGATCTGCGCACCGAATACCAGCAGCACCGCGCAGTAGCAGCGGATGGCCGGTACCGCGAAGGCAATCAGCTCCTGGTCCGAGGTGAACACCCCTGCAAAGGTCTGGGGGAACAGCATCAGGAACGCCCACAGCACCACCGAGTAGGTCAGACTGGTGCGCAGCAGAAGGAAATATGCCTTTTTCACCCGGTCGGCGTTGCCCGCACCGTAGTTGAAGCTCACGATGGGCTGCGCGCCCTGCCCCAGTCCCTGCAGCGGCAGCAGTGCAAACTGCATTACACTGGTGAGAATGGTCATGGCGCCCACCGCCAGATCGCCGCCGTATTCCCGCAGCGAGGTGTTGAAGCACACCGAGATCACACTCTCGCTGGCCTGCATGATGAAGGTGGCCAGACCCAGCGCCACACAGGGCAGGATCACCGCCGGGCGCAGAATCATGTTCCGGGGCCGGATGCGCCAGATGGTGCGCTTGCCCAGCAAAAAGCTTACCACCCATGCGCAGCTCACCGCCTGGCTCAGCACGGTGGCCAGGGCCGCGCCCCGTACACCCATAGAGAAGCCGAAGATGAAGATGGGGTCCAGCACAATGTTGCATACCGCGCCAATCAACACCGACAGCATAGCCGTTTTGGAAAAGCCCTGGGCGATGATAAAGGAGTTCATGCCCAGCGTGAGCTGCACGAACACGGTGCCCAGCGCGTAGATGTCCATATAAGCGGTGGCGTAACCGATGGTGTTCTCGGTGGCGCCGAAGGCCATCAGGATCGGCCGGTTGAACACCAGCAGCACCCCGGTGAGCACCGCCGACACAATCAGCAGCAGACAGAAGCAGTTGCCCAGCGCCTGCTCGGCAGACCTGTTGTCCCCCCGGCCCATGGCGATGGAGGCCCGGGGCGCGCCGCCCGCGCCCGCCAGCATGGCAAAGGCGGACACAATCATGATCACCGGCATGCACACGCCCATACCGGTGAGGGCATAGGCCCCCTCGCCGGGGATGTGGCCGATGTAGATGCGATCCACCAGATTGTACAGCATGTTGATCAGCTGGGCCACCACCGCCGGGGCAGCCATCTTCACCAGCAGCCGGCCCACCGGCTGGGTTCCCAGCTGGCTCTTATCCTCATTCATTCCCGTTGCCTCCCTTTTTCCGAAAGATTCTTCACGATCCGCCCGTACAAGGCGGCAAAGCACTCAGCGTCCTGGGGAGAAAAGTCCCGGAAGGCCTGTTCCCAGAAGGTCTGCTGGGCTTCCAGCAGCTGGGGCATCAGCTGCCCCGCCGCCTCGGTCAGGCTCAGGTGTACCCGCCGCCGGTCCTCGGCATCCTGGCTGCGCGCCAGAAGGCCCTTGCCCATCAGTACCTCCACCGCCTGGGACACATTGCTCTTGGGCAGCCCCCGCAGAGCCACGATGTCCCGGGCGGTATCCCGGCCGGGGTTGTTGTGCAGAAAGACCAGAATGTCGAATTCCATCTGAGAAATGCCCACCCTGCGGCAAACTGCCCGGCGCTGGGCATCATAAAAGCGGGTGATTACCCGCAGGCCGTTCACAAGCTCCATGTGGTTGTTCACAGCCCCTCGCCCCTTTCCGTTTTTGTTCGTTTAACAAATTGTTTGTTTTTATAACTATTTGCCATTATACTCCTTTTCCATGGCAAGTCAACACCCCCGGGCAACGGGAACCTTACGTTCCTCTGCCCGAGGGTGTCTTTTGTTTATTCTTGCTGTTGTTTGCGCAGGCGCCGGTAAAACAGCCACGCCCCCAGCGGGAACAGTGCTGCCGCGCCTACTGCAGCCCGCAGCGCTGTCTGCTGGGAAAAGCCCGCCGCCAGCAGGGCATCCGCCCCAACACCGGTAAGCCAGCCACTCAGCGAAGCGCCCAGGTCACCTCCGGCGCTGAGCAGAGCAAACATGGAAGCTCCGGCCAGCGGCATCTTCCGGGATGCCACCACCAGCGTGCCCGGCCACAGCCCCGCCACGAACAGGCCGGTGACAGCACAGGCCACCACCGCTGCCGCAGGCAAAGCAGCTGCCGTCAGGTAGCAGCCCGCAGCCAGCAGAGCACTGGCCCCCAGCACCCGGGGTAAATCCCACCGGTCGCCCCAGAGCCCCAGCAGGGTGCGGCCCAGACCCATCATCAGGGCAAAGCCGCACATGCCCGCCACGTCGCCGAACAGCTTGGGAATGCCCAGGCCCAGGTCCAAAAAAGAAGAGGCGTACTGGGCCATGGTGACCTCTGCCGCCGCACCGAACACGATGGCGCCCAGTGCCAGCCAGAACACCCGCTGCCGGGCCAGACCCCGGATGGGCAGTGTTTCCTCCGGCGGCTTGTGATTCAGCGGCGCACGCAGGAACAGCAGCAGGTCCGCCGCGGGCAGCAGCATCCACCCCAGCACAATGGCCTGCCAGGGCACGCCCAGCGCCAGCGCGGCGGTGGTCACCAGCACCGTTGCCGCCTGCCCCCAGCAGTACATGGAATGAAGCAGCGCCATGGCCCGGGTCTTTTCCTCGCCGGGCAATGCGTCCACAATGGGGCTGAGCAGCAGCTCCAGCAATCCCCCCGCGCCGGAGAAGATCACCGTGCCCGCAAAAAAGCCCACCAGCGGATGGGCCGGGAACAGCAGCGGCGCAGCGGCGAACACGCCCAGCCCCACCAGGCTCAGCACCCCGGCCCCCAGCACAAAGGGCCGGAATCCGTGCCGGTCCACCGCCTTGCTGAATGCTACGTCCGCCCCCACCTGGGTCACAAAATTGGTGAGCACCAGAAAACCCAGTGCCCCATAGCTGAGCCCGTATTCCCGCAGCAGCACCGCAAACAGCACCGGCGTCAGGTTGATCAGCGCCGCCTGGGTGATGCTGCCCAGGTAGCAGGCATACACCGTGGTTTTATAACTGCGCATTCCCTCGTCTCCTTTCCTGCGGCTCCCGCAGACCGCCGCCCGGGTACAAAAGATCCATGGCAAGGCGGGTCAGCCCGGCCAGATAGTCCTGCCGGTATTCCCGGGAAATATAAACCCGGGGCACCGCCTGGGCGGGCAGATACCGCCCACAGGCCTGCTCCAGCTGTCCGCCGCTTTGCAGGTATGGTGTTTCGTAGACCACCAGCTCCTCCGGATTCAAAAAAACACAGGCGCTGGCCACCAGCCGGGCAAAGTAGTCCACCGGGTCCACTCCCGTAAGCCCTCGCAGCGCCGCCTGCTGCATGGTTTCCTCGCCCCGGCCGGGCAGGTAGCCCACCTCGCCCACCAGGCCCGCAAATCCACTCAGCGGCTTGCCATGTACCAGCACGCCGCAGCCGGGGCCGTTTTCAGAAAGGTGAAGGCAGACTGCGCTTTCTCGATCCAGCCAGCCCCGTCGGGCCGCCATCCCATAGACCGCCGCCCGCATATTATTTTCCACTGCGGCAGGCAGGCCGCTGGCCGCTTCCAGTTCCGCCTGCAGTTCCCGCCCTGCCAGCTCGTCGTATCGGTCGATGTAGAGCACCCGGCCCTCGGCCACGCCGCCGGGCACCCCCACCGCCAGCGCTGCCAGCGCAGGATAGGCCCGGCGCAGCCGCTCGGTCACCGCCAGAATGGTGGACACATAGCCGCCCTCCTCCGGCCCGCAGCTGCCGGAGCACACCGGATTGCCCAGCGCGTCCGCCACCGCCCAGCAGAGGGTGCCGTCCTCAAAAAAGAGGGTAAGCGCGTAGGCGCTGGCCTCATTGAAGCGGTAGCGCATGGGCCGGCGCCCGCCGGCGCCCGTCTCCAGTCCGGCCTCCAGCACCACGCCCTGCTCCACCAGCTCGTCCACCAGCTTGCCCACGGTGGGAAAGCTCAGCCCGCAGGCCTCCGCCAGCTCCTGCTTGGTGACCACCCGGCCCTGCCGCAGCACCTGGATCACCTGCCGCTCGTTTGCACTTTTTACCGCCCGGGTAAACATGCGGCCTCTCTCCTCTCATTTTTAAAACAATTTTAAAATATAGTTAAATAATATTCCATTCTGCCGCCCTTGTCAAGAAAAACTGATATTGATAAAAGAAAAGTCCCGGCCAAGGCCGGGGCTTTCCTGCTCTTTTTTCAGTATTCTATGGTGGCCTGGTTGTGGTTCACCGCCGGTTCCTGCCGCATGCTCTCCACATAATCGGCATAAAAGGCGCCGGACTCCTGCCACACATCAAACATCGGGTCCTCCCGGTCATAGCGGTCCGGCCTACCCTGGAAGTAGTCCAAATTCACCTGAGCAAAGAAATCCGCCATTTCCTCGCCGTTCTCCGCCTTCTGCAGCCAGCCGATCACCTTGCCCCGGTTTACCTGGCGGAAAAAGTCCGCCGAGTAGGTGGCAAAATCCAACAGGTTTTCGTCGGTGCTTCCCTGCTCTTTTGCCCAGCCGGACACATCCACCGGCACCGTCTGGTAGTCCATCCGGTGGGGCCGCACCATCAGTCGGGCGTACTGGTTGGGCGATACCGCCAGCGATCCGGTGGCCGCTTCAAAAAATCCGTTTTCGCTTTTGGCGGTGTGCTGCATGTGGATGTGGCCGCTCAGGTTGCAGATCACATCATACTCCTCATATAAAGCCAGCAGCTCCTCTGCGCCGCCCATCACAAAGCCTGCGCTGATCACTTCACTGTGGGCCAGCAGGTTCTGGTGGCTCACGGCGATCACCTGGGCACCCGCCTGCCGGGCCTCCTCCAGCTGAGCCTTCACCCAGTCCAGCGTTTCGGGCTCCAATACACCCTCACTGCCCAGCGTGTTCACATCCACCATCAGCACCCGCAGCTCATCGCTCAGCGGGTACACATAGCTCAGGGATTCCTCGTCCCGGGCGCTGGCTCCGTTGTAGCCGAATTCCGCGTATACCTCATCAAACTGGGCCGGCTTCAGGTTTTCCACCGGTTCGTAGGTCTTGCCGGTGAAGCGCACCGCATAGCCGCTGTTCAGGTCGTGGTTGCCCGGTATGACCAGCACCGGGATGTCCGCTTCGGTGACCCGGCGCAGCTTTTGGGCCAGATCCAGATGGCTTTGCTTTTCCCCGTTCAAAGTCAGGTCGCCCGAGAGGATCAGCGCCGCAGGCTTCTCCCGGATGACCTGCTCCACAAAGGCGTCGGTCAGCTCGTCGATGTAGGCCAGTGCCTTGCCGTCACCGTTCAGGATGGTCTTTTCAAAGCATGCTCCGTGGTCGTTCAACTCCGGCGAAAGATAGTGCAGGTCCGTCGCCAGCAAAATCTTTGTGCCCCGGCTTCCATGCCAGATAACCCCGGCCACCGCCAGCAGCACCAGCAAAAGCACCGTTACCCCTGCCAGCACCCACCGGACTCTGCGCTGTTTCATATCCGTTTCCTCCTTGCCTTGTTGCCTGTTTTATCCGCAAAAAAAGCAGGCCCTGCCAGAAAGGCAGGGCCTGCCGCAATCACTGGTTTTGTTATACCAGATCCGCCACGTGGGTGCGCACCAGCGCGCGCTTGAGGCGGGCCTGGGCCAGCTCCAGCTCCCGGGCGTCGGTGCCCTTCTGGCCCAGAACGGTCTCCGCTCGCTTGCGGGAGGCCTCTGCCCGGGCCTTGTCGATGTCCTCAGCCCACTCAAAGGTGGTTGCCACCAGCCGTACCTGGCCGGCACGCACCGTGAGCATGCCGCCGATGCAGGCAGCCCGGCGCACCGTGCCGTCCTCCAGCGTCACCCGGGCTTCGCCCATGCCCAGCGCTGTAATGTAATCACAGTGACGGGGCAGGATGCAAACATCCCCGGCGATGGTGCGGCAGAGCACCCGGGCGGCGGGCCCGTCATAGAGCTGGCCGTCCGGTGTAACGATCTGCAGATGGAAGGTGTTCATACTCATTCACCCTGCTTTGCTTTGGCGACCACCTCGTCGATGGTGCCCGCAAACAAAAAGGCGGACTCGGGCAGGTCGTCGTGTTTGCCTTCCAGGATCTCCTTGAAGCCCCGGATGGTCTCCTTCAGCGGGACATACTTGCCCTCCATGCCGGTGAACTGCTCGGCAACGGTGAAGGGCTGGCTGAGGAAGCGCTGGATCTTACGGGCCCGGTTTACGGTCACCTTATCCTCCTCGCTCAGCTCGTCCATACCCATGATGGCGATGATGTCCTGCAATTCCTTGTAGCGCTGCAGCACCTGCTGCACGCCGCGGGCCACCTCATAGTGCTCCTGGCCCACCACGTCCGGCGAAAGGATGCGGCTGGTGGAATCCAGCGGGTCCACCGCCGGGTAGATGCCCAGCGAGGAGATGGCACGGCTCAGAACGGTGGTGGCATCCAGATGGGCGAAGGTGGTGGCAGGGGCCGGGTCGGTCAGGTCATCGGCGGGCACGTAAACGGCCTGCACCGAGGTGATGGACCCGTTCTTGGTGGAGGTGATGCGCTCCTGCAGAGCGCCCATCTCGGTGGCCAGGGTGGGCTGGTAGCCCACGGCGCTGGGCATACGGCCCAGCAGAGCCGACACCTCACTGCCCGCCTGGGTAAAGCGGAAGATGTTGTCGATAAAGAGCAGCACGTCCTGGTGCTCCCGGTCACGGAAGTACTCGGCCATAGTCAGACCGCTCAGGCCCACGCGCATACGGGCTCCCGGGGGCTCGTTCATCTGGCCATAGACGAGGGCGGTTTTGTTGATAACGCCGCTCTCCTTCATCTCGTTGTACAGATCGTTGCCCTCACGGGTACGCTCGCCTACACCGGTGAATACCGACAAGCCGCCGTGCTGCTTGGCAACGTTGTTGATCAGCTCCATGATGAGCACGGTCTTGCCCACGCCGGCGCCGCCGAACAGGCCGATCTTACCGCCCTTGGCGTAAGGGCAGATCAGGTCAACCACCTTGATGCCGGTCTCCAGAATCTCGGTGGTGTTCTGCTGCTCCTCATAGCTGGGGGGATCGCGGTGGATGGGCCAGCGCTCCTTGGCCGGAGGCGCGGGCTGATCGTCCACCGGCTCGCCCAGCAGGTTGAAAATACGGCCCAGGCATTCCTCGCCCACGGGCACGGTGATGGGGCCGCCGGTATCCACGGCCTTGGTGCCGCGCACCAGACCGTCGGTGCTGCTCATGGCGATGCAGCGGGCCACGTTGTCGCCGATCAGCTGGGCCACCTCGGCCACCAGCTTGTGCTCGCCTTCGCCCACCTCGATCGCGTTGAGCAGGTCCGGCAGCTCACCGTCTGCAAATTTGATATCCAGCACCGGGCCGATGACCTGGGCCACGATGCCTTCGTGGTTATTCGGCATGGATCTATCTCCTTTACTGGCGGGAAAGGCCGTCAGGCCTCGGCGCCCGCCACGATCTCTGTGATTTCCTGGGTAATGGCCGCCTGCCGGGCCCGGTTGTAATGCAGGCTCAGCGAGTCGATCATCTCACCAGCGTTCTTGGTGGCCGCGTCCATGGCGCTGCGCCGGGCGCCCAGCTCGCTGGCCACGGATTCGCACAGCGCTCCGTAGATCAGTCCCGCCAGGTATTCCGGCACGATAGCGTCGTACACTTCCTCGCTGGAGGGCTCGTAGATGGTCAGCCCCCGGGGACCCGCGCCCGGCTCGGGGCGGGAGACGCTCAGCGGCAGCAGGCACAGGGTGGCCGGCTGCTGGCTCAGCATGGACACGAAATTGGTGTAGGCCAGGCGGATCTCGTCATACTCACCGGCCAGAAAGCCCTTGGCCAGCAGACGTGCCATGGAAAAGCAATCGCTCACCGTCACATCCGCCGCCACCGCGTATTCCTCGGTCACCCGCTGGACACCCCGGCGCTGGTAATGCTCCAGCGCCTTTTTGCCCACCGGCAGCACGCAGATTTCCTTGCCCTCGGCCTCGGCCGCCACCGCCTTCAGAATGTTGGCGTTGTAGCCGCCCGCAAGGCCGCGGTCGCCCGCGATCACCACGTAGCAGGTCTTTTTCACCGGCCGCTTGGCGATGTAGGGCGAGGAAAGCTCGGTATTGGAGGCCGCGATGTCGGAAAGGGCCGCGTGGAGCACCTCAAAATAGGGGCGGCTTTTTTCCACCCGCTCCTTGGCGCGCCGCAGCTTGGAGGAGGCCACCAGCTCCATGGCCTTGGTGATCTGCATGGTGCTTTCCACGCTCTTGATGCGCAGTTTGATGTCCTTCATGGACGCACCTGCCATTGGGATCTCCTCCTTACTTGGTCTTCAAAAACTCCGTGGTGTACTCTGCCAGAGCGGCCGCCAGCGCGGTCTCGGTCTCCTTTTCCAGCTTGCCGCTGGTGCGGATGGTCTCCAGCACGTCGGGGGCATGGCCGTCCATATAGGCATAGAGGCCGTGCTCGTATTCCTTCACATCCTCCACGGCCACATCCTTGAGCAGGTCGTGGGTGACGGCGTACAGGATGCACACCTGATGCTCCATGGAAATGGGGCTGTTGCGGTCCTGCTTGAGCACCTCCACGATGCGCTCGCCCTGGGCCAGACGGGCCTTGGTGTCCGCATCCAGGTCGCTGCCGAACTGGGCGAAGCTCTGCAGCTCACGGTACTGGCTGTAGAGCAGCTTCAGGGAACCGGCCACCTTCTTCATGGCCTTGGTCTGGGCGTTGCCGCCCACGCGGCTCACCGAGATGCCCGGGTTCACTGCCGGCATAACGCCGGAGTGGAACAGCTCGGTCTCCAGGAAGATCTGGCCGTCGGTGATGGAGATCACGTTGGTGGGGATGTAGGCGGAAACGTCGCCCGCCTGGGTCTCGATGATGGGCAGCGCGGTCAGGCTGCCGCCGCCGTATTCCGGGGCGAGACGGGCCGCACGCTCCAACAGGCGGCTGTGCAGATAGAACACGTCGCCGGGGTAGGCCTCACGTCCGGGCGGGCGGCGGATCAGCAGGCTCAGCGCACGGTAAGCTACCGCGTGCTTGGACAGGTCGTCGTAGATCACCAGCACGTCCTTGCCCTGGGCCATGAAGTATTCGCCCATGGCGCAGCCGGAATAGGGCGCGATGTACTGCAGCGGCGACAGCTCGCTGGCCGTGGCGGACACCACGATGGTGTAGTCCATGGCGCCGTTCTCGGTGAGGGTATTCACCAGCTGGGCCACGGTGCTCTGCTTCTGGCCGATGGCCACATAGATGCAGATCACGTCCTTGCCCTTCTGGTTGATGATGGTATCGGTGGCGATGACCGTTTTACCGGTCTGCCGGTCGCCGATGATCAGCTCGCGCTGGCCGCGGCCGATGGGAATCATGGAGTCGATGGCCTTAATGCCGGTCTGCAGGGGCACCGAAACGCTCTTGCGCTGGATGATGCCCGGCGCGGGGGACTCGATGGGCCGGTACTCCTTGGCGTCGATGGGGCCCTTGCCGTCGATGGGATGGCCCAGCGCGTTCACCACGCGGCCGATCATGGCTTCGCCCACCGGCACGCTTACCACCTTGCCGGTGCGCTTGACCAGGCTGCCCTCCTTGATGCCCACGTCGCTGCCCAGCATAACGATGGACACCGAGTTTTCCTCCAGGTTCTGGGCCATGCCGTACTCGCCGTTGGAGAACTGCACCAGCTCGCCGCTCATGCACTCCTCCAGGCCGGTGGCCCGGGCGATGCCGTCGCCCACCAGAATCACGGTGCCGGTCTCGCTTTGCTGAATGGAGTTTTCATAGTGCTTGATCTGGGCCTTTATGATCTTGGAAATTTCTTCCGGTTTCAATTGCATCGTTTCACCTTCTCACTTATACCGTGGCGGCCAGGCTGCGGCGCAGTGCGTCCAGACGGGCCTGCACCGTGCCGTCGAACTCGGCGCCGCCCATCTCCAGGCGCACGCCGCCCAGGCAGGCCGGGTCCACCTTCACCGCAAGCTGTACCGTTTTGCCGGTGAGCTTGTTCAGCTTTTCGGTCAGAGCCGTCTTCTGGGCCTCGCTCAGCGGCACTGCCGCCACCGCCGTCGCCTCCAGAATGCCGTGGGCTTCGTTGTAGCGGGCCCGGTATTCCTTGCGGCAGTCACGCAGGGCTCGGATCTGGCCCCGCTCGGTCAAAATCTTCAAAAAATTCAACAGGTACGGCTGGATGCGCCCGCGCAGCGCCTCGTCCAGCGCCTGACAGCGCTGGGCTTTGGGCACGCTGGGCAGCGCCAGCAGCTTTTCGTAGTCCGGCCAGGCGGCAAGCAACTGCTCCACCTGCTCCAGCTCGTCCAGCATTTCGGCCTCCAGCCCTTCCTCGACGGCCAGCTCATACAGCGCGCCGCCGTATATGGTGCCGATCTTGGTCATGAGGCGTCTCCTACCTTCTCGATGAATTCATCGATCAGCTGCTGGTGATCCTTCTCCTGGATCTCCCGTTCCACCACCTTGCTGGCGATGGCCATAGCCATGCCGCCGATCTCGTCCTTCACCTCGTTCAGCGCCTTCTTGCGCTGCTGCTCGATCTCCTCGCCCGCCTTGCGCTTGAGCTCAGCGGCCTGGGCACGGGCGGCGTTCAGTGTCTCCTCGCTGTTGCGGGCGGCGGTCTGGCTGGCCTGATTCAGCAGCCGGGCTGCCTCCTCCTTGGCGCCTGCCAGGCTCTTCTCATATTCCGCCTGCATCGCCTCGGCCTGTTCCTTGGCCTGTTTCGCGTCGGCAAGCATGGCGTCCGCCCTGCGCTGGCGCTCGTTCAAAATCTTCTGCACGGGCTTGAACAGGAAATGCTTGACCAGCAGGGTGAGGATCAGCAGGTTGCCCAGCATGAAGATCATATGCCAGGGTGTCAGCGTCACCAAATCTTTAAACTGTTGCAATGGTCATTCCCCTTTCTGGCTGGCTTACGGGCCAAAATCAGCCCAGCATGCCAGTGAACATGCCGGGGGCCACGAAGATCAGCAGCAGGCCGGTCACGAAGCCGTAAATACCAGTGGTCTCGGCGATAGCACAGCCCAGCAGCATGGTGCTGGTCACGTCGCCCTTACACTCGGGCTGACGGCCAATCGCGGAGCAGGCCTGGCCTACCGCGTAACCTTCACCGATACCAGGGCCGATACCTGCGATCAGGGCAAGACCTGCACCGATGGCGCAGCCGGCCAATACAATAGCTTTGTCCAACATAATAATGTCCTCCTAAAAAATGTTCAAATGGAATCGCTTTGGGGTTATCTGCCCCGGCCGCTGCCTGCGGGCCGCGGGGCACTTCGATCACGGCGGTCAGCCGCAATGGAATTCAAAAAACTTACTCGTCGGTCTGGGCTGCATTTGCAATGTACAGCATGGTCAGCATACAGAAGATGAATGCCTGCATCAGGCTGCTGAACAGATCGAAATACACCGACAGAATCGCCGGAATGCCCAGCTGGAACAGCGGGATCAGGCTGAGGATTTCGCCCAGTGCGCCGGGCAGCAGCCCGAACACCGCCTGACTCAATACCGCCAGCGCCGCATAGACCAGCGTACTGATCACGCCGCCGGACATGATGTTGCCGAAATGACGGAACGCCATCGAGATGGGAGTGGCCAGCTCACTGATAATGTTGAAGGGGGTAAACACCGGGATGGGTGTGGTAAAGCCCTTCAGATAGCCGCCCACACCGTTGGTTCGGATCTTGGTGTAGGTGATCATCACAAACACCAGCAGCGCCCAGGACAGCTCGGTGGACAGATCGCTGGTGGCGGGATAAAGCCCCACCAGACTGGACAGACTGCACAGCGCGGAATAACTGAACAGCGCACCGATAAACGGAGCAAAGTAAGCGTATTTTTCGCCCATGTTGCCATTCACGAAATTCTGGCAGGTGGTCACCAGCAGCTCAGCCACTGCCTGCTTTTTGCTGATGTTCTCCACCGTGAGCCCACGGCCCAGCCACCAGCACAGGATGCCGATCAGCGCCAGGATAATCCAGGCATCCACCAGGCTTGCTGTGATCTGCAGCTTACCCAAAAGCGGCACCGACCAGCTGGATTCCCAGTAGATCTGCGGGCCGTTGATCGAAACGTTCATTCCTTTGCGTTCCCCCCTTCATTCAAGGGCAGCGTATCGCCCTTTTCCTTGTGATACATTCCGGTGGCCTGCATAACCCCGATGGTAAGCCGGGGCATCAGCAGGGGCACAAGCGCCGCCACCCAGTTGAAAAACGGAACGGCCAGCGCCACAATCAGCCACACCACCATCAGCAGCATACGCATGTTGTAGGAAAACTGCATCCACTTGCGGGCCCGGTCCTCCGGCTGGCCATCGGCCACCTTCTGCACCGTCAGTCCCAGCAGAAAGAAGTTTCCCACCGCAATCGCGCCGCCCAGAATACCGCTCACCGCCACTCCGGCGCTGAAATACCCCAGAACAGCGAACACCACCAGCATAACGGCCACGCCCACGGCAGTGCCCAGCGCGATATGCCCGGTCTCTTTTTTTACAGCAGGTGCTATCTTCATAGAACGTCCTCTCTCTTTTGTTATAAATGCCGGTTAAAGGCTGGCGGAGCCTTTTTGCGGGAAGCCTTGCGCTGCATATAGCGGTAAAACCCCCACACGCTGGCACCCGAGCCGCCGAAGCCCAGCACCAGCGCAGGCAGCATTACCCACATGGGCAGCCCTGCTCGGGCCGAAAGCCACCAGGCGGCACCGGCGCATAAAAGCGGCGGCGCAGTGACCGAGATTCCCAATTGAGTCAGCCAGGCAATATCCTGCATGACTTTCATCCAACTTTTCACCGAGCCGCTCCTTTCGCCAGTCTTATATTGCAAATCTGGCACACAATCGTATAACATAGTATACCAAAAAGCTTGCACAAGAACAATCTTTTTTGCTTTATTTTGATAAATTTACTTCCATATTACGAAGTATACCACACTCTTTCTCCAGAGCAATCCGTCAAACTGTGCTTCGTGTCAAAAACGCAAGAAATCTAAAACTCTTGCCTCCTTTTACATATTTTCACGCAACTTTTGCGGGGTTTGTTCTTTTGATGTCTCTGTGATATAATAGATAATACCCATGCTGTGCAGCCGGGTTTTATCTGAGAAAGGCGGTATTCTCATGCTTCTTTCCATCATTGTTCCCTGCTACAATGAGCAGGAATCTCTTCCCCTGTTTTATAAGGAGATCACCCGAGTCGCCTCAGAGATGAAACAAAGCCATGGTGCCGAGTTCGAGTTCATTTTTGTGGACGACGGCTCCAAGGACAGCACCCTTGCCATCGCCCGTGAGCTGCACCGGCAGGACAAACGGGTACGCTACATCAGCTTCTCCCGCAATTTTGGCAAGGAGGCAGGCATTCTGGCCGGCCTGCAGGCCGCCAAGGGCGATTACGTGGCTATGATGGATGCTGACCTTCAGGACCCGCCGGCTCTTCTGCCCCAGATGCTGGATGCACTTCTGCACGAAGATTACGACTGCGCCGCTACCCGCCGCACCACCCGCCAGGGTGAGCCGCCCATCCGCAGCTTTTTCGCCCGGATGTTCTACAAGCTCATCAACAAGATGAGCGATGCGGACATCGTGGATGGCGCGCGTGATTACCGACTGATGCGCCGGAGAATGGTGGATGCCATTCTGTCCATGCCGGAATACAACCGGTTTTCCAAGGGAATCTTTGGCTGGGTCGGCTTCAAGACCAAGTGGCTGGAATACGTAAATGTGGAGCGGGTGGCCGGCGAGACCAAGTGGAATTTCTGGAAGCTGTTCCTCTATTCGCTGGAGGGAATCATCGGCTTTTCCACCGCCCCGCTGGCCATTGCCAGCCTGATGGGCATGTTCTTCTGCCTGCTGGCTTTCGTGATGATTATCGTGATCATTGTCCGCACCCTTTTGTTCGGCGATCCCACCAGCGGGTGGCCCAGCATGGTGTGCATCATCTTTTTGTGCAGCGGTGTGCAGTTGTTCTGCATGGGTGTTCTTGGTCAGTATCTGGCCAAAACCTATCTGGAAACCAAGCACCGCCCGGTCTACATCACCCGGGAGACCGAAGAGGATCTGGACGGCTGACCACCTGATTCACCGCAGCCGCCGGGCCTGATTGTTTTGCTTTTCTTCTTGGATGCACCCACGCATCCGATCATACTTTATAAAAATCGAACGGCAGGTGTTCAGCCTGTCTGAATGAAAAGGGAAACGGGTAATCAATCCCGTGCGGGACCGCCGCCGTGTGGGCCAGCGCCCCGGCCATCTGCCACTGTTCCGAAAGGAATGGGAAGGCCGGCCGGGCGCGCGCTTTAACGCTCACGAGCCGGAAGACCTGCCTGCCGTTCGCATCCATACCGGGAAGCCATCTTTTCCGGTGCGGGACCCCGCTTCGTGGACGGACCAAACACGCGGCAGGGCGGCAGTACAGCCTGGGGGCATTACGCCTCACGGGGTCTTTTCTGTCGCACCTGTTCGCTGCTGCGCCGCTCCGCTTTGCCGGGGCGGCGTATTTTTGTTCTTTGCGGCAATCCGGCCGCATGGAAATAACCCCCTCATTCCAAATATTTCAGGAGGAACATTTATGAAACGCATTCTTTCCACATTTGTCGCTGTGGCTCTGGCCTTCGGTATGGCCGCCTGCGGCGCACCGGCCGCCAGCACTTCCGCTCCGGCCTCTTCCGCCGCCGCATCCTCTGCTTCTTCGGCAAGCGCTTCCAGTGAGGCAGCTTCGGCGGCCAAACCCACCGAAGACCGCAGCGGCGCTGCTATTACCCTGCCGGACAATGTGGAGACCGTAATCTCCATGGCTCCCTCCATCACCCAGACCCTGATGGATCTGGGCTGCACCGACCAGATCATCGCGCTGGATGCCAACAGCGCCAAGATGGAAAACGCCCCCCAGGACCTGCCTGTTTTTGACATGATGACTCCGGACGCGGAGCAGATGGCCACCCTGGTACCGGATGTGATCTTTGTGTCCTCCATCAGCTCCTCCGGTGGCGAGGACCCCTTCCAGCCCCTGCAGGAGCTGGGTGCCACCGTGGTTTGCATTCCCACCAGCACCTCCATTGAGGATATCTACGAGGACGTGACCTTCCTGGGTCAGGTGATGGGCAAGACCGAGCGCGCCGCTGAGATCAACGAAACCCTGAAGGCCGAGATCGATCGCATTGCCGCTCTGGGGGCTTCCATTCCCGAGGATCAGCGCAAGACCGTTTACTTTGAAATTTCCGCCGCCCCCTCTGCCTACAGCACCGGCTCCGGCACCTACATGGACGAGATGATCAGCCTGATCGGCGCCAACAACATGATGGCCGACAAGGCTGAGGGCTGGACCAGTGTGGACAGCGAGGTGGTGGTCAGCGGCAACCCGGACGTGATCCTCACCAACGTGGACTACATCGAGGACCCCGTGGGTGAAATCAAGAGCCGTGAGGGCTGGGAAGCCGTGACCGCTGTGAAGAACGGTGATGTTTACCAGATCGACAAGCAGTCCTCCTCTCTGCCCAACGAGAACATCGTGACCGCTCTGGAAGAGATGGGCAAGGCCGTCTATCCGGAGGTATTCGGCGAATGAGCCGGTTTTCCCGCCCGGCGCGGTTCGGCCTGCTGTGTCTGGCCGCGCTGGTCGCGGTTCTTCTGGGCATCGGGGTGGGCAGCGTGCCCATCTCCCCCGGTGAAATTCTGCAGGTGCTGGCCAACAAGCTGTGGGGTGCAGCACTGCCCGAACAGATGAACCCGGTAATCCCGGGGCTGGTGTGGAGTATCCGCCTGCCCCGGGTACTGCTGGCCTTCTGCGTGGGGGCATCGCTGGCGGTAAGCGGCGCGGTGATGCAATCGCTGCTGCAAAACCCGCTGGCCTCCTCCTACGGCCTTGGCGTCTCCTCCGGTGCAGGTCTTGGCGCGGCGGTGCTCATCGTCACCGGCGTGGCGGACAGCGCCGCCGGTACCTTCCTGCTGCCTGCGGTCTGCCTGTGCTGCGGTCTGGCCACCATGGGCGGCGCGCTGGCCATCTCCTCCCGGCTGGACCGCAACCTCTCCAACAACACCATCATTCTCATCGGTATGGTGCTGTCGCTCTTTCTCAACGCCATCATAACCACCCTGTCCTCCGCCAACCCGGACTACACCCAGCGCATCACTCTGTGGCAGCTGGGCAGTCTTTCCATGAAGACCTGGAAACAGCTGGGTCCGGTGGCGCTGGCGGCGCTGGTCTGCATTCTGGCGTTCTGGCGGCTTTCTTCCGAGCTGGATCTGCTCAGCTTCGGCGAGGAACAGGCCTCCGCCATGGGCATGGAGCGCAAGCGGGTGAAATGGCTGCTGGCGCTGCTGGTGGCTCTGCTCACCGGCACCGCGGTGGCCTTTGTGGGCGTGATCGGCTTTGTGGACCTGGTGGCGCCCCATATTGTTCGCCGGATCTTCGGACCCTCTCACCGGATGCTGATTCCCACCTGCGCCATATTCGGCGGAGGCTTTCTGTCCCTGTGCGATCTGGCCGCCCGGACCCTGGCGTCTCCCTCCGAGATTCCCATCGGCTCCATCACGGCTCTGATCGGCGCCCCCTTCTTCCTCTACATCTTTTTCTCCAGCCGAAAGGAGGCCCGCTGATGCTACATGCGGAACACATTACCTGCGGCTACGGGGGCGACCCTGTAGTGCGGGATCTCTCCTTCTCGGCACAGAGCGGGCAGATTCTCTGCATTCTGGGTGCCAACGGCTGTGGTAAGACCACACTGCTGCGGGCCGTAGCCGGGCTGTTGCCCAGTACCGGCAGTGTCACCGCGGCCGGGCTGGACCTGCGCACTGCTCCCCGCCGTCAGGTGGCGCAGACAGTCGCTTTTCTGAGTCAGTTGTCCAATTTGTATTTTTCTTACACTGTATATCAGACCGTAGAGATGGGCCGATACGCTCACCGCTCTCCTGGCCTGTTCGGTAGAGCCGCACCCGGCGACAAGGACATTGTGCGTTCCTGCCTGGAACAGACCGGCCTCTGGGAGCTGCGGGAGCAGCCCATTACTGCATTGTCCGGCGGACAGCTGCAGCGAGTCTTTCTGGCCCGAGTGTTTGCCCAGGACCCCAAAATTATCCTGCTGGATGAGCCCACCAATCATCTGGACCTGAAGTATCAGATTGAACTGATGGAGCAGCTCCGCCGCTGGGTGGCCCAGGGCAACCGCTGTGTGGTGGGCGTGCTGCACGATGTAAATCTGGCGCTGAACTACGCTGACCAGCTGCTGCTTATGCAGGATGGCCGGGCCCTGTGCCAGACCGATACCCAGGCGCTGGACCCCGCCCTGCTGGATCGTGTCTACGGCCTGGACGTGCGCGGCTACATGCGCAACGCCTTAAAACGATGGGAGTGAATTTCAAATGGAACTGTATCACAGCCCCTGGGAGGCCTATCCCTTTTTGAGCGACCCGCCGGAGGATCTCCGCTGCGACTTTGAGCTGCTCACCGACGAGATCGCCAGCCGCACCGGACTACTCCGTTCTCAAGTAGAGGACAACGTACTGCGGACAGAGCTGCTGCGTGTCTGCGAGCTGATCTATCACGCCAACCCCACCCTGCGCACCCGGTTCACTGTGACTCCGGAAGAGATTCAGTGGCTGGCGGATGCCACCGAACGGCTGCGTGTCCAGAGCGAGGGCCGCTGCACCCGGTTTGTGCTGCCCCAGGGCTGTACTGCCGCCTGCACCGCCCACCTTCTGCGAGTTCAGTGCAAGGCGCTGGTGCGCCTGCTCTACCGCCACGACCATCAGGGCCACCCAGTGGAGCCCGCTCTGCTGGATCTGGCCAATCTTCTTTCCGGCTATTTCTTCCTGCTGGCTCTGGTGCTGAACGCCCAGGCCGGGCAGGAGGAAGCGGAATTCATCAGCCGGAACTATTGAACCATCCTCATCCCATTTCATACAGGAAAAGCCGAAGAACGCGAACCAAACGCGCCTTCGGCTTTTTCCTTTTAGTTTAATTTCCCGTGTTTAAACAGCCAGTATGCAACGCCAATCGCCATTGCGCCGGACAGCAGAATCAGGAAGGATACACTGCCGATCAGCCCGGGTGCCGCCACAAACAGGATGCACATGAACACCAGCGGAATGATGGCGATGTTCATGTTCCGGTAGAAATACTTGAAGGCCAGCGCACCGAACAGGGCGGGAATCACGTTGTTGAACGCGGGCTGCAGAGCCGGGGCCTCCAGCACCGGGGTGAGGGGCACCAGGCACAGAACACCGATAGCCAGCACCAGGGTAGTCACCAGACTGCTCGCTGCCACCGACAGGGTGGAAATCACATCGTTTTCCGGTGTGCCCACCTCGGTACCGCAGATCTCCCGGGCATTTACCGCGCATGGAACCTTCAAGTTCAGCACGTTGCCGGTGATGAAGGTCAAATAGCTTGCACCGGAGCCCAGCAGCGGCGAATAGACCAGAAACTCCACCACGCCGCTGGTCCAGTAGATGATGGCCACCTGGAAAAAGCCCATGCCGAAAGCTGCCCAATCCGGTCCAGCGCCCAGGACCCAGCCCATGGCTAGCGGCGCGGCCAACATCAACAGAATGCCTAGGCTCAGACCCACCCGGCCGATTACATGAATTCCATTTTCATAGCGCTCATAAAAGGCGCTGCGTTCCTTTTCGTTCATACGTTGCGCCTCCCTTACATTACACCGCCCAGCAATACTGCTGCGGCCATACCCACCAGCATACTGCCCGCCATGGAGAAGTTATCCAGCCAAATGACCTTCTTCACCCGTGCAAAATACTCAAATACCGCCATAGCCGCCGCGCTGATCACCGCTACAATCAGGGGCATAAAATTGTTCAGGCGCACGCCTTCGCCCAGATAGGAGCCGATATAAGCGCTTACCAGGCCCACGAACATGGCAGTGAACATATAGTCACCGAAGCTCTTCTGGCCCTTTTCTTTCTTGGCTGTGGCCTTTTTGAGCCGCTTCATATAGCGCTTCAGGCAGAAGATGCAGAGCAGGCATCCGGAAAGAATACCTGCCGTCATTACAAGGCCGATGGTCACAAATACCGAAGGAGTCAGCTCCTGGCTTCCCAGGCCACCGCTCATTCCAGCGGCACGGGCGGCAATATCTGCCACGTTGCCTTCATAATGCAACGCACCCACCACCGAAAGACGCATCCAGGGCAGAGGGATGCCCAGGCTTCCGCTCAGCGCAATAACACCCAACAGGATTGAAATACTGGGCAACAGCGTAAAGGTGACACTGGAAGTGATGGCCCTGCGCATTTTGACCCGGTCCATTCCCAAAGCTACCCCCGCACGGTAGCTTTTCACCATAAACACAATGCTGAGCCCCAGAATGAACAGAATTACAACACCCACGATTGCAAACATGGGCAGGCTGTTCAGCTGCTCCAATAATGTCATATTGTTTCCTCCTATCACACAATTGTGTACTGCTTTATCATAGCATATTTTTAAACCGCGCGCACCTGAAAGTTCTGAACCGAAGCAGTTCTTTCCGGCAGCTCTTTTCCACAGGAACACTCCAGTCTTGTGGAAAATTCGGTTCGAACAATCAAACTGCGGTTCCTTGCTTTTCAACAAAAAGCGCCCATAACCGTGGAAAAGCAAGGTGGCCGTTTTAAACAGAAAAGCCCGGTCAGCGACCGGGCTTTGTCGGCGATTATATTTTCTCTCATGCCGGGGGATCCGTCAGCCTCTTCAGCAGCAGGGCCCCCGCAAAAATTTGTCTTGCAAAGTTTTGTGGGGTTAAGGAGGAATGACGAAATGGTATGAGAAAAGCCCAGCCATTTGGCTGGGCTTTTTGAATGGAATGTAGTCCATTCCGACGTGGTGACCCGTGGGAGAATCGAACTCCCGTTTGCGGCGTGAGAGGCCGCCGTCTTGACCGCTTGACCAACGGGCCATCTATATAAAAAAGCCGAATCCCAAAAGCAGGAATGCTCATCAGCATTCGGCTTTATTCGCATTTGCAAGCCGGCGTCTACCTATCTTCCCAGGCCGTCTCCAGCCAAGTATTTTCGGCACAACAGAGCTTAACTTCTGTGTTCGGAATGGGAACAGGTGGGACCTCTGCGTCATCGACACCGGCCGATGCGAATGAAAAGGATAAAGAGAAGAGAAAAGCCGGCGCCTACCTATTTTCCCAGGTCGTCTCCAACCAAGTATCTTCGGCACAACAGAGCTTAACTTCTGTGTTCGGAATGGGAACAGGT
>NZ_NFHD01000034.1 GCF_002159185.1 Gemmiger sp. An87
AGCTATAGCAGCAAGATGGCGACCCGGATGGGGCTCGAACCCACGACCTCTAGCGTGACAGGCTAGCGTTCTAACCAGCTGAACTACCGGGCCATCTTTGCGTTGCCGCATTAGCGACGTTGTTTATTATACGGCATGAAAAGAGAAATGTCAACAGCTTTTTTCACATTTTTTCAATTTTTTTCGAACCCGTTTTTCTGCCCTGTTTTTTCTGGCAGCAAAGGCGCAAACCTGTTATAATGAAAAAAACAAACTCCGCCTGCCCTGCCGCCTGTTTGCGGCCCGGCTGCGGGAAGGGAAACTGCCATGAACATTTCTGCCAAACAGCTGGCTGGTACGCACTGCGGCCGCCGCTACGAAAAGGAATACTTGAACAAATTCCGCGACTGCCTCTCGTTCTATTACGACGGCAAGGTTCGTTTTGAACGCTTCTGCTACGGCGAGGGAGCCTGCTTTGTATTCGGCGTGTGGGCCAGCATCTCCCCGGAGGGCGTACTCACCTACCAACAGCCCTTTGATCCGCTGGTGGACCCCGACGCTCTGCCCAAGGCCCTGACCGGTCAGGAAGGCGATGTGCTCTACTTCGACAACCAGCGCTGGAAATGGGAAGTGGCCTCCGACTTTACCTCCGACGCCAAAAACGGCTACACTCCTTTTAAGGTAAAGCTGGGCAAACTGCTGGGCCGGTAACCGTTTTCCATTTCAATCAACAGCCCGCCGGGTAACGCGTTTTGCATGCGCTGCCCGGCGGGCTCTTTTTGTCGCTTTAGAATTTGTGGTTTGTTTCCAGGGTCAGGCAATCCGCCGCACCCTCCCGGTACTGTTCCGGTGTGCAGATGCCCAACAGCGTCTCACTGGTCCGGCTGGTGATCCACTGACCGGTCTGGTCGGTGTAGCTCTCTTCATACTCCAGATCCCCCAGATCCACGATCAGGCGGCCATCCTCCAGAACATCCCGCACCATCATAGGCCGCAGATCTCCGTTGTGGCTGGTCTGCCGCCGGATTTCCACAGGGTCTCCGTCCTTTTCCATATAAAAGGGTTTCGCCTCGCTGTCCTGAATGGAATTACAGATAAGCACATCTCCCACACAGGCCGAGCCCTCAGTAAGTTGCAGGCCTTTCGGAAGCCGGGCAAACGGCTCCGACTCGCCGGTGGCAAGGTCCAGCCGCGCCATGGTCCCGGTAGCGGAATCAAAGCAAAACGCCGCGATCGCACCCGTATCCGGAACCAAAAATGCCTGCTCATCCTTCGCTTCGGCAACGGTGCGTACCGTTCCATCCCACTGAACCAGGCAGAGCGCCCGGTGCTGCACCACCTGGGTCTGCCCCTCCATCCGGTGCTCCCACCGAATGGCAAGCATCCCCTGCTCGGTACAGCGTTCGGTGAGCGAAAGCATTACGGGCAGCTGCCAGAAGGCTGCCGTGGACGCCTGACCGAAGCCTTTGGCTGCATCCAATTCGATGCGTATCAGGGAAACGTCGGCGCTGCCGTCCTCCTGCCACTGCTCCCGGAGATAGTACACCGCAATTTCATCGGTATAAAAGGTACTGATAGGCTGGTGAGGCAGTGGCGTCGCCGGGCAGAGCACCGCCCCGGACGTATCCCGCAGCTCCACCGCCGCCGACGGCTCCGCGCCCTGCTTCTCCAATGGACCATACCGGCCATACACAAGCACCAGGCGGCCGTCCTCCATGGGCAGCACCGCGATCTCGCTTTCGCAATCCAGCCAGGCGCCGCAGCTTTCGTCCTGGTGGGTACAGCCCGGTTTGCTGCAAAACGCCTGCCGCTTGCCGGTGTTCAGGTCCACGGTCTGCAATAGTTTTCCTCTGCTCTGCGGAGCGGCCACTGTTGTATACAGGGTGGTGCCGTCCAGCTGCCAGAGCGCCCCTTCCTGGCTGAGCTGCCGCAGGCTTGTCAGGTTCGCCTCGGGAACGCTGCTTTGTGCAGCGGTGTCCGGTTCTACGGCAACCGTTTCCCGTTTCGCCCCGCAGCTCGCCAACAGCAGCAGACAAACCGCCAGAAGGATTGACCCGATCCGTTTTTCCATTCCTCTCACGCTCCCTTTAGAACACTCCCTGGATGGGCAGGCAATCCGCACCGCCTGCCATGTACTGCTCCGGCGTAAACAGGCCGTAACGGTATTCACTGGTCTGGCCGGTGACCAGTCGGCCATCCTTGTCCCGGTAGCTGGTTTCCACCATGGTCTCGCTCAATTCCACCAGCAGCTTGCCGTCCATCACTGCCGACGGGACCGCCGGGCGCACCACACCGTTCCGGCTACTCCAGCGGGCGACCGGTTCCACCGTTCCATCCCTGCTTATGGCAAACGCCTGCTGCTCTCCGCCTTCCCGGTAGGTGCTCACATACAGGGTACCCTTCAACCAGAGCGGTGTACCCGTCAACGAAAGCCCCGGTTCCAACCGGGCGGTCTGCACACTCTCTCCGGCGGAAAGCTCCAGCCGCTCCAGCTGTCCGCTCACACTGTCGTACAGACAAACCGTTGGCTCCGGCTCCAGGCTGCCGGAATACTGAGCTGTCCAGAATATTTGCTGGGGCTGCGCCTGCCGGATGGGTCGCACAGCTCCATCCCAGCACAATTCACTGAGGAGCTGCCCCTCGTCAGTCAATTGGCAGACCAGCAGCCCCTGACCGGTGGTCTGCCCGGTGAGGATGGCCGTGTGCTCCAGCTCCCAGACGGCCACCTCTTCCATTCGGCCGAATTCTTCGCCCGGCCGGGCGTGAATCCGGTAAAGCCGGTAGCGGGGCAGCCAGCCGGACCGGTACCAGCGCTCCTCCCGCACCACATACAGATCCTCGCCGTCGGTATAAAAGGCCGAGGGGGACCAGCCCTGCCCTTCCTCCGGCAGGGCGGTGGGAGCCCGAAGAAGCGTGCCATCCGCCGCCCGCAGCTCCACCGCTGCTGTGCGGCCCGTCTCCTCATTGGTCAGGTAATACAAAACCAGATTCCCGTTATCCAGGCAGTTCACATAGGGCAGAATGCCCCGTTCCCCCACCCAGGCCGGACAATCCGCGCCGCTGTGGGTACAACCAGCCTTGGGGCAAAGCGGCACACAGCTGCCGTCGGTCAGGTCAATCGTTTGCAGAAGCGCTTCCTGTCCGCTGCGGGTCACGGTGAACGCGGTCCTGCCTGCAACGCACCAGTCCACGCCGCCGCTGCCGCTGGTCTGACGCAGTGTTCCCACCGCGTTCGGCTGCTCACTTTCCCGCCTTTGCGCCCCGCAGCCTGCCAGGAGGAGAAACCCCAGTGCCAGCGCAGCGATTCTTCTTTTCATCATTCCTACTCTCACATTTCCCGCTCCGATTCCACCATTATATAGCTCGTATCGCCGTTCAAGTATTGCTCCGGGGTGAAAATTCCCCACAGGAACTCGCTGGTCACGCCTTCTGTCAATTTGCCGTCATCATCCAGGTACTGCTCCAAAAACTCGTTTTGATCCATTTGCACCAGGAGCCGGCCGCCCTCCAGTGCCTGCCGCACCACCGGGCTCTGCTGCCTGCCGTTGAGGACAATCTGCATCGGGCTGCGTTGGGGCTGCCCGCCCTGCTGCACCGCAATGGTGAAATCCTGCGCACCGCCGCTCACATTGCAGAACAACCAGCCATCCGTGAACACCGCTCCTTCGGTCAGCAAAAGGCCGGGCTGGAGCTGCGCAAACAGAGTGTATTCGCCGGTTTCCAGATCCACCTGTTCCAGCATGCCGGTGTCGTAATCATAGCGGAAGGCTGCTGCCTGCCCACTGTGCGGCAGCCATAAGGCCTGCCGCTCCCCAGCCTGAGCCAGGATGCGTTGACTGCCGTCCCACGCAAGCTCATACAGCACACCGCCCATCGGGATTCGCACGCCGTCCGCACCCTGTTCAAACGTTGTTTCCGCCGCGAGGACACCGTTTTCCGTACAGATTCCGGGCAGAAATCTCTCGCTGTCATTTTCCCAGCGGGCAATCTCCTGTTTTTGCCCAAAGCTCTCGCTTTCCAAGCTGATGCGCACCAGAACATGGGTGATCACTCCGTTTTCCGTCTGCGAATACTCCCGGTGAACCAAATAAAGCCCTACGCCGTCGCTGTAAATCACACCCTCCAACGTCTCCGGTTCCACCGAAGCGGAACGCAGTACCCGGCCGGCTTCGTCTCGCAGCTCCAGTGTGAGCGGCTCCTCCTCTCCCGGCAGCCCCCGCCCATACAGAAGAGCAAGAGTTCCATCCGGCAGCGGGCACAGGTAGTCATCGTTGCCCAGTTCCAACCAGCCGTCGCAGCTGCGATCCGTGTGGGTACAACCTTTCTTTGCACAGAAAACTTCCCGTTCCCCGGTTTTCAGGTCGACAGCCTGCCAAAGAAATCCTCCGTCCACCTGCACATCCCCTTTGAGCCACGCGGTGTCGCCCCGGGTGCTGCACACACTGCTTCCGCTTACCGGCGTCATGGTTCCGGCAGGCTGCCATCTCTGCGGTTCCACCTGCTGCTCCTGCGAAGCCGGTGCTTGCCCGGCCGATTCCGTGGAGTCGGTTTCCGCAGCCCCGCAGCCCACCAGAAGCAGCAGCCCCAGCAGCAGCGCGGCCGCTTTTTGTTTGCCGTTCATTCCGCTCCCTCCTTCTCATTTGTTGCCGTGGCCACCTGTTCCGTCGTTTTGTGTTCTGCGCCAAGTGCGACGCCGCCCCGGTCCAGCGCGTACACATACAGCTGTGCCGCCGGAGAATAAGCCGCGGCAAGATGGCCGTCCTCACCGGAAAGATCCTGCCAATCGGAAAATTCCGTTACCTGCAAAAATTGCTTGTATCCCTCCAGCAGCTCGGCCGCCCGTGCCTGGCCGCTTGCGCCGCTCCACTGAAACCGCACCATCTCGCCGCCGGGGCCCAGCTCCAGCAGGAGGCTGTCCGCCTCTTTGCTCCACTCATAGCGCATGAATCCGGACGTATCCTGCAGCGCGGTTTTCCGGATATCTGTCTGCTCGCCTTCAAGCAGCGCGTATGCGGTCGCGGCTAGGGTGTCGCTCAGCAGGCCTTCGCTTTGCAGCTGTTCCACCATTGCACGGATGGTCTGTGCCTGCTCCTCTTCGGTTTGCTCCAGCGGCTGCCAGCCGGTGGAATCCCATTCTGGCGTGCTGCCCGCCAGAAACTGCCTGTCATACAGAAGCCTTGCCAGCCCGTTCTCCCGCCCCTGGCTGGAAAGGGCATTTTCTTCCGCCGGACGGGCATGGGTGGTTTGCAGCAGCCTTGCTTGCTGCAGCGTGCAGAAGGCAGAGGGCAACGCCATGCAGGCCAAGCCCAAAAGCAGCGCTGCCGCACAGGAAAAAGCCATTCGGATTCGCTGTTTTTTGTTCATCCCTCCGCCTCCTTTAATGTAAAGCGCACCATGGTTCCTTCACCGGGCTGACTCTCAAACTCCAGCCGGGTGCCATGTAGCCGGGCGATGCGCGCGCACAGCGCCAAGCCAAATCCGCTGCCATTCTGTGCTCTGGCGCGGGACTTATCCACCATATAAAAGGGCTCGGTGATGCGTTCCAGCTCCTTTTTCGGGATACCCCGGCCCCGGTCACGCACCGTGATTTCCACCTGCCCGTTTTTCCTGTGAGCCGTGATGGATATTCTTCCATCCTTCGGCTCGGCTCGCATTCCGTTGCTGATCAGGTTTTCCAGCAGGGAGGTGAGCAGGTCCTCGTCCCCCAGTACCCGGCCCGCTTCAAAGCCCTCCCAGCACAGCCGGACCGGGCATTCTGAGGGCAACGCGCGGGCAACCTTTTCCGCCAGGGCCGTCAGGGCCACCGGGCGCAGCTCCAGAGTCCTGTGCTCCGGGTCCAGCGCCATAAAGGTCATCAGCTTAGCGCTCAGCGCTTCCAGCCGTTTTGTCTCGTGATAAATGTAATTCGCCGCCCGCTGGCGCACCTCCGGCTTCACCTCGGCGCTGCGCAGCAGGTCTGCATAGCCCAGCATACTGGTCATAGGGGTTTTCAGCTCATGGGTGAAGGCGCTCACAAAGTCCTCCCGCTGGTGCACCGCCAGGTCCAGCTGATTGGCCCGCTGCTCCACCGCCTCGGCCATGGCATCAAAGCTGGCGGCAAGGCTGGCCACCTCGTCGGCGCCGGTCATGCCGGTACGCCGGTCATATGCTCCTGCAGCAATGGCCCTGCTGGTCTCTTCCAGAGTTTTCAGCGGCCGGGTCAGGCGGCGGCTCACTGCCCACACCGCCAGCGCCACCCCTGCAAAGGCAATCAGTTCCAGCCGGGCAAAGCCCTCCAGCTGCTGGTTCCGCAGCCGGAACACACTGCTCACATCACAGCTGCTCACCAGCCACAAGGTTCTCCCCTGCCACTGCACCGGGCTTGCAAACAGCTGCCAGACCTTCGCCCCTTCTTTCGCGTAAGTCATCCCGTCTTCCCCGGCATCCACCGCCCGCAGCACTGGCTGCCAGCCGTTTTCCATTCCGGTGCCGGAATAGAGAAAGGCGCCCTCTTCGCTGAGGATAGCCAGCCCGACCCCCGCCTGTGCGGTACGCTGCTGCCCGTAGAGGACCACCAATGGGGGCTGCGTCTCCAGATCCGGGGTCTCGATCATGGCTTTTTGCAGCTGATAGCACTCTGCCCGGTGGGTGGCCGCGTTCTGCTGCGCCGCCGCCTGCAGCTGGGCGGAAAACCCGCTGCCGATCAGCCAGGCCGCGCCCAGGTTCAGCAGCAGTGCCAGCAACAGCAGAATGGCAAGCGTTAATTTGGCTGCCAGTTTCACGTTTCCACCTCCAGCAGATAGCCGATTTTATACACGGTTTTGATTTTGTCCGCAAGGCCCAGCTTTTTGCGCAGGCGCTGGATGTGCAGGTCCAGCGTGCGGCTGCCCGTTTCCTCCTCGCCACCCCACACCCGCTCGTACATCACATCCCGGTAGAGGGCAATACCCTGATTGCGCAAAAGCAGCACCAGCAGGTCAAACTCCCGAGGCGTGAGGGCCACCGGCACGCCGTCCTTTTCCACCTTGCGGGCCGCCGGGTCTACCACCACACCAAAAGCCCGCAGCAATCCGCCGCCCCTGCCTGCCCGGCGCAGCACGCTCTCCACTCGGGCCAGCAGCTCCAGCGGCTCGAAGGGCTTTACGATGTAATCATCCGCCCCCATGCGCAGACCCCGCACCCGGTCCGCCAGCATGCCCTTGGCGGTTAGAAAGATCACCGGCGTTCCGGTGGGCCGGATATATTCCATCAGCTCATAACCATCGACGCCCGGCAGCATGATGTCCAGCAAAATCAGATCATACCGGCCGGTCTCGATCTTATCCGCGGCGGTCTCGCCGTCCAGCGCAATCTCGCACTGATAGCCCGCCTGCAATAAAGTAAGCTCGATCAGCTCGGCAATGGGGCGTTCGTCATCAACGATCAAAATCGGGTTCATTAGGGGTTCCTCTTTTCTGTTTCTGCATGGGCGGAGCTCATCCTGTGCTTTGATGATACCTGCCGCTCGTATCCAAATTGTATCATGTCCGCATCCGGCCGTTGGCGTTTTTCAAATTTTTTCTGCTGCGGCCTTGACAACTGTGTATATATGCGTATATACTGTACATGTCAGATATGTACAGTCTGGCAAAATCATATGAAAAGCGAGGAAGACTGATGGAGATCTACATCAGCAATTCCAGCCCAAAGCCAATTTATGCCCAGATCACCGACCAGATCCGCACCGCCATCTTTGACGGCAGACTCAAGGAGGGCGAGGCGCTGCCCAGCATCCGGCTGCTTGCCAAGGAACTGCGCATCAGCGTGATCACCACCAAACGAGCCTATGAGGACCTGGAAAAGGCCGGATTCATCAACACGGTGCCCGGCAAGGGCTGCTTCGTTGCGCCCCAGAACCTGGAGCTGCACCGGGAGGAGACCCTGAAAAAGATGGAGGGATACCTGCAGCAGGCGGTGGACACCGCGCTGGCCGGGGGCATCAGCAAGGCAGAGGTGCTGGCAACATTGAACTTGTTGTTGGAGGGAGACTGATCCTATGGAAAACGCGATCTGCATCCGCGGCCTGTGCAAGCATTACAAGGATTTTTCGCTGGAGAACCTGGACCTGACCGTGCCCACCGGCACCATTGTGGGCTTTGTGGGAGAAAACGGTGCAGGCAAAACCACCACGCTGAAGGCCATCTTCGGGGCCATTCACACCGACGGGGGCAGCATTGAGGTGCTGGGCTGCACCGACCCCAACCGGCTGGACAAATCCCAGATCGGCGTGGTGATGGAGGATTCCTTCTTTTACGAGACGCTCACGCCCCGCCAGGTGAACAGCATCATGAAGAGCCTGCAGCCCGGCTGGGACAGCGGCGAATTCACCCGGCTGCTGAATGCCTACCAGCTGCCGGAGAAAAAGCTCATCAAGGATATGAGCAAGGGCATGCGGATGAAGTTCCGGCTGGCCACCGCCCTGGCCCACAAGCCCAGGCTGCTGATTCTGGACGAAGCCACCAGCGGCCTGGACCCGGTGGTGCGCGGCGAAGTGCTGGACTACCTGCGGGACTACATCCAGGACGAAAACCACAGCGTTCTGATGAGCAGCCACATCACCAGTGATCTGGAAAAGGTGGCGGATTCCATCGCCTATCTGCACAAGGGGAAGCTGCTGTTCCAGATGGACCGGGACGAGCTGCTGGAAAAGTACGGTGTTCTGCGCTGCAGCCCGGAGCAGCTGGAGGCACTGGATCACCGGATCAAGGTGGCCACCCGCAAGACAGGCTTCACCTGTGAGACACTGGTCAGCGACACGGCCGCCGCCCGCCGGGCTCTGCCGGACGCAGTGATCGACCGGGCCAGCATCGAGGACATCATGCAGTTTTATACCGGGAGGGATGCACAATGATCGGCCTGCTGAAAAAAGACTTTTTCATTCTCTGGCATGCGTACCACAAAAATCTGACTCTGGTCCTGGTGCTTTACAGCGCTATGGCTCTGACGATGGACTTCACTTTCATGGTGTTCTTCTTTGCCTGGATTTCCGGCTTCTATATTCTGAGCGGACTGACCATCGACAACTATTCCAAATGGGACCTGTATGCTGCCAGCCTGCCGGTGAGCAAGCGGCAGCTCGTAGGCGCCAAGTTCATTCTCATCACCCTGGCACTGCTCATCAGCTTTGCCATCGGCACACTGCTGTGCGGTCTGCTGGCTCTGCTGAAGGGCGAGCCTTTGATGGAAAACCTGCTGAGCCTGCTTGCGGTTTCCTTTGTATGCCTTGCCTACTTCGGCGTTTCCCTGGCGCTTTCCTACAAATACGGCGTGGAGAAAGCCCGCACCGCAGTGCTGCTGGTTGCGGCGGCGTTGTTCGGCTGTGTGATGATGCTGGACAAGCTGGACCTGTTGCAGGATCTGACTTTGCCGCCCCTGCTGCAAACACTGTTTCTGGGCGATCTGGCCATCTGGGGCTGGGCCGTGGTGATGCCGGTGGGCTGCATTGCGGTATACCTGCTTTGCTGGGCCATTGCCACCCGCATCTACAGCCGCAAGGAGTTTTAAACTTTTTGTGAACCCTCTTGCAGTTTTCTTCAAAAAGGTGTATATTAGATTAGCACTCAAACATAACGAGTGCTAATCTTTTTTTGTTTTACAATACTTTTTCATAAAAGGGAGCGTTCAATCATGGCTGTAAAAGAATTCAAGGCCGAAAGCAAAAAGCTGCTGGACATGATGATCCATTCCATCTACTCCAACAAGGAGATCTTCCTGCGCGAACTGATTTCCAACGCCAGCGACGCCATCGACAAGCTCTATTTCAAGAGCCTGACCGACCACAGCGTCACCACCAAGAAAGAGGATTACCAGATCCTGCTGGAGCTGGACAAGGCAAACCGCACCCTGACCCTGACCGATAACGGCATCGGCATGACCAAGGAAGAGCTGGAGGAGAACCTGGGCACCATCGCCCGCAGCGGCAGCCTGGACTTCAAGAAGGACAACAAGGCCGAGGACATCGACATCATCGGTCAGTTCGGCGTGGGCTTCTACTCCGCCTTCATGGTTGCCAGCCGAGTCACCGTGATCAGCCGCGCCTTTGGCAGCGACACCGCCTGGCAGTGGGAGAGCACCGGTGCTGAGGGCTACACCATCACCGAGGCCGACAAGGAAGATGTGGGCACCAAGATCATCATGGTGATCAAGGAGAACGCCGAGAACGAGAACTACGACGAGTTCCTGGACGAGTACAATCTGGTGCACATCGTGAAGAAGTACAGCGACTATGTGCGCTACCCCATCCGCATGGAGCGGGAGAAGACCCGTGCCAAGGAGCGTCCTGCCGATGCCGGTGAGGATTACAAGACCGAGTACGAAACCTACACCGAGCTGGAGACCCTGAACAGCATGGTCCCCCTGTGGAAGCGCAGCAAGAGCGAGGTAACCGACGAGGAGTACAACCAGTTCTACAAGGATAAGTTCTACGACTTCACCGATCCCGCCCGGGTAATCGTGAGCCGCACCGAGGGCACTGCCACCTACAATGCGCTGCTCTTCATCCCCGGTCACGCTCCCTTCAACTACTACAGCCGCGACTACGAGAAGGGCCTGCAGCTGTACGCCTCCGGCGTGCTGATCATGGACAAGTGCGCCGATCTGCTGCCCGACCATTTCAGCTTTGTGAAGGGCATTGTGGACAGCCAGGACCTGAGCCTGAACATCAGCCGTGAGATGCTGCAGAAGGACGGCCAGCTCAAGCTGATCCGCAACAGCCTGGAAAAGAAGATCAAGAACGAGCTGAACGCCATGAAGAACAACGACCGTGAGAAGTACGACGAGTTCTTCAAGAGCTTCGGCCGCCAGCTGAAATTCGGCTGCTACGAGAGCTACGGCGCCAACAGCGACCTGCTGAAGGACCTGCTGCTCTTCCACAGCGCCAAGGAGAACAAGCTGATCAGTCTGCAGGAATATGTGGACAAGATGCCCGAGGATCAGAAATACATCTACTACGCTGCCGGCGATTCCACCGAGCGTCTGGCCAAGCTGCCTGCCGCCGAACTGGTGCTGGATAAGGGCTACGACCTGCTGCTGCTCACCGAGGACGTGGATGAGTTCTGCCTGCAGGTGCTGCGCCACTACGGCGAAAAGGACAAGGAGAAGGAGTTCAAGAACATCTCCAGCGGCGATCTGGGCCTGGAATCCGAAGAGGAGAAGAAGGCCGCCGAGGAGGCCAGCGAGGCCAACAAGGACCTGTTCGAGGCCATGAAGACCGCGCTGGACGGCAAGGTTACCGCGGTGCGTCTGTCCACCCGTTTGAAGAGCCATCCGGTCTGCATCGCCAGCGAAGGCCCCCTGAGCCTGGAGATGGAGAAGGTGCTGAACGCCATGCCCAACAGCGGTGACATGCCTGCTCCCAAGAGCGAGAAGGTACTGGAGTTGAATGCTTCTCATCCCGTATTCGAGACCCTGAAGAATCTGCAGGCGAACGGCGAGACCGAAAAGCTGGGCAAGTATGCGAACATCCTGTACAATCAGGCGCTGCTCATTGAAGGCATGCCCATCGAGGACCCCGTGGCCTACGCCCAGGCTGTGTGCGAGCTGCTGAAGTAATTCCGGCTCCCCTGCCCTGATCCCCCCAAAAGCAAACAGAACAAAACCGCCCGGTATCATCAGCAATGCTGATTTTACCGGGCGGTTTTTCTTTCTTCTTTTCTCGCCCCGAAACAGGAGTCTATCTTTAAATCAAAAAGCCCGGCAGAAATACTCCGCCGGGCTTTTATCAAGTTTACTTTTGAAGAAAGAATAGTTTCAGGTTCTCAGAACCGCTCCACACCTTCCTCGGTCACACGGGCCATAACCAGTGCGGGCACCGGCTCCGGCGCAGGGCCGAAGGTGAGCGCCGCACGGAACATCTCCTCCGCCGCGGCAAACTTCTCCTCGTGATCCGCATACAGGGTGGCCAGGCATTCGCCCGCTTCCACCTTGTCGCCGGTCTTTTTGTGCAGCACAATGCCGGCTGCAAAATCGATGGTATCCTCTTTGGTGATGCGGCCCGCGCCCAGGCAGACACTGGCGTTGCCCACCATCTCGGTGTTCATCCGCACCAGGTAGCCACTCTCGGCTGCCAGCAGCGGACGACTGAACTTCGCCTTCTGGAACTTATCCGGATCATCCAGCACCGACACATCACCGCCCTGGGCAGCAAACATCTGCTTGAGCTTCTCGTAGGCTGCGCCGCTGGCAACGGCCTCCTCCGCCATGCGGCGGCACTCCTCCAGCGAACCCTTGCCCGCCAGATACAGCATATTAGCCGCCAGCTGGTAGCACACTTCGGTCAGGTCCGCCGGGCCGTGGCCCTTGAGCACCTCCACCGACTCGATCACCTCCAGGCTGTTGCCGATGTTATGACCAAGCGGGGTGTCCATATCGGTGATGAGAGCGGCTACCTTGCGGCCATTGTGCTGACCGATGCTCACCATTGCTTTTGCCAGCTCGATGGAATCGCCCAGCGTCTTCATGAAAGCGCCGTTGCCGGTCTTCACATCCAGCAGGATGCAGTCGGAGCCGGCGGCCAGCTTCTTACTCATGATGGAAGAAGCAATCAGCGGTACACAGCCGATGGTGGCAGTCACATCCCGCAGGGCGTACATTTTCTTGTCCGCCGGGGCCAGGTTGCCGCTCTGACCGATCACGCTGATGCCGATCTCGTTCACCTGAGCGAAAAAGCGCTCCCGGTCCACAGCGGTCTGGGTGCCGGGTACGGCTTCCATTTTGTCCACCGTGCCGCCGGTATGGCCCAGGCCGCGGCCGCTCATCTTGGCGATCTTCACCCCGCAGGCAGCCACGATGGGTGCAATGACCAGCGTGGTCTTATCACCCACACCGCCGGTGGAGTGCTTATCGGCCTTGATGCCGGAGATGGCGGAAAGGTCCACCATATCGCCGGAATGGGCCATCACATCGGTGAGCTGAGCGGTCTCCTTCTCGGTCATGCCTCGAAGGTAGATGGCCATGAGCAGGGCGCTCATCTGGTAATCCGGCACCTGGCCGTTTACGAAACCCATCACCGCAAATTCCAGTTCTTCGCGGCTCAACACGCCGCCATCGCGCTTTTTCGCGATAATATCAAACATACGCATAGGGCCGCAGCCTCCTTGTTATTTTGCTTTCACATAGGGCTTGCCGTTGGCAGAAGGCACATGAGCCTTGCCCACGAACAGGATCAGAACCACCACGGTAACCACATAGGGGATCATGGAAATCAGCTGAGCGGATACCATCGCATTGCTGCCCACAACCACGCGGATGCCGGAGCACATGCCGAACAACAGGCAGGCAATCATGGCGCCCTGGGGACGGAACTTACCGAAGATAACGGCAGCGATGGCAATAAAGCCCTGGCCCACGATGGAGGTGGGGCGGAACTGGTTCATGGTAGCCATGGTCACGCAGGCGCCGCCCAGACCAGCCAGGAAGCCGGAGATGCAAACGGCGGAGAAACGCATGCGAATTACGTTGATGCCCAGGGTGTCACAGGTCTCGGGGTGCTCGCCGCAGGCCCGCAGGCGCAGGCCGTAACGGGTCTTGTAGAACACGAACCACACGATGACCAGCACAATGAACACCAGGTAGGTGGTGGCATAGGTGGAGAATACATTCTTCAGGAAGTTATCCCACACGGTGCCGCCGGTGAAGGTGTCGGCAAACAGGGTGGGAATCTTGCTGGTGGAATCCAGAGGCGCCGTATCGGAAGAATTGAACAGCGCCTTGGCCATCAGCACCGCAACACCGGGAGCCAGGAAGTTGATGGCGGTACCGGAAATGGTCTGATCCGCATTCAGCTTCACGGTGGCCAGTGCATGCAGCGCACCGAACAGCATACCCGCCAGGCCGCCGCAGATAAAGGACAGCCAGGGGTTACCGGTGTAATGACCGGCAGCAGCACCCACGAAGGCGCCAATGGTCATCATGCCCTCAATGCCGATGTTTACCACGCCGCTCAGCTCAGAAAAGCAGGAACCCATGGCCGCAAACAGCAGCGGAGGGGTGAACAGCAGGGTGGCGTAAATGATGATACCAAGATTGTTTATGATCAGATCCATTGCTCAGGCCTCCCCCTTCTTGTTGCTCTTGCGTTTTCTCACGAAGCGGAACACATGGGAGATGGCGATGAAGAACACGACCGTACCCATGATGATGTTGATCACCTCAGACGGGGCACCGATCAGGTTCAGCTTGGAGCCGCCGTACTTCAGCGCGCCGTAGAACAGGCCGGCGAAGAACACGCCGATGGGATTGGAAGCGCCGATCAGAGCCACGCTGATGCCCTGGAAGCCAAAGCTTTCCTGGGCGGTGAAGATGCTGATACGGCCGCCCATGCCCAGCAGCTGAATCGCACCGCCCATGCCGGCCAGAGCGCCGGAAATGGCCATAGCGATGTAGATGGACTTGTTCACGCTGATGCCGCCGTATTCCGCAGCCGAGCGGTTAAAGCCCACCGCCTTGAGCTGGTAGCCCAGGGTGGTCTTTTCGATGATCACATAAACCAGAATTACTGCCAGCACAGCCAGCAGAATGCCCCAGTTGGAGGAGGGGCACAGAGCGTCCAGCCAGGCCTGCGGGAACAGGATGCGGGCTGCGTCCTGCACGTTCTTGGTCGCCTCAGCGTTGCCCTCGTTGTGAATCATGGGCAGATCCGCAATGTAGTTGGACAGATAGAAGGCAATCCAGTTGAACATGATCATGCTGAGCACCTCATTGATGCCCCACTTGACCTTCAGGAAAGCCACGATCAGGCCCCAGGCCGCACCCACGGCCAGCGCCGCGATGAAGCACAGGGGAACCAGAATGATGGAGGGCGCGGGCACCAGAATACCCACCACGCAGGCCGCCATGGAGCCCATGACGAACTGGCCCTCGGCACCGATGTTGAACACGCCGGTGCGGAACGAGAACGCCACCGCCAGACCGGTGAAGATCAGCGGGGTGGCATACACAACGCTGTAAGCCATGTTGCGCACGCTGCCGAACACGCCGTCGAACAGCTTGGCGTAGGCCTCAACGGGGCTGATGCCCATGGGCATCAGGAACAGTGCGCCCACCACAAAGCCCAGCAGGATTGAGAACAGAGTCACCAGGAACTTGCTGTTCAGAAATTTTTCTACTTTATTCATCCGCCTTACCTCCTGCCATCCACAGGCCAAGGGTATTTTCGTCCGCATCTTTGCCGGGCAGACTGCCGTTGATCCGCCCGTCAAAGATCACGTCGATCTCGTCTGAAAGGCTGATGATCTCATCCAGCTCGAAGGACACCAGCAGCACAGCCTTGCCCTTGTTGCGCTGCTCCACGATGTACTTGTGCACATACTCGATGGCACCCACGTCCAGGCCGCGGGTGGGGTTCACCGCGATCAGCAGGTCCTTGTTGTTGGTGACCTCGCGGGCGATGATGACCTTCTGCTGGTTACCGCCAGACAAAGTGCCCGCGGGCTTGTTCAGACAGTCGCGGGGGCGAATGTCAAATTTTTCAATGGCTTCCTGGGTGAAGCTGTTCACCGCATCCATCTTGCGGATGCCGTGGCTGGCATATTTGTCCTCAGCAAAGTTCTGCAGGACCATGTTGTCGGCCACACTGAACTCCAGTACCAGGCCGTGCTTCTGCCGGTCCGCCGGAATGCTGGACACCCCATGCTCAAAGCCGTAGCGGGGCGGTTTGTTGAAGATGTCGGTACCATTCACGGTAATGGAGCCCTTGGTGGCTTTGCGCAGGCCGGTGATGCATTCCACCAGCTCGGTCTGGCCGTTGCCGTCGATGCCCGCCAGGCCCAGAATCTGACCCTTGCGCACCTGCAGGTTCAGGCCGCGCAGAATCTCCACGCCGCGGTAGTCCACCGCATGCAGGTCTTTTACGTCCAGAACCACGTCGCCGGGCTCCTGCTCCTGCTTGTCCACCTTGAAATTCACGTTGCGGCCCACCATCATGCTGGCCAGGTCGTCCTCGCTCACCTTGTCCACTTCCACGGTGTTGATATACTTGCCCATGCGGATGATGGTGCAGTAATCAGCCGAGGCCTTGATTTCCTTCAGCTTATGGGTGATGAGGATAATGCTCTTGCCGTCCGCCGTGAGGCTGTGCATGATGTCGATCAGTTCGCTGATCTCCTGGGGGGTCAGCGAAGCGGTGGGTTCGTCCAGAATCAGGATCTCCGCACCGCGGTACAGCGCCTTCAGAATCTCCACGCGCTGCTGCATGCCAACGGAAATATCCTCAATCTTCGCGTCGGGGTCCACCGCCAGGCCGTATTTCTTGGAGATGGCTTCCACGTTCTTGCGGGCGGTTGCCATATCCAGCATGATGCCCTTCTGAGGCTCCATGCCCAATACGATGTTCTGCGTAACGGTGAAAGGCTGCACCAGCATGAAGTGCTGGTGAACCATGCCGATGCCGGCGCTGATGGCCTTTTTGGGGCTGTCCATGTGGATTTTCTGCCCCTTGATATAGATTTCACCCGAGGTGGGCGGATACATGCCGTACAGCTGATTCATCAGCGTGCTCTTGCCGGCGCCGTTCTCGCCCAGGATGGCGTGGATCTCACCCTTGTGTACGGTGAGTTGGATGCCGTCGTTGGCGGTAAAGTCACCGAATTTTTTGGTGATGTTCCGCATGTCCACCACGACAGTGTTCAGGTCCAGATGTGGATTGTCCAAAAATAAGCCTCCTTTTCGCCTTGCGCCCCGCCCGCGTCATCGGCCTGCGAACGGGATGCAAAGCGGTCTCATATCCGGCAGGCACCGCCCGGTTTGCAAGCGGTGCCCATCGGTTCCGGAAAGGGCGCATGCCCTTTCCTGTTTTCCAGGAAAATCGCGGCGATCAGGTGATCACCACATCGCGGATACCCTGGCTGCGGGCCAGATCGGCCAGCTGCTGCAGGTATTCCGCCGTGGGCTGCTGCAGGCGCTGTTTCTCGCTCTCCCGCACGCCCATGGGACGATAGCAGATAATTTTGTAGCGCATGGGGTGTTTGTCCTGCCAGGGGGCAGCCACCGCCGATGCCTCGCGCACAGCGGTCTCGGCATCGAAGAGACCGGGCACCACCACGGTGCGCAGCTCCTCCAGCTTGCCCGCGCGGGCCAGGAATTCCAGATTCGCCCGCACCTGGGTGTTGTCCACACCGGTGACTGCCTTGTGGTCCTCGCTGGTCCAGGCCTTAATGTCCAGCATCACGCCGTCGGTCACAGCCAGCAGCTCCGGATCAGTGGAGAAGTCATAGCTGCCGTTGCTGTCCAGCAGAGTGGACAGCCCCTCGGCCTTGGCGATGGTCAGCAGCTCCACCAGAAAATCCCGCCAGCGGGTGCATTCCCCGCCGGAAACGGTGATGCCTCGAATAAAGGGCATATTCTTGCGCACTTCTGCCATGACCTCTTCCGGAGTCATGGAACGAACCCGGGGCGAAGAGCTGTTGGGGCACTGCTTGAAGCAGGCATCACAGAACACGCATTTGGTGTAATCGTAGCAGACCTTACCGTCCTGCATGGAAAGCGCGCCCACCGGGCACACCTTCACGCACTGGCCGCAGTTCACACACTGATTGATGGTCTCGGGGTTATGGCAGTAAAGGCAGTTGAAGTTGCAGCCCTGCAGGAAGATCGCGGTGCGGTTGCCCGGCCCGTCCACCGAACTGAACGGGATGATCTTGTTTACCAGCGCCTTCATATCAGCGTACCCGACGGTCCTGAGCGTGGCAGTTGCGGGTGGCGCCAAGGGCCAGGCCGGTGGTATTCAGCAGCACGTTGTGGCCCTCGGCCAGCTTCTCGATCTCAGAACGCTTGGCCAGATAGCCGGTCACACGGATCACGTCGCTGTCGCTGCCATAGAAGCTCAGGTAGCGGATCTCCAGATCAAAGGAGCCGCGGATGATGTCCAGCAGGAACTTGTGGTTCTTGTGAACGGTCAGGTCCACCGGGAAGATGTCGCCGGTGCCGGAGATGAAGTACTTGTGGAACAGGTTGATGTTCTTCAGGTGGTCGATCAGCTCGGCAGGCTCCTCACCGATGGGAATGCGGGTGCCGGGGCTGCTGTGCTTGTCGGAATCGATACCCACCTGCGCATGCAGCAGGTAGTGGCCGCCGGTGGCCTCACAGTAGGGAGCGGGATGCGCGTTGCAGAAGGCATTGATCTGCTCCATAATTTCCACGCCCAGCTTATCCGCAGCTTCGCTGTGGCCGAAGCGGCCCTCGATGCCCTCTTTGGCCAGCAGGTCGTTCACGCATTCGGCCATGCCAACCAGACCGAACATGGCGCTGAAGCGCTCACGGTGGATCAGGCCTTCCAGCGCCAGGAAGTTGCTCTCAAAGAAGCCGCTCTCCTCCACCAGGAAACGAACGCGGGCATCCATGTAACGGGCCATCACATCCATCACGTAGGGCAGCTGGTTCTCCTTGAAGTCCTGAATGTTCTTGCTGCGCTTGGCGATACCGGCCAGCAGCAGGCGGCACAGGGTGTAAGATCCGCCGCCCTTGTACAGGCCGTTGTAGCAGCTGGCGATGCAGTAATCATCGCCCAGCTCGCTGCGGAACATGCGGTCGTTGGCAAAGCTGGGCTTTGCACAGCGCAGTGCGCATTCGATGCCCGCCATCACGAACTCATCCGGGGTGTCCTTGCTCACACGCATGGTCAGATTGGGCACAGCGTTCTGCAGCTCGCCCTCCACCTCCATCAGCAGCATGCCTGCACGGGTCATGGTGGGGCCGATGTTGGCATGGCAGAAGGAGTCCAGAATGGTGCGGTCCACACTGGTGAGGAACAGGCGCAGCGCCTTCTTCACGGTCTCATCGTCCAGATCCTTCACAAAGGGCTCCAGCAGCAGATCCAGATCGCCGATGTACACGGGGTAGTTGGTAATGCTGGGCACATTATGGTACAGAATCTGCAGGTTGTTCAGCGCCTCAAACAGATCCTTCGGCGGGTCCAGCTGCAGGAATGCGCTGCCCTCCTTCATAAACTTGGGGTAGTCCGGGCAGATGTAACGGGGCCGGTAGGGTGCGTCACCCTCGAACAGGTTGCAGATGCAGCGGTCCTCCTGATCGCAGCGCATCAGTTCATCCAGCTCCTTCGGCTCATCCAGCACAGTCATAAAGTTTTCGGCGTGGCGGGCCAGATAAGTCACCTTCTGCTCATGCGTAGCGGTCTTATCTTTCAAAGTGGCCAGAATTTCGGCGCGCTTTGCCTCCACGGTCTCCATTGAAATGCTTCTCATAGTCAAGCATACCCTCCCTTGATCTCAGCTTAACAGTTTATCCAGAGTCGGCAAAAAAAGCCAACTTTTCTTCAGTATTATTGTACCAAAAAGGCCGCCTTATTTCAACACGGAACACGTGTTTCCTACTAAACAGACTGAAATTCAATTGCCCTTTTGTTCAAAAAACCGAAAGTAGTACTTTACATCTTTTTCGGTGCAAAGTTGCGGCTTTTCCCTTCCCAAAAAAAGAGCCGCGCACCACAAAGGTGCGCGGCTCCTGCAAGCCAGAAATACGCTTACTTCAGAGTGAACAGGCCATCGCCCAGCTCTTCGGGAGTGGAGGGAACCTGAACTTCGCCGGCAATGATCTTGGCCTTGGCATCCTCAACAGCGGTCAGCATCTCGTCGGTCAGCAGATCGCGGGTGGGAGACAGGTCAACACCGCCGTTCTCCAGGCTGTACAGATGCACGCCAGGAGTGAAGGTGCCGTTGGCAACCGCCAGGGAGATATCCTGAGCAGCGATGTCAACGCGCTTCATAGCGGAGGTGATCACGGTTTCGGGAGCCAGAGGAGCCTGGTCGGTGTCCACGCCGATGGCGTATACGCCGTTGGCCTTGCAGGCCTCGATCACACCGTTACCGGTAGCGCCGGCAGCGTGGAAGACCACGTCAGCGCCCTTGGTGATCATATCGGTGGCAGCGGTGTTACCGCCGGTGGGATCGCCGAAGTTGTTGGCGTTGAACTGCAGAACGGTAGCCTCGGGGTTCACGGACTTAACGCCAGCGATGAAGCCGCAGCCGAACTGGTTCATGGAATCGGAAACCATGCCCTGCACGTAACCAACGGTGTTGGTCTCGGTAGCCAGGCCGGCCACGATGCCCACCAGGTAGGAAGCCTCAGCCTGAGAGAACATCAGGCAGGCAACGTTGGGCAGATCGATGGAGGAGTCGTCGATGATGGCGAACAGCTGATCGGGGTTAGCCTCGGCAGCGACCTTGGTGGCCTCAGCCAGCATGTAGCCCACGCAGATGATCAGGTCGGTGCCCTCGCTCAGGTAGGTCTCGATGTTGGCGCTGTAGTCAGCGTCGGTCTTGGACTCCAGGTAGCTCACCTTGATGTTGGGGTTCTCTTCGGCCAGAGCCTGCAGGCCTTCCCAGGAGGTCTGGTTGAAGGAACGGTCGTTTACGCCGCCCACGTCGGTGATCATACCAACGGTGATCTCCTTGCCGGAGGTCGCCTCGCCGGAAGCAGCAGTGGAAGCAGCCTCAGAAGAAGCGCCGGTGGAAGCGGGAGCAGAAGAGGAAGCGCCACCGCAAGCCACCATGGACAGAGCCATGGCTGCTACCAGTACGATCGAGATCAGTTTTTTCATGATTCAATCTCCTTTGTTCTGTTGTGGAAAACCGCGCCACACGCAAGACGCGATTTTTGGGGAAACTCCCCACTAGCTATTTTATTATAGCCATAGGGGTGACAATTTTCAACCAGTTCCGGCAAATACAAAGCATTACAATTTGTTAACATTAGCCAAAATAAGTCGTACTTTGCCGCTGTTTGAGGCTTTTTCTGCACTCAGGCCAGATCCCGGGGGCCGAAGTTATAGGGCAGCAGTTCGCCCAGGGTCACCTCGGTCCAGCTGTCCGGTCCGGTGACCAGCAGGATGGGCATATCCAGTTCGCAGAATTCATTCAGCGCCTGACGGCAGACCCCGCAGGGGCCGGTCACCGGGAAGGGCGGCTGCTGACCGGCGGGCGCCCCCACCACAGCAAGCATGGAAAATTCCCGCGCGCCCTCGCTCACAGCCTTGAACAGAGCGGTGCGCTCCGCACAGTTGGAGGGAGTGTAGGCAGCGTTCTCAATGTTGCAGCCGGTGAAGACCCGACCATCCTTGGCCAGCAGCGCGGCACCCACATTGAAATGGGAGTAGGGCGTGTAGGCCATCTCCCGCGCCTGAATGGCCAGGCGCGCCAGTTCGGCTTTCTCCATGCTTACACCTCCGCACCCAGAGCAATCTTCATCATGTTGGTGAAGCTGAGCTGGCGCTCCTCGGCAGTGGTGGCCTCGCTGCTTACGAAGCTGTCGGAAATGGTGAGCAGGCAGGCTGCCCGCTTGCCCAGCACATTGGCGTTGTGGAACAGAGCGAAGCTCTCCATCTCCACGGCCACGCAGCCCTTCTCATCCCGCAGGCGCTCCCAATAGGTGGGGTTGGTGCGGTCATCATGGCGGTAGAACACATCACTGGAATGGATCACGCCCTCCACCATGGGGATGCCCAGCTTGGCGGCGCTGGCGCGCAGTGCGTCGCACAGCTCGGCGCTGGGGGCCAGGGTGTCGTCCTCGCAGCCGTTCTGGGTGCGGGCATAGCTGCTTTCGGAATAGGCGCCGGTGGCCAGCACCACGTCGTAGAGCTTAGCCTTGTCGGTGTAGGAACCGGCGGAGCCGATGCGGATGATGTTCTCCACACCGTACTGGCTGTACAGCTCATAGGAATAGATGCCGATGGAGGGCATGCCCATGCCGCTGCCCATCACGCTGACGGGGCGGCCCTGGTAGGTGCCGGTGAAGCCCAGCATGCCGCGCACGTCATTGAACAGCACCGGATTTTCCAGGAAGGTCTCGGCAATGAATTTTGCGCGCAGGGGGTCGCCGGGCATGAGAACGGTTTTTGCGATCTGGCCCATTTCGGCTTTGTTGTGAGGGGTAGGCATAGTGTGTCAACTCTCCTTTTGCTTTGGTTGCTTGTTTGCGGCCGGGAACCCCGGCCTTATTCCAGGCACCGGTCCCGCAGCAGCCGCAGCTGTTCGGGGCCCATGCCATATTCGGCGGCAAAAAAATCTTCCATGCAGGCATAGCGCCGGTCAATGGCGTCGAACACTGCCTGCATGCTCTCCGGCCGCACCCCGCTGACCGATTCCAGGATGGGGCGCAGCTCCGGTTCCCGCTCCAGCTCGCTGCGGTATACCTCAAGGCATTCCCGCACCGCGCCGGGACGGCAGTCGTTTGTGGCAAGGAAATCCGCCATCACCGTTTCCCTGCTTGCGCCCAGCGCCAGCAGGATCAGCGCGGCAGCCACGCCGGTGCGATCCTTTCCTGCAGAGCAGTGAAAGAGCAGCGGCAGCTCACCGGCCAGCATTTCCCGGAAAATTTCCCGGTAGGCCGGGTTATGGAAGGGCAGCGCGGAATAGATTGCTTCCATCTCCCGCGAAAGAGCCCGCAGTCCATCCGCATCCAGATGCAGGGAATTGTTGGCGTCGATGGGCAGTTCCCCGCCCTCGGCGTCCCGGATGGCGCCGACATCGTGGCGGCGTATCCCGATAAATTCCGGGTCCGGCTGCCGTGTTCGCTCCACGCCGGAGCGCAGGTCGCACACCACCCGGATGCCCAGTGCTTCAAACCGCTTGCGGTCCTCTTCGCTGGCAATCTGGCACAAAGCACCGCTGCGCCAGAACAGGCCGCGCTTTACCCGGCGGCCATCCGCCGCGGGCCAGCCGCCCAGCTCCCGGAAGTTTTCCGCTGTTTCAAAGGCCAGCGGTGTACCAGGGGTCCACTCCATCGGTCTCACCTCTTTCTGCATCCGACCGGAACGGTCAGGGCAATACCACACAATTTCAGGTGGTGGAGTGCGCCGGGAAATTTTTTGTGAGATGAACCGAAAAGCGCAGCCAATCCTTGGTGGATTGGCGAGCATTTTGGGAAAATATCACGGAAAATTTCGGCGCAACACGCCGCCTGAACCGTTCGGTGCAAATTGTGCGGTGTTGCCTCAGGTTTTTTCCTTGACCAGGCCCATCTGGTAGGCCTGTACCAGCAGCTTCAGATCCTCCACATCGGCGGCAAGACGCTGCCCGTTGTCGGTATCGCCCACCAGGGTGCGCTTTTCGCAGGTCTCGAACACCTCCACCGTGGAGGCGATGTCCAGGTTTTCCCGGATGGCCTTTTCCGCACTCTCGAAGGGCTGGTGCTGCCGCAGCGACATGCCCCGGCTGTTGTACACCAGGGTATAGCCCGCGATGCCGGTCTTTTCATGATAGGCACGGCAGAAGCCGCCGTCGATCACGATCAGACGGCCCTCTCCCTTCACCGGGGTCTCGCCGTCTGCCGCGCGCACCGGCACGTGGCCGTTTACAATGTGGCTGTGGGTCTGGTCCAGACCGAACTCCGCCAGAATTGCCCGGGCCATTTTGGAGTCGTTCACATGCCGGTAATAGGGGTTCTTGGTCTCAGTGTGAGTGGCCGGGTCCTCCACGAAGAGCCGCTCAAAGGTGGTCATCTTATCCCGGCCGTACAGGGGCGACAGCTTGCCGCACCACAGATACCACAAAAAGTCCTCGCCGCTCTGACGCTCGGTGCTGCCCTCGGGGGCGAAATAGCCCCGCCGGGCCCGCTCGTCGCAGTAATCCATCAGCGCCCGCCCTGCGTAGCCGTGCTGTTCAAAGGTCTCCACCGCAAAGCTGCCGCTGTCGGTCAGGGGCACCGCGCCGTGGAACATAAGGTTGCCGTTTTCGATGTGGTACACACCACCCTTCGAAAACAAAAAGCGCACATGCCGCTGCAGGCGCTCGCTCTCCATAAAGCTGCGCTGCAGCGCCTCCATGACCTCCTGCTCCTGGCGGGTGAGCCGGGCGGGGTCCGCCGGGTTCACGGTGGGGAAATCGTCGTCCCGCAGGGGATAACATTTACCCTCTACCTCCACGGTACCCTCCCGGTAGTTGATGCGCCGCAGGAAGTCCCGTCCTTCCAGTTCAAAGTCCGGATTGCGGTCGATGACCTGACACTCCAGCTTGAACATGATGATGGCAATGGCCTTGTGCATCCGGGCGGTGCGGATCAGCTCGCTGCGGTGATAAGGGCCGCGGGCCTCGTCGGTGCGGGGGTAAAAATGGTGCATGTCGCAGTCCCGGTATTCGCTCTCGGCAAACAGGGCCAGCGGCCGCAGATTGATGCCGTACCCATCCTCCAGGGCTTCCAGATTGTTGTAGGCCAGGCTGGTTCGCAGCACGGTGGCAATGCAGATGAGGCTGCCCGCGGCCGCGCCCATCCAGACCACGTCATGGTTGCCCCACTGGATATCCACCGAATGGTGGTTCAGCAGCTGCTCCATGATCTGGTCCGGCCGGGGGCCCCGGTCGAAGATGTCGCCCACGATGTGCAGCTTGAACACCGCCAGATTCTTAATGAGCCCGCACATGGCCTCGATGAAATCGTCGGCCCGACCCACATCAATGATGCTGGAGAGAATCTGACCGTAATAGAACTCCTTGTCGTGGTCCTCAAAATGGGCGTGGAGCAGCTCGTCCAGAATATAGGCGTAGTTCTTTGGCAGACGCTTGCGCACAAAGCTGCGGGTGTGCTTGGAGGAAACCACCCGGCACACGTCGATCAACCGGTAGAGGGTCTGCCGGTACCAGGCGTTCAGATCGGTCTGGCGTTCCTTAAGCTCGTCCAGCTTCTGGGCGGGATAATAGATCAGAGTAGCAAACTCCGCCCGCTCCTGATCCGGTACCCCGGGGCCCAGTACCCGGTCCACCTTTTCCTTGATGACGCCGGACGCGTTGTTCACGATATGGGTAAAGGCCTCGGCCTCGCCGTGCAGATCGCTCATGAAATGCTCGGTGCCCTTGGGCAGCTTTAAAATAGCCTGCAGGTTGATGATCTCGCTGCTGGCGGCGGCGATGTTGGGGTATTCCCGGGCAAGCAGCGTGAGGTATTTCAAGTTTTTGCGCACCCGAGCGGATTGGTCCTGCACTGGCAGCGCCTCCTTTCAAACGGTGTTTTTTCGCCCTTTTCGTGCTGAAACTGCACCTAGCGTGGACGATAAGTATCATTATTATAGCATGAACCACACCAAAATGGTAGGATGGAAAGGAAAAAGCCGCGGACCCGCCGATTACTTTCTTCCCGCCTGCAGCGAGGCTGTCAGACTCACGCCCAGAATGACCGCGCCGCCTGCCAGCTCCCGGCCGGTGGGTGCTTCGCCCAGAAAAGCCAGGGCGAACAGGATGCCGTAAACCGTTTCCATGCCGGATACAATGCCCGCCGCCTGGGCGCTCACCCGCCGCTGGGCCGCCACATACAGCGAATGGGCCATCGCCGTGCACACCACACCCAGCGCCCCGATGCCCCACAGGTCCGCCGCCGTCCAGCTTCCGGGCCAGAACAACACTGCCGGAAGCAGCGCAACAGCCGCCGTGGCCTGCTCATACAGGCAAACTACCCGGGCCGGGTACCGGACGGAAAGGTGCCGGTTAGCCAGCGAAAGCACCGCATAGGCCAGACCGGACAGCATGCCCCAGGCCGCTCCCGCCGCGGCGCCGCTGTTCAGAGCGTCGGGCGGAAGGGTGATGAGCACGCCCGCCAGCAGCAAAACTGCCTCCACTGCGCTTCTTGCCCGCAGCCGTTCCCGGAACACCAGCGGCTCCAATACGGTGAGGAACAGCGGGAAGGCCGAAAAGGTGATGGTTCCCATGGCCACCGATGAGACCTGAATTGCCTGGAAAAAGGTCGTCCAGTGAAAAGCCAGCACCAGTCCTGCAAACACTGCCAGGCCCAGATCCCGTTTTTCCGCCAGCCGCAGCGGCGTGCGGGTGGCCAGAGCCAGCACCAGCAACACTGCCGACGAGCAGATCACCCGGCCGCCCGCAATCACCGCCGACGGGACCTGCACAAAGCGGCCGATCACTGCCGCAAAGCCGAACAGCATTACCGCCAGATTCAGCGCTGCCACGCTTTTGGCCGCACCACCCTGTTCGTATTTCATGTCTTCCCCACCCTTTTACAGCACATTTTTGCGCTTGGTTTCGTCAACTGGATATTATACGGGAGGATACCGGAGCACGTCAACCGGAGTTTTTCTGGCGCGGGCACCGGAAAATATGGTATAGTAGGGATTGTTCCATTTTGTTTTCAGGCGGAGCGGAATGCCCGCCTGTTTCGGGAGGTTTTATCTTGCAGATTCCCACATCCTGTACCCTCTGCCCCCGCCGCTGCGGCGCGGACCGGACCCGGCGCGCCGGGGTGTGCGGTGCGGCCGGCCAGCTGATGGTTGCCCGCGCGGCGCTGCATCACTGGGAGGAGCCCTGCATCAGCGGCAGCAAAGGCAGCGGTACCGTATTCTTTTCCGGCTGCAGCCTGAAGTGCTGCTACTGCCAGAACTATAAAATCAGCCAGGAGGGCTTGGGCAAGGCCATCGACACCGAGCGCCTGACCGAGATCTTTCTGGAATTGCAGCAAAAGGGTGCACACAACATCAATCTGGTCACTGCCACCCAGTGGCTGCCCTGGGTGCTGGAAGCCCTGGAGCAGGCCAAGGCCCGGGGGCTTTCCATCCCCATCGTGTACAACACCGGTGGTTACGAGACGCTGGAGACGGTTCAACAGCTGGACGGCATTGTGGACGTATGGCTGGCGGACGTAAAGTATGTTTCGCCGGAACTCTCGGCCAAATATTCCGCCGCACCGGATTATTTTGAGGTATGCAGCCGGGCGGTACAACAAATGATCCTCCAGACCGGCGCTCCCGAATTTGATGAAGACGGCCTGCTGCAAAAGGGCGTGATCCTGCGGCATCTGGCCCTGCCCGGCGCACTGGCGGATTCCAAAGCCGTGCTGGACTTCATGGCCAGCCTGCCCGCCGGCAGCTTTTTGCCCAGCCTTATGAGCCAGTACACCCCCTTCCACAAGGCAATGCAGATGAAGCCGCTGGACCGGCGCATCTCCACCTGGGAATACCGCCAGATGGTCAACCATGCCATCGACCTGGGACTTACCGAGGGCTATATGCAGCAGAAGAGCAGCGCCAAGGAGAAATATACCCCACCCTTTGATCTGGAGGGCGTTTGAGATGGGAATTTTATTCAGTATCGTTTACATGGCCGTATTTCTGGCCGCCGGTTTTTCGCTGACACGGCGGCTTCTGCCCGCGTCCGGCGCCGAAGAAAAGCTTGTCTTCACCTCCGCCTTCGGGCTGGTACTGCTGATCGCACTGCCCGCGCTCTTCGCACTGGCGCTGGGCTTCACTCTGCCCGCCGCCCTGCTGGCACTGGTTGCCGCGGCGGCACTGGCGGCAGCCGGATTCTGGCCCCGACACACTGCACCGGATAAAGCTTCGGGCCAGCTGGGCAGCGCCGCCCGGACCATTGTTCCCGCTTTCTGGACCTGTGTGGTGCCGCTCTTTCTGCTTTCCGTCTGGCTGCTGCATACCCATACTCTTTATTATAAAGACGGTGGTTACTGGTGCGGGCAGAGCACCTACGGCGACCTGCCCATGCACCTTTCCTTCATCAAAAGCATTGCCGAGCAGGGCCTGTTCCCGCCGGAATTCCCCATGCTGGAGGGCCAGACCCTTTACGGCTATCCGTTTTTGTGTGAGAGCGTTTCCAGCGTGTTTCTTCTGCTGGGTGCTCCGCTGAAATTCGCCTGCATCCTGCCCCAGGTAGTGGCGTTGGCAGCCGTATTCGGCGGCGGCTGGCTGCTGGCCAAAAACCTGCTGCAAAGCAGCGTCAAGGCCAGCCTTGCCTACGTGCTATTCTTTCTGGGCAGCGGCTTTGGCTTCGCTTATTTTCTGGAGGGCGGCTCAGAAAACTTCACCCGCATCTTCACCGCCTATTATGAAACACCCACCAACTATGTGGAGGAGAACATCCGCTGGGTAAATCCCATCGCGGACCTGTTGATTCCGCAGCGCGCCACTCTGTTCGGCTGGGCGCTGCTCTTCCCCTGCCTGGCTCTTCTGATGCGCTTTGCCTTGAACGGGGAGCGCCGCCTCTGGCCTGCCCTGGTGCTGCTGGCCGCTTCGCTGCCTCTGGTGCAGACCCACTCGGCACTGGCGCTTGTGCTCATCTGCGGGGTGCTCTTTGTGCGGGCGCTGGCAGTACACCGGACGGACTGGCGAGCCCTGCGTCCCTGGCTGCTGTTTGCCGGAGCGACGGGCATCCTCTGGCTGCCGCTGATGCTCACTCAGATTCTTCCTCACACCCAGGAGGGATCGGGCTTCCTGCGCTGGCACTTCAACTGGTCCAACGAGGGAGATAATTACTTCTGGTTCTACATCAAAAATATCGGTCTGGTGTACCTTCTGCTGCTGCCTGCATTTTTATGGGCGGGCAAAAAGCTGCGCTGGGCCTACGGCGGCGGACTGCTGATTCTGCTGCTCAGCGAGTTTGTGGAGTTCCAGCCCAACAACTACGACAACAACAAGCTTTTGTTCATCTGGCACCTGTTGGGCTGCATTCTGGTGGCCAACCTGATTGTAGACCTTCTGAAAAAGGTGGACAAGAAAAGCGTACAGGCCGTGCTCGCTGTCATGCTGGTGTTCACCGGAACCTTCGGCAGCATCCTCACACTGGGACGGGAGGCGGTGAGCCAATACCAGCACTTTGATGCCGATGCCATTGCCGTGGCGGAATATGTGGAGGAAAACATCGATCCCATGGGCCGCTTCTTGTGCGGCACCCAGCTGCTGAACCCGGTGCTCAGCCTGGCCGGGCGGCCCATTCTGTGCGCCTCCGGCACCTGGCTGTACTACCACGGCATGGACTACTCCGCCCAGGAAGCGGCAGTACGCCAGCTGTTGGAAGCCCCCAGCGAGGAGGAACTTGCCCAGTGGGACATCGACTATGTGATGATCGGCCCCTCTGAGCGGGCGGACTACACAGTGGACGAAAGCTGGTTCGCCGCCCACTGCATCCTGCTCTATGATCAGGGCGGCTACAGCGTCTATCAGGTAACCCAAACCGTCGAATAATTTCATAAACAAAAAACGGAATCTCCAAAAAGCCGGGGTGACATAAGAAAACAGCGCCGGAAAAGGGCCGCTTTTGCGGGATTGCAGCGTCAAAGCCCCTTGACAACCACCAAGGGTGCCTGCGGGGCTTTTCCTTGCACTCCCATCAAAATCGGGCCTTTTCCGGTGCAAAGCAGTTCTGCCCCAGGATTATGGATGCAGAAAGTACGAAAAGGGGCGGAGCAAGCCTTGGTGGCTTGCCCGCCCCTTTGAATATTTTATGCGCCAAAATACTATGGCAGAACCGTTGTTTTCTTATGTCACACCGGCTAACAGGAGATTCCGTTTTTGTTTGCCGCAAAATCAATAATACATGTACACCTGGCAGGGGATCATGCCGTTGTACAGCTTGCGTCGGCGGCTGGCCTTTTTGCCAAAATGCTTTTCCAGGTCCGCGTCCGCAGTAATGATGTAGGCGCCGGTTACCGGATGCTCCTCCAGCGCCTTGCCCAGCACGCCCGCCAGCTTGGCGGCGGTGGCCAGGTCGCCCAGGCGCTCGCCGTAGGGCGGGTTGGTCAGCACGATCATCTCGGGCCGGGGGGCGAAGTCCTTCACGTCCGCCAGTTCAAAACGGCACCGGTCGCCCACACCCGCCAGCTTGGCGTTCTGGGTGGCCAAAGCCACTGCGGCAGGGTCGATGTCGTAGCCGAAGCCCTCGAAGGCTGCATCCCGACGGATTTCAGACAGAGCCTTTTCCCGCTGCCGGGCCCAGATCTCGGGCGGGCAGAAGGTGTAATGCTCGGCAGCAAAGCGGCGGCGCAGGCCGGGGGCGATGTTCATGGCCTTCTGGGCGGCCTCGATCACCATGGTGCCGCTGCCGCAGAAGGGGTCGGCCACAATGGAATCCCGCCGTACCCGGCCCAGGTCCGCGATGGCGGCGGCCAGGGTCTCCTTGATGGGTGCGCCAGTGGCGTTGCGCCGGTAGCCCCGCTTGTGCAGGCCGTCGCCGGAGGTATCCAGCATTACCTCCACCACGTTCTTACGGATGGAGAAGCGAATCTTGTACAGGGCACCGGTCTCGGGCAGCATCAGGGTCTTGTGGCCCTTTTTCAGCCGCTCCACCACCGCCTTTTTCACAATGCTCTGGCAGGCGGGCACGCTGGACAGTGTGCTGGACAGGCTGGAGCCCTTCACCGGGAACTGGGCGTCCGCCGGAATCAGTTCCTCCCAGGGGATACTGGTCACGCCGTCGAACAGCTCATCGAAGGTGGTGGCGGTGTAGGTTTTCAGCAGCACCAGCACACGCTCGGCGCAGCGCAGGTTCAGGTTCGCGGCAGCGATGATGTCCGCCGGGCCGGAAAAGGCGATGCGGCCGTCGGTCACCTTCACGTCCTCGGCGCCCAGGCGGCGCACCTCAAAGGCGGCGGTGCTTTCGGTGCCGAAGTAGCAGGGGGCAATCAGATCAAATTTCATAATAAGGCAAACTCCTTTTGGATGCGGCCTGTTGCGGTTGGGTTTCACAGGCCGGTGTGAATGGTCGCAGGGTCTATCATATCACGGGGCGGCGGGCGGCGCAAGGCTTTTTCTGCCCCGGTCATTTCTTGCGGTAAAGCTGGACCAGGCAGACCACAATGGGTCCAAACACCAGCAGCATAACCAGCGGCATGAACCAGCCGCTCAACGGCTGGGAGCGGGCCGCACAGACCGGCATCCAGGCAAAGATGGCCGCAATCACAAGCCGGATGGTTACCAACAGATTTTTCAGAATGCGGTAGACCCGTACCCGGTTTTCCTCGGTCACGGTCACGCCGGTGTTCCAGATCATGGGGAGCTGTTCAATTCCCCACATCAGCAGACACATCACCACACCAATTACCAATAGAACCACGCAGCTGCTTTTGCTGCCCCAGGCATCCGGCTGACCGCTGAAGCCGTAATGGGTGGGAATCTCCTGGGGGATCGCCTGCCAGTTGGCCCACAGGTAAAACCCGGATGCTGCCAAAAAGCCTATGCTCAGCCAGTCCACCAGCCGGTCATACCAGGTTTTGGGAATCTTCCATTGATTGTCGTTCATTTCAAAACTCCTCGCCGGGGTAGCGCACGCCCCATTCCCGGCGCAGGGCGGTCATGATGTTCATCACGTCCCGGCTCCATCCCAGCCGCATGGCCGACGCGTCGCCGGTGCGCACCGCCTGCTCCATGGCAGTCACTTCGTATTCCAGCGCCCGGCCGGTTTCGCCTGCCTGGATTTGAGTCACCGCTCCGGTGGCCGCATCCACCACCCGGGCCGACTGGGCGCGGGGATAATCGTCGATCTCTATGTACGCCCGTTCGCAGCCGATCACCGCCCGCTTGGGCAGCTTGGAGCGCAGGCTCATGGTCACGGTAACCATCTGATTTTCCGGGTTTTGCAGCAGAATCACCGCCTGCTCGTCCACACCGGTGGGAGCAAGCTTCACCCGGCTGAGTACCTGGTCCGGCGCGCCGGCCAGAAAACTCCGGGCGCAGCTAAGGGCATACACCCCAATATCCAGCAGCGCACCGCCCGCCAGCTCCGGATTGAAGAACCGGTTGGTCATGTCGTAGTCCTTGAAGCTGCCGAAGTTCAGCTGAATCAGCTGGACCTTGCCCCACTCCCCCGCCGCCAGGCGCTGCCAGAGCTCCTGATACAGGGGCATGTGCCAGATGGTCATGGCCTCGGCCAGCACCAGATCCTTCTGCCCGGCCAGCGTCACGCACCGCTCCAGCTCCTTGCTACTCAGGGTAATGGCTTTTTCGCACAGCACATGCTTGCCCGCAGCCAGCGCCTGCTCGATCAGTTCCGCATGGGTATTGTGGGGCGTGGCCAGATAGACGATATCCACATTCGGGTCTTCAAAGGCCTGCTGCGGGCTTTCATAAAGTTTCTCGGCCCCGCAGCGCTCGGCCAGCGCCTGCGCCTTTTCCCGTGTCCGGCCTGCCACGCCATAAGGCTGCCGGCCCATGGCCATAAATGCAGATGCCATCTCGCCGGCAATACCGCCCGCGCCCACGATTACCCAATTGAATGTTTTTTCCATCCTTCATCGCCCCTTTTCTTTGGTGCTTCTGGCATCATTATAACACGCCGCCAACCACTCGGCCAGGGCCGCGAACTATTTTCTGCGCACCCGTTCTTGACAGAAAATGCCCGCCGGCATATAATTAACACCGTTAACTATATTGTGGAGGGACCGCATGCAAATCGAATGGACCGAAATGGCACGCTACCAGCAGCAGCTGCAAAAAATCGTACGCACCCTGCTGCCAGTCCGCAGTGCCACGCTGACCGCCAGCGAATGCGAGCTGCTGGCTCGGCTGTACCTGCAGCCGCAGCAGAACACGCCGATCCTGCTCAGCCAGGGCAGCGGCATGAAAAAGGAGGCGGTAAGCCGCTGCCTGAAGGCGCTGTATGAAAAGGACTGTATCCGCAAGGAACGGCAGCCCGACGACGAGCGCAGCTATCGGCTGTTCATCACCGAGACCGGGCTGGCGGAGCTGAAAAAAGGCTACGAGAGCATCCTCCAGCCCTTTTATGATCTGTGGCGCAGCGCCGGAGAAGATTTCGAAGCATTGGTACAGTGTGCCGACCGGCTGGCGGCGCAGATTGAGGAAAGGCGGGAAACAAACAGTGGACATGAAATTTTATGACGCCCTGCAGCTGGACCCGGCGATTCTGAAGCGAAAGATCGCCGCCTGCTCTACCCGGCGGGAAAAGGCCTGGTACTGGACGGCCATGGCGGTGCGTTCGGTGCTGATCGTGGCCTTTGCGATTCTGTTCATCAGTGCACTGTCCGGCCTGTTCGGTTCGGGCAATACACCCATGGCGGTGGCGCTGTTCTGCATCATGCTGGGCATCCGTTTTGTGAATTTTGAATACCGCATCGGCGACTCGCTGGTCACGCTGGCACTGGCGCTGGCCATTCTGGTGGCGGCCCCCTGTGCGGCGGCAGTGATTCCCGCACCGCTTTTGATTCCCATGCACGCCGTGGCCTTTTTCGCCCTGCTGTACATCACTACCCAGCGGCCGGAGCTGGGCAACGGCGGACTTTACAGCTTTACCTATGTTTATCTGACCGGCAACCCGGTGGCGGGCGAAGCCCTGGCCCGCCGGGCACTGCTGGCGCTGGTGGGATATCTGATCTGCGGCGCGATCCTGTTCGCCAAACACCGGCACCAGCACAAGGCGGTACGTTTTCATCATGTGGTCCGCCGTTTCGACCTTGCCAACATCGTGCACCTGTGGCAGCTGCGCATGGCGCTGGGTGTTGCGCTGGTGCTCACCGCCGGGCAGGTGTTCGGGGTGGAACGCTTCATGTGGATGGGCTTTGCCTGCGCCTCACTGCTTTCGGAATATCCCTATTCCGGCAACGCCGCGTCCCGCTTTTTCCAACGCATCGTGGGCGCATTGGCCGGTTCGCTGGCGTTTTTTGTTCTCTACTCTATCACACCTGCCGGGCTGCACTCTCTGCTCGGCCCCCTGGGCGGGCTCTGCCTGGGCTTTTGCACCAACTACCGGTACAAAACTGCCATGAACTGCTTTGGCGCCCTGATGCTGGGCGCGGGCATTTACGGCATCCAGGGCGCGGTGGTCCTGCGCATTGTGGATACCGTCCTGGGTGTGGCCTTCGGTCTGGTGTTCGCCGCCGTGTTCCACCGGCTGGTGGCAGTGCGCTTTCTGCCTCGCCCGGAAGGCGCGGAAAGATAAATCAAAAATCATAACCCCACGTTAAACGTGGGGTTTGCAGAACGGCCCTATAAGGGCCATTATTCTAGCAGCACCTAAAGGTGCGTAATGAGCAACGCCAA
>NZ_NFHD01000035.1 GCF_002159185.1 Gemmiger sp. An87
GGCGGCATCATCGGGCCGGCGGCGGGCGGCATCATCGGGCCGGCGGCGGGCGGCATCATCGGGCCGGCGGCGGGCGGCATCATCGGGCCGGCGGCGGGCAAGTCGCTGTATTATAATCGCGCGCATTATAAAGCCTTCGATTTGCCGCGTTTTTTTCGTGTCAATTTTTCACAGTTCACTCCGGCGTGTTTTGTGCAATCCGCCAATCTTCACGCCGGAGTGTTGACTTTCTACACGCCGGAGTGTATGATATAGGCACAGCAAACGAACAGCCGCCACACCGGCGGCCACCACCAAAAAGTGAATGGAGGACACATCATGACAAACGAACAGATTATCTACAACGCCGCGGTTAGTTCCGGCCTTTTCACCGCTGATGCGGCCGCCGCTTTCTTGAAAGCCGGCCGGCGGCTCCCGCTCCACACCTACCAGGAATGGCGCCGCATGGGCTACCAGGTCAAGGCCGGCGAGAAAGCCGCCCTTGTTGTGAGCCTGTGGCGCTACACCAAAAGCGCCGGCAAGGACGCTGACGGCAACGAGGTGGAGGCCGCCGAGGAACACGCCTATATGGCAAAGGCCCATCTTTTCACGGCCGGACAGGTCAAAAAAGCCGAGGCCGTCAAGCCTAAAACCCGCGAGGAAATCGCCGCCTATAACCGTATGCTTGCCGAACAGCGCAAGGCCCGCCAGGTTGTTTCCCAGGGCTGAGCGCGCCGGACACTTTCGCAGGGCTGCACCGGTCAAAGCAACCCCGCCCCAACCCCTAGCGGGTCAAATAAAATCTTTGGAGGCTTTCTCATGGCTAGAAAAATTTATGGCAACTTCACCCCCGACGCTGCAAAGGCGCTCAAAAACTCGGACCGCATCACCTGCCGCATCGCCCCGAGTGGCGACATTTATGTGGCCACCAACTATGCCGGGTTCAAGATGTGCGCTCCCGAATACGCCGCCGTGGTCCAGCCTGTGACCTGCTGCGAGGCTGGCAACTGGACCTACATCAACGGCACCAAGCGCGAGGACGGCCCCATCGACGAAACCGACGCCATTCTCAAATTTTTCGCTGACGCCGCAGACAACGCCGCCGAGGCCGAGCCGCTGGAACGCTGCCCGCTACAGTACACGGTCCCCAAGGTTGGAACCGTTGCCGCCTACTACAGCGACAGCAAGGACTTTGTGACCCTGTTCAACACAAAGTTTACCGGTGCATTTGCTCCCGGTGCCGTGCTCCGCACTCCCGCCACGCTCCGGCCCGCTGCCGTTTACTCTGACGGCGCAATGGTCGGTCTGATTATGCCGGTCCGCTCCAACGAAAAGATTGACCGGTCCGTCAAGGCATATTTCAACGCCCCCACAGAGCAAGTTTCCCAGGACAGCAGCGAGGCCGACAAGCTCCGCGAGGAACTGGCGCGGCTGCAAAACAAGCTGAACCAGGCCGAGGCCGAGGCCAACGAACTGCGCGAGCTTGCGCAGCAGCAGGCACACAAAATCGAGGCCATGCAGGCAGCCGAGGCAAGCAAGCCCCAGGGCGCCGCCGTCGAACCCAAAACCGCCGCCGAGATGATCGCCGCTCGGTGGGCCAACGTCGAGGGCGTGACCGTGACCGTCAAGGGCGCACAAACCGCCGCGCCGGTGGTGTGGCTTTCTGGCAGCACAAAGCCCCACACAAAAGAGATCGAGGCAGCCGGCGGCCATTGGAGCCACAAAAAGAACGCTTATTATTTCCGCGTTGCATAACAAATGCCGAAACGGCCCGCCGGGGCCGTCCGTCGGGAATGGCCGCCCGGCGCTGATGATGGCAGGCCAGGAAAGGAAAACGTGCAATGAATCAAGACTACAGCGCATTCGACCATGACACGCTCAACAAAATGGCAGAGGAGGCATTCAGCGATTATTACCGCCTGGCTACCGCCCCGATCACAACCCCCAGCAAAAAGAATCTCGCCCCCCTTGCAGCCGCAACACAAAAATATCTTGACATCTGCGATGCACTGGAAGCAAGCAGCGCAACCCACAAGGCCGGCGCATAACACGCCGCCGGGCCACAAATCAACAAGGAGGTTCTACCATGAAAAAAATCTTGATCGCCGCCGCCGGGCTTGCTCTTGCCGCTTTGGCCTTTTGCGCCGGATGCCGCGTGACAATGCTATCCGCCGTTCCGGTTGGTGAGGGGCGCACGCTCAACAACGAAACCGGGTACGTTATCAGCTACCGGTACGGCAGCCTTTGGTTCAACGAATTTTACTCTTGAATAACCCGCAAGGCCGACGGCAACCGCCGCCGCTGGTGCAAGCCCAGCCGCCCCGCCGGGCGGGTGCTCATGGGTTAGAACCCAAAACACAAACCGGAGGTTTTCACTATGACAGAATATCTAAATCACGTCACCAATCCTGCCGCGCCGTGGTCCTTTATCTCTGACACCGAGGAAAACATTCTGCACGATCTGGAATGCTACACCCTCGACCCCGTTTTTGAGCTTTACGGGAATTTCGTCAACCCGTCGCCGGAATGGCTATCCGATGAAGCGGCTACCAAATACGCCGGATGCACAACCATTTTCGGGAACTTTCTCACCTTTTCCCACGCCTTCCGGCTTGTCACAGACGACCCCGGCTTGATCTCCCGCCTCTCTGCCGCCATCGCGCAGAACAAGGCAACAGCAGAATACCGCACCGCCCGCCAGCGGATGCTTGACAAGCTGCCGTCCCTCACAAAGCAAACCGCCCGCAAGGGCCAAACCTACGCATGGCCCGGTGGATGGCTCAGGCTGACCCGCGTTTACCGCCTCACCGAACAAGAGGCCAACGACAAAGCCCTTTTGTATCTCGACCGCTGGGAGGGTGTCGATCATAACGGTGCATTCCATGGCGCAGCATTTCCCGACGGTGATCAACTCCCCACCACGAAAAACTGGAAATTGTAATCTACCGGATACCTTCGCGGGCCGCACCGGACAAAGCGACCCGACCCCAGCCCGCAATGAGGGCCGAATCTGCACAACAAAGCAGCTCAGAAAGGAGAACTTTTTCATGGTAGCTTATTACGAGAACGAATCCGCCGTTGACGCCGCGCTGGATGCCGCCAAAACCGCCGAGGATGTCCGCAAGATTGCGCAAGACCTGGAACAGCGCATGGCTCCCCTGCACTGGATACAAAAGGCCCTGAATGTTTACTGGGCCATGCTTTGACCCTGCACCACAATCCGCCGGACACCTTCGCGGGCCGCACCGGACAAAGCGACCCGACCCCAGCCCGCAAGGCCGGCCCCGCTCCATCAAGGCGGGGGCGCTCATGGGCCACAACCCAAAACACAGAAAGGATCTGATACCATGTGCAAAGACCCGCTCCCAATCAAGGGCATTTTAGAGAGCTTGCGCGACGATGTGAAATCCGGCGTGCTTACGCTCCACCAGGCCGCCGAGGAGCTTCACGAGGCCGGATGGTCAAACTTCGTTGACGACGACAAGGCCCGTCTGCTTCTCAACCTGTAAACCACACCACACAGCAAGGAGGAAACATCATGCACGAACAAATGAACCTTTTCGAGGGCATCGCAGCGGCTCCGGGCGCAGGCAGCGAACCGGCCACCCAACCGATCACCGAGCAGCCCGCCGAGGCTGCACCCCAAAAATCGGCCGGTGTGATTTACTATCCAATCGACGAAAGCACAGCCCGCCGGGCACACGATATGATGTCCATGCGTGACTACCCCGAAAACCGCGCCACCAACGAATACCGGGCCGCCGTTGACAAAGCTGCCGCTTTGGTCGAGCGTTGCAAAGCGTCCACCAGCCCCTACTACCACAACAAGCTGGACACGCTGCTGGACCGGTACGCCCGCCGCCTGGCTCAGTGGACAAACGACTACAACCGCAACGGGGCGAGCTGCCCCAGCGTTTTGGTGTGCGGTGCCGGTAATTTCCCGGTACGCAAAAAGGCCCGGCAAAACGCCCGCGAGGACAGCCTGTGGGCTGAGTACAAGGATATCGAAGCCATCTTGGACAAAATCAAGAGCGTTGGCACGGGTCCCGTCGATCTGACCGACCCCTACGCCCGCGAAATGCTGGGCGACCAGCTCCACCGCCTGCAACACCAGCTTGACGAAGGCAAAGCCATGAATGCCTGGTATCGCAAGCACAAGACCCTCCGCGGTTTCCCCGGCATGAGTGACGAAGCTGCTGCCCGCAACGATGCGGCCATTGCCAGTGCCCCCGCCTTCGCGCAGCGCCCCATGCCCGACTTCGAGCTTGCCAGCCTGCGCGGCAAGATCAAACGGGTACAGGCCCGCATGGCGGAGCTTGACCGGCTCCAGGCACAGCAGGCTAGCCCCGCCGCTGCTGAGGAGTACGACGGTTTCCAGATCGTCCGCAACGCCGAGCAAAACCGCTTGCAAATCATTTTTGACGGCAAGCCCGACGAGGCCACCCGCTCCGCCCTCAAATCCAACGGTTTCCGCTGGTCACCCCGCAACAGTGCATGGCAGCGCCAGCTCACCGACAACGCCGAGCGTGCCGCCCGCCGGGCCTTGGGCCTTGAATAACAACCATTTTCGTGACCCCACGAAAATGAACCCCGGACACCTTCGCGGGCCGCACCGGAAACAAAGCGACCCGACCCCAGCCAGACGGCACAAAATCTGCAAGGAGGTATTCTCATGTACGTGCTCGAATACAAGCAGCTTTACATCGTCCCGGAAGCTCTCACCAAGAACAGAACTTGCCAAAGCTACCGCTGGAAGCAGGCCGCAATCTGCGAGGACGCCGCCCCGCTTGAAGCAATTCGCGCCACAAAGGCCCGCCCTGATGAATGGCGCGTTGTTCCCATGGGTAGCTCTGCCACAATATGAAGGGAGAATTACAAAATGAATTTTAGCAGCGCAAAAGGTCTTTACATCGTTGGTAATGCTGTTTCTTTGAGCGACGGCAGAAAGGCGATCATTACCGGCTATGGCTCCTACGAAAATCAGTACTGGTGTGAGGTTTACTGCAACGGCTCTGTAAACCTTGGTTCGGCTGACTATTTCTGCACATACGGAACCAGCCCGGTGATTGTTTCCCTGCTTCCATCGGAGGAGGCAGCCATCATCGCTTCTGCTCTGAAAGACGAGTTGCAAAAGCTTGTTTCCAAATATGGCCCGTCCTGCGCCGCCGTACTCTGCCGGAGATACGGCCCAATTTCTCATATCTACGGCTAAAATTTAATTTGTCCGTGACTTTCAAGGAGGTATTGCCATGATTGACCAAAAAAACCACTTTTTCCGCTACTCTCAGCTCATGGGGCTTGTTTGCAGGGCCTTCCCTGCACGAGAGCGCGATGGCGGCTACACCGCCGCTATCTACATTCTCTCGGCGGACCCGGAACTGTTTTCTATCTCTGTATCGTATGCGAACGATGACGGCATTTCCTTTGCGTGCATCCTGCGGGCGGCGCGCCGGCACGAGCTGACCGACAGCCAGATCACCGCTTTGTATGCCGCCCACAGCCTTTTCAACGACGGTTCCCGGGGCAAGGCTTCTCCCTCTGAGCTTTCACTGTGCGATCTCTCGACGCTCGATTTGATCACAAACGCCCTGTTCATCCGCAAGGGCTTGCGCCGTCCCGTGCGTGGTGCCAACGGCGAAATGCTGCTTGACCGTCGAAAGGAGGCGGAACGCCGTGCTTTTGAGGCTCCCGTGCGCTGGGATTTAACGTCGTTTGCCCAGTAGTATTTTCCCCTCCGGCGTGTTATACTGAATCTGCAATTGTGCAAGAAAGGATTTGATTTGTTTATGCCTATCGCCGAATCTCGCCGCCGGGGCAACGACGCATACAACGCCAAATGTGACCGAATCGAACTGCGCCCCCTCATTCCCGTTGGCACAGATATTCGCACAGCGGCGGCCCTATCCGGTCAGAGTGTGCAAAGCTACGTTTTGCAGGCCGTCCGCGACAAAATGGCTCACGATGGTTTCACCCCGGCCGCTCAATGGCCCTGTCAGCCGTCAGGAGGTGATACCGATGCCGAAGAATGACCCCGGGCAAGTTTTTCTCGCCTGCCGCCTGGTGGCCTCTTTCGCCGATGGCTCCCGCCTGCTTTTTGACGGCGTGGACGAAGACCAGGCACGGCAACTCATGGAGGCAGCACAAAGCCAGCACGGTGACATCACCTGGTGGGATGGCGTCACCGATCAGAACTACGAACACGGCCGGTATTATGCCACCGTGCCATCCCCGCCCGAAATAAATGTTATCGACCTGGACGAATCACAAAATCGCCCTTTCTGATTGCGAAAGCGGCAATTTTGACAACAAAAAACGCTTTTTTGATACAAAACCGCTCGTATTTGCAATTTATGTGCAAGGAAAAGCCCCGGCAACCGCCGGGGCTTTTCTCTTTGGGTTCGCAAATTGTTTTTCCAGCGGGATTTTGCAGCGCCGGAAATTACTTCGCGTCGCGTGTTTGGCAACTTGATATTTTTTGCCTTTTTGCCATCCCTGGCGCCCATGTCATTCCGCCTGAATCTGGTTGTGTTCTCCGCCTTTTTTCTGGCAGTTTGCAGCCATTTCGACACCCGGTATCATTATACGCGCGCGTGCGAGGCTCGAGCGAGAATCTCTGAGGCTTCCGGCTCTTCTGCGAGGGCCTTCCCAAAGCACTCAACCGCCTTTCGGCTCCACAACCGGCAAGTGCTATCCGGCACCCCCATTCTTGCAGAAATTCCACCCCAACTGTAACTACCGCCATAGCGCAGCATGACAACCTGTTTGTACTTACCGTTCAGGGCATCAAACGAGCACCGAATCTTCGCTGCGTCCCTGTTCAGAGCATCAATCTTGGCCGCTATTTCTTTGCACCTCTCCGCCGCCCCGCTTTCTTCGTAGGCGATAGCAGCAGCTTCAACCGGCCGGCCGGGGGTAGTGGTATGCGGCATACCGTCCATGGCAACCCCGCGCACCCCGAAGCATTCCTCTTCCAGATCTCTGCGTTCCTCTGCAAGCAGCCTCTTCATGGCCGGGATTGCATAGTAGTATTTGATGATCAACTCCGCGTTATGGCGTTCCATGGTGGCCTCCTCAGTAAATCGCATTGCCGAAGATCGGCTTTTCCTCGCCTTCTTCGACAACATCACAATCTGCATGGATAATCTGGCTCATTTTCTTCGCCAGTATCGCATATCCGTAGTAGTCCCCCGTGTCCGTGGCATCGCGGAACTGTCGATAGTTTTCAGCAGCCTCTAACATTGTGGCCTTTATTCGTTCAGCCCCAAATCCGAGCGCAGTGTGCACACCATAGGCATACAAGCGCGCGACCCTGGCCGCCGCTGCACGCTGGGCCGCCAGCTTCACAACCTCGCTTTTTCGAGGCATTTTGTACGCCGGCAGTACAAATCCCTCCGGGAAATATCCCCGTGTTTTTTCGTCCAACATACATTCTGCTGCTTGGTAAGGGGCCACCTTTTTGCCGTTCAAAATCCTGGGCGGTCCGTTTTTGATGGCCTCATACTTCATGGCCAACTCGTTTGTGGCGTCCGCAACCTTGTTCAACCGGCTTTCCCCGACGCCGTATTTATCATACAAGGCCGCAAGAATGCAAATAGCAAAAACCTCTGCCGTGGCCTTTTCCGCTTCTTCGGTGCGGTCGCGCTGCGTTTTGCCATCCTTCAAATACCGCCGCTGGGCTTGTTTCGCTGCATTGTTTCTCCAAAATGCCGGTCTAGCCGTTTTCCGCTTCATCGTCTGCCTCCATTCTACCGAGTGAGCTGCCGCAAAGCGGGCAGGCATTGATGCACAAGGCATTCATGCCCCCGCCCCGGCCCCTGCTGTCCATGTACAGGCGCGGCAATCCATCGGCACCCCATTCCAGCCAAAAAAGTGTGCCGTCGGTCGTTTCCATTTTCGCGTACCGCTCGCAGAGCGGGCATTTGCTTTTGCTCATAAGCTCCTTTTTTGCGCCAGCTTTTTCCACTGATCAACGTCCTCCTTGGTGTCTGTCGTGATAATTTCCCGGAACTTCCACCCCAACGGACGCACCTGTTCCAGAAATACACGCCGCCGCACAGGGTAGTCCCGCTGCATCCTTCTGACAAACTTGCTTTTCACCTCGACTATCTCCACAGAGCCGTCCGCATAGTCCAGCCGGAAATCCGCAGTATAGCGGACGGAGCGCAGCTTGATGCCGTTGTACTCGCTTTCCGGGAAAAGGATAAACTGTGGATGTTGTTCGCATTTCACAATTTCTCCCGCCGCCATCCCGGGCAATACCGTACCCATGTAGAACTCATATTCCCCGCGGCTGTCAAATTCCCTTCCAGTTGCCCGTGCAGCCTTTGCAGCAGCGGCAATGGTGCCCCCGTCTCTTCGTGAAGCTGCAAGCTGTTTTTCCGCCTGGGCGCGGGCCCATGGCGGCAGGTCGCTCAGTTCCAATCTCAACGGTTTATCCTCCCATTCTTTTGCCCTCGATATGCTGCCGTCCTGAAATCCGCGCGGTACAGGATCACCAGCGTGTGCCGCTGGCCGGAATTGCTGACCCTAGTTTCAACCCGTCCAAGAGTGAACCCCGGATATTTCTTCTCCCAATATGCCCGGTCGTCTATGTACAGCGTGCTCGCTTCCTCGATTGCTTTCCGGCTCCACCGGCTATCGTTTGGCCGTGGTGTTTTCGGCTTTTCCAAGCCGCGGCTTTGCCTCCAATGGCGAGCGCATCGCTTGTTCTTGTTCATGTACAGTACAAGGCTCTCAACGCTGCCATGCTCGAAGTGCAGGCGTTCGCAGCGAGCCATTCCGAGAGGCGCCCCGCTCGAATCACGCCACAAATCTTCCAACACATCGCGGGTCAAACCATCGGTGTGCTGTATGATCGCGTGGTGATGGTGTCTACCGACGGTGGTTCCATCTTCCAGTTTGGTGGTGTATTCCGTGACCATCATCCACAGCGGGCGGCGCACATCGTGCTTATCGCACCAGCGGTACACCCGCTTGATGAAGTTTGACCAATCTCGGTCAACGGTTTTTTCATCGCCCGGTGCCGGCAAATGATCATCGTCATAGGTCCCAGTCCATGCGTAGTCGTTTTGGGTGAAATTGGTATTGACAAGCTGGACACAGTACCTTTTTGCCCGTCGGTCGTTGTATTCCTGCATTGCAAGGCTGGTTGCTTCTTTTCTTTTCGCTCTCCGGCTCGCCTGGTGCTGTCGCTTGGTCACGGAATACAGGTCAACTTCCATATAGCCGGCAGAATCGTAGTCTTTGCCGCAGATATGGCGCTGTTCGCGGTAGTAGGTCGTTTTCACTTGATCGTTCCTCCTCCCGCGCTTCCTTCTCGCACTTCCAGTTCAGGTTGTCAAGGCCGGGTAGTATTTTCGCAAGCGAAAATCTCCACCCTTTCCCTTGACCACCTTCCTGTCAGTGCACTCTTGCAATTATCGGGGGAAAGGGCCAGCCTTTCCCCCGGAAAACAATTTCATTCTGTGTCTGCCCCATCTGGTCCGCGTGCCAGTGGCATTCGTTCCGGGTGTATTCCCTCTTGTGGTTCTTAACTTAATGCCTATATACAAGCCCTTTGCGGCCTTTCGGCCGCAAAGGGCTTGAGGTTATTACTTCACGTCCGGTTCCAAGAATGCCGCCAGCCGGTCCAGCTTTTTGCATTCCCATTCCGAGTTGTCCCCGAAGATCACATGGAGCTGGTTCAGCATGATTTCCACATCAGCCCTCTCCTCCGCAATCGAATCCAGAACCTCACGGGCGCCGCCGTACCGGATATATTTGAGCAGGGCCTTTGTCAGTTCGGCCATTTCCTCCACGGCGATCAGGATTTGGGCCTGTTCGCCAAATCGCTGTACGGCCGCCTCGTAGATGGCCATTTCAGCCTGTGCCGCCTGGATATTCTCTGCATTTTCGCGGTCGCGCAGCTCTTGCATAGCTTCCATGCCCATGCGGCAAGCCTCGTTGATCTCGTCCATGTTGGGGTGATCTTCCCGATGTTCCGGGTTCAGAATCTCAATAGCCCGGTCAAGGCTGATCATGTATTCGTTTTTCATAGCAAATCATTCCTTTCTCTCGGTGCCAGTCGGCAGGTTATTCATCGTCCGGCCACTTAATGGCCTGTCCGCACTGCCCGCAGTAGGCGTTTGCGTTTCCATCCTCGTTATACAGGTATTCTCCGCTGCCACAGCACGGGCAAGCTAATATGAATCGGTCGCCGTCAGGGTATGGCAGTTGAGGCAGGCGCTTTTCTAATGCCACCGCCCCCATCCGCTGGGCGATGCTGATTTTCTCGGGGTCTTTTTCTTTCTCCCCGCACTCCGGGTCGAGAATCTGCATCGCCTCACTGATTTTCATTCCGCCCCTCCATTTCGGTTTGTTCGGCATCAGCTTCCAGGCCCTCGCCCCCGGGGTTTGCCCTCCGAGAGGCAACAGCCTTGTCGCGCCATAGCTGTTCGGTGCATAGCGCCTGAAATTCTGCCAACTCTGCAAGGTAGGTGTCACTCAGAACTTCCATGGGCATAATCACGGCCAGCAGGTTCATGCCATCGTGAATCGCAAGATAGGATTGCCCACTTCCGGTTCGGCGGATGGTGTAAGTGATGTAATCGCTGTCCTCGATGTCGTCCATGATCGGGGCCAGCAGTCCATCGCGGTAAAAAACCAGTTCACCATCATCGCAGCGGCGGCAGGATGTCCACTTGCCATCCAAAGAGGCCGAAACCCTCACCTTTTTGGTCTGCTTTTCATCCTGTACGCAGTCCGACAGGTCAAACCCTTTCACGTCGGTGGTGCCGGGATAACTTTCCTCTTCGAGGACGATTTTTTCCCATGCCTTTTCGGGTATATCCAGCACAGTGCGCACCTGCTCTCTCCCTTCCATGAGAGGGAGGTTGGCCGCCCGGAACAGTGCATGGCCATTTCCAAGCCACATCCCACTGCCCTGAACATCCGCCACAAAGCAATAGCCGGTCTGCTTCACCAGTCTGGTAAACTTAGATATCTTCATAGTGCGCCCCCCTTATGCCAGCAGAAAGAGCCAGCACAGCTTGATCAGGGCGGCCGGCACGACAACCGCCGCCGCAAGCCAAAGGATAGCAAGCACCAGGACGATCACGCCCAGTGTAAATTCTTCCAAGCTCGGGGCAATTCTGTTTCTGTTTCCCATTGTTTTTCCCTTTCTCGCCTCGCTCACGCTCGGCGTGCAGTGATTCAGTTTTCGGTGTTCAGTGCTTCACGAAATAAGCGGAACGGCCGCCGATGCCGCTGCTGGAGAACGACCGCGGGCTGTACAGGCTCGCGTAGAACACCCCGGCGTTGGACCCGTGGTTCCAGTAGCCGCCACGATAGAGGCAATATTCATCGCCGGAGCTATCCACCCAGCAGTAACTTTCTTTTTCGCCAGGATAAAGGGCCAGGGCTTTCAGCTGTTCGCTTTCGCAGCGCATTACCACATCGCCCCACCGGCACCCGGTATACCCTCGCTCGCATTCTCCGGTGGTGAACACTACGGCGTCGCCCTCGATACCCCCAAAGATAGGCTTGCCGGTATTGTCCAGAACGGGGTGCCAGTCGTCGCCATTTTCTGCAAGGTCTGTTTCCGGCAACGCAGCGTCATTGTTCTGCGCCGCCTGAATGGACCCGTCCACAATGCGGCAGCCGCGGCAGAACTCCCACACGTTGCCGCACAGGTCGTGCACGCCGGTCAGAGAGTGATCGTGCGTCCACGTTGCGGGGCCGCTGCCCGCCAGCGTTTTGCCTCCGCCGCCTTTCGCAACGATTCCTTGTTCCTCGGAATCAGCGTGCCAATGCCCGCGATCTGTATTGCCATGAGGCAGCGTCCCCAGCTTTGCGCTGATATTTGCCAGTAGCCCCCATTCCGCCGCCGTCATGCAATGCCAGCCGTCGCCTTTGGCGAAGCAGGCCGCCGCGAAGTCCTCCATGGTGATGTCAGTTGCCGGTTCCGTAAAGGGGAGGCTGTACGGTTTTCCGTTGATCATCGTGTTCGGGTACACGCTGATGTAGATTTCGTCGTATACCTCACCACCAATGATAAATGCCGGATGCACCGCATCGCTGCCACCCTCAAAAAGTTCCGCGTTGGTCACGCGCTTAAACCGGTGCATGATGGAGGGAATACCTGCATCGTCATAGATTGCCACAACATCCCAGTCTACGCCCGCCGGGGCCGCAGGGGTTGCCGGGCATTGGCAAGCCTCTCCGCTTTCATCCATCCGCTCGTTGTCCTCGCGGACGTAGCGCAAGAATGCCTCGGTCTGTTCTTTGCAGAATTGGGCCTTGCCTTCGGCTCTCATGTCCAGCCCGAAATAACACATTGCAGTTTTGGCCATTTCGATTACCCCCTCTCGTTCTCGCCAATGGTGACGTATGCGGTGCCACGCCGGTTGACTTCCAGATCGACCGGCGAACCGCAGTCAAGGCAGGTGTAGGTGTACCGCTGATCAGTCAGGTTGGTTTTGTAGCGGAACTCCTTGCCGCACTTGCACTTCACGAACATGGGGCGCAGTTTTTCAAGCGGGGTTTCATGGCCGCACTTGCACCGGGACGAATAGGTTTCCCGCTTTGCGCAGTACCCCTTGACCTCGCCGCATTCTTCACAGCGAATCAGCAGGAATCCACGGTACTGGCCCTGGTCCTTGTCCGCGTTCACGCTGGGCGGAACATTCCAGGTGTCTTTGCTGCCGAACATTCGTTCCGTTCTGCTGTGCCGCTCCGCGTAGCGGGGGCGGGGTGCCGCCGGGGCAGTAAGGCAAACCCGCTTTCCCGTTGCCGTTTCCTCGATGAAAGCGTCGCTGCCCTCGACTGTCACCCGGAAAACGCCTGCATCGCACAGCCCCCGGATGTCATGTACACTGATTTTCGCCATTGTCTTTTACCTCCGTAGTTATAATTAAGCGCAAGCGCGCTTTATACTTCGCTCCCGTATACCCGTTTGCGCGCCAGCTCGTAAAGGCCCGGGTATTTGTGGGGGTTGAAATTGAACCCGTAGAGCTTAAAGAAAGTGTCGTTGTCCGTATTGAACCAGATGATCGCCCATTCCATAAGGCTCTTGCCTTGATAGGTCAGAAGGTCATAGGTGCTCATAGCTTTCTGCTGCTCCTTTCCGAGAAGAACATATACTGCTGCATTACGCCGGCAGTTTCGGGGTAAAGCTCCACGGGAAACTTTCCGCCGTATTCGCGCCCGATGATCTTGCGCATCCAGGTGTCCACCGGAAAGGCTTCCTTCCTGCCAAGTCCGAACAGGAGGATGCAGTTGCTCACCTTTTCCCCGATGCCATAGATGCTTTTCAGGTAGGTGTGGGCTTCCTCGGTGGTCATGGTGTGCAGCTTAGAGAGCTTCACCCTGCCGGATGCCACATTTCGCGCCAGTTGGGCAATGTACTTGTCACGATACCCCAACCCCAACCCTTGCAGGCGGCGAACGTCTTTCAAATCCGCCGGGTCGGGGAAGGTGTAATAGGTGCCCGCCGGGCCTTGCCGGGGTTCTCCCAGTCGCTCGCACATAGCCTCTACCGTGCGTCGAATCCTCGGGATATTGTTGTTCTGGCTGATGATGAAACTCACCATGATCTCCCATAGGTCTGCATTCAGGATTCGCAGCCCGCTGGCCCGGTCGGCAGCCGCGCGCAGGTACTTGTCCGCCGCGGGGATGGAATGCAAGATGCCGTCGTAGTCCGTTTCAACATCGAGATAGTGCATCCATTTCGCCAGCCGGTCGCCGTAGTATTCGAGGGCCAGCAGGTTGCCGCGCTGCTTTAACAAAGCCTGGTCGTGTCCGTCGTGCACGATGTATTCCCCGGGGGCAATCATCGCCCAGCGGAAACATTGCCCGCTTTGTGCAATTTGATTGAGGTCGCAGTTGGTAAGCGGTAAATACGCCTTTCGTATTGCATTGCTATTCATCGTCAAGTCCTCCCTTTTTTGGCATAAGCCTTTTGGAGCGGCGGGCGGGTGTCGAACCCGCACTGCGGCCGGGGAGTTCGGTCGCGGCCTTCCGAAGCCGCCGCATATACGCCCGTCTTTCCGGGCCGCCAGCAAGAAATTGTCAGCTCAGGTTGTCCACCACCATGTTATCGTCTATGAAGATCAAACCACCCCGGATAGGCTGCGGGCCGCCGTACAGAGCCTGGCTCTGTACGGTGTCCAGGAACACAGCAAGGTTCTGGTCAAATTTTTCAGGCAGGGCAAAGGCCCTGATTTCCTCCCCCGATACAACCGCGAGGGCGCTCAGGATATCGGCAGAAAGGCCGCTGGCTTCCAGGTTCACCCCGTCCGCACCAGCCTTCCACTCGATGATCAGCTTTCCGTCCTGTTCAAACATAGTCGTTCTCCTCTCTGCTTTGAATTGGCAAGGACATTGGCGTCCTTACCTTCAAGGTCAACTTTCAGGAAACCTCCGTTTTGTAACCGCAATGGGAAATTCTTCAATCTCGCTCGCCCACAGCGCCGTCCCCGCTCCATGGCGTTTTTCCCACACAAGAGGAAATCCTCCAATGCCATCAAAAAGGCTGCCCAGTGTAGCGCCGGTGGGCAGGTACGCCGCCATCTTGCAAATTATCCACCACCACTGCGGCAAGGCAATGGAATTGCCCAGCGCCTTGTATCTTGGCCCATCCGCCGACTTGTGGCGTTTTCCCCTTGTGTCCAGCCATTCCCCAATGTCCGTCCACCCGTCCGGGAACCCTTGCAAGCGTTCATACTCGGTGGGGGTCAGACGGCGGGTTATCCATCGCAAAATACGTTGGCTCATATATGCAACCCCTGACGGATGTGTATCGGCGCGCATCGTCGGCGCCGTTTCGCCCATCAATATGCCCAGCGAGCAACTAGCATTTCCCCCTGTGTTGTATGCCTCTTTGGAAAAAACCACCAATTCGTTTGCTCTCGATTCCCCTGTATCAAAGAGGTTCAATGTTCCGCAAACTTCGCTTTCTTCCCACCTCGGAGGCTCGCTTTTGTTATGGGGTTTTGTCGCTTTTCTGAACACAATAGCCTGCGCATCATGCATACAATCGAGGGCTCGTGCTTTTTCGCTGATACGCGCCTGATTTGTTTGCCCGTTCCCTATGGAATAACACACAGCAACATTTGCTGTTCCATTCGGCCCGGCCCCAGGGCGTATTGTTGGTGATGATTCCGCCCCAGCAAACGGGCTATCGTTCCCATTATCCAGTCTTAGTGTTCCTGCCGCCTCCACCACTCGATCATGTCCAGCAGTGCAGTGTGCAGGATTTCGGGCAACGCCTTGCCACGGCGGGATGCTCGGTTCAGAATCCCTTCGCACGCCCGTACGCTCAAATAGTATTTCTCCGGCACGTTGTCCTCCAAAATCCACGACAAGCGCGATTCTCTTTCTTTGCTGGGGCACTCCCCAAAATTGAGCATCAAAGGTTCTCCACGCAATGCTCCATTGATCTCCTTCAATGTATCCCGCTTTGCTCCACTTGCCTTTTGGAGGTTCAGGAATAGCAATACCCCCCCCCGCCTCGGCTGCGCTTGCAAGCTCTTCCAGCACGGCTTGGAAGTCCCTTCCTCTGTTGCTTGAAAAGGCTCCGGGAACATTTTCCCAAATAGCGAAAGTTGGATATACTCCTCCACTTTGTTCCCTCATTTCTTTGATAATGCGCACCGCTTCCATGAATAACCCGCTTCGTTCTCCGGCCAGCCCCGCACGGCGCCCCGCGATGGAAAGGTCTTGGCACGGGCTTCCGAATGTGATGCAATCCACAAACGGCGCGTTATGTATTTGAGTGATGTCACCGAGATGTTTCACTTGTTGCACCTCTCGCAAATCCATAAAATTGCTACCCACGGCAAAAAGAAAGCCAATATAACTATTCCGTATGCAATGCCCTGCATGATGCACAAAATTCCAGTCGCTATCGCTCGCTGTATTATCATCGCTACCTCCACTTCAACTGCACCTCTTCAAGGTACGACCACTTCCACGGTTCGTCTGCGCTCACTACGCCCTGATCTTCCAGCGCAAACCGTTCGTCGAAGTCGTGCACGGTGTGGCCATCCGCTTTGAATGTAACTGGACTGTCATTGTCCCATTTGAGCATCAGCGCCCATAGGTCAGGGTAGTTCCTGCGGAGGAGCCGCAACTGTTCGACCCCCTGATTATGGCAGAACCAACACCCCCCCCTGGTCGCCGTAGTATAGATAGGCGAAAGCAGGTCGTTTTCCTCACACCAGCGGCGGCAGGACACTTCATCCCAACCGGCTTCAACGAGAGGACTTTTTTTCTTTTCTCCAAAAACATGAAACCGTCCCGGTTCATCGCAAGCGATGCCAACGTATTGCACAGCTTCCTTCGGGAGCTTTTCAAGCACATGCTGTTTCAGCCTCGAATTGCACCACGGGCCGCGCTGAAAAGGCCACCCATAAATCTTGCCGGCGCATTTGCTTTTTGATGCGCGTCCGTTTTTCCCGCAAACCATGTAAAATCCGTCTTGGTATGTGTACTTGCTCCTTATACGTTCAACCGCAATCCCCCACCGCTCCTTGATGATCTTGTCTGCCTTGGCCTTAAACTCAACCATCGGCGGCAGGTCCGCCGGAATCGTATCGGTGGCCCACACCTCTGCGTGGACAATTCGATCAATCGGCCATCCTAATTGTTCGATAGCTCCCAGACACGCAAGGCTATCTTTGCCATAGGAGAGAGAAAGAATGTGCTCCATTACTTTTTCGCCTTCTTTCTTTTCCCGGCCTTCGACCGGTCCTTGCCCCTCTTGGCGTGGGCGGTGATCATGGTTTTGCACCGGCGGTACGCTCCGCCATCATGGCGCTGCTTGCTACTGTTCAACGGCAATCACTCCCGGAAATTATTACGCATAAGCGCAGTTTTGGTTTGTACCACATTTTGGTACAAACCACTTTTGGTCACTTTTCATCGCAGTATGTAGCCATCATATCGGCAAAGTGCAGCAGCATGGACAGCGGGTAAATGGTGTATGCCCGGCTCAACGTCGAAGCCTTGTCCGGGTCCCCGTAAAGCCCCATGTGCCACAGGATTGCCACCTGCTCAGCATCGGTGAGCTGTATAAATCGCTGCGCCAAGATCACACTCTCCGAGCCATGGCCCAGCACCCGGTTGTCCGTATAGTGATACTTGCCGTCGCTGCCGAGCCGGTACTTCCCGATCTTGCAGATATCGTGCAGGAGGGCGGCGGCAACAGCCTCTTGCGGCGGTACCCCTTTGAAAGCCGGGGTTGCGCACAGGTCCAGTGCCTCCATTGCCACATTGATGCTGTGCTGGCACAGCCCGCCGGGGGCGTTCCCGTGGTGTTTGGCGCTCGCCGGGGCCTCGAAAAAGCCCTCCCGCTCCATCCACTGCAACAATTCCTCATTGCCCGGGCGGGCGCCCATGTACTCCGCCCACAGTTCCCGGTACTGATTTTCCGGGCTCATTTCCAAGAAGTCCTGTTCCATTACGCTTCCTCCTGCTGCTGTTCCATGAACCAATTCTGCCAGCGATTTTTCCACTGCTCACGCCGGGCGGCAGCCCGCTTGCGCCGGGCGTTTTCCCGTTGTATGCGCTCAATTTTCGCTTCCGCCAGCATGATCACGCCCCAAAGAGCATTGTCCAAGGCAAGACAACCGACAATAGCCAGCGCCGCCACAAACAGCGGCAGCCCGCCTTCTGCCCACGCCGAGAACAGGCAGAGTGCTGCCAGCGCCAAGCCCAGGAAAATCACCTTCAACAATTCGCAGACGGCCCGCAGGCCGAACAGATACCTTTTCATAGCTGCTTCCTCCTCATGCGGATTCTTTTTCCCGCTCTTTTTTCCACGCTTCATAGGCGGCCACGTTTCGAGGGTCGCTGTAGAATACATTCATCAGTTCCACCAGGGCCACGGCCTGTCTGGCAGTGATGATTTCGGGGGCATCTGCCCGGGGTTCGGCCATCTCGATTCCTCCTTATGCGCCTTTTTTGGCGTTGTTCGGGTCGTCCACCCGGTTATCGTGCACCAGATGGGCACCTTCGATCATATACCCGATGCGTTCCTGTGCCTTCTCGGGCAGCTTCTTCAACTGCTCGATCATCCGGCGGGTGTCCATTTCCTTTTCACTCATTGCTGTCGCTCCTTTCTTTGGTCATTCAATTTCAGCTTCCGTAACTCCGAACCAATCTCGGACCTAATTTTCAGAAGAGCCTCGTACTCGTCCGGGTCCCTTTTACTCCGCAGTGACATCATATATTTGTGTGATCTGCGCAGATAGGCTTCTATTTTTTGTGTGATATGCGTTTCCCGGCTTTTCCGCCTTGTGCCAGTTTCCATTTGCGCCCACTCCTTTCATGTTTGTTAATTCAACTCATTTTCTTGTTGAACTAATTCACACCTCAATTATATTTTGTTAAACTAATTTTGTCAAGGCAATTTTCACTGCATGTGTTGATTAAACTAAATTTGTGTGGTAAAATTCATATTGAAAGGAGGTGAATGCCGAATGAACGAAAGAATCAAAGCCGTTCGACGTCATTATCATTTGACTATGAGCGCCTTCGGTTCTCGCATTGGAATCAAGAATTCGTCAATCAGTCTTTTAGAGAATGGTAAAAACAACCCATCCGAGCGCACTATACTTGCCATTTGTCGTGAGTTTAATGTCAATGAAGAGTGGCTACGCACTGGCAAGGGGGATATGTTCAATCAGGATGAACCGTCGATATTGGCACGGCTTTCCGGCGAATACAAGCTGACCCAGCGCGAAGAGGCTGTGATTGCTGCATTTTTGGAACTGAGCGACACAGATCGCGCCGCGATTATGCGCTATGTGGATAACTTGGTTGCAAAACTGGCTCCGTCTGGAATCAGTGACGCTTCTGCCGAAGCCGTTGCCGCCGCCCGTGACTATTTGGATATGGTCGCGGATGAAAAAAACACGGAGGAAGGCTCGTCTACCTCCGCCGGGTAATGCTTGATCGTGCATCGGAACCGTTCCGCCATTCTACTTAAAAGCAAAAAGCACCAGGGCCGCTTTGGCTCTGGTGCTTTTTGTTGATTTAATTAACTCTTGTATGATATACTTAGGCCAAGTATAGACAATGCGTAAAGGGAGGCTTTTTATGCGTAAGATTGTTTTGTTTCTGTTGTTATGCTCAGCCCTTTTCTTAACTTCGTGTGGCAGCGGTGATTCTGTTTCCGTCCCCTTCTCCTCCAATGAATACCAGGGACAGCCTTTGGATGTTGTTCTTGATCAGTTGTCCGATGCCGGATTTACCAATGTGTCCACGGATGAGATTTCAACGCTATCCGAAAGTGAGGTCGGAACTGTCGGCAGTATCATTATTGATGGCAACTATTCTTTTTTCAAAGGATATTCTTACAAGCCCGATGTTCCTGTCACCGTTTCTTACCACGTTTTACTGGAACTGACGCAGCCCACGCCAACGCCAAATCCCGATCAGGACGATGCCGACAGAATAGGATATCCCCTAGAGCAGTATTTGAATATGAAGAACGCCATGATTGACTGCGGTTTCGATGATTTATCTATATCCACAACGATGGCCATTGGCACACACGAGGCGTTTACCCAGTACAACCACAACCCTGTGACTATACGCTTTGATGATGATGGAGCAGTCACCAAAATATATAGCGGTGATCTGGACATTTATGTGGACGGTGTTTGTGTAAACCCGGTTTCCGATGTGTTCTTGGACAGCTTACAGTCTATCACTCTCTGCAACGCTGCTATATCCGATATCAAGTCCTACTTGAAAGCGCCGGCCACAGCTCAATTTCCAGAAGCCAATGACAGTTCTGCGTGGGATATTTCGTGGGACGATGATTATTTCTATGTAAGCTCCTATGTGGATTCTCAAAATTCTTTCGGGGCTCTCATTCGCACGCAATTCACCGCGACATACACTTGGGACGGTGGCGAATATACGCTTCCAACTCTCTGTGATGTTTCCTTTTCTGAATAACAGGAGGCAAAGCATGGCAAGAAAAAACAAATCCGCCGAGGCCGGCCAGCGCCTGGTGGCCTACTACCGGTACAGTGGCGGCAGCGGCCAGACTGAACAGAGTATAGAGGGACAGCGCCGGGATTGCATGGCGTGGGCAAAGGCCCACGGCCTGACAATCTGCCACGAATATATTGACCGTCACATTTCCGGCAAAACAGACAACCGGGCTCAATTCCAGCGGATGATGCAGGACAGTGACAAGGGCGCCTTTGATTCCCTGATCTGCTGGAAAACGGACCGGCTTGCCCGCAACCGCTATGACAGTGCGATCTATAAAAGCCGGCTGCGTAAGAACGGGGTCAAGATATACTACGCCGCCGAAAGCAGCGTAGATGGCCCGGAAGGTATCATTCTGGAAGGGCTCATGGAAAGCCTCGCAGAGTATTACAGCGCCGAGCTCTCCCAAAAGCTGCGCCGAGGCATCCGCGAAAGCGCCCTAAAATGCAAGTGCCTGGGGGGATATCGCGCACTAGGCCTCACCTCCGACAAAGACCACAACTATGTGATTGACGAGAGCCAAGCCCCGGCCGTGCGCTATATCTTTGAGCAGTACGCCGCCGGGCGCACCGCCGCCGAGATCGTGGCCGACTTGAACGCCAAGGGCGTGCGCACGGCCACCGGTGGAACTTTCAACAAAAATAGCATCCTGCGTATTATCACCAACGAGCAATACATCGGGACCTATATCAGCCGTGCCCACAACGTCCGGGTGGAGGGCGCCATCCCCGCCATCATTGACCGGGAACTGTGGGACAAAGCGCAGGCCATGGTCCAAAAAAACAAGGCGGGCCGGGGTGTAAAATCTAAGGCAGCGAACTATATGCTATCTGGCAAGCTGTATTGTCAGATATGCGGTGGTGCCATGAAGGGCATCTGTGGCACCGGAAAGCACGGTGACAAGCACTACTACTACGCCTGTTCCAACCATACTTCGCACAGTTGCGACAAGCGGAATATTGAAAAGTCCTTTTTGGAGGACCTGATTGTTTCCGCCACGGCGGAGCACATCCTTGCCCCGGGAAAATTAGAGCAGATCGCCGACCGTGTTGTGCAGGTGCAGGAGGCCGAGCAGCACATCATCAACCCTGAGAAGGAAATGCTTGAATCCGAACTGCTGGAATGCACCAAGAAACAAGACAATATCCTGCGCGCTATTGAGGACGGGACCGACAGTGCGCGTCTTTCCTCCCGACTGCGCGAATTGGAGGAGCAGGAGGCCGCTTTGCGCTATCGCATGGAATCCATCGAGGAGCCACCGGCTGCCCCCATCTATTCCCGCGATCAACTGCTTTTCATGTTGGAGCAGTTCCGGCGCGCAGCGGATGAGCAGGACGAAATCTACAAGCAGCGATTGGTCAACACCTTCGTCCACGACATCTATCTTTCGGACGATTCAGCCTTTGTGCAATTTAACATATCCGCCCAGGAAAAAGAAAAAAGCACCACGCTCGAAAGCGTAGTGCTTAGTCTGAACGGCGGCGACCCCGACGGCGAAAACCCCGATAAATCAAGGCTTCCCGCCGGGTTCGACCGCGTTTCACTTGGTGGAGATGGCGGGAATCGAACCCGCGTCCGAAAAGAAGTCCACGAGAGTATCTCCGGGTGCAGTTTGTCTACAACATTTCCTTTGTGCCAGGCCGGCAAACAGGCCGACACATTGGTAGCTTCATGAGTTCATGGCCGCCCGCAAAGCTTAAGGTTGCTCACGTTCAGTACCTAATCGATGCCCTGGCCCTGTTCGGTACTAAGACAGGCAGGACAGCCGCCTATAATTAGGCAGCGACAGCTAATTTATTGTTGTTAGCTATTTTTTCGGAGGCGTTTAGAGTGTGGCCCCCATCCACTACCCGCTGCTCGCGCTTTCCTCTCCCCGTCGAAACCTTTACATCCCCATAAAAGGGCGGAAATTCCGCCCGGAAAGCGAATGTGCGCTTTTGGTTTGCGGCCTTACCGCCGCTGTGTTTTCATGGCCCGGTCAATGTCCCGCTGGGCGGCGCGCTGGGCCGCGGTGGCCCGCTTGTCGTACAGCTTTTTGCCCTTGCACAGGCCAAGCTCCAGCTTTACCCTGCCATGCTTGAAATAAAGCGAAAGCGGAATCAGGGTATAGCCCTGCAATTTGATCTCCTGCGCCAGCTTGCGGATCTCATTTTTATGAGCCAGCAGCCGCCGGGGCCGCAGCGGGTCCCGATTGAAGATATTGCCTTTTTCATAGGGGCTGATGTGCATTCCGTACACGATCAGCTGCCCGTTCTCCACATCCACCCAGGAGTCCTTCATGTTCACCTGGCCCATGCGGAGACTTTTCACCTCGGTGCCCACCAGCTCGATGCCCGTTTCCAGGCTTTCCATGACGAAATACTCGTGCCGTGCCTGCCGGTTGGCGGCGATCTGTTTGGTTTTCACCTGCTCGGGCATTTCGTCACCTCCTCTGGTGTGCGCCCTTGGTTTCTGTTTACAAAGTATAACCCGCTGCGGCCGGCTTTGTCAAGCCGGTCACAGCTCTCCCCGGCCGCTGAGCGCCTTATACAGAGTGGTCTCGTCGGCGTATTCCAGGCTGGAGCCCACCGGCAGGCCATAGGCCAGGCGGGTGGTCTTGATGCCCAGGGGCTTGATGAGCTTCGCCAGATACATGGCGGTGGCTTCGCCCTCCACGGTGGGGTTGGTGGCCATGATGACCTCCTTCACCTCGCCGTCATGCAGGCGGGCCAGCAGCTCCTTCACACAAAGCTGATCGGCGCCGATGCCATCCATGGGCGAAATCAAGCCGTGCAGCACGTGGTACAATCCATTGTACTCCCGGGTACGCTCGAAGGCGGTCACATCCCGGGGGCTTTCCACCACGCAGATCACCGAATGATCCCGCTTGGGCGAGGAACAGACCTTGCACAGGTCGTTCTCGGTGTAATCCTGGCAGATTTTGCACCGGTGCAGCTTGGTATGCGCCTCCTCAATGGCCTTGGCCAGCTCGGCCGCCTCGGCGGCGGGCATGCTCAGCACCTGATAGGCCATGCGGGTGGCGCCTTTGCGCCCGATGCCGGGGAATTTGGAAAACTGTTCCACCAGCCGCTCCAGCGGCGCGGCGTTGTATCCCATGCTGATCGCTCCTTACAGGCCGGGGAAGTTGGCGTTGCCGGTCAGCTCCTGCATGGCCTTGTCGGAGTCAGCGTCCACCACGCGAACAGCCTCGTTCACGGCAGCGGCCACCATATCCTCCAGCATCTCGATGTCGTCCTTGTCCACGATCTCAGGATTGATCTTGATGGAGGTGATCTCGTGCTTGCCGGTCATGGTGATCTGAACCATGCCGCCGCCAGCGGAAGCCTGGTACTCGGTGTTCTCCAGCTCCTCCTGCTTGGCCTTCATCTCTTCCTGCATCTTCTGGGCCTGGCGCATCAGGGCGTTCACGTCGGGCTTGCCAAAGCCCTGGGGCAGTCTTGCTTTCATGGTTGTTCTCTCCTTAGCTTATTTGTCATTGTAGACCACGTCGACCCCTTGGGCCGCGAGTTCTTTTAAAGTATCCTCCACCGTGTGAGACACACCGTTTGCCTTGGACTTGTCCACATAAGGGCCAATGCCGCAGCGCACGCCGGTCACCTCCTGGATGATCTGTTTCAAGATCTCCTGGGATTCCTTGTTCACGCGGATGAAGTCTCGGAAGGTTGGACCGCCTTCGATCAGCACCCGGCGGCCGTCGTACACGGCGCGGGACTTGTGAAGGTGGGAATAGAGCTGCCGGTCCCGGGTTTCCAGAAGGGCGACCACCTGGGGCCAGGGCTCAAAGGGCTGGGGCGGCTCGCCCTTGGCGGGGGCCGCAAGGCTCTGCCGCTTGGGCTGGGCCTGCTCCACCGGGGGCGGAACCTCCTTTTGCTGGATAGGCTCTGCCTCCCAGGGCAGGGGTTCCGGCTGTTGGGCCGCCGCAATGGGCGCGTCCGCCGGTTTTGCCATTTCCCGGGCCTCCTTTGCGCTCACAGGGGGCGCATCCAGCTCCCAGGGCGGAAGGTCCTGGCTCTGGGGCGCGGCACTTTGCGCTGCCGCCTTGGGGGCGGCTGCCGCCGGGGCCGAGGCTTCCGGCTGGCGCACCGCGAAGGGGGCGGGATCGGCGGCGGCAAAGGGTGCTGCCGCAAAGGGGGCCGCGCTCTGCTGGCCAAAGGCCGGGGCCTGCTGCTGGGCCGTTGCTGTCTGCACCGGGGCGGCCTGCACCGGCTGCTGGGCAGCCTGCGGTGTTTCGGTCAGAGCAAAGAGGGCCAACTCCAGCTCGATGCGCTGGTCGGTCCCCCGGCCCATCTTTTCCAGCGCGGAGCCCAGCAGGCGCACGGCCCGCACGCTCTCGCCCTGGCGGATGGTTTCGGCAGTTTGCAGATACTGGGCTTCCTCCTCCGGGGCCACCCCGCTGAGCAGGGCCTTGCCGCCGGGAAGCGCCGCCAGCATCAGGTTGCGGTAATGGGCGATCAGCTCCTCGCACAGGCGCTTCATGTCCACCGACTGCTGGCGCAGCTGGGCCACCTCGGCCAGAGCCTCGGTGGCGTTTTTGTTGTGCAGCGCCTCGCTGATCCGGAACAGGTAGCTGCGGTCGGTCACACCGGCCATCCGCCGCACCAGCTCCTCGTCGATCTGGGTGGAGACACCGGCGCAAGTGTCCAGGATGGACAGCGCGTCACGGAGCGCGCCGTCCGCCAGGCGGGCGATCAGCGCCGCCGCGCCCTCGGTCAGCTCCAGCTGCTCCTGGGCGGCCACGTAGCTCACCCGGGCGGCGATGTCCTCCGGCTTGATGCGGCCGAAGTCATACCGCTGGCAGCGGGACAGAATGGTGGCCGGCACCTTGTGAATTTCGGTGGTGGCCAGAATGAAGATCACATGACTGGGCGGCTCCTCCATGATTTTGAGCAGCGCGTTGAACGCCGCAATGGAAAGCATGTGCACCTCGTCGATGATATATACTTTATAGGCACAGGCGCTGGGGGTATAGGCGGTCTCGTCCCGCAGGTCGCGGATGTTGTCCACGCCGTTGTTGGAGGCGGCGTCGATCTCCACCACGTCCAGGATGGAGCCGTCGTCGATGCCTTTGCAGATTTGGCAGACGCCGCAGGGGTCCGGGCTGGTCTTGTCCTGACAGTTCACCGCCTTGGCGAAGATCTTGGCGCAGGTGGTCTTGCCGGTGCCCCGGGTACCGGTGAACAGGTAGGCGTGGCCCACCCGGCCGGTGGCGATCTGGTTTTTCAGGGCCGACACAATGCCCTGCTGGCCCACCACGTCCTCGAAGGTGCGGGGCCGCCATTTGCGGTAAAGCGCCCGATACATCCTGCCGTGCCCTCCTTTCTGCCGGTACAAAAAACGGACAGGCCCGCAAGCGCCAATGCGCCTGCCTTTGCGCTGCTTGGCATACGGATGCAGGCTGCCTGCGGCGCACAGGGCAGACCACTTAATGCTGCTCGGTTCCCCGCCTGACATGGTTCATGGGGCCCCATCGCACAGGGCCCGCATCCGTATGCCGAACAGCGCACCGTTTTGGCTCTGTCCGAACAGTGCTATTATATAATAAAACCACCATAAATGCAAGAGATTTTCTGTTGCATTTTCCCCTTGCCCTTTTGCGTGAATTCCGTTATAATATTCGGCGGCCGTTTTCTAAGATGTTATTTTGCATATATAATGTAATTATAAGGAGTACTTCATGAACAAGACCTCGTTTGCCCTGAAGGGCAATATCTTCTTCACCCCCGCTCCCGGCCAGCTGGCCATCTATCCCGAGAGTTATCTGGTATGTGTGGAACAGAAGGTGGCGGGCGTATTCGCCCAGCTGCCCGAGCAGTACAAGGACCTGCCCGTGGAGGACCACAGCGGCAAGCTGATCCTGCCCGGCCTGGTGGATCTGCACGTGCACGCCAGCCAGTACGCCTACCGGGGCCTGGGCATGGACATGGAGCTGCTGCAGTGGCTGGAGGCCAACGCCTTTCCCGAAGAGAGCAAGTTCGCCGACCCGGAATATGCAGAGAAGGCTTACGGCATCTTCACCCAGCAGCTGCTGCACAGCGCCACCACCCGCGCCTGCATCTTTGCCACCATTCACCGGCCCGCAACCCTCAAGCTGATGGAGCTGCTGGAGAAGGCCGGTCTGTGCTGCTACGTGGGCAAGGTGAACATGGACCGCAACAGCCCGGACATCCTGCGGGAAACCTGCGCGGAATCCCTGGCTGAGACCCGCCAGTGGCTGCTGGACAGCGCCGCCTTCACCAAGAGCAAACCCATGCTCACCCCCCGCTTCACCCCCAGCTGCACCGACGAGCTGATGGCCGGTCTGGGCAAGCTGCAGAAGGAGTTCGGCGTGCCCATGCAGTCGCACCTGTCGGAGAACCTTTCCGAGATCAAATGGGTAAGCGAGCTGTGCCCCGGCACCCGGTTCTACGGCGAGGCCTATGAGCAGTTTGGTCTGTTCGGCGGCGAGTGCCCCACCGTGATGGCCCACTGCGTATGGAGCGGCGCGGAAGAGCGTGCCCGCATGAAGGCCAACGGCGTGTTCATCGCCCACTGCCCCCAGTCCAACATGAACGTTTCCTCCGGCATTGCCCCCATCAAGAGCTACCTGCTGGAGGGCCAGAAGGTGGGCCTGGGCAGCGACGTGGCAGGCGGCGCGCATCTGTCCATCTTCCGTGCCATGACCGACGCCATCCAGTGCTCCAAGCTGCGCTGGCGTCTGGTGGACCAGAACACCCCCGCCCTGACCATGCCCGAGGTGCTGTATCTGGCCACCAAGGGCGGCGGCGCCTTCTTCGGCAAGGTGGGCAGCTTTGAGCCCGGCTACGAGTTCGACGCCATTGTGATGGACGATTCCACCCTGCCCACCACCCGGCTGTGCAGCCTGCCCGAGCGGCTGGAGCGGATGGTCTACCTGGGCGATGGCGCTCCCTGCGCCAAGTACGTGCAGGGCCAGCGGCTGTTCTGATTGTTCCGCATATGCTATAAACGCCGAGGGCGGCGCCGGAAACAAAACCGGCGCCGCCCTCTGGCGTTTTTTGTTATGGAAGGTTATGGAATCGGAGCGGATCAGACCCCGGCCCGCCGCAGAGCGGCATCCCCGGAAGCCGGTGGCTGATCTCTCGCAGTTAGCAATAACTAACCTTATGGTATTATCATACAGGATACCGTCATAACCGTCCATCAAATCCTTGCACGGGACTTTTGTAACCTTGGCCCATTCCCCTCTGTACCGCTTTGCCTCAAACAGCACAACCGGAGCTTTTTCGGCTCTGCGTCGAAAAAAGTAAAATTTTTTCAAATTGAGTATTGACGATTGGCATAAGTCCTGCTATAATAATCAAGCAGTCGCAAGACGGCAGCGAACATCTGGGGGTATAGCTCAGCTGGGAGAGCGCTTGAATGGCATTCAAGAGGTCAGCGGTTCGATCCCGCTTATCTCCACCAGAAGACCTGAAACTTCGGTTTCAGGTCTTTTTCTTTTCCACCATGAATCCTCTTCATGGTGGAAAACCAATCCGGGGCAGCAGACATTCCACCGTGAAAAGGCTACCGTTTGTCCCTTTCTGAAGGGCCGTTCGCTTTTTTTCATTTTATTGAAAAAACTTTTCTTTTTCTGTTGACACGTCCCACATTTCCTGCTATAATAATCAAGTAGTCGCAAAACGGCAGCAAATATCTGGGGGTATAGCTCAGCTGGGAGAGCGCTTGAATGGCATTCAAGAGGTCAGCGGTTCGATCCCGCTTATCTCCACCAGAAAGACCTGAAACTTTGGTTTCAGGTCTTTTTCTTTTTTGTTTTCAGACTCTTCCCCTTCTGCAACAGAAAAGCCCACCGGCGCGAATTTTCACCGGTGGGCTTTTGCTTTTTTAATTCCGTTCTGCTCAGCTGGCCTGCGGGGGATAATCACTCAGATTCACCACGCCCCAGCCTTCGGCGGTGCGCACCCATGCGGTGGACTCATCCGCTGCACTGGCCGCGCCCAGGAAGTCCATGCTGGTCTTCTGGCGGCCGGTCAGGCTGATGTAACCCCAGCCGCTCTCTGCCTTTACCGCGGCCCGGTCGCCGTTGAAGGGCAGGGCCTCCAGATACTGGCACTTCACCATCTCTTCGCCGGTCTCCTGGTTCACATAGCCCCACAGGCCGTTCTGCTTCACCGCGAAGGTGCCGGTGCTGGCCCGCTGGATTTCCTCATAGACCTGATTGTTCAGTGCTGTGCCGTCCGGCTTGAAGAGCATATAGCCCTCGGTCTCACCCACGATCACCGGGGCGGACTCGTCGTTCAAAAAGCTCCCCTTCCAGTTTGCATCCTCCTGGGTGGTGGGGGTGATGGTCACCACAGTGGCGATCACCGGCTCCAGCGTGTTCAGCATCTCCTGGTTCCAGGAGACCAGCGTCTCCATGTTTTCCAGGTACAGGGCCTTGGTCTTGGTGTCGTAATAGATGGGGCTCTCGAACTGGCCATGCCCGCCGGAGCCGATCACCTCACCCTTGGCATTATAAATTTCGGTCTCACCCTCGTTGGTGATGCCGCACACCGGGCACCAGTGCACATCCTTTTCCGCCGGGATCACGATATTCCCCTTCAGGTCGATCACACCGGTCTTACCGTTCTGGGTGAAGAACGCCAGCTGCTCCCGCTCCTCCAGGCTCAGCTGAGTCTGGGAGGGCGCGGAATAATCCGCCAGCGAGGCCACGATGTCGATATCCTTCACCGGTCCCACCACAAAGCCCGCCTGGGGCTTGGGGGTAGCGGTTGGCGCTGCGCTGGCCTGGGACTGCACGGTGGAAGGCGCGCTGGTCTTTTCCGGGCCGATCTCGGTCACATCGTAGCCATCGTTTACTTTTTTGCAGGCGGTAAAGCTCACCGCCAGGCACACCGCCAGCGCGGCGGCGATCCATTTTTTATTCAAGGGGGATTCTCCTCTCTGTGATGGCCCTGCGCGCTGTTGCAGTGCGGGCCGGGTTTTTGTTATTGTACCACGAAACTGTGAATTTTTCAAAAACGGAAACTTTTGAAACGTAAAGCAGCCTGCCGGTTCCGGCAGGCCGCTTTTGTTACTTATGATACTTAATATGGTTGTTGATGGCAAACGCCCGGTAGAGCTGCTCGGTGAGCACCAGACGGGCCAGCTGGTGGGGCAGCGTGATGCGTCCCAGGCTGATCTTCATGGCCGCCGCCTGCTTTACCATAGGGGCCAGACCATGGGAGGAGCCAATCACAAAGGCCATATCTCCCGCGCCGCTCATGGCCCGGTCCGCAATGGCCGCTGCCAGCTCCTCGCTGGAAACCAGCTTGCCCTCCACGCACAACGCCACCAGAGCCGCGCCCTTGCGCACATTGGCCAGAATTGCCCGGCCCTCCTTCTCCAGGGCCTTGTCGATCACCGCCTGGCTGGCGTTCTTCTCGCTGATGGTCTCCTCCGGCAGCTCGATGATGCGGAACTCACAGAAGGCCCCCAGCCGCTTCTGGTACTCGGCCACGCCCGCGGCAAAATAGCTGGCATTCAGCTTGCCGATACAAATCAAATCGATCTTTTGCATACTTGTTAAAACTCCATCCAATCACTGGGCTCGTTGCGCTTCTGGGCCTGGATGACCACATTCTCGCCGGGCTTGAGTCCCGCGCACAGAATCGCCTCCCGCACCGTGGCCAGCGCCAGCTCGGGGGTGTTGTTCTCCCGGCTCAGGTGGCACAGGGCGATCTTCTCGCAGCCGTCCTGTAAAAGCTCCAGCACCTTGGCGGCACACTCCGCGTTGTCCAGGTGGCCCCGGTCGGACTGGATGCGCCGCTTCAGATGATAGGGATAGGACCCCATCATCAGGCAATTGCGGTCGTAGTTGGATTCCAGCGCCGCCAGCTTTACCCCGGCCAGCGCCTGGTGCACCTGGGGCGTGAGCACGCCCAGGTCGGTGGCGATGGCCATGACCCCGCCGTCCGGCGTGCGGATGCGGTAACCACAGCAGGGCACGTCGTGGCTGGTGGGAAACGCCTCCACCACAAAGCCGCCGATCTCCTCCGGCCGCCCCTCGATGGCGATCAGCTCAGCCGCCGGGGGCACCAGCTCCATGTCCAGCAGGTTGTCCAGCGTGGCGCTGCAGCCGTAGACCGGCACATTATAATGCTTCAAAAACACCCGCAGGCCCTGGATGTGGTCGGAATGCTCGTGGGTGACCAAAATGCCCTGCATGTCCGCCACAGCCAGCCCCATTTCCTTCAGGGCGTTCAGGGTGGTGCGGCAGCTTTTGCCCATATCAATGAGCAGATACTTGCCTTCGCAGCGCACCACCGAGCAGTTTCCGGAGGAACCGGAATAAAGAGAAGTAAAAAATGCCATGAATTCTCCTATATGTATACAAAAGGCCGCGGAAAACGCAGCTCCGCGGCCTTTTTCTTCTTCGGTCAGATGTGGGTTACAGTGCCTGCGGCAGACCGGTAGCGGGCTTTTCCACCCGACGGATGTCTGCGCCCAGACCCTGCAGCTTTTCCACCAGATCCTCGTAGCCGCGCTCGATGTGCGCGATCTCCGAAACCTCGCTGGTGCCCTTGGCGCTCAGCGCGGCCATGACCAGCGCGGCACCTGCCCGCAGGTCGGAAGCGCGCAGCGGCGCGGGCTGCAGCTCGGGCACACCTTCGATCACGGCCACCTGGCCGTCCACCTGGATGTTCGCACCCATGCGCACCAGCTCATCCACATAGCGGAAGCGGTTCTCCCAGATGCCCTCGGTCACGATGGAGGTACCCTTGGCAGTGGTGAGCAGCACGGTCATCAAAGGCTGCATATCGGTGGGGAAGCCCGGATGGGGCATGGTCTTAATCTTCAAGGGCAGCAGATCGCCGGTGCGGCATACCCGGATGGAGTCGTCATATTCCTCCACGGTCACGCCAGCCAGCTCCATCTTTGCGGTGATGGGCTCCAGATGCTTGGGAATCACGTTCTTGATGAGCACGTTGCCCCCGGTGATGGCGGCGGCTACCATGTAGCTGCCGGCCTCGATCTGGTCCGGGATAATGGAATAGGTGCAGCCGTGCATGCTCTTCTTGCCGCGGATGCGGATCACGTCGGTGCCCGCGCCGCGCACGTCGGCGCCCATCATGTTCAGGAAGTTGGCCAGGTCCACGATGTGGGGCTCCTTGGCCACGTTCTCCAGCACGGTCTGGCCCTCGGCCAGTACAGCGCTGAGCATAGCGTTCATGGTGGCGCCCACCGACACATTGTCGAAGAACACATGCGCGCCCTTCAGGGGGCTGCCGCTCACCTTGATCATGCCGTACTCCACGGAATCGCCCGCACCCAGGGCGCTGAAGGCCTTCAGGTGCTGGTCAATGGGACGGGGGCCCAGGTTGCAGCCGCCGGGCATGGCGACCTGGCCGGATCCGAAACGGCCCAGCAAAGCACCCAGGAAGTAATAGCTCGCCCGCATCTGACGGGACAGATCGTCCGGCACCTCGGTGCTGCTGATGTGGGTGGTGTCGATCTCGTAGGTATTTTTATTGAGCATCCGCACCTTAGCGCCCAGGGCGGTGAGGATCTCCAACGAGACGGCCACGTCGCTGATGGCGGGCACGTTCTCGATCACACATTTATCGGCTGCCAGGATAGTGGCGGGCAAAATGGCTACCACCGCGTTCTTTGCACCGCTGATGGTCACTTCACCCTGAAGGGGCTTACCCCCGTTGATAACAAATTTCTCCACGATAACTCTCCTTTGCGCGCTTTGAGGCGTTCTGCTTCAACTGCATCACAACTGTTATATTATACACCGGATTTCCGCGGAATGAAAGGTTTGAGAGTAGTATTTACGCATTTTGTAACCTCTATGCGCCAGCTGCGCACACGTATCCGGGAACTATGTTTTGGTTCAAACAATGTTTTTCGCAGAAAGGCACCTTTTTTAACCAAGCACCGGAATTTCCGCAAAAAAACCCCGGACTTTACTGGGGAATCCCAGAAAAGTCCGAGGTTAATCATAGCAGTTTTTTCGGCTTAGTGCAAGCCTTTTTGCGGGTTTTCAACCGGTTTTCCACTTATTTGTAGGGGAACCACTCACGGGCGGAGCGGCGCACGCCGTTCACATACACCTCAAAGTGGCAGTGGTTACCGGTGGAATTGCCGGTGGAGCCCACATAGGCAATCACGTCGCCCTGGCTTACCGCCTGGCCCACATGTACGTTCAACCGGCTGGCATGGGCGTACAGGGTCTGGTAGCCGTTGCCGTGGTTGATGATGACGTAGTTGCCGTAGCTGTAATGGTAGCCTGCAGTGGTCACAACACCGCTGTCCGCTGCGTAAATGGGGGTACCGTAGGGAGCGCAGATGTCCGCGCCCTTGTGGTAGCTGCTCATCCAGCGGCTCACGTAAGTGTAGCCGGGCACCGGCCACATGAGGGTGCCGCTGCCGGTGCTGGCCAGATCGCCATTGGCAAGCTTCTTGCCCTTGGCAATGATCTTGGTCACCGGCTCCTGCACCACCACCCGGTCGATGATCGTGGTCTCGCTGGGGGTGGAGGAATCGCCGTAGAACACCTGCTGCTGAGTCACCTCAGCCAGGCCTTCCGCGCCCTCCTGCACAACCTTGGTGGTGCCAAAGGCCAGATCTTCATCCTCCTGCTCTTCGGTGCTGTAAGGAATGGTTTCCTGATAGGTGCTCACCAGGGTCCGCTTTACCTGCAGATAAGGCATGGCCTGACTGATGGTCAGCACATCGCCCACATAGAAGCTGCTGGAGAAATCCTGCTGGGGGTTCTGCGCCTGCAGCTCGTCCACACTGATGCCGAAGCTGCCTGCCACGGTCCAGGGGGTATCACCCTGCTGCACTGTGTAGTAAACAGCGCCCTGCTCTTCTCCGTGGAACTTTTCGATGATATCCTCCACCGGCACAATGGTGTCGGTGAAATAGAGGCTGTTTTCCAGCCGGATATCCTTGGTGAATTCCACCGTCAGGTTCGGGTTGTCCGGGTCCTCATAGGGGGCCGTCATGCTGTCCAGGTCCGCCTGCAGCACATCGCCCTCGGTGGTCACCGCCACCAGCTCATCGTTCACGTAAACACCGGTGGCATTCTGGATCTCGTCGCTGGAGCTTTCCAGAATGGCGGCCGCCATCTGGTTTTCGTCCATCACATCCTCGCCCACGGCGATCTGGTAGGAGGGCTCTACGGTCCAGCCTTCCCGGTCGGTGCCCGCGTAGTTGATACGCTGGGCCACCTCTTCCTTGGCGGAGTCAAACACCTGCTCGGTCTGCACATAGCCCACCACGCTGCCGTTCACTTCCACCGCCAGAACATAGTTGTATTCCAGCACGGTATGTACCGTATAGCCGAAC